>CAWHOL010000006.1:0-392933 GCA_963830965.1 uncultured Verrucomicrobiae bacterium | reverse complement strand
CTCCGGCCATCTTGGTTGACGACATCTCGGTCAAGAGCGAACGCGCTATGCTTGGATTGCCGCACCCCAATGCGGAACTAAAGCGCCCCGAGATTGCCAGTTTCGGCCCGGCAGGCGCGACCCGTCAGCTGTGACCTCGGAAACCGGCTCCCAATGCCCGCGGACCTCATCGTATCCTTGGGCTATTGGGATCGTCGTTCTCGCAGCGGGCTGCATGGCCGAGGCCTACACGCATTTCGTGTGGGAGGATTTCCTGATCACGTTCCGATTCAGCGAAAACCTCGTGGCGGGCCGTGGACTTGTCTACAACGCCGGAGAGAGGGTGTTCGGGTTCACGTCCCCGCTGAACGGCGTTCTGCCCGCGCTCTTCAAGTGGGTGTTGGGCGGCGCGGGATACGGGAGAGCCCTATGGGGATTTGTCATCGTTTCGCTGGCCGTATGGGCCTGGGGCCTCGCCTGCGTCGCACGGCTCCTTGACGAAGTCGACCCCCAAAAGGGCCGATCCGAAGCGGGGCTCCTTGTCGCCCTATCGCTCCTCCAGGCCAAGCTCCTCATCTTTTCGATCAGCGGCCAAGAGGCGGGCCTTTGGGCCGGCTTCCTCCTTCTTTCCCTTTACGGGCTCGTGAAGGGCCGATGGCGAATCCTGGGCGCAGCGTGGGGCGGCCTCCTATGGACAAGGCCGGACAGCCCGGTGCAGATCGCGCTGCTTGTCATCGCCGCCATGCTTTTTTTCGGCGACTCGCCCAGGGAGACGGTCCGAACGGTGACCAAGGCTGCCGCCCTCGCAGTGCTTATCTATGCCCCTTGGGTGATCGCCACCAGCTGGTATTACGGCTCCCCCGTGCCCCATACCATCATTGCCAAGAACAATATGTTCGGGGAGCTGCCGCCCGGAGAGAAGCTTCAGCGTTTCTTCGAGATGCTCGGCCAATCCGTCCCCGGGGGATTCCAGGGGATTTACAGCACGTCTGGCGGCTGGACCCCTTGGGTCGGCGCGGTCTCGTGGGTTTTCGGGATCATCTGCGGGGGGTACTGGATGCTTCCCACCCGGGATCGCATCGGCCGCAGCGCTTCCTTCGTCTTCTTCGGCACCGTTCTCTACCTGGCATTCGTGGGCTCGTCCGGTATGATCTTCCCTTGGTATTACTGCCCTTCCTGCACGATGGCCGCGGTCGTGCTTGCAAGCGTAATCAGCCGGGGCCTCTCCGGGAGCGGGGCGCGCCGGCTTGCGTCGTTGGCGGGGCTCGCCACCTCACTGGGACTCTTGGGTTACGTCTCGGTCTTTTCGCTCATGAGTTTGAGGGTCCGACAACACGTCGTCGAGGACGGCGCCCGCCGGGGCGTGGGCCTCTGGCTGCGTGAACATGCCAAGCCCACCGACACGGTGATGCTCGAGCCGATCGGCTACATAGGCTATTACAGCGGTCTCCATGTCCTCGATTACCCCGGCCTGGTCACGCCGGCCATGGTCCGGATTAGGAAGGAAAGCCATGTCGGCTTCTTCGGGTGCGCCGAACGCCTGCACCCCGACTGGATCGTCCTGCGGCCCGGGGATGTGACGTCGCTCCTGCAGAGCCCCGGGCTGGCGGCCCATTACAGGGCCGTCGCCATCTTTGATTCTCTGCCGAGCCTACTCCGCTTCCAGGACCTTCCGGGATCCGGGTTCATTTCCTCGGACTCGCGTTTCGTGATCTTCCAGCGAACCGGGGGTTGAGCCGCGCACCGGCGTTCTTGCCTGGTCCGGGGAACCCGATAGGCTGCCGAGGGTCGATTGTTGGAGGACAGCAACGTCTGCGCAATCCGCGCACGACCGCACCCCAGGGTGCTTGCCCTCGAAGAATCGAAATCCAAAAACCCATGAACAAGCGCATCGTCCGCCTCGCTAACGCTAACCCTTCTCGCCCCGATAGGCCTTCTGTTCGCCAATGGCTGTTCAAAATCCGACAAGGATAAGGTGGCGGACGCCGTGCAGGAAACGAAGGTCTCCGTCGTGAATGCCGCCGAGGACGTAAAGGCCGCCGCCATCACCACCTGGGATCGGATCAAGGACGCCACCTACGAAAAGCGCTCCGAGTTCTCCGCGAGCCTCGCGAAGCGCGGCGGACAAGATGGACGAGAAGATCGCGGACCTTAAGACCAAGGCCGCGCCGGATTCCCCGGAGCGCGCGGAAGCGATCAAGAAGTATGACGAGGCGCGCGCGGAGCTAAAGTCGAAGCTGTCCGATCTTGGCAACGCGACCGCCGACACGTGGTCCAACGCCAAGGAGGAGGCCGCCAAGGCCTGGAGGAAGCTGGAGGCCGCCTACGACAAGGCGACAAAATAGGCCTAGCCCGGCAGGTTCACCCAATCCCGATTCCCAGGCGATCACCCATCCTTGCGTACGTCTCGGTAAAGGCCGCGCTCTGCTCCACCAGGTCCGCGTCGAAAATGATGCACGACGGCCTAAACAGCGTGATCACGCAGGAGCCGCCGAAGGCAAACATTCCCTTTTCCTCTCCCTTGACGACCGCCCGGCCGGGCACGAATCCCTCGACGATGCTCCCGACGTTCGTCGCCCCCACCTCGATCATTGCGACGGTACCGAATTCGGGCGCCTCCACCAGCGTGACAAAACGCTTGTTGCGGACCAGATACTGGATGTTCCTTCGGAGCGCGATTGGGCTGACCGAATAGAGGGAGCCCTTCACGAGCCTGGCCTCCGAGGGGATGCCGGACACGGGAAAGTGAAAGCGGTGGTAATCGCTGGGGCAGAGCCTTGAGATCAGCATCGCCCCGCCCGCGAACCTTTTTGCGAGTTCTTCGTCCCCGAGAAGCTCCGGGAGGGTAAACTTGGAACCCTTTACGTAGAAGCCATTTGCCTTGTTTACATCGGGGAACACAAGGTGGCGCCCGTCCGCGGGAAGCACGGCGACCCCGGGGCCCTGCGCGATCGGCCGGCATTCGGGCTTCAGCGCCCGGTGGAAGAATTGGTTGAACGTCTCGAATTCGAAGGCCGACTTAACGAATTCCGAGGCGTCGATGTCGTAGTCCGCGATGAACTTGAAGATATCGATGTCGCTGCCCGGCTTGTTCATCTGGCGCCCATAGTACCAGGAGAAGATCCTCCTCCTGGCCAGCAGCCAGACCGCGAGGCGGCCGACAGGGTTCTCGTAGGCGAACCGGAGCCATCGTTCGCCGAAGACCTTTTCGGTCTTCGTCACTTTGGCATAGCGGTCGAAGTAGCGGATGGGCTCGGGTTGCAAGGGGCTATTGCGGTTTTGCCATTCTTGGCAGATTCTCCGCGTTCGCCATGGAAAACTTCACTTTTTTCAATCCCACGCGGATCCATTTCGGCCGCGGCCAGATCAAGGCGGTGGACGCAGAGCTTCCGGCCGGCGCACGGGTGCTCCTCCTCGCAGGCGGCGGCAGCATCCGCGCAAACGGCGTCCACAGGCAGGTGCGGGATGCCCTGGGAGGGCGGACGGTTCACGAATTCTTCGGCGTGGAGGCGAATCCCGATTACGACACCCTTATGAAGGCGGTCGGCCTTGCGCGCAGCGAAGGGATCGACTGGATCCTCTCGGTGGGCGGCGGCTCGATCGCGGATGGGGCCAAGTTCGTGGCCGCCGCAATCCCCTACGGCGGGGACCCCTGGGAGATCCTCCTGAGCCGCGGCTCGGAGCTCAGGTCGGCCCTGCCGATCGGAGTCGTTCTCACGCTCCCTGGCACAGGCTCGGAATCCAACACGGCCGCCGTCATCAGCCGACGCTCGGCCAGGGAGAAGCTCGCATTCCTGAGCCCCCTTGTTTTCCCGAGGTTCGCCGTCCTGGACCCGGAGACCACCTTCAGCCTTCCCGAGCGCCAGATCGCCAACGGCGTGGCCGATGCGTTCACGCACGTCATCGAGCAATATCTCACCTATCCGGCCCGCGCCGCGGTCCAGGACCGTTTCGCGGAATCGGTGATGCAGGTCCTGATCGACGACGGCCCCAGGTCCGTCAAGAATCCGACCGACTACGACTCCCGCGCCAACGTCGTGTGGGCGGCCACCTGGGCCCTGAACGGAGCCATTGGAGTCGGCGTGCCCCAGGATTGGGCGAGCCACATGATCGGCCACGAGCTCACGGCCCTTCACGGGATCGACCACGCCCGGACGCTCGCGGTCGTCGTCCCCAGCCTTCTCAATGTCCAGCGCACCGGCAAGGCGGCGAAACTGCTGCAGTACGGCGAGCGGGTCTGGGGGATCCGCGAGGGCTCCGACCAGGCGCGCATCGATGCCGCGATCGAGCGGACCCGAGGATTCTATGAGTCGCTCGGGCTGCGCACCCGCCTCTGCGACTACCAGGTGAAGCCGGAGGTCGGCGCCGAGGTCGCCGCCCGGCTAAAGGGCCGGGGCATGGTGAACATGGGCGAGCGAGGCGACATCACGCCCGAGCTGGTCGAGAGGATCCTCCGGCTGGCCGCCTAGGGCAGCGCTCGAATCCGGACCCATGGCCATGAAATCCCACAGGAAGGAACTCTGGTTTGACGTCCCGCAGCGCCGGCAGCTCCTCAACATCACCCCTCAGGTTGAGGAGGCCCTGCAGGAAAGCGGGATCCGCGAGGGCCTCTGTCTCGTCAACGCAATGCACATCAGCGCGTCGGTCTTCATCAACGACGACGAACCGGGACTGCATGCGGACTTCGAGAAATGGCTGGAGAAACTGGCCCCGGAGAAGCCGCACAGCCAATACGCCCACAACCGGGGCGAGGACAACGCCGACGCCCACCTGAAACGGACCCTCATGGGCCGCGAGGTCGTCGTCGCGGTGAGCGGGGGCAGGCTCGACTTCGGGCCCTGGGAGCAGATCTTCTACGGTGAATTCGACGGGATGCGTCGCAAGCGCGTTCTCGTGAAGATTGTGGGCGAGTAGACCCGCGGGGCGTCAGTTCGCCTTTGCCGCCTTGATCCGGATGTTTCCCTCGGCGTCGATCGTCACGTCGTCCTTTGTCAGCACCCGCTTGTCGGCAAAGATCCTGCGGAGGGCGTCGGGGTCGCGCGCCTGCAGGAACCAGGGCATGAACCAGGTCCACTGAGGCTGGTGATCGAGCAGCTCCGAGCTCGGGGGCTCTCCCACCTCCCCAAGGGCGATCGGCTTGCCGGCGGCCAGTCTCAGGAGATCGTCGTGGTGCGACTGCTTCCAGTCCTTGTGGTAGACGTCCGCCGCAAGCACGTCCACGTACTGGGCTCCCGGGTAGAAATCCTCGTATGCGCCCGCCTCGTCGCCGGGCGTGGCCCTCGGGGCGTTCGTGTCCCAGACCCAGATCAGGTTGTCCAGCTTGTGGAGGTTCACGAACCGGTCGTACATCATGATCCAGAGCTTCTTGAACCCGTCCGCACCCTTCTTGTCGCACCACCAGAACCATTTTCCGTTCATTTCATGGTACGGGCGCCAAAGAACCGGCACCTTGGCGTCGCGCAGCTGCCCCAGGTAGCCGGCGATCCGGTCAACCTGCTTCTGCCACGCCAGGTTCATCGGCGTCCCATCCGTCGTGAGCTCATCCCATTGCTGCTGGTTCGGGCGCCTATCCCAGGTCCAGATCTGGTTGCCGTCGCAGTAGTCGTCGGCCCCGGGAGGGGCTGCGTGCCACATGAGCGTGATGAGGTAGCCCTCCTTGTGCAGGCGGATCGCGGTGTCGACGATGCGCTGGCGCACCACCTCCGGGGTTGCCTCCACGTAGTAGAGCGGATCCGGCAGCGGGGTCAGGTTCAGGGGACCGCAGTGCTGGAATTTCTGCGGCTCGGCGCCCACGTAGGCGAAGCTGAAGTCCGAACCCCAGAGGAGGGGCGCCTTCCCGGTGATCGCCTTGGTGAGGTCCGTGTACTTCGAGCCGGAGGAGGCGAAATTATGCTGGGCCGCGATCGTGTAGCGGCCCCCAATCTCGACCAGGAACGCCAGGAGCTTCTGAGCCTCGGGAGTTGCATTGGGATTTGCGGGATTCGCAAGCTGACTCGTCGGGGCGAGGAGGCCCATGGCGAGCGCCAACGGGATTATCGGGCGGGATTTCATTGGGGTTGGGGATGGGGTCTCGACCCTTGGAGGGCCGCAGAACTTCGGGCGCGCGATCTTAGCACGGCGCCGGCGCGCAACGATACGATTTTAATGCGGACCGCCGTCCCAGAAATCCTGGCGATCCCTGTGGGTTTCAGGGGCCACCTGCAAGGCGACATCCAGGTGCATGACCAGGTTGCCGGTCCTCCTCTCGTAAAGGGGCCATTCCGGAAGCCCGCCTCCGTTCGGGTTCCCGGTCTTCGCAAAATTCGTCCAGTAGGTCCCGATCTCGTCCGAAAGCCTCCAGTCCGATTTCTCCCAGGCCACGTCCGCCTTCGCGGCAAGGGCCCCGAAGACATAGGAGATCTCGCTGGCGTGCGCCGCGCCGATGTCGGCGCCGGTCGCGGGCGCCCCGTTGATCACGGTGCCCGCCGGGGCCGGCACGGCCCGGTCGAATGAGTACCGGTATACGGGGACGCGCCCGGTCTCGGCCTGCAGGTCGATCCATTTCCAAGTTGAGGAGATGATGAACCGGTCCCCCGCCAGATCCCCAGCCGACCTGACCGCCTCCTCGTCCGTCCCCGCCGGATAGAGCCTTAGGATCCCGTCGGCCAGGCTTCCGTACTTCTCGCGCACGGACCTCTTGAATCCCTCGGCCGTCGGACGCTTGTCGCCGAGCACCTCGTAAGCCCTCGACTCGTCGGCATTCCAGCCCGCGAGAAGCGGAACACGGTTCTGTTCCCCCTCCCGGTAGATCGAATAAACGTCCTTCGGCAGGACATACCCGTCGACCGTGGGCTCCGTATCGAAGTTTTTATCGTCGCGCGACGCCTTCAGAAGCACGTCGGCGGGAAGGGCCCGGAGACCGGCGATCGTCGCGGCCCCGACCGCCTCCGAAAAGGCCTCGCCGTTCCTCTCGGCGACCGCAAGTGGCAGGGCCTGCGAGGGGTTCCTCCGCGTGCCCACCATGGAGCCGCTTTCGCCGATCGCCTTCTGGAACAGGCCGTGGGCGAGCGGCGAGGCCACCAGGATGCTGACCGAGTAGGACCCCGCAGACTCGCCAAAGATCGTCACATTCGAAGGGTCTCCGCCGAAGGCCTCGATGTTCCGCTGCACCCATTGGAGCGCGGCAATCTGGTCCATGATCCCGTAGTTTCCCGAGCCGTGCCCCGATTCGCGGGAAAGCCCGGGATGGGCCAGGAATCCGAACACGCCCAGCCGGTAGTTCATGCTGACTATCACGACGCCCTTCCTCGCCAGGTCCTTGCCGTCCTGGCGCGGCTCCGAGGTCGCACCGGCCTCAAACCCGCCGCCGTAGATCCACACCATGACCGGCAGGCGGTCCGAAGCGGCCCGTGCCGGCGTCCAAACGTTGAGGTAAAGGCAGTCCTCGCTCGGTCCCGCGTCCCGAAAGACCATGTCCGAATAGATTGGGGCCTGCATGGGCCTCGGGCCGAATTCGGTCGCCCTGCGGACGCCCTCCCAGTGGGCGACGGGGCGCGGCTCCCTCCAGCGCAGGTCGCCCACGGGCGGGGCCGCGTAGGGAATCCCCTTGAACGCCCGCACACCGGTGGCGCCGAGCGTCACGCCCTCGACGGTGCCGGAATCGATTCGCACCTGGTTGTCCGCTAGGGAACGCGTCGTAAGGGTCATGGCGAGAAGCACTGCGAGGGTTCCGGCTCCATACCGATTCGTCTTGGTGTCCATCGTTTTTTCCTGTGATCGCCTCCCGGGAACGACACGGGCCGATCCACGCTTCGCGCCGGGGTTCGGCCAGGCGGAAAATGGGTGCGATCCGCGTGAGCCGTGGCTGCCGAGAACAAACCGGGGGCGGCGGGCGGTGTCAACCGCCCTCGCCGCCCCTGTCCGCGGTCAGGAGACCACCCATTCCCCGTTCTTCACGGAGAAGGTCACCTTCGAGCCCTCGGCAATCTCACCGGAGACCAGGCCCCGCGCCAGGCGGGTCTCGATCTGGCGCTGGAGGTACCGCTTGAGCGGACGCGCCCCGAAGACCGGATCGTAGCCCTTCTCGGCGGCCCAATCCCTCGCCCTCTTGTCGAGCGCCACCGTCACGCGCCGATCGGCCAGCCTCTTGTTCAGGTCGGCGAGGAGCAGGTCCACGATGGAGCCGATCTCCTCCAGCGTCAGGGGCTTGAAGAGGATCGTCTCGTCGATCCGGTTCAGGAATTCGGGCCTGAACGCCTTGCGCAGGTCCGCCATCACGCTCTCGCGCACGCCCTCGGGTATCGTGTCGCCCGTCACGCCCTCGAGCAGGAAGCGCGAGCCGATGTTCGAGGTCATGATGATAATGGTGTTCTTGAAGTCCACGGTGCGCCCCTGCGAATCCGTGATCCTGCCGTCGTCGAGGACCTGAAGGAGCACGTTGAAGACGTCGGGGTGCGCCTTCTCGACCTCGTCAAAGAGGACGACGGCAAAGGGCTTGCGCCGGACGGCCTCCGTCAGCTGGCCGCCCTCGTCATAGCCCACGTAGCCGGGGGGAGCCCCGATCATCCGCGAAACCGCGTGCTTCTCCATGTATTCCGACATGTCGATCCGCACGACGGCCGCCTCGGAATCGAAGAGCGTCTCGGCAAGGGCCTTAGCGAGCTCGGTCTTGCCCACCCCGGTGGGCCCAAGGAAGAGGAAGCTTCCCACCGGCCGGCGCGGATCCTTGATGCCGCTCCTGGCGCGGAGGATGGCCTCGGTGACGAGCGTCACCGCCTCATCCTGGCCGATGACGCGCTTGTGAAGCGTCGCCTCTAGGCGGAGCAGCTTTTCCTTCTCGCCCTCCACGAGGCGCGTGACCGGAATCCCGGTCCACTTTGCGACGATCTCCGCGATCTCCTCGCCGGAAACCTCCTCCTTGAAGAGCGTGGTCGTCTTTCCCGGCTTCTCGAGGGCCTTCAGCTCCGCCTCAAGCTGGGGGATCCTGCCGTGGCGCAGCTCCGCCACCTTGTTCAGGTCGTAGGCGCGCTCGGCCTTCTCCATCTCGAGGCGGCTCGCCTCTATTTCCGCGCGCAGCTTGCGCACCCGGTCGATCGAGGCCTTCTCCTTGTCCCACTGCAGGGTGAGCCCCTTGGCCTTCTCGCGGGCCTCGGCGAGCTCCCTGCGGAGCACGGCGAGCCTCTGCTTGCTGGCATCGTCCTTCTCCTTGGCGAGCGCCGTCTCCTCGATCTCGAGGCGCAGCGATCGCCGGGTGAGCTCGTCGAGCTCCTGCGGCATCGAGTCCATCTCGGTGCGGATCATCGCGCACGCCTCGTCCACGAGGTCGATGGCCTTGTCGGGAAGGAAGCGGTCGGAAATGTAGCGGTTGGAAAGGACCACCGCGTTCACAAGGGCGTTGTCCTGGATTCGGACGCCGTGGAAAAGCTCGAAGCGCTCGCGCAGCCCGCGAAGGATCGAGATCGCGTCCTCGACGCTCGGCTGCTCCACCATGACCGGCTGGAAGCGGCGCTCGAGCGCGGCGTCCTTCTCGATGTGCTTGCGGTACTCGTCGAGCGTCGTGGCTCCTATGCAGTGGAGCTCCCCGCGCGCGAGCATGGGTTTCAGCAGGTTGCCGGCGTCCATGGCGCCGTCCACCTTGCCGGCGCCCACGATCAGGTGCAGCTCGTCAATGAACAGGATGACGCGGCCCTCGGCCTGCTTGATTTCGTTCAGGACGGCCTTGAGGCGCTCCTCGAATTCTCCCCGGTACTTGGCGCCCGCCACGAGGGCCCCCATGTCGAGGGCGAAAAGGGTCCTGTCCTTGAGCCCCTCGGGCACGTCTCCGCGCAGGATCCGCTGGGCCAGGCCCTCGACGATCGCAGTCTTGCCGACGCCGGGCTCGCCGATCAGCACGGGGTTGTTCTTGGTCTTGCGCGAAAGGATGCGGATCGTTCGGCGGATCTCCTCGTCGCGCCCGATGACCGGGTCGAGCTTCCCCTTCCTTGCCCTGTCGACAAGATCCACGCCGTATTTCTCGAGGGCCTGGTAGGTCGCCTCGGGATTGTCGGTGGTGACGCGCTGGCTGCCGCGGACCTCCTTGAGCGCGCCAAGCACCTTGGCGCGATCGAGCCCGAAGCTCTTGAAGAGCTTCTTCATCGCCTCCGGCCGGCCGACATCGATCAGGGCCAGGAAAAGGTGCTCGACGCTCACAAACTCGTCTTTGAGCTCCTTCGCCTCCTTCTCGGCCCGCGTGAGCACATCGTTCACCGCCTGGGTCACGTAGATTTTCGAGGTGTCGACGCTTCCCGTCACCTTGGGGAGCCGCTCGAGCTCGCGGTCGACCGCCAGCTGAAGGGCGCCCGCTGTGACGCCGATCTTCTCCACCAGGCCCGGGATGACCCCGTTCTCCTGGCTTAGGAGCGCCGACAATACGTGCCAGGTGTCCACCTCGTTGTGGTTGAGGCGGCGCGCGACCGCCTGGGCGTCGGTGACCGCCTGGCGCGACATCTGGGTGAGGTTGTTGGAATCCATGATAGGCCCCTATTGCATGGCTTGAGCCACTATGACGCTACCGGCTCTCCGAGCAAGATCGGGGAGCCCGGCGGCCCGCGGGCAGACAATTCGGCACACCGGGCGCCCAAGGGTGCAATCAAAT
Organism: uncultured Verrucomicrobiae bacterium; assembly: GCA_963830965.1. Taxonomy (GTDB): domain Bacteria; phylum Verrucomicrobiota; class Verrucomicrobiia; order Opitutales; family Opitutaceae; genus Palsa-1447. Next base: position 382,342 of record CAWHOL010000006.1, on the reverse strand, counting down.
GACTCAGTTGTCCCCCCGCCCGGGCGGAACCCGTGGGTCAAGGTTTTGGTTCACAGCCGCAGGAAAACAGCGCACCGTCATCCCACCCCTTTCCCGCAGCCCATGAAGGTCACCCCCACTCTGTCCCCGCCGTGCCCGATTCCCGTGGCGTCGCCCGTGCCCGAGCCCTCGCAGCACTCGCCCCATGATTGAGGACCTCATCCAGCTGCTCGGTCCGGCTAACGTCCTCGTTGAGCGCGAGGACTTGATCCCCTATTCCTTCGATGCGACGGCGGCGCTCCGGAAACTCCCAGCGGTCGTCGTGTTTCCGCGGACCACGGCGGAGGTGTCCGCCATCCTCGGGCTCGCGAGGCGCCACCGGGTTCCCGTGGTCCCGCGCGGGAGCGGGACGGGCCTGAGCGGCGGGAGCGTCCCCGTTGAAGGCTCTGTCGTCCTCTGCCTCGTGAGGATGAACAGGCTGCTCGAGGTCGATGCGCGAAACTTCACGCTCAGGGCCGAGGCCGGGGTCCTGACCCAGGCGATCTATGATGCGGCCGACGGCGCGGGGCTCTTCTACCCGCCGGACCCCGGGTCGATGAAGGTGTCGACCATCGGCGGCAACGTGGCCGAGAATTCCGGCGGGCTCCGGGGGCTCAAGTACGGGGTCACCCGCGACTACGTGATGGGTCTCGAGGTCGTGCTTGCGAGCGGGGAGGTATGCCATCTCGGAAACAAATGCGTGAAGGACGTCGCAGGCTACAGCCTGAAGGACCTCTTCATCGGAAGCGAAGGGACGCTCGGGATCGTCACCGAGGTCCTGCTGAAGCTTGTGCCCCGCCCTGCGGCGCGCCAGACGCTCCTCGCAACCTACTCCCGGATGGATGCAGCCGCGGGGACCGTGTCGGCGATCATCGCTGCGGGGATCGTGCCGTGCACCCTCGAGTTTCTAGACTCGAAGACGATCCGGTGCGTCGAGGAATTCGCGCACGTCGGGCTCCCCCTGGATGCGGAGGCCCTGCTTCTGGCGGAAGTTGACGGTCACCCCGCCGCGGTCGCCGACGAGGCCGCGCGAATCCGCGGGATCTGCTCGGAAAACGGCGCCACCTCCGTCCGCCTGGCTGCGGACGCCGCGGAGGCGGGGCGTCTCGCGACGGCGAGGCGGAGCGCTTTCAGCGCGCTTGCCCGCATGCGGCCGACGACGATCCTCGAGGACGCGACGGTCCCGCGAAGCGAATTGGCCAACATGATCCGCTTCATCCAGGAGACCGGCGCCCGGCACGGGCTCGAAATCGCCACCTTCGGCCATTTCGGGGATGGCAACCTCCATCCCACGTTCCTGACGGACGAGCGAAACAGGGACGAGATGCGCCGCGTCGAGGCGGCGATGAAAGAGATATTCGGCCACGCGCTTTCGCTCGGGGGGACCATCACCGGCGAGCACGGGGTCGGCCTTGCGAAAAAGCCGTTCCTCAGGGACCAGATCGGCGACGGCAGCCTCGCCCTTCTCAAGCAGGTGAAGCGCACGCTCGACCCCGAAAACCTCCTTAACCCCGGGAAGATCGTAGACCTGTGAGCCCGGAGCCGAACCTCCTCAAGTCCCTGGATTACTCCGTGCTGCAGCAGTGCATGCACTGCGGCCTCTGCCTTCCGACGTGCCCCACCTACCTCGAAACGGGCCGAGAGCGCCATTCACCACGGGGAAGGATCTCGCTCATGCGGGCGATCGCGGACGGGGAGCTCGCGCCAACCAGGACCTTTGCGGAGGAGATGGCGTACTGCCTCGGCTGCCTTGCGTGCACGACCGCGTGCCCGGCCGGCGTCGACTACGGCACCCTATTCGAGGCGGCGCGGGCTGAGGCGGACCGCAGCGGCGCCCAGTCGGGGCCCCTCCGATCGATCGTCCGCTTCGCGACCCTCCGGTTCCTGCTCTTCCGACCCTCCGCGCTCCGGTTTGTCGCCAGGCTCCTGCGATTCTTCGAGGCGAGCGGACTTCGCCGTCTCATCCGGAGGTCGGGGATCTATTCAATCCTGCCGGGATCGATTGGCGCACTCGAGAGGCAGATGCTCACGATACGAAGTGAATTCTCGGATGAGCTCATTGCGGGCCTTGAAAAGCCTCCGGGCGAGGTCCGGTACCGGGTCGCGGTCCTGACGGGATGCATCCAGGACATCGCCTTCTCGGAGGTGAACCGCGCGACGGTCGACGTCCTCCTTGCAAACGGCTGCGAGGTGACGACGCACAGGGGCCAGTCCTGCTGCGGCTCGCTGCATGTCCACAACGGAGACCTCGAGACCGCGAAGGCGCTCGCACGGCGCCAGATCGAATCCATCGACCCCGGCAGATTTGACGCAATCATTTCGAACTCGGCGGGATGCGGATCGCACTTGAAGCGCTATGGGCACCTTCTCGCAGACGATCCCGCCTATGCGCCGCGAGCATCGGCATGGTCCGGAAAAGTCAGGGACATCTCGGAATGGCTCGTTGAAATCGGATTCAGGAAGCCGGGCGCTTCACGGTCGTCAACCGCTCCGAATATCGTCACCTACCACGAGGCCTGCCATCTCTGCCACGGACAGAAGGTCTCGGCGCAGCCGCGCGAGCTGCTCCGGGCAATTCCCGGGCTTGAACTCCGCGAATGCCCGGAGGCCTCCATGTGCTGTGGAAGTGCAGGCGTCTATTCGCTGACCCAACCTGTTACCGCCGTCTGGCTCCGGGATCGGAAGGTCGGGAATATTCGCTCGACGGGTGCCGCAGCCGTCGCCACGGCGAACCCGGGTTGCCAGCTTTGGATATTGCAGGGTTTTTCGGGCATCGAGCACCGAGCGGAGTCTGTCCCTCGGGTCGTCCATCCCGTTGTATTGCTTGCCGAGGCGTACCGGGCTGAAACGCAGGCGGGCAACTGATTTCGTAAGGCGTTAGGGGTTAATTGATTTTGCGACACCGTCGGGTGTCGCCGTCCCGAACGGGAGTCCTACGATCTCGCTGCATTTGCGGCCCTTTGAATGCCATCGATTTGCAGAACCTTCTTCGGCCATGAAGTTCCGTCCGCTTTGCGCATCAAATTTCCGCCATGCCGGGCAACAACAAAGTCACATCCGGCCCGCAGGGGGCCATACCGCAAGCGGACATCAATCGGGGCTTCCTGCCCTCAGCGGTCCTAACATAGAACGTCCCCCCTTATCTGGTTCCTTTTAGGTATCGAGAGATTGTTTGCAGTCCGTTTTTCCCATTCGGACGTTGGCACCCCCTCCCATGGTCACCCTGGATGAAAATGTATTGGAAACTGCAGACTTTTGTAAGGACGCTTAGCTCGGTTTTTTAGAGCACGTGCTTCACATTACTCCGAGGGTTTGGAACCCGATTTCGCCCACTTGTGCCCAAGTGTATTTACAAAGGGAAAAACGGCGATCGGCGGTTTTCGCGTGTTTTCGATTTATCCCTATTTGCGCCCAGTTTTCGGGCTGAGCTGTAGAAAACCCCCCGTAGAAAAAAATGGCCGACAGATGCGGCGGCGGAGCGCTTGATTCCCCGCATCCAGAGTGGCAAGGCGGAGCTCTTGAGTGGAGCCGATCACGAAAGTTTCCGGGCTTCTGCCATGATAGGGTGCTCGAAGGCCGTGGCATACGCGTCGAGCGTGGAGGCCTTGATCCCGAGTTTCTTGGCAGTCTGGCGCCAGTTCGACACGGCCGTGAAAACATCGCGCACAATCTTTTTGGAGTCGGCGGACTTGAGGCCGAACCGGTTGGCCGCCGCCAAGGCTGCTTCCAGCGAGGGCTCCCCGTCCGACTCGCTGATCGGGGTCTTAGGCATCCGCGCGCGGTCGATCTCCGGCACCGGATTGAGATCGTAGGCCGGCGAGAGCGCCCAGCGCCCCGGACGGTGCATCAGGAAGCCGTGATTGCGGAGGTGGTCGTCGTAGTTGCTGACCAAGAGAGAAAAGACGAGGCGCCGCCAAAGCTCGCGCAGGTCGCCGGTGACATCGTCGCCCAACTGGCGGATGCCATCGGCCAGCCGCGTATAGGCCCCTGAATCGTCACGCGTCAGCCCAAGAAGGCTATGCGCCGAAACAAAGGGAATCCGATGCCCCCCGTGGCGATCGAACCGGGTGATGACGGAGACACTCCGGCCCTCGAGCGCAACCAGACGATGGTCGGATACCATGATGCCGGCTTCGCCAGCCAGGGTCAGAGCGAGAATCTCTCCGGCGGCGATGTCACGAACGTCGTCGGGAGAGGGGAATTTGGCGATGGCCAGATTGCCGTCTGGCAGGCGGACCGCCGACTTTGGCCGGGCGCCGCCGAGAGGAGAACCGGCTCCGAGCAGAAAGCGAAGATCTGCCGCGGATTCAGTTTCACCATGGATTGCGTCCGTTGCCCGCAGCAACGCCGCCAGCTCGATGAGGGGAGGAAGCTTCCCCTCACTCGCGGCCAAGAAGGGCCCGCGCGGATCGGCGCGAAAGCGCAGCGCGCCGATCCGCACGATATCGTCGACGGTGAGCACGTAATCGAGATCCTGATAAGGCTTCCGCTCCAGGATCTGCTTGCGCACTGCGCGCTCGATCAAAAGGCGGCCCCATCGGTCAGGTCCGCAGTCCTGCATGGCGCCAAACAGGATGGCGTTGTGGTGCGGACCCGGCCGCAGCGGCAGGGACGTAGGGTCGATTGCGAAGGAGTCTTCGCGAGCGAGCCATTCGCCCTCATATTCGAATGTCACGGTAGTGCCGCGCTGGGCCGGATGCAGGCGCCCCGCGAAATGAGTCTGCCCTCGCCAGTCGATGTGCACCTCGACGCTCATTTTCGCGGGCGCCGGATTCGCTCCGGCAGACGACGCTCGTCCAGCTCGAGAGCGAGCGCATCGGTTGCGGGCGCCGCCAGCATGGCAATGCGCTCGTGGAGTTGGAGCACGAACGCTGCCGCGGCGAGCGTTCCCAAGGAAACCGAAGGATCGCCCCGCTCCAGCCGCCACAAGGTGTCGCGGCTGACAAAAAGCCGGGCCGCCATGTCGGCGGTGGAGATGCCGCGTTTGCGCCGAGCCAGCGCGAGGTCGCGCCCAAGTCGACGCAGCGCATGGGCGGCGGGCAGGGGAAGAGAGAAGGTGGCCGGCACAATGCATAGCGTCCGATATAGCAGGCGTTACGTCAATTATTGTCCGCTATGTCCGACGCAATAATCGGACAGGCAATCTCCCTATCCAACCGAATATCAAAGCAGGGCGGAGCGTAATCTATCCCGCAACGTTCGAACAGGGACCGCTGGCAAAGCCCCTACGGGCGGATCCGAGCAGCTCGCGATTGACGCCGACCCTGGACCGCCTGCGCGGTTGGAAGCCGACATCAACCGACCCCGACCGGGGAAAAGCTGCCCGCGGGTTTCTGGGGGCCGCAAATAAAGATGTTTGCAGAGGAAACACGAAACTCGTGTTGCCGAAAGTTGCCTGACGCTGAAGGAAAATGGGGCTGAGCTATAGAAAACCGGGACTTGCTCGGCCGCGGCATCTGAAATCTTTCAAACGGCTATCCACCAACATTGCGCAATCTGTCTGGCTTGCGCCGTTCCGAGCCGACAGAATTTCTGTCTTCCAGGGTAACTCCCGGGCTCCCCAACGGGCGTGAGGCCGAGGTAAGGGGCCCGAGTTTAGGCTCGATCTTGTCACTTCTCTACTTCGGCGAATTTTCCATCGGAATAGAGTTCATAGCGCTTACCTTTCATGAAGGTTATCAATGGAAAGTCCGCTTCTTTCTGCCCGTTGGAAGAATGCCAGCGCCAATTTTCAAGATCCAAACTGAATGGGACGATCCGACCTTCCACTTCAATCCTGACGTTCATGTTCGATGTCTTGATTTGTTGTTTGTTCATTTGGGCTGCTCCATTTCCAATCTCGAACATCCGGCAGCTCCAATCCACGTTCGTTGGTGTGACGCCTGTGTTCTACGACTGATACTACTCGCAACCGCACCCAGGCGATATGGGGTGTTCCCCTGTCGATGGCGGGAGTGAGCCCGCATTACTTAGGCAGATTGCCCATTTTTGTTTGCCGCCTGCGCCAAGCCTCACCTAGTACATGGCTCGCGTCGTTCCTTAATGGATTCGGTTCCGTGTTTGGGGCTCGATTTCTCCGGGTCACATGCCGATCTCAGCCTTAGGAACGACTGGAGATTGTTTCAGAGGCAGGTGATTAGATTTCCTAAGGACGCTTATATCAGCTGGTTATAGCACGTGCTTCACATAACTAGGACCTAATTTTTCAGGACGTTGCGCAACCCTTCTATCAGGTGCTTTCGGAGGGAGATCGAGAAGCCCTGGTTTCCCCGGGGTTTCAAAAAGTTGCTCCAAGACGAGCCTGACCTGTAGAAACCCGCTGTAGAAAGATCTCGGCGGCAAGAAGTCGCCAGGGCTGGACTTTGTCACAAAAACTATACAGTTTTTGTGACGTAATGACCCGCAACGCTACAACCCGCTCAACCGAAGCGTCGATACTCAAGACAATGAATACTTTCGGACGGCCGTCGGTCTCCTCGGCACGCGATTTCTCTCACTGCGGCAACCCGGCAGCCGTCCGCAAGGCCTTGGAGAGGCTCGTCCGGCGTGGCGATCTGCGCCGGGTGCGGCGGGGATTCTACGACCGGCCGCGCTCCCATCCCCTCCTGGGCCAGACGGCCACGGGCGCCATGGACCTCGTGCGCAGCGTCATGCACGGCAGCGGCGCACAGTGGCAGGTATCAGGGGCCTATGCAGCCAACCTTCTCCACCTCTCCGACCAGGTGCCGGCAAAGATTGTCATTCTCACGAACGGCGTCCCCCGCAAGATCCCGCTCGGGAAGCTGGTGCTTGAATTTCGTCGGGCAGCTCCGCGCAACCTACTAGGTGCCGGCCGGCCTGCTGGTCTCGCGATCCAAGCGCTCCGCCATCTCGGCCAAGGCGGCGCCACCCCGGAGGTCGTGGCCAAGCTCCGCGGACAACTAGACCCCAAAGCCAAGGCGGAGTTGGGACGGCTTATCCCCCGGCTTGCCGCCTGGCTCCAGCCCTTGGCGCAACAGATCGCCGCCTCGCCCTGACCGTGAACTCGGTGCTCCAACTCAACCCCCGGCAGCAAGCCGAACTCTACGAGGCCTCCTCCCAAAGACTCGGCATAGCGGAGGTCATTGTCGAAAAAGACTTCTGGGTCTGCTGGACGCTGCGCGAACTCTTCGCCCTGCCCGGGATTGGCGAGCACCTGATCTTCAAGGGCGGAACCTCTCTTTCCAAGGTATGGCGGGCCATTGCACGCTTTTCCGAGGACATCGACGTCTCGCTCAGCCGGGAATGGCTGGGATTCACGGGCGAGCACGATCCGGAGAAGACGACCACGGGAAAAGAGCGGCGCGAGCGGATCAAGGCCCTATCTTTAGCCTGCACCGCTAGGGTTGCGGCTGAAATCCTTCCCGCATTCCGGAAACAGGCTGTCGCGGTCCTTGGAGCGAACGGCTGGACCATCGCGATCGACGCCGAGGACCCCCAAACACTCCGCTTCACCTACCCCAGCGCCCTCGGCAACGCAACCTCAGGCGCATACGTCCGACGCGAGGTGAAAATCGAGTTTGGTGCGCGCTCAGACGCGTGGCCGGCGGAGGCGAGGATCATCGGGCCCTATGTGGCCGAAGCCTTCCCCGATCGGATCGCAGATCCTGGTGTCCCATTGAAGGTGCTCTCGATCGAGCGCACCTTCTGGGAAAAGGCCACAATCCTGCATGCAGAAGCTCACCGCGACCCCGCAAAGCCGACACCCCCGCGATTCTCCCGCCACTACTCGGACTTGGCTGCGCTGGCCGGGCACGGCTCCGCGCCCGCCGCCCTCGCCAGGGACGACCTGCGGGCAAGGGTCGTGGAACACAAACGGGTCTTCTTTGCTTCGGCCTGGGCCAGATACGAGACGGCCGTTCCCGGTAGCTTCCGTCTGGTGCCACCCAAACACCGCCATGCAGGCTTGGAGGCCGATTACCGCGCGATGCAGGAAATGTTCTTCAAGCGGCCTAGCCCCTGGCTGGAGATTGTCGCCCGACTGCTGTCGCTCGAGGCGGATATCAATCGAGGCTTGCCGCCCACAACGGACCTCACGTAGAACAACCCTCTCTTCTGGTTCCTTTTAGGTATAGAGTAACTGTTTGCAGCCTGCTTTTCCCATCCGGCCATGGACACCATCTCAAAAAGTTGCCCTGGATGAGAATAAGAAAAAGAGCTACAAAATTTCTGTAAGGACGCTTAGCTCAGTTGGTTAGAGCACGTGCTTCACACGCACGGGGTCTGCGGTTCGAGTCCGCAAGCGTCCACCATCTCATTTGTTGGTCCAAATGGCAGAACAGACAAGGGTCGGCGGCGTGCGATAACGCTCATTCGACGTACGTGCACCGAACAAATGTCGTTAGGCAAGATGATGCGAAATACTTTGCCGATTTCGGTGGGCCGTTGTTCGAGGATTTCAGGCAATTTCCCTGTGACTTTCGCAACAGCACGGTGTCGCAGGGGCACATTGCTATATGAAAGCAGTCCTCATCGCTGTCCCGCTCGGTCTAATCCAGATGTTGTCGGTCGATGCAGCGTCTCTTCAATCGCCCTCGCCGCCTTCCTTAATTCCCCCGTGGCCTGCCGTTATTGCGTATGCCTCGGCGCATCAAATCTCCCTCGACGGCATTGACCTGGCAGACTCTCAAAAAGTCGGGCAGGCGGGCGACTCAATCACGGTTTTGGCGACCTTTCGCACTGGCGGCACGCGGGAGCAGTGGCTCACCGAGCTAAAAATTGCCGTGCCGACAGCGAAGGAGATTGCGGACAATCCGCCTCAAACGGTGACGTTCAAGAGTCCAGCAAGCGGTCGCACCTTTCAGTACGGCTCAGGGGCAAAACTGGCGATCGATATCCGTACGGTGGGACCGTTTGTTGACGGCAGGAATGCCATTGTCACAGAGAAAAATGGGCGAGCGTATATTGGCCCCGATTTACTTGGTTTGGGCCTGGATCGGTATTGTCGAACCTCCATCGATCAGGATGCGGAACAGGCTTCCGCCGCGCGGGCCAAGGGATCGTCCAATCTAAAACATGATCCAGCAATTCCCCCTGAAGCAGAGGAAAGAGAGGCTTACGGCGCCGCGTACTCGTTAGCGGAATTTCTAAAGGTAATCCTATCGCGGCCAGAACTTGTCGATATACTATGGAGCGTAGCAGACAAGCCGTCAGCTTGGTCGATCGTCATGCATGGGGGAAATATCGCAGTTGGGATTACAAGTGATGAAGATCCTGCGATGGCAGACTCTGCGAGTTGGGCTTTACCGGGACATGCTCTCTTCCGATTTCCCGTCGTGATCCACCTCAACGGAATACCTGCGTTGCGCTGTGCTCTGATCGTGACCTCACCACGTCCGCCGCTCCTGACTTGCGCCGGCATAGTCGGGATTGCGGCCGAGCCCGCGGAGAATTCGGATAGGCGCCTCGAAATCCGGGTCGTTGCGGCCCATCGTTCTGCGCCTTGACCCACGGCACTTTCCCCGGTTGCCGGAGCTTGGGCTTACGCTCTTGCGCACTACGGTCCGCATCACTTTCTCCCGACTTCGGACACCCTTCTCGATCTGCAACTCGGGTGATTTAAGGCGGCGACGCTATCGGAGTTCAATTGGATGTTAACCTGATTTGATCGACGAATGCTTGGACCAAGTCGTTCGCCTGCGCTTCCGATAAAACACGCGAGTCATAGCATAAATCCGCAGCGAGGCCATTGGCGTAGACGATAACGGATAGTCCCGCACAGGTGCCTGGACTGACCGGCGCCGCTAAGCTGATGTCCTCTAAGATGGCTCCAGGTACCGTGACCTTTCCATTCCGACCATACAAGGAGCTGTTGGACATCACCTGTCCCAGATTTGTGAACAAGAACGTCGTGCGGCATCCGGATCTTCGGGCATAACGGCGTATGCCGCCTGGAATCAGCCGGCAAAGTGCAAGCATGACCAGAAAAACGTAACCCAACCTAAATCTGCGCACAAAACCCATGTCCTCACGGGCGCGTCGCAAGAGCCGCTCACGATTCGCCAGCGACTTCCTTCGGCGATCTATGATGACAAGCCCCACGAGGTTGGCAGCGGGCAGCGTGATATCTGCGGGCCGGCGCAGATTGATTGGAACAGTCAGTCTAACCCAATCCATGGGTCCCGCTTTGCCGTGGACAGACAGCCATTCACCCAACGCAGCCTGGACGTCTCGTATCAATAAATCCTGGAGGCCCGAACCCAGGCGCTTGGCGGCCTTCCGGTAGCATTCAAACTCCGTTGAGCCAAGACGGCGGCTAGCGAGGGCGGGCAGGATGGGCGGCAGGTGTCCTTGATCGGGCAGGGCTGGCCCGGGTAGCAAAGGGGCGACTTTCCGAAAGTGCAGCTGAAGGCTTATCGCCAAACCCGCGACCTGCATCGGAAGCAGCCGTAGCCTATCCTTTAGCGTCAGTCCAAAACGGTTCCGGAAGCGAAACTGCTCAGGACGTATCTCGGAAACGATGGCGTCTGCTCCGAGTTCGCGCACGTAGAATGCAAGCAGGTCGCTCACGATTGCAAAACATCCGGCTCCGTCATGCAGCGCGTGGTGGTCCTGTGTGAACAGGTCCGTGAAACCGCCTCTCTCAATAGCGAGCAGATGAGAACCAGGCGCGCGCGTCAGATCGATGGGGGACATGTACGGCCAGCCTGATACCTGGCTGTCTTCCCTCCATTCCACTCGCGGCTCATAGCCCGGGGCCTGTTCCCATACGAGTCGGCCTAGCCAATCCCGGCGAACGACGGCCGCGAGAAGGGGATGCCTCTTTACCGTCCGTTCCCACGCAGTTTGCAGGGCCGCCTTTTGAAGGACCCCCTGAAATCGATACCTGATGAGTATCCAGCACGGATAAGCCTCCCGGTCCTCATGCAGGAGATACCTTTCAAAGAGGGTCAGCGGGAGTTTTGTCATGACGAGCCATCGCGAGGTTCGCAAAGAGCATGCACGGTTCCGAATTTAGTTTAAGTTTGGCTCTTGAGGATATCCATTCCCCCGTTTCTGATCCAAGCGTACAGCGAATCGATCCCCCACTATTAGCCAAGCGTGGCCTTTGAGGCGTATTCCTTTTCATGTTTGGATTTTTTACCAGCGTATGGGATGATTTGAAGTACCTTCTGCGCGCTCGGGATAACCTCGTCGAAGCGTGGCCGAAGTCGTTTTATCGGCGCGAGTTTATTGCTGTCCGCTATTTCGGCCGGTGGATGTTTGTCGTGAACAGCCCGAGCGGCGTCCAGTGGGTCATGGTCACCAACGAGAAGAATTACAGGAAAAGCGCCGCAAATCGGCAGACGCTCAAGCCCCTGCTGGGCAACGGACTTTTCGTGAGTGAGGGAGAGCTCTGGGCTCGGCAAAGACGCGTGGCATCACCCTCGACGCATGGGAGTCGTCTCGCTGGCTACGCCGAGATCATCGTCCAGTGCGGGCAGGAGATGCTGGAAAAATTGAAACGGCGGGAGGACGGCGCCGTGCTCGATGTGACCGAGTCGTTCACGCTTCTCACAGCCGATATCATCGCCCGCATTATGTTCGGCTACCGATTGGAGGAAAAGGGGCAGGAGCTGTTCGATGCCTTCAAACAGTATCAAGAGTCCCATGGCCGGATGCACCTGCTGGAGTTCTTCGGCCTGCCGGAATGGCTGCCGCGGCCGGGGCAGCGCAAGAGCCGCCGCGCCGTCGCGCGGTTTGACCGCGTTCTGCTTTCCATATTGGAGGACGGAAAAAAGCGCCTGGGGAGCACCCCCCAAAACCTCCTGGAAATGCTCCTTTCTTTCCGGGACGAAAATGGAATGCCAATGGACCCCCAGCTGATCCGCGATGAGATGGCATCCATCTTTCTTGCCGGACACGAGACCACAGCGATCACGCTCAGCTGGGCCTTCTACCTCGTAGGCAGCCACCCCGAGGTGGAGGCGCGCCTACACGAGGAATTAGACCGGATCCTGAAGGGACGGAGCCCGAATTTCGCCGATGTAGCGAATCTAACCTATACGCGGGCCGTCATCGATGAAACGCTGAGGCTCTATCCGCCCGTCCATGTGTTCTCCAGGCAGGCTGTTGGAGCAGATGAGATCGCGGGCCAACCTGTGCCTGCCGGTTCCTACATTACGATCTCCTCGTGGCTTTTGCACCGGCACAAGCTGTATTGGGAGGATCCCGAAACCTTCAATCCGGACCGTTTCCTGCCGGCAAACGCAGCAAAGATCCCGCACTTCGCCTACATTCCCTTTGGCGTTGGGTCGCGAATCTGCATGGGAAAGCATCTTGGGCTATTGGAGTCGGTCCTTCTGTTTGCGATGTTTGCACAGGAATTCCGCCCCAGAATGCGACCGGGTGACGTGGTTTCTCCTCTGGGCCGGATGACGCTGAGACCTCGTCACGGCCTGCCGATGCGCATTGAAAGGCGTAGACAGTAAATAGGAAGTTTGGGGCTGACGGACAGGGGACCCATTTTGATTTAATTCCCCTGGCAAGCTCAACGGTTCGAGGCCAGAGGCGTCCACACCGTTAGGGTGCTGCTTACCCGTCAGCCGCTAACAGGCCTCAATAGGCCGCATTCCCCGGGGTCCGGGCAAAGGGAATGACGTCGCGAATGTTCGACACCCCGGTGGCGAACATGAGCATCCGCTCGAACCCAAGGCCGAATCCCGCGTGCGGCACGGTGCCCCATCGGCGCAGGTCCATATACCAGCTGTAATCCTTGGGATCGAGGCCGTGGCGCCGGATGCTTGCCTCGAGAAAATCCGGGCGCTCCTCGCGCTGGCTTCCCCCGACAATCTCTCCGATTCCCGGCACCAGCACGTCCATGGCGGTCACCGTCTTTTCGTCGTCATTGAGCCGCATGTAGAAGGGTTTTATCTCCTTCGGGTAGTTGTAGACCGTGACCGGGCACTTGAACACGACCTCGGTCAGGTACCTCTCGTGCTCGGATTGCAGATTGGTCCCGTACGCGACCGGATACTCGAAAGCCTTGCCGCTCTCCGTGAGGAGCTTGACCGCTTCCGTGTAACTCACCCGCTGGAACGGCCGCTCAAGGACAAAATCGAGACGCGCAATCAGGTCCTTGTCCACGAACTTGGAGAATAGCTCAAGGTCCTCCGCCCCTCCCGTCCGGGCCTCGCGGATGAGCGCCTTCACGAAGTCCTCCGCAAGATCCATGTCCCCCGCCAGGTCGCAAAACGCCATCTCCGGCTCTATCATCCAGAACTCGCTTGCGTGGCGGGACGTGTTCGAATTCTCCGCGCGAAACGTCGGACCGAAGGTGTAGACCTTGGACAGCGCGCATGCGAATGCCTCGGCCTCCAACTGCCCGCTAACGGTCAGGAAGGTCGAGCGGCCAAAGAAGTCGCGCGAGAAATCGACCGAGCCGTCGGCCAGCTTGGGCGGGGCCTTGGGATCGATCGTCGTCACCCGGAACATCTCCCCCGCCCCCTCGCAGTCGCTGCCGGTGATGATCGGGGCGTGCAGGTACACAAATCCCCTTTCATTGAAAAACCTGTGGACCGCGAACGCGAGTCGGCTCCGCATGCGAAAGATGGCCCCGAACAGGTTCGACCGAGGGCGCAGGTGGGCGATCTCCCTCAGGAATTCGGGGGTGTGGCCCTTTTTCTGGAGGGGGTAGCCGGCGTCCGAGGGGCCGACGACCGTCACCTCCTCGGCGCTGAGCTCCCACTTTTGCCCCTGCCCCTGGGAGGCTACGAGCCGCCCCCGCACGGAGACGGACGCCCCGGTGATCAGGTGTTGCACAACGGCATAGTTCGCGAGCGTCGAGGGGGCGATCACCTGGAGGTTGCGCAGGCAGGAGCCGTCGTTCACCTCCAGAAAGGAGAAGGTCTTCGCATCGCGCCGTGTTCGCACCCAGCCCTGGATGAGGGCGCTGTCCCGCGGCGCGGAACTCGCAAGAGCCTCCCGGACGGAGATTGGGGTTTGCATGATCTCATGCAACGCCTCCGCAGCGCCGCTGAAAAGGAAAATACGGCCCGCTCCACTCCGGCGCCACCGAAGCACACGTATGGGTCGATGACCCTACATTGATCACCCCATGGCCGCCCGCGAACCAGACGAATACATTACTCCGACACGCCGAACCCCCATTTGGCACGACGAAAAGATCCAATCCAGAAAAGGCAAAAAATGAAACTCCACGCATTCGCATCCATGGCCCTCGCTGCCTTCGTGGGCTCTCAGGGCCTCGCGCAGACCAACGAACTGTCCACCGTCTCCATAGGCACGCAGGCCACCGCAGGCGGCACGGCCAACGGCGTCGCCGTCATCACCCAGCGGATCGGGACTGCCCTCAACCAGCCGGGCAGCATCGGAAACAATCTGGCGGGAATTCAGTATGTCGCGGGCCAAATCCCCCTGACGGGCGCTCCCGCTTCGGTTGCGTTCTATGCGCTGACGGGCGCGGCGATACCCGGAGGGGCCGCCAATCCGGCGACGGCCTTCACCAGCTTTGGGACCCTCACGTCTCCAACGGGGGTCGTAACCTACTCGGACGTCGCCTCAAAACTCACCCCGGATTCCTACTCCGGAATGACCTTCGCCGCGGCGGATCTCGGCTTTGGGGCGGGCAATTTTTACTCGATCCATCACACGCCCAGCAATGTCGACTATCTCGCTGAGATCGTGCCAGGCACCGGCACCTCGAGCTCGATCGCAGACTTGAAGCCCATGTCGTGGCAGGGGCCCACCGCCGGCACCCCGGCCAGCCCTGGTTCAAACGGCTTCTTTGGACTCGCTTGGGCCACCGGGATCCTTTCTGCCGGTGCTCCATATGCGGACGAGAGCCTGTACTACCTGAGGACCGATTCTCTGGGCCACACCCAGTTTGGTGTGATGATTCCGGCCCTGACGGGCGCCTCGAGCGACACGCTGGATCTTACCACCGCAATCGGCAGCTACGGCGCCAGCGGCTACTCGACGCTGGCTTTTTGCCAGTCGGTCCAGGGGGACATACCCGCAAACCAGTTCTACTATCTTCGGCTGGATTCCATCACCGGCAACACAATCCTAGGCCGCCTCAACCCCAGCCTCGTCGCCGGGACCCGGACCGTATCGGACATCGCCAACCTGGGAGGTGTCTTCAACACGCTCAACTTCGCCGCTGATGCCACCGGTCCCGCTGGCGCGTGGGGTAGCGCCCAGTTTTACGTGACGGGTTCGCTGGCCCCCGGGGCACAATCCATCAGCTTTGAGGCCATTCCCAACCACAACGTCGGCGACGTGTTCACCGTCACCCCGACCGCCAGCTCTGGACTGGATATTGACGTCACCGTCGTGAGCGGTCCGGCAAGCGTGCAGACGACCGGCGTCTCCGGCGCGACGCCGACCTCGCTCCGGGTTTTCACAGTGACGACCACCGGCCCGGGAATCGTCACGCTTCAGGCCCGTCAGGCCGGCCAGACCGCGTCCCCGGCCTTCACCGCAAACCTTCTGCGGCAGAGCTTCGATGTCCTCGGGCTGCCGTCCGTCACCAGCGCGACGGCCGCGCCGGGCACCGTCGGAGCGCCGTTTACATTCAACATCACGGCAACGGGCTCGCCGACGAGCTATGCCGCAAGCCCCCTGCCTGCAGGACTCGCGCTTGACGCCGCAACCGGCGCCATCATGGGCACGCCCGTCGCCGTCGGCGTCACCGTCGTGTCAGTCACGGCGACGAATGCGACCGGCACGAGCAATGCCGCGACCCTTACCCTCACGGTTTCCGCAGCCGGCACGGCACCGGTCATCACGAGCCCCATCGCCGAACCCGGAACCGTCGGCACCGTTTTTGCCACCTACGCCATCACCGCCACGGGCTCGCCCACGAGCTATGCGGCCACCGGTCTTCCGCCGGGCCTGTCGCTTAACGCGGCAACCGGAGCCATTAGCGGCACGCCCACGGCAGCCGGCGTCTCCGTTGTGACGCTCGGCGCCACAAACGGTACCGGCACCGGCACGGCGACCCTGACCCTCACGGTTGCTGCAGCAGGCGTCGCACCGGTCATCACAAGCCCCGTCACGGCGCCTGGTACCGTAGGCACCGTGTTTATCACCTACGCCATCACGGCCACGGGCTCACCCACGAGCTATACCGCCACCGGCCTTCCGGCCGGCCTGTCCCTCAACTCGGCAACCGGGGCCATCAACGGCACCCCCACGGCGGCCGGCGTCTCGGTTGTGATGCTAGGCGCCACAAACGCTACCGGCACCGGCACAGCGACCCTGACCCTCACGATCGCCGCGGCAGGCGCCGCACCGATCATCACGAGCCCTGTCGCGGCGCCCGGAACCGTGGGCTCCGTTTTTGCCACCTACACCATCACGGCCACGGGCTCACCCACGAGCTATACCGCCACCGGTCTTCCGGCCGGCCTGTCCCTTAACGCGGCGACCGGAGCCATCAACGGTACGCCCACCGCAGCCGGCGTCTCCGTTGTGACGCTCGGCGCCACAAACGGCACCGGCACTGGCACCGCGACCCTGACCCTGACGATAGCCGCAGCCGGCGTTGTACCGGTCATAACAAGCACAACCAGCGGATACTATCCGGGAACGGTCGGATCCGTATTTGCCACGTATACCATCGCCGCAACGGGCTCACCTACGAGCTTTAGCGCTGTCGGACTTCCTCCGGGCTTGACCCTCAATGCGGCGACCGGGGCGATCAACGGCACGCCCACCGCGGCGGGCACCTATACCGTGACTGCCAAGGCCACCAATAGCTCCGGCACCGGAACCTCAGTGTTTGCCATCGCCATTGCGCCGCCTGCCGCGGTGCCCGTCATCACGAGCACGGCCAGCGGGAACAATCCGGCAAACGTCGGCACCGAATTCCCCACCTATACCGTCGGAGCGACCGGCTCGCCCACGAGCTACACGGCAACTGGCCTTCCGCCCGGGCTCACTCTGAATGCCCTGACCGGCGCCATCAATGGGACCCCAACCACGGCAGGCACCTATGTCGTGGCGTTATCGGCAACGAACTCCGCGGGCACCGGGACCTCCAGCCTGACCATCACGGTCGCTGCGGCTAACGCACTTCCCGTCTTCACAAACCCGGCCACGGCTCCGGGCACGGTCGGAACGGCCATCAATTACACCCTTGGGGCGACCGGTTTGCCCACGAGCTATACCGCCACCGGCCTCCCGCCCGGGCTGACCCTCAACACGCTGACCGGTGGCATCACGGGGACACCGACGACGGCAGGCACCTATGTCGTGACGGTCACGGCAACGAATTCCACCGGCACCAGCACCACCTCGATCACCTTTACGGTCGCCGGCGCGGGCACCGCGCCCGTCATCACGGGTCCGGCCACGGCCCCCGGCGGTGTTGGGACTGCGGTCTATTACACCATTGGGGCCACGGGCTCGCCCACGAGCTATACCGCCACCGGTCTCCCGCCTGGGCTGACCCTCAACACGCTGACCGGTACCATCACGGGGACGCCGACAACGGCAGGCACTTATGTGGCGACGGTTAACGCAACGAATTCCACAGGCACCAGCACCACGACGCTGACATGGGTGATCACCCCTCTCGGTTTCAGCCACATCGTCAACTTCTCGGCGCGCGCCCTTTCCGGAAGCGGAAGCGACACCCTCGTCGTGGGCTTTGTCGTCCTCGGAGACGCGAAGAACCTTCTTATCCGGGGCATCGGCCCGGATCTTGCGTCCTTCGGCGTCACCGACTTCCTCGCGGCGCCCATCCTGACGCTCTTTGACGCCAGCGGAGGCGTCCTTGCGACAGACAGCGGCTGGGGGGTCAACAGCAGCGGCCAGAACGATGCGGCCCTGATCTCCTCGACCGCAGCATCGGTCGGCGCGTTCTCCCTTCCCAGCGGAAGCTTGGACTCGGCCCTTCTCGTCACCGTGAACAACGGGGCCCACACCACCGGCCTGCTCACCACGAATGGAGCGGCGGGAGTCGGCCTGATCGAGATCTACGACACCGGCGGCAATCCAAACGCGAGCCTGGTCAATGTGTCCGCCCGCATGAACGTCACCGCCGGCAGCGGCGTGCTCATTGCCGGCCTGGTCATCGGGGGCAGCGAATCAAAGACCGTGCTCATACGCGGAATCGGCCCTACCCTTTCGGAGTTCGGCGTCTCAGGCGTCCTCGCCGATCCCCAGATCACCGTATTCTCCGGCTCCACCCAGATCGCGAGCAACGCCAACTGGAATAACGGAACCGGCGCCAGTTCGGCTGCGCAGCTTGTCAGCACTTCAGCTGAAGTCGGGGCATTCCCGCTGGCGTCGGGCAGCAGGGATGCCGCCCTCATCGTAACGCTTCAGCCAGGTCCCTACACGGTCCAGGTGACGAGCGTCAGCGGTGCGACCGGCGTGGCCCTGATCGAGGTTTACGACACCCAGGACTGACGCCCGAGCTCCCGCGCGGCAGGTCCCCGCAGGAGCACCCAAGGCGCTGGACCCGACGTCCACCAGGGTGTCGAGGCTCGGCTCACTTCATCTCGAATCCCGGCGCATTTTCTATCGCGAATTTGCCGTCGGCGGCGTTGAGGACCGGGCGGCCGAGGTAGGTCAGGCCGCTCACGGAAACGCCCTCGACCGAGTGGTCGCGGTCGAAGCCGGCTATGACGCTGTACGGCAGGTCTCCCTCGACCACGGCCAGGTCTGTGATCGTCACGTTTCGGATATGCCCCCGGTTCCGCGCTAGCGCCGCCGCCTCCGCGGGAGTCGTCCGCTCCTCGCCGTCCCAGACGCCCCCGGCATCCATCCGGCGCACGCGCTCTTCCTCGGTGGGCGGCCGGTCGAAGCCGTATTGGGCGTAGACGATGCCGAAGTCGACCAGCTTGCGGCGGACATCCTCCACCCGGATGTTCCGGTAGGCCACGTCCTCCACCGTCGCAGCGTCGCCGTTGTGGATGCTGATCGCAGACCCCCGCTGGACATGGATGATGTCGATGTCCTCAAACTTGATCCGTGAGATCCGCGTGTGGCCGGTCTCGAAGCCGATCTCCAGGGCGTTGCCGCCCGTGGGCATGTTCCAGAGGACGCACCGGCGAACGCTGATGCCGTGGGTTTCCACGTCGTCCAGGTTCTTAACCGCGATGCAGTCGTCGTTTGTCCGCACAAAGGAATCCTCCACGCGCATGTCGGTGGACGATACGATGTCGATCCCGTCGTCGCCGTAATTGACGCTCGGATTGAGGATGCGGATGGCATCGATGCGGGTGCCCCGCGTGTCCCTGACGCAGACGGTCCAGCCCGGGCTGTTGAATATCGTGATGCCCTCGAGGGTGGCCCCGTCGGTGCCCTGGAGGTAGACCATGTTTCGCCGCCCCATCCCATAGGCGTCCGCCCGCTCCTTTGACGACCACCCTTTGGCTTCCGAACGCGCGGGCGCCGCGGAAGGGGCGCCTCCGGCTTCCGCATCTTCCTTGAAGCCGGAGCCGTCGAGCACGCCCCGCCCCCGGACAGCGACCCCCTTTGCCCCGACCGAGCGGACGAATCCCTTCACCCAGGCCCCCGGCGCAAGGTAGAGCGTCTGGCCGTCCTTCAGGTCGATGCGTCCGGCCTCGTGTTCGCCGGGACCAAAGTAAAGGACGCCGGGCGACCCAGGCGAGGGCGGCCCCTTTTCAGGGGCATAGGCGAACAGGTGGAGCACCTTGGCCAGGTCGTCATTGAACTCGATCGTGACCGGCAGCGGCGCTGCCATGTGGAACCGAACGGTCCGATGGTCGCTCTCCACGAAAGGCACGATGCCGGAGGATCTCGGCCTCACGTCCGCCCACCTGACGTCGAAGGGGGCCTTTATCTCGATTTCGACCGGCCCCCGCAGCTCAAAAAGCCCAAAGTCTCCCTGGAGAAATCCGTGGAGCACCACGGGCACACCGTCCGCCCGTGCCTCGAAAACAGGGGCCAGGGCCTGCGCCCCCGCGGCGGGCGCCAAGGCTAGGACGGCGAGAATCACACAGGAGGACAGCAGGGGTTTCATAGAGGAATCCGTATCGACTCTTGGGGGTTTCACACAAAGCCGTTGCCGGGGCCCGGGCGACCCGGGACGGGCGCGGCACTCCTATCGTGCGCACAGGCGGGCTGGATGCAACCGGTGATCGCCGGGAAAAAGGGCCGTCGCAAGGAGTTCGCTTCGGGTGCCGAAGCCTCGCCATCGAACACCCGCGATCCACCGCTCAGCCGGACCTTGCGATGCGCCGCATTAAGGATAAGTCTGCGTCTTTCCGATGACACGCCGGCGAGCCATCAAATGGGTTTGCTTCGCCACCGCCGCCGTTGCGCTCGCCGGCCTTCTTTACCTGGGCCTGCGAGCCCACAGGCCGCAGCTGCCCGCGCTCGCCCGTTATCCCGGCATGCCAGAAGCCTTCGACCGCGCGCTCCGGCGCGCCCGGGAGAAGGCCGGTTCGGGCCCCGATATCGGGGCGGCGCGGGACCTTGCGCACCTTTACCAGGCGAATCGCCTCTATCCCGAGGCGAGGGCGTGCTTCTTGGCGCTCGCCGCGTCGCCGGGCGGCTTGACTGCGCGCGACCATTACTACCTCGCGGCCATCGACCAGGACGAGGGTGACCTCGGGGCAGCCCAGTCGGAGCTTCGGGCCACGCTCCGGGAGGATCCAATCTACATTCCGGCCCGCATCGCCCTGGCCGATGTCCTTCTCAAGTCGGGCCAGCCCGACCAGGCGGAGAGGGAGTACGGGGAGGTCCTGGCGGCCGAGCCCGACCTGGCGCAGGCCTCGTACGGGCTCGCCCGCATCGAGCTCCAGCGAGGCAATGACGAGGGAGCCATCGCGCGCCTGAAGAGGCTCGTGGCCCGGCATCCGGAATCGACCTCGGCCGAGGCCCTTCTTGCGCAGATCCTGGACCGCCGGGGAGACGCAGACGGCGCGGGTGCTTTGCGCGCGATGAGCCAGCAGACTCACGAGCCCGTGCCGCCCGATCCGTGGATGAAGGCATTGCTGGCCGACTGCTACGACAGCCAGCAGCTCGCCCTCGCGTTTGAACAATACCGGCTTGCGGGCCAGATGGACGAGGCCCTGCCCCTGATGGGCAGGCTCGAGGAGCTGAGTCCAAAGAGCTGGATACCCCCGATGCTGCGCGGGTGGTCCAACAAGGAGGCCGGCCACTACCCCGAGGCGGTGCAGCAATACCAGCTTTCGCTCAACGATGGGGGCGACCCGGAGACGATCGTCCCCCTCCTTGTGAATGCCCTCCTCACCGAGAAGAAAGCCGCGGCTGCCGCGGAGCTCCTCGCCGGCTACCGCGCAAGGATGCCGCATTCGGTGCCGATCCTGCTTTCCTACTCGGAAGTCGCCGTCCGCATGGGAAACGAGACGCTCGCGCGCAGCCTCCTGACCGAGGTGCTGACGGCGGAGCCCTACCTGTACATGCCCAACATGAGCCTGGTCCAGATCCTGTGGAACGCCGGTGAGCACGAGGAGGCCGTGACCTGCCTGAAGCGGGTGGCCCGGGTGTTCCCCTCCGACATAGATTCCCGGGGGCTCATCGGCCAGTATTACATGGAAAAGTCCGACGCCCTGTCCGCCATCGAGCCGTTGGAGGAGGCGGTCGCCGCCGCCCGGCCCGGGGATCCCAGGCGGGACCGCGTGATGAAGATGCTGAACACCGCCTACCTGGTCGCCGGCAGCGTTGCGGCCGCAAGCGGGGATTTCGCCGGGGCGCTGCGCCTGTCGGAGAAGTCCATCGCTCTTATGCCCTCGGGCATGAGGGGTTACACGCTCAAGGCGAAGGCGTGCCTTCGCCTCCGGGATTACAAGGGCGCGGTGCAGGCCCTTGGGAAAATGGCCTCCCTTCAGCCCGCGGAACCGAACCTTCAACTCTACCTGGGCGACGCCGTTTATCTCGGAGGGGACGCGCAGGGAGCGCGCCAGCACTGGCAGCGGGCCCTCGAGCTTGCCCCGCAGGACGCCTCAGAGCTTAGGGACGCCGTCCAGCTGAGAATCTCGGGCCACGTCCCGGCCGACGCCTTTCAATGACGGAGCGGGACCTCCCGGGCCCCGGGGCGGGCGTATCCTTAAAATACCGGGCTGATTTCAGTTGAGCGCCCGGGCGATTTCGCCGAATTCGATGGGCGCTTGATGAAAACTTATCCGGTCATCCGCAACCTCTACGTCCTGCCCTGCTGCCTGCTTATCCTCAACCTTTGCACAGGCGTGATCGGCTACAAGTTCAAGCTCATCGATGACCCCATTATGCGGACGGCGGCGACAATCGGGATGATTCTGTTCGGGGCCGGCCTCGTGGGGCTTGTGCTCGAGCCCGCGGTCCGCGCCGTGGTCGGCCTCCTCCACCGAAAGAGCCGCGAGGGCGCCGGCACGCTTGGAGAGATCCTGTTCCTCGTCGTCCTCGGCGCGGTCGTATTCTGGCTCTATTATCGCTTCACGATACTCGGCCCGGGATCGCTGCTTCCCGGCGAATGGCGCAACTAGCCCCCGAGGCCAGGTCACTTCGGCGCTTGACGGCCCCGCCGACCCAGGCCATTCGCAAGGGGCAAAATGCAGACCCCGGACGCATATTCCTCCCCCTGGCGAATCCCGACGGCCACCCGCGCGGTGCAGTTCGGGCTTCGCATGGGCGTCTTTACCGCAAAGAGGACATCATAACCGGCGCGCAGGAACACTCTCCCCCAAGAACCTTTTCCAAACCCTGCCCGCCCACCGGCGAGCAGGGTTTTTTCTTTTATGTCCACCGAGCAACCCACCCTGACTTCAAGTCTGCGCTCCCTACCCCGGGCGGCGTGGGTCCTATTTTTCGGAACGTTCCTCAACAAGTTCGGGAGCTTCGTCATTCCGTTCCTGACGCTCTACCTCACCCGCGGGGGATACCCGCTCCGCGCTGCGGGGCTGGCCCTTGGGGCCTATGGCACCGGCAACCTCGCCGCCTCCCTTCTCGGCGGCTACCTGGCCGACCGGATCGGGCGGCGCCGCACGATCGTCCTGTCGATGTTCTCGGGCGCCATCGCCATGATGCTCCTCTCGCAGGCGCATACGCTTCCCTCCATCCTCGCCCTTGCGGCCCTTGCGGGCCTCACCGGGGAGATGTACCGGCCCGCAAGCAGCGCGCTGCTCGCCGACCTTGTTCCCGCCGGTCAGCGGGTGACCGCCTACTCGGCCCTCCGAACGGCCTTCAATGCGGGGTGGGCCTTCGGGCCGGCCATCGCCGGTTTTCTCGCCGAACGAGGCTACTTCTGGCTCTTTGCGGGCGATGCGCTGACCAGCGTCCTTTACGGGGTGCTCGCCTTCTTCGCGCTCCCCAAGGGCTCCCGAGCCGGGACCACCCAGGCAAGCTGGGGCGAACTCGTTCGGGCGCTGCGGCGCGACCGGGCCCTGCCCCGGATCCTCGCCTCCGCGTTCACGATTGCCATCGTCTTCTTTCAGGCGAGTTCAACGTTCGGACTGCACATAACCCACATCGGTTTTTCGGCCACGACCTACGGCGCCATCCTGTCGCTTAACGGCGCGATGGTTGTCGTGTTCGAGCTTCCCCTGACCACCCTGACCCGCCGCTTCCCGGCACCCCGCGTCATCTCGCTCGGATTCCTGCTCGCGGGCTTCGGATTTGCGCTTCTCGGACTCGCGACCTCCATCCCCGCCATGGTCGCCTGCATGGCGGTATTCACCCTTGGGGAGATGCTCTCAATGCCCATGGCCTCGGCCTATGTCGCCGACCTGGCCCCGCCATCCATGCGGGGTCGGTACATGGGTGTTTATGGGATGACGTGGACGCTGGCGCTCGTTGTCGGGCCAGCGTTGGGGATGTCTCTATTGGCGGAGGGGCCGACCGTCCTCTGGCTGGCGTGCGCCGCTCTCGGCGCACTGGCTGCCGCCCTGGCGCTTAGCTCCCCCGCAACGAGGGCTTCCGCAGGCTGAGGCGAGAAATCCGATTGGAGGATCCGTTACCCATGGGTGGACGTCCGGGCCGCCCTCCCGTCGCGGTGAACCCTTGCGTCTTTCACCGGGCGCGAATCAGCGCCTCCCCTTCAGGACAATCTTCAGGTCCCTGACACTGAATGCGAATAGCCTGCGTTCGCCCCTGCCGGGGGAAACTCCCGGCCGGTCGCTGGAAAAATGCAGCACCGTGTCGCCGGGAGGGAGCACCATCCCCGCAACGTACGCCCGGTTGTCCTCGCCGGGTTTTAGCGCTCCGTTCCACACAGCAACAGAGTCCCGGGTGACCGTGACCGCGCGCGGATCCACCGTGGCCATTCCAAAGGTGATGTCCGCGAAGATGTCGAACGGCTGCGGATTGCTAAGGATGATCGAGCTGTCACCCGAGCTCCAACGCCAATAGTCGTCGGTCCGTTTTCCGGGCATCCGCTCCCGCTCGGGCATCCACCAGTTCCGCGGGCCGAACCTGGCCGTCACGCCGAAGTTGTCCTTGGCATTGAACCTCAGCGCCCACGGGCCCTCCACAACATAGCAATCCGAAATCGTGTCCGGCATGCTTGTGCGCAGAAAGTCCGCCGAGCCGAAGACGCCGATGTTGCCCATGAAAAGCAGAACGGGCCACCAGCCTCCGCGCGGAACGAGCACGTTGAACGCGAGCGTCATCGGAAGAAGCACGCGCGCCGCCGCGGAGGGATAGTCCGTCCAGACCGCGTCGCCCAGGAACATCAGGAGCACGGCGTAACCCGCCCCTAGCCGCCACCAGGACTCCTTCCAGCGGACGCGCAATAGAAAGAAGAAGAACTGAGCAAGCAGCCCCAGAAGCACAAGGAGGTCGAACGCGAACACTGACTGGAGCGGGTGAGCCTCCGCGATCAGACCGCTGACCGTCGCAAGCGCCTTGTGGCAAAGCCCGGCGCCAGGGATGGAGAAGTTGTCGATTCCGATGTCGCCGCCGCTTCCGATCCACACCTTCAGGCAAAAGGCCCAGAGGGCTACGGGGGCGAGGACGAGCGCGACCTGGGCCAGCCACGGGGCCCAGGTCCGCGCCCGCGCCGATTCGGGGAACCTCAACGCCGGGGCGCTGAGGACGTTCGTATCCTTTCCCAGGCCCGAGATCCCGAAGACGCATGCCGCAGCAAAGGGCCGTTTGGATTCGATGAGCGCCATCCCGAGGGCGACCAGGAGCAGGCTCGGGCCGTCCAGGAGCGCACCCCTGACGCTGAAAATCAGGCCGAACGAGAACAGCATGGCGGTCCACCGGAAGAAGTTCCCAAAGGACAGCGGAGGGAACCAGCGCGTGAGAAGGGCGGCCAGAAGGTACCAGCCTATGATATTCTGGAGCGCGTAGGCGTTCATGACCCTTATCGGGTCTCCGGCTCCGAGGACCCACGCCGTCCATTCGAAGAGAATTCGTCGGGCGCGGTAGGGCAGCTTGTCGACCGCCGCGCCCAGCGCCGGGTCCCCAACGCGCGGGTGCATCGCGATCTGCGCGTACCACTGCCCATCGTAGCCATGGGAGCCCGGGATCTCGAAGTGGTTCACCGCCTTCACTTCCGGCAGGAATGCGGCGTGATTCAGTCCGCCGAATTCGATAAGATACGTAAATCCCTTACCCGGAATGTAATAGTGCGCCACAATCCACGTGAAGAACACAACGACAACTCCATACGCGAGTCGCCAAAATGCTCGGGAGCAGACGCGCATGCAGGAATTGCATCGAACCCCGGGTGGGGAGCAAACCATTCCTCCTGACACCTTCCCGCGCTACATCTGCCTTCGAACGAACCCGCGCACCGGCCGGCGCCCAAACCCCTCCCAAAATCGGGGCATGCGGGCCCCTTGTGTGGGCCCCGGACGACGGCACGGCCAGGGCATCGATTCCCTTTTAATCCATTCGATGCACATTTTTGACATAACCGAATTTGACGGCAGATTTGGCGTTCCTGACCTTCTTGCGCCCCTTTATGGACAAGCCGCAATTCCTCCGGCTCCGCGCCCTCACATTGGCGCTTTTCGTATTTGCCGCGCTCACCTCCAACGGAGCGGTTGTCGGAGCGCGGGTTCGGCTAGAAGATTCGATCAAGGAGGTACCCGTCGGCGCACCCGACTCCGGGCCGCATCGGGTGCGGGAGACGCTGACGGCCGCGGAGTCAGCCGAATCCCTGAACCTGGTCGTCAGTCTGCGGATGAGAAACTTCGGCGAATTCGAATCCGTGATCCAATCAGGGCGAACCCCATCCGCGGCCGAGATGGAGGCCAAGTACTTGCCGCTCACGGACGATTACAAACGCGTCTCGGCATGGCTCGCCGCCCAGGGGTTGACGCCCTCCCTGATCGACGCCAACCACACCAACCTTTTCTTCCATGGGACCGTGGCCCAGATCGCGGCCGCGCTGGAGGTTTCCTTCGCCAGGGTCGCCACAGCGGACGGTGAGTTCACCTCGGCCGTCTCCGCTCCTTCATTGCCACAGGAATTTTCCTCGGCAGTCCTGGGAATCGAAGGCCTTCAGCCCCACATCCGGATGCATGCGCCCAGGTCCCAGCCGGAGACCCTGCCCGCCGGCTTCGTGCATCCGACCAGGGCGATCCCCGCGGACCTTCTCTCCGCCTATCATGTGCCAAGCACGCTGAACGGCGCCGGGCAGACCATCGCCATTTTCACCGACTACGCGCCCCTGGCCAGCGATCTTGCCACGTTCTACACGGATGCCGGGGTCGATGAAGTGAATCCAACCTTCACCGTCGTGCCCGTGAACGGGGGCCCCACTCCCGAGGGGTCGCAGAACGAGGCCTCGCTTGACGCCGAATGGTCGACCGGAATCGCCCCTGGGGCAAATCTCCGGATCTACGCGGCGCCCACCGGGTCCCTGACGGACTTCGTCACCGCCTGCACCCAGATCCTGAATGACGGGGTCGCCAAGATTGTCTCAAGCAGCTACAGCAATCCGGAGACCCTGCTTGCTCCCGCTTCGATGCAGAGCTGTTCCCAGCTGCTGGCGCAAATGGCCGCGGCGGGGATCACGGTCTTTCATGGCTCCGGAGACAGCGGCTCGTATGGATCGGCCGCCGCACCCGAGTATCCCCCGACCGACCCCTATGTGACCGCGCTCGGCGGAACGGCCATCGTCTATGACGCAAATTGGAACGAAACCGGCGAAACCGTGTGGGCCAATACGGGCGGCGGCTATAGCACCTTCTTTGCGCAGCCGTCGTGGCAGGCGGGGCCCGGCGTGCCCAAGGGAACCCTGCGCTGTGTTCCCGACGCAGCCGCTCCATCGTCCATGATCTCCGCCTCTGGAACACTCTATTCCTTTGTCGTCATCAACGGCGCGACAGATCTCGGAATAGGCGGCGACAGCCTTACCGGCCCGATCTGGGCTGGCCTTACCGCGATCATCAACCAGGCGCGGGCAAATGCGGGACTACCCACCGTGGGGCTTCTCGGCCCAAGGATCTACCCGCTTATCGGAACGAGCGCATTTAACGATATAACGCTCGGAAACAACGGAGCCTATAGCGCAGGTCCCGGGTATGACCTCTGTTCCGGGGTCGGCTCGCCGAATGTGACCGCGCTCATCCAGGCACTCGCCAACGAGCCGGCATTCTTGGTCGAGCCAAGCTCGCAGACAATCGCCTTTGGGAGCACGGTCGTGTTCACTGTGTCGGCCAGCGGCACGCCGGCGCCGACTCTCCAGTGGTTCCTAAACGGCACGGCAATTCCGAACGCAACCGGCTCCACCCTCGTGGTGGCCGGAGCCTCCGCCGCCAACGCCGGATCCTATACCTGCGTTGCGAGCAACTCGATTACCTCGGTGACAAGCCTCCCTGCGACCCTCAATCTGGTCACCACGTCCGATCCCGGCCGGTTGACAAACATCTCGTGCCGAGCGCCCGTCGGCACCGGTGGCAACATTCTGATTGCCGGGTTTGCGGTCGGAGGCCAGGGGACATCGGGCTCGGAACCCCTGCTGGTCAGAGGGTCGGGACCGGCGCTCGTCCCATTTGGGGTATCGGGAACGCTTCCGGATCCCCAACTGCAGGTGTTCTCAGGAAGCTCGCTGCTTGCGATTCGACAACGGATGGCTGGGAAGTTCCCAGATTGCCAGCGCGGCTGCGGCCGTGGGCGCGTTTGCCTGGAGCAATCCGTCCAGCCACGATTCGGCCCTGTTCGAAAATCTCCAGGGCGGACCCTATACGGCTCAGATCTCCGGACAAAGCGGGGACACGGGTGTGGCGCTGGCGGAGGTCTATGACGCCACGCCCGCAGGGACCTACACCTCGGCGTCCCCGCGCCTCGTCAATATATCGGCCCGGGTGCCGGTGGGGTCCGGAGCGAACATCCTGATCGCGGGATTCGTAATCGGAGGATCGACCGCGAGGACGGTTCTCGTTCGAGCCTCCGGCCCCGCGCTCGTGCCCTTCGGGGTCTCGGGAACCCTCCCGGATCCGCAACTTGAGCTTTTTTCCGGCTCTTCCGAACTTGAGGGCAACAATGGATGGGGAGGAAATCCTCAGATCTCCAACGCGGCGAAAACGGTGGGAGCCTTCGCCTGGACCAGCGCCCAAAGCAACGATTCGGCCATCTTGGTCACTCTGCCTCCGGGGGCCTACACGGCGCAAGTCTCGGGCGCCAGCGGCGACACGGGAGTCGCGCTCGTGGAGGTCTACGAGGTGCCGTAGAGGTTGCGGTCCGCCGCCCGGGCAACACCAGGACAGGACTTCGCCCGTCTCTTATTTGGAAGGCTCCCTTTCTAAAAAGTTCTTGAAGATCAGCTCGCCAATATCGACCTGCCCACGATTCGCGAACGCCCTCAAGGTGCTCTCATCCAGCGGGGCCTCAACAAAATAAACCCCTCCGGCGGCGTTTCCCTTGGGTCCAATCGGGTAGAAGGAGACATGAGGCTTGCCTGTGTATTTTGCCGTGTACCAAAGGATAAAACGGCCGCTGCCCCTCTTTATCATCATGGTCTGACCCGGATCCGTCTCTAATTCTGCGCTGCCAGGTGCCGTAACGTAGAGCCCCAATAACGCCTCGTCCATGGAAGACAGCGTGTAGGCGCCGAGCACCGCATACTCCCCGCCGATCTCGATGTGGGATTGGCTCCCCAGGATGGCTTTGATGGCAATGGCGTCTCCGTTGGAGAATGAGCTCCAGGGCTCCCGATAAATTGCGAACCCGATGGGATACGGAAACGCTTTCTCGATTGCAATGACCGCCCGACTTTCGGCCGTCTTCGCCGACGGAGCGGGCGGCGCGTTGGATCCTTCGGCGGGAGTTCCCGCAGGATTTACCGCAACCGGCACTGGCAGGCCTGAAATGCCCGGGACTGCGATTCCGGGTGAATCGGTGCGCGCCGGCAGATTTGGCGAAGCGGACGGGCTGCCGACGGCGGCCGTGCCGCACGTCTCTGCTTCCTGAGGGGAGCCGTTGCAGGCCGCCAATATGACCGGAATGGCCACGAGGGCGCAAAGCGACGCCAGCCCCGAAAGAAGCCACGCTGGGAACCCGGATCCTTCATCGTGCCCGAGTTACCGAGTGCCTGCGCCGCCGCTCTCCGCCTCAACCGGCCGCGGAGCCGAATCCGGTTTATGCGCGCGCACCGAAGCGGCGAGCATCTGAAGCCGGATCATAAGCCTGCGATTGCAGTCCTCAATGCGCGCCCTGGGCAATTGCCTTGGCGGAATCATATCCATGGCGAAATACGTTCCCCTTTCATCGCCGCTGGTCACCGAACCGGCATAAGTGTAGCCGTCTAACTGCCGGGCGCCGTCCGCGAGCGCATGATAGTCGCAGCGGCCGGCGATGAGCCCATAGACGACAAACGGGAATTCCGATTCGTCGACCTCCAGTCGAAGCGCCGTAATTCCGAGCCTCCTGCTCAGGTCATTGAACGCGAGTTTGAGATTCAACGGGGAATACCTATCGTCGAGCTTTGCCGGCGCAGGCACGGGATCGCCCAGATAAGCAAGGATGGCCAGGTTGGCCGGGCCGGTCTGCGATGGTCCGGCGCCCGCGGAAACATTAGAACCCATGTGCTTGGAGTTCCCCGCCGCGGGGCCCGGCAGCTCCGACCAGAATATCTTCCTCAATACCGAGTCTTCGAAGCCCTTCTCGCCGAAATAAACGCCCCCAATCGAACGACCGTCGACATAGAAGGAAACGTGCATCCATCCGTCGTTGTGAAGGGTTTTCTCCAGATGAAACGTCCCGGAACCTTTGGTCACGCTGATATGTTCTGTATCTTCGACCTCCGTGCTGTCGACGGGGCCGTGGGAGGTGACGAACCATGCCAGATCTGCTCTGCCTGCGGAAGCAAGCGTGTACGAGCCATCCAACGTGTAGCGGCCGCCTATTTCAAGGTGCTCGCGGTTGCCGCGGAGCGAGGTGATGACCACGCGGTCGCCCGGTGCAAAATCCGACGCCCCAATTTCGGGCTTAATGACGACGGAATCCGCAGCTCCGGGCGCTTTTTCTTTGGCGGGCGCGCATCCCGTTCCCGCGCCCGTGCAAAGAATCAAGGTCAAAGCCAATGCAAGGATTTCGTTTTTCGGGGAATGGAGTTTCTTCATGGCAGGTTAAGGGTGGGTCTCTGCGCCTCCTGAAGGGCCGAGATAGGCAATGCCCGAGCTTTCCGCGACGGAGTCGACGATCTCGTTGTGATCCCTTCGGAATACGTGGTACTCGGCTTGAATCGGAACATCGACGACCCAGGACGGCCGGCTGTCTTGGACGGGATTCCTCAGGGCTTTATCTTCGGCCTGCCGCTGACGGTATGCGGTTCCAAGCACGAAGACCACGGCACCGAGCAACGCCGCGGCTGCAATCCCGCGACGTGTCGCCAAAAGGCTTTTCAGGGAATCCAGCCAAGAGGCCCGCAGGCGCCGGGCCTGGCTCCAAGGCCTCTAGAATCCTTCGCCGCGCTTCCGGACGCAGGGAGATGCCGGCGGTTGCCTGGTCAAAGGATTGCCGAAGCGAGGTCGCAACCGCCCGCTCGTGCGACAACGCCAGCCGGCAGGCTTCGCAGTGTTGGAGGTGCTGCCGCACGGCGGCCATGTCCTCGGCATCCAGCGCATCATCGAGGTACTCGTGCAAACGGTCGCTGAAAGTCTTACAGTTCATCACGGCTCCTCACTATGGGTGCCTCCAAACGAGAAAAGGTTCATTTCCTCCGGGATGAGCGTCTCGAGACGCCGTACGGCATAGTGCAGTCGGGATTTCACCGTGCCCTTGGACACACCCAATTGTGCGGCCATTTCCTCGATTCTCAGATTCTCGTAGTATCGAAGCACGATGACCTCGCGGTGTTCAGGGGACAATCTCCGCACCGCTAGCGTGAGATTTTCCGTGTAGAAATTCTGGTCCAATTCATCGGCCGGCACGGGCCGAAATGACTGCTTTAGGAAGGGTTCCTCCTCAAAGACCAGGCGCTTCTGCTTGCGGAAATGCCGGCGGCATAAATTCAAGAGGATGCCATGCAGCCAGGTGTAAACGGCTGATTCGCCGCGAAATAGGCCGATCGACTTCAGGGCCTGCAAAAAGGTTTCCTGAACCAGATCCTGCGCCTCGGTTTCGTCCCCGCACAGCAGGCAGGCCGATCGCAGCAGACGGTCGCCATGGGAATCGATCCACTCCCGAATATCGAAGGAGGCGGGCTTCCCGGGGTGAGAAGCGCGCTGAAGCTCGGCCATATCCTATGAGTGCCAGATGAAGGCCAAACGTTCAATGAAACCAGTATGGCCCCGAGTCGAAATGACTCCGCCCTCCCGCCGCGGGCGAGCCTTGGGAACATCGTTCAAAACCCGCCCGATCTCGGCAATGTTCAAAGGACCGGTTATTCGCCGATCAGGGAGTATAGGTTCAGCAGCGCGAGGTGGCGCTCGATCCTGGCTCCGGCGAGATCATACTCGGCCTTCCGCAGATCGGCCTCCGCCGCGAGAGCTTTCGCCTCCAGCGCGAGCCCGGTTGAGGCGTTCTGGCGGGCGAGCTCCGACGCGCGGGCGCGGTAGGCCACCGCCTGCTCCGCAAGGGCCACGAGTTCGCCGCCGTGGAGGTAGTCCTGGTAGGTCTCACGGATTTCGCGGGACGCCTCCTCCTCGAGCCGGTCGCGGTTGGTCTCGGCCAGGCGCTGCTCGGCAAGGCTGCGCGCGATCTCCGACTTCGTCCGGCCGAAATCAAACACGTTCCAGTGGAGCGTCAGCCCCACGGCCGCGCCGCGATCGGGCACAAGCGGCATGCCGTCCTGCGCGTATCCCGTCAGGAAGGCCGACACCTCGGGAACGCGCGCCAGCTTGGCCGCGCTCACGCCGACCTCGGCCTTCTCGGCCACCGCGGCGGCAACCTGCCGGTCGGGGTTCTGCCCGACCTTCTCGAGCCAGTATTCGAGCGGGTGCGCCTCGCGTTCGGGGAGCTCTAGGGCGAGTGCAAGCTCCGTCGTCCCCGGCCTGCCGATCAGGTCCGCAAGGCGAAGCGTCAGGCGGGCGCGCTGCTGTTCGCTTCGCGTCAGGTCCGAGCGCGCCTCGATAAGCTCGGCGCGCAGCCCGAGTACGGAGTCGTCGAGGAGTTCCCCCAGGCGCTGGGCGTTCTCGGCGTCCTTGAGCCGTCGCTCGGCCTGCGCAGCCCGGGCCTCGCAAAGGGCGCGGTGGCGCCCCTCAAGGAGCAGACCGGCATAAAGCTGCTCCACGGCCACCCGGATCTGGAGCGCCGCGCGCGCGGCGCCGCGCTGCGCGCCGGTCAGGTCAGCCCTGGCGGCGCGCACGCCGCTTTCAATTCTCCAGAGCTGAGTGAGCGGCTGGAGCATCGAGACGCCGCCGATCGATTCGAGGTAGTCGCCGTGGACCAGCGTGAGGTCGGAGGGCGGAAAGGGGCCCGCGGCTGAGAGGGAGCCGAGGCCGAGCCTGTCCCCAAGGCCGTCAAGCAGCGGAGTCAGCGCGCCTTCGCGCACCTTCAGGTCGATCGGCTCGGAGAAATACGACGAGAGCCCGAATGCATCGACGCGCGGGTACCGCGAATCAAGCGCGGCGTCCGCCGAGGCGTGGGCCGCGGAAACCCTGAGCTGGGCGAGCTTGGCCTCCTTGCTCCGCCCCAGGGCGAGCGCAACCGCCTGGTCGAGCGCGAGCGGGGGCTCGGAGGCGCACACGGCAAGCGCCGCCGAAAGCGAGGCGAGGAGGGCCGCAACGGGTCTCATGGCCTCGCCTCCTTCGGATCGGGCGCGCGCGCCGGCACCCCTCGCATGGCGATGCTGTACGCGGCCGGGACGGCCAGGAGCGTCATGACCATGGACCAGATGATGCCGACCGAAAAGACGCTCGCCAGCGGCGCCCAGAGCGGCGAGCCGGAGAGGATCATCGGGAGCACGCCCACGGCCGCCGCCATGGACGTGAGGAAGATGGGCCGCATGCGGCGCTCGCCTGCGCGGATCGCAGCCGTGGCGGAGTCCAGGCCCTCGGTGCGACGCAGCTCGTCCGCAAAGTCGACCAGGATGATCGAATTGCGGATCACGATACCGACGAGGCTGATCATCCCCACGGAGGCGGTGAATCCCAGGGGGTTGCCCGTGAGGAGCAGCCCGGCCATGGCGCCGAAGAACGTGAGCGGAATCGCAAGCATGACGAGCATCGCCTCGCGGGAACCGCCGAACTGGAACAGCAGCACCAGGTAGATCAGAATGACACTGGCGACGAGCGCTCGGGCCATCTTCTGGAAGGTCTCCTGCTGTCCCTCGTATTCGCCCCCGATCTCGATGCGGTAACCCGCCGGGAGCTGAAGCTTCGCGAGCTCCGAGCGGATCGGCCGGAGCAGATTCGAAGCCAGATAGCCGCTCTCGGGGTTTGTGCTCACGGTCAGCGTGCGGACGCCCGCCCGCCGCGCAATCTGCGCAGGGCTCCACACCGGTTCCACACGCGCCACTTCCCTGAGGGCCACGCTCCCCTGGGTGAGGGGCGCCCTGAACATGAAGCGGCCGAGGTCGTCGAACGTCGCCCTATCCTCCGGGAGAAGCCTCAGAACGATCGGCACCGGCGAGTCGTGCTCCCACAGGTCGGTCACGGGAACGCCGTGAAATCCGGCCATCACCTCGGCTGCGATGACGCTCGTGGCGAGCCCCAGGCGGTTCGCAACCTCGCTGTTCACCTGCAGGTCGAGCGAGAACCCATCGCGGAAGTCATCTCGAACCTGGGTCGCGCCCGGCACGCCGACAAAGATCGCGCGGACCTGGTCGCCGAGCCGCCGAAGGGTGGCAAGGTCCTGTCCCACGATACGGACCTCGACGGGGGCCTCGACCGGGATGCCCTGCTGGAAACTGGTCACGTTCACACGCGCGTCGGGATCAAGCCGGAGCAGCTTCCGGGAGTAGTCGCGCACGGCCTCGTCCGCCTCGCCGTCGGAGCGCGTGTCCACGAGCAGCATGCCATAGCTAGGACGGGGAAATTCCGGCGCAAAGCTGTAGTAGACCCGCGGGGCCGCGGAACCGACAAAGGCGGCGAAGCGGGTGATGCGCGGATCGCCCTTCAGCGCGCGCTCGGCGGCTCGAACGACCGCGTCGGTGGCCTCGAGGCGCGTTCCGAGCGGCATGTCGATCTCTATCACGAACTGCGCCCGCTCGGCGGTCGGGAAGAACTTCTGCTTGATCGCCGGAAGAAGGAGGAGGCCGGCAGGCAGCGACAATGCGGCGGCGGCCAGCGAAAGCGCGGGCCGCCGCACGATGGGGCCGATGAGGCTGCGATAGGCGCCCTGCGTGAGTCCGAGCAACCGCACGCCGAGGCTCCCGCCCTGCCCCTTCAGGCCGTGCCGGATGAACGTGTAGCAGAGCGCCGGCGTCAGGACCATCGCCACCAGGAACGACACCGAGAGGGCGATCGCGACCGTGATGGGCAGCGCAACGATGAATTCCCCCACGGAGCCGGTCAGGAAGAAGGCGAGGGGCGCGAAGGCGAGGATGATCGCCACCGTCGCCGTGAAGACCGGCACCGCCAGCTCCCCGGCGCTCCGCCACGCGGCTTCCCAGCACGAGAGCCCCTTGTCGAGCTTCTCGAGGTAGTTGTCGGCGATCACGATCGCGTCGTCGACCACGATGCCGAGGACGACGATCATGGCCGAGAGCGACACCTCGTGGAGCTCGATGTGGAGCAGCTCGAGCGCCTTGAAGGTGATGGCGATCGTGACGGGGATGGCCATGGCCGCTATAGAGGCAACGCGGATCGGCAGCAGCAGGAGCGTGACGAGAAGGACCGCGCCGACCGAGATGAAGAACTCCCGGATGAAATGCGTGACGGCGATCGCGACGATCTCCGGCTGGTCGTTGATCACGCTTAGCGCAACCTCGGGGGGAAGGAGGCGCTGCGTCGCCGAAAGCGTCTCGCGAAGCTTCGCTCCGAAGGCGACAATGTCGTTGCCCGGCTGCATCTCGACGGAGAGAAGGAGCACCGGATCGTCCCGCCCGTCTATGCGCAGGAGCGAGTCGGGGTCCGCAAGACGCCGTTCGACCCGGGCGACATCGCCGATCCTGGCGATGCTGCCGTCAAGCGGGTTGGTGAATACGACCTGCTGCTTGATCTCCTCGACGGAGGTGAACCGCCCGCGTGTGTGCAGCGGAACGTCGAGCCCGGCCACCTTGATGTCGCCGGAGTACGGCGTCGTGTTCTGGAGCTTGAGCGCCGTCACGACCTGCGTGAGCCCGAGACCGTACCGCGCTATCCGCTGCGAGTCGGCCTCGACGTAGATCGTCTCGTTGCGCTCGCCGTAGCGCTTGATCCTGCCCGCGCCCGGGACGGTGCGGATCGCATCCTCGATGCGCTCGAGGAAGCGGCGCAGCTCGGCGTAGCTGTGACGGGGCGAGGTGACGCCGATCAGGAGGGCGACCGACTGGCCGAAGTCCGAATCCACCAGGGGCCCGAGGGTGTTCGCCGGCAGCTGCGTCTGCTTGAGCTCCGCGAGCCCGAGCCGCAGGCGCGACCAGAAGCCCTCCTTGTCGGCAACCCATTCGTGGAGCTCGACCGTGACGACGACCTGGCCGTCGCGGGTGACCGAGTGGCTCTTCACCGGATCTATCTCCGTGAACGTGAAGAGATACGCCTCAATCGGCCGCGTGAGCTGCTGCTCGACCTGGGCGGTGGTGGCCCCGGGGTAGAGCGCGATCACGAGCGCCTTGTGGATCGAAATCGTGGGCGTGTCCTGGCGGGGCATCGTGAGCACCGACTGGAGCCCGAGGCCGAGCGCGATCACGGCCAGCACGACGACGACGTGGCGGTGACGCAGCGGCCAGACCAGAAACTTCATGGGTCGCCGATCTCGACCCGCATGCCGTCAAAGAGCGGGACCTCGCCGCCCAGCACGACCCGCTCGCCGGCATGGAGCCCGGCGACGACCTCGACCTCGGTCCCGCGCATGCGGCCCACGTCGACAATTCGCCGCGTCACCGTGCGCCCGGCGGCGTCGACAAGCCAGACGTACAGGCTGCCATCGGGATAGCGCTGCACGAGCTGGGGAGGCAGCGTGACCGTCTTTCGGCGGACCCCGGTCGCGATCGACGCCGTGACGACGTTGCCGGGACGGAAGGCGCCGTCCAGGTTCGGGATCCTGACCATGACCTCGAACGAACGCGTGATGGCCTCGGCTTGGGGCAGCACGGCCTCCACTTTCGCCGTGGCCGACGACGCTTTCCGCCGCCGCGAGAGACACCCGCGCAAGTTCGCCCGGGTGGATGTGGGAAACGTCGACCTCCGGAACGCTGAGCGTGGCCCAAACCGGTGCCGTTCCCACGAGCGTGCAAACGGGTATTCCCGGCGCCACCACCGTTCCCCGCGCGACCCCGTGACGTTGGATGCGGCCGGCGAACGGCGCCCGGATCTCGGCGTAGCTGAGGCGGCGGTGGGCAAGCGCGGACGCAGCCTCGGACTCCGTCAGGGCGGCCTTGATCTTCTCGAAATCGGCCTGGGTCAGGCTTCCAAGCGCATTGAGCTGGGCAAGCCGCGCATGGCGGTCGCGGACCTCGGCCAGGCGCCCGTCGGCGATCGCGACCTCATTCCTCAGGTCGCTGTCGTCGAGCCTCGCCAGCAGCTGGCCGGGTTTGACGGTGTCACCGTCCTCGACATCGACCGTGGAGACGCGACCGGCGACCATGAATCCAAGCTCCACCTTATCAACGGCTTCAATCACACCCGAGGCAGATATCTCCTCGTCGGTCTCCCGAGCCTCCACGAGGTGCGTCTTGATCACGGGAACGGGCTGGGCCGCTTGCTCCTTGTTGCAACCCGAGCAGAGGATCGTCAGGGCAGCCAGGGCGCCACCAAATCGGGTGAGGGGGTGTCGCAAGAGGGCATTCATCGCGGAGGTGACTCTGCATCCGCTCGATGGCCTCCGCTGCGGCGCGGCGGAGGCTATGCGGAGCCGAGCCCTTGATAATCACGGATGGGGCCCCGGCCGCGAGATGAAAGCACCCCGTCCGGGATGGGATAAAGACCCGATTGCGCGACAAACACCTTCTCTAATGACCCCCGCGGGCCCCACGTGGGGAGCCCACGAGATCCTTCAGGCACGCCGGGGGAGATCCCCAGGCGGTCGCCGGACGGTGCCCAAAAAAAAGGGGAAGGGCGGTTGGCCCCTCCCCTGCAGCTCGGGTATGCCCCCCCGGGGGGCCGACGCCCGCCCCGTCAGGGGACCGTGACGTCCAGCGTGTCGAAACCGGCGGATGCGATGCTCACCTTGTCGCCCGCGGCAAGGTCCTTGATCGTCCAGACCTGACCGGCTTCGATCACATACTCGGGAAGCGTCCTCGACTTGGCGTTCGCGTGGAAGGTGACGCTCGGGACGACCGTGACGTTCACCTTCAGGGAGTCGGTGGATACGTTTTTCAGGTTGAGCACGTACCCGTTGACGCCGTCGACGGTCACCTTCTCAAAGGTCGTGGTCAGCGGCAGGCTGTGGGACTTGTCGGCGGGCTGGGCCGCCGAGTCGGCGGCCCGCACGGCGGGAATTTGGGCGAATACAAGAACAAGGGCGCAGCCAAGGGCGACCATGACTGAGCGGACGGGGAGTTTGTTTGATGTGATCATGAATGCAGGGGACTGCCTTTTTATTCTCGATCGCCGGAACGCACAAGACGAAACCCGTCAGGACCCGCGCACCGTCAGGGTGGCCGACTGGCCTTCCGCCGAGGACGGGCCGACGATGATCTGAAAATCTCCGGGTTCGACGGTGAACTTCATGTTGATGTCCCAGAGCGCCAGGGCATCGGCCGTCACCGGGAACGTGACCGTCCTTCGCTCGCCAGGCTTCAGATGAACCCGCTGGAATCCCTTCAGCTCCTTGACGGCCCGGGTGACCGAACTGGCCTCCTGGTGCACGTACATCTGGACCACCTCGTCGGCCTCGCGCGCGCCCGTGTTGATCACGTCCACCGAAACCTGGGTTCCCCCGCCCGGCGCGATCTCCCGCTGCGCAAGGCGGACGTTCTCATATCGGAACGTCGTGTAGCTGAGCCCGAAGCCGAAGGGCCAGAGCGGCAGGTTGTCGGAGAACTGGTACGCATAGGGGGCCGCGTACGGCTTCTTGCTGTAGTAGGCGGGAATCTGGCCCGCCGAGGCAGGAAAGGACACCGTGAGCTTTCCCGAGGGCGAGATGTCGCCGAAAAGGATCTCGGCCGCCGCCGTTCCGGTCTCCTCGCCCAGGTACCACCCCTCGACGACGGCCGCCGCATGGTCCTTGAGGAAGCCGATCTCAAGGGGGCGTCCGTTGCTGAGGTAGGCAACGACGGGTTTGCCCGCCGAAAGAACGGCCTCTGCGAGGAGGCGTTGCGATCCGCGCAGGGCGAGCGTGGCCGCGTCGCCAAGATGGTTCGGCGCCCAGGCTTCGCGGCTTATGGACTCGGTCTCGCCGATTGCGAGGACGACGACATCGGCCTCGGAGGCGGCCTTTTTCGCGTCCGCGATGAGCTGGAGGTTCTCCTCGTCGGTCGCGAGCACCGGCTGCTCCTCCTTCCAGCTGAGGAAGGCGTTGCGCGAGTCATTCTTCACGAGGACGCAGCCCTGGGCGTACAGCACCCTCACCTGCCCCCCCGCCCTCGCGCGTATGCCCTCCAGGAGCGAGACCGAGCGCAGCGGCGTGCCGGAATAGCCGCCGAGCCGGGCGATGTCGGCGTTCGGCCCGATGACCGCAATCGTACGGACGGCCTTCGGCGACAGGGGGAGGATGCCGTCGTTCTTGAGGAGAACGATCGACTCCCGGGCGGCCTCGAGAGCGAGGGCCCGGCTCGACGGCTCGGCTGCCACGGCCTTCGCCTTCTCGACGTCCGCGTAGGGATGCTCGAACAGGCCCAGCCGGAATTTCCAGGCGAGAATCGGCGCAACCGCTGCGTCGATCTCGGCCTGGGTGACCTCGCCCTTCGCGAGCGCGTCCTTCAGCTCCGGGTAGGCGGCCGCCTGGGGCAGCTCGATCTGGACGCCCGCATTGAGGGCGAGCGCCGCGGCGCCTGAGAGGGAGCCGGTGACATGGTGGCCTTCCTTCAAGAGCCGCACTCCCTCGTAGTCGGAGACTATGAGGCCCGTGAAGCCGAATTCCCCGCGCAGGATGTCGTGAAGCAGCCAGCGGTTCGCATGCGACGGGACGCCGTCAATCTCATTGTAGGAGGGCATCACCGCCGCGGGATGTGTGTTCCTGATGATATAGGCAAAGGGGACGAAATCGACTTCGCGGAGCGTGCGCGGGCCGCCCAGGCTCGGACTCCGGTTCAACCCGCCCTCCGGGGTGCCGTGACCCGTGAAATGCTTCAGGGTCGCCAGCACGTGGTGCTCGTCGACCGTCCCATCCGAGGAGCCCTGCAGGCCCCGCACGACCGCGGCCCCCATATGTGCGTTCAGGTACGGATCCTCCCCCATCGTCTCGTCAAACCTCCCCCAGCGAGGGTCGCGGGCGACATCGACGATGGGGGTCAGGGCATGCTGGGCGCCGCGGCTGCGCATCTCGGCCGCGACGACCGTGTAGATCCGCTCCGCCATGCCGGTGTCCCAGGACGAGGCAATGCCCAGCGGGTTGGGAAAGCTTGTCGCGCCCGACTTCACGAGGCCGTGGCAGCCCTCGTCGTGGAACATCGCCGGAATCCCCAGGCGTGTCTCCTCCATGAGGAACTTTTGCATCCGGTTGCGAAGTCCGACGTCTTCGTCGGCGCCGAGGATCTGGGCCGGCCCGATGGAGCCCGTGCCGAAGGGCATGATCTTGCGGAAGAACGCGGAATCATCGAGGCCGCTCTTCTTCACGTCGTCCAGCTGCACCCAGACGCCCGTGATCTGGCCGATCTTTTCGTCGAGCGTCATCCTCCCGAGAAGGTCTTCGACCCGGGCGGCGACCGTGGCCGAGGGGTCCTTGTAGAGGGGCTGGGAGCTTGTCTCCGAGGCGCTGAGTCGTTGCATGGGGAAAGTGGTCGCGGCAACCGCCGCAAGGGTGATGAGTCTGGGGCAGTTTCACGGGTGGAGCTCTTTGTGGACGCCCGCCGGGGCCAACCCAAGAAATTAATGCAGGGACGGCCCGCTCCATCCAGGTTCCATCGGATTCGGCGAAAACGCGCTAGGCGGCGCCCGCCCTCATGCGCCCCCTGAGCTCGTCCTCGCCGAGCAGGAAAAGGGCGTCCAGAAAATTGACCTGAAGGCTGCCCGGCCCGGTCGAACGAAGGGCGGCAATCTCCCCGGCCACACCCATGACCACCATCGCATGCGCCGCCGCCTCCAAGGCGGATGGGTTCACCGCAGCGAAAGCCCCGGTCAGCGCGGTGGCCGTGCATCCAAGGCCCGTGACGCGGGTCATCATCGGGTCGCCGTTGTGGACACGGATGACAGAATCGGCATCGACGATCACGTCGGTCGGCCCGCTGACCGAGACCACGCAGCGCCAGCGCCGCGCGAGCTGCTGCGCTGCGGGCACCGACTCCACGGAGTCGTGGGTGCTGTCGACGCCCTTCGTCCCCTTTTCAGCAAGGACCAGCGAGCGGATCTCGGAGGCATTGCCGCGGATGATGGCCGGCGGCGCCTCTTCGAGGAGGCGCAGGACGGTCTCCGTCCGCAGGCGGGTCGCGCCGCTGCCGACCGGATCGAGCACGATCGGAATGCCCTTCCTCCGGGCCGCGCGGCCCGCGCTGAGCATCGACTCTATCCAGGGCCGGCTAAGCGTACCGATGTTGATCACGAGCGCGCCGGCGATCCCCACCATCTCCTCCACCTCCTCGGGCGCGTGCGCCATGACGGGCGAGGCCCCGAGCGCCAGAAGCGCGTTTGCCGTGCTGTTCATCACCACATAGTTCGTGATGTTGTGGACGAGCGGGGCCTGGTTGCGGATGCGTTGGAGGTCAATCCAGGGTTGCAAGGTGGGCAAGAGCTTTTGGGACTGGAGATTGCGGCAGGTTTTTACAGCCGCTTCAATCGAAATGGCCGGCGGCGGGGGCCGTTGCGGCGCCCCCTTCGCCGCCGCGCGGCCATGCGGAGGGCGCGGTCGTCAGGGAGCCGACCCTCCCGCCAGCCTGAGCTTGACGGAGCTTTGTAAGTTATTTTCTGACAGAGACCTGAGGCCTATTTTTGGGGCTCCGATTGTTACGGAAGGGTGAAAACTCCCCGCGGGAACGGGTCCTGCTCTGGGCTTGCACTTGCAGGGGACCGCCACCGGACATAGCTTCCGCGTTCCTCCATGCCCGATCCCACGCAAAACGGCACCCATACCCACGATCCTGATGAACAGTTCATCAAGCGGGTCCACCGCGAACTGATCGACGACTACGACGAGGAGCTCGAGATGGAGCGCGAGGACTGG
Organism: uncultured Verrucomicrobiae bacterium; assembly: GCA_963830965.1. Lineage (GTDB taxonomy): Bacteria > Verrucomicrobiota > Verrucomicrobiia > Opitutales > Opitutaceae > Palsa-1447. The sequence goes on along the minus strand of CAWHOL010000006.1, from coordinate 340,657 downwards.
GAGCACACCCAGCCGGGCAAGGAAGCGCGTCCGGTCGAGGCCGATTCGAGCCGGGAGGCGCGCAACCGGTACTTCAAGGAGCTTTTCCGCCTGCAGGGCGAGCTGGTGACGATGCACGACTGGGTCGTCGAGTCGGGACACCGGATGGTGATCGTGTTCGAGGGAAGGGACGCCGCCGGCAAGGGGGGCGTGATCAAGCGGATCACCCAGCGGCTAAATCCCCGCGTGGCCAGGGTCGTGGCCCTTCCCGCCCCGTCCAGCCGCGAAAAGACGCAGTGGTACTTCCAGCGCTACATCGCCCACCTGCCTGCGGCGGGCGAGATGGTGCTCTTCGACCGCAGCTGGTACAACCGCGCCGGGGTCGAGCGCGTGATGGGCTTTTGCACCGATGCCGAATACGAGGAATTCTTCCGCACGGTCCCCGAATTCGAGAAGATGCTGGTCCGCTCGGGCATCCAGCTGGTCAAATACTGGTTCTCCATCCCGGACGAGGAGCAGGAATTCCGGTTCCGCTGCCGGATCAACGACCCTCTGAAGCAGTGGAAGCTGAGCCCCATGGACCTCGAGTCGCGCCGGCGCTGGGAACTCTACACGAAGGCCAAGGAGGTCATGTTTGAGCGCACGCACATTCCGGAGGCGCGCTGGTGGGTCGTGCAGGGTGCGGACAAGAAGAAGGCGCGCCTCAACTGCATTAGCCACCTGCTCTCCCTGGTGAACTACACCGAGGTCGAGCATGAGCCGATCGTGCTCCCGCCCCGCGTGCATCACCCGGATTACCGGCGGGAGCCGATACCGCAGGAGATGATCGTGCCGGAGATCTACTGAACCCCCGGGCCGGACAGCATGCTGGATTCTCCCGGGACGGTGACGCCCCCCGGAAGAGCAGAGAGTTCGGGACCGTGCGTTCCCTGATAGGGGCGAGGATTCCAAGCGGAGGTGCCGTTCCCGCTAATCGGTGCAAGGAATGCTCGTGCGCGACCGAAAACGCCCTATGGATCATGGCTTCATTGTCGTCCGGCCCCATCCCATTCTCTGAACTGTGATTCCAGACCGAGTTTCTCAATCGGGAAGTCCAATCGCCGCAGGGTGCAGAAACCCGCAGCTCGACGGCCTGAGGGCCTTTGCGGCGGTCGCGGTGGCTGTGTACCACTCGGTGCTTCAGCTCGACCCCAGCCAGATCCAACGGATACTTTCCCGTGATATCTGGAATATTCCGGCCGGATACGGGACGGTTGATAAAGTGGTTCTCAGCCTATGGAACGGCCAAACCGCCGTCGCCGTTTTCTTCGTTTTGAGCGGTGCTGTGCTTTTTAGCACCCTCCAACAGAGGAAGCTTCGACCCCTCATCAGTTCGATCGATTTCACCGTGAAGCGTATCCTCAGAATCTATCCGGCCCTTTTTGTCTGCCTGATAATCTATACGCTCGTTGTCCTCGCGATGGGCGACCGCGCCTCGGTTTCGCAGTTTTGGCAAAATGCCCTGCTCATTGATAATCCCATCCAGGGCGAGTCGTGGACCTTGCAGGTGGAAATGCTCGCCATCCCATTGATCCTGGTGAGTTTCGTCTCTTGGCGCGCGGCAGGGGCCGCAGGAATCGTCGCGGTGTATGTGTGCACGTGGCTCTTGTTCAGGATTCCCTGGCTGGCCCCCCTCTTCGGGCACCCGCGCACCTACACCCTGTGCTTCGTTCTTGGGTTCCTGATACCCACCTCGGCGGGCTCGCGGATAGCCACTCGATTTCCCTCCCGCGCATGGCCGCTGCTTCTAATCGTCATGCTGGGAGCAAGGCACTTCATTCCGACAAGGATACACTCAATAAACACGGACCTCTTTTCGTTGGGCCTCCTGTTCGTTACCGCGGGACTGTTGGTGGCCATCCTTTACTACGAAAACGCCGGGAGCCTTGGAGCTTTCCTGCAGCGCCCATTCGCAGTCTACCTCGGTCGCGCGAGCTACAGTTTCTACCTCTACAACGTCATTTTCATACGGATCCTGAGTGTTGTGCTGCTCCGATATACATCGGCCAGGGAGCACCCTGTCGAATGGGGCATTGCGCTCTCAATTGCCGTAATCGCGCTGACGATTCCGGTGGCCCACCTGTCCGAACGGTTCATCGAAAATCCAGGGGTGATGCTAGGCCGCCGCATTACGCGCAATTGGGGTGGAAGGGAACCGGCAACGCGGGGCGCCTAGCGTCGCTCCGGAGACGCGGACGGTCGGCGGACCGGCATGGGGGGCGGCGATACCGTTGCCGGCCCTTACGGTTGTTCCGAAAAACATCGGTAAACCGGATGTTCGTGAAGGGAAGAATGAGGACGGGGTCCGAGCTTCCCGCACCAGCCCTTGAGGGCGTGCCGGCCTCAATTCCAACCCGTTCCTCGCAGCGGGATTAATGGCGCGAAGGAGTCAGGTCATTCCACTAAACAACACCGCTTGTATTTCTTGCCGCTGCCGCACGGGCACGGGTCATTGCGTCCGACCTTTGGGTGGGCCGAGCGCAGCGGGGCCGGGCCCAGCCGCACGGCGCGGGAGTAGATCCAGCGGCCCTCGCGGCGAATGAATTCCGCCTTCTCGTGAAGGACGCCCTCGCGACCCTCCTGCGTGTAATAGGCTGAGAAGTCCACATACGCCGAATCGGTCGTCCGGCCCGGAGCGTGCTCGTGGACGACCAGCCTTGTCCAGCGCTCGGCAGGAGTGCCTTCCTCGGCCACGTACGGCCTGCCCGCCGTGCCGACGTAAGTGGCGTGAAGGAAGGGATAGTTTCCAGTGCAGTGCGCCGTGAAGCGCGCGCGCATCAATTCCTCGGCATCGGCCGCCTCCTTCAGGCCTCCGAGGATCGGCCCGCAGCAGGCCCCGAAAGCCCTCCCGCTCCCGCAGGGGCAGCTCTCGGCGGATTCCGGAATCGGGCGCACTGGGTTCTCGGCGGGCATAGCGACCCGTTTAAGCGGGCTGCGCCTCCCCAAGGCGAGCGCGAATTGGGTACGGGGCCGCTTCGGCTTGACGCCGGAACCCCCCGCGGCGATTCCCGTGGGCCCATGCCGAGCGACGAAACTCGAGGTCCCAAGCCCCGCTCCCTCCTTTTCGAGCATCCGGCCTTCGGGCTTTTCTGGTGCGCGCGGGGATTCTCGGCGCTTTCGTACCAGATGCAGGCGGTTGCGGCGGGGTGGCAGCTCTACGCGCTGACCCACAGCACCTTCCAGCTCGGCATGCTCGGACTCGTCCAGTTCCTTCCGATGGCCTTCCTGACGCTTCCGGCCGGACATGTTGCGGACCGATATGACCGGCGCCTCGTGATCGCGGTTTCAGCCGCGATCCAGGGAGCGGCGATGGCCGTCCTGGCGGCTGGCAGCTGGGGACACTGGCTCAGTCCCGCGGGCATCTTCGCGGCCATTGGGATGATCGGCGCCGCCCGCGCCTTTGAGCGCCCCGCGGGCCAGGCGATCATGCCCACCCTGGTGCCGGAGTCACTCGTGCCGAAGGCCATCGCCTGGGGCTCCTCCGGCTTTCAGGTGGCCTCGATCGTCGGCCCGGCAGCGGGAGGTCTCCTCTACGGCCTGGGTGCCGGCGTGAGCTACGGCGCCGCGGCCCTCATGGAATTCGCAAGCGTCGGCTTCATGCTCGCCCTGCGCCAGAGGCGCAGCCCGCGGCAGGGCGCGTCCGCCACGCTCAGCTCGGTGTTCACGGGCGTCCACTTCATCCGGAGGAACCCGGTCATTCTCGGCAGCATCTCCCTCGATCTGTTCGCCGTCCTGCTCGGCGGGGCGACGGCCCTGCTGCCGGCGTTCGCGCGCGACATCCTGGGAATAGGAGCCTGGGGCCTCGGGGCGCTCCGGTCCGCCCCGGCGATCGGCGCGCTCGCCATGTCCGCCATCCTCGCCCGCCGACCGCTGGGGCGCCGGGTCGGGCGGAAGATGTTCGCAGCGGTCCTTGTTTTCGGCCTCGCCACCGTCGTATTCGGCCTGTCGCGCTCCCCGGCCCTTTCCTTCGCGGCGCTTTTCGTCCTGGGGGCCGCCGACATCGTGAGCGTCGTCATCCGGAGCTCGGTCGTCCAGCTCGGGACCCCGAACGAGATGCGCGGGCGGGTGAGCGCGGTCAATTCGCTCTTCATCGGCACGTCAAACCAGCTCGGGGAATTCGAGTCGGGCATCACCGCCTCCTGGTTTGGAACCGTGATGGCGACCGTCGCGGGAGGAGTCGGGACCCTGGTCGTTTGCCTGCTCTGGATGCGGCTCTTCCCGGAGCTCATGGAGGTCGACCGACTCGGAATTCCCGGGGACGCCGACGGGACGAAGGCCCCCGGCGCGTCCTGAGTCCGGGGACCGCTCCCCCACTTGACTGGAGGGACAGACTGCGCACGTTTGGGCCATGCGCACGACCTTGATCGGGGTCGGGTTTCTGCTGGCGGCGGGTGCCGCGGTGTTCACGTGGCAACGGCGCCAGATCATCCAGTTGCGCGGCCAGGTTGCGGACCAGGCCGCAGCAATCGCGAGCAACGAAAGGAACGTCGACGACCTTTCGCGACTCGTCGCCTGGTCCGCCGCACGGCCCTCGAGGGCGCTGGCCCCCCTGAGAACGGGCGCGCCGATACGAACCGAGGACGCCGACGGGATGCTTCGCGAGGATGAACGCCGCCTGATCGCCAACCAGTACAGGGACGTCCTTGCACAGATGAATCTGCCGCCGGATACCACGGCGCGCCTGCAGGGCCTGCTTGAGGACCGGATAGAGGCCGTGCTCGACGCGGAGGATGCGGCCAAGCAGGAAGGATTCGCGGAGGGTTCGGCGGAAATGTCGAGCGCCGTGGCCCTCGCGATCGCCTACGTCGACCGCGATATCACCCGACTTCTTGGCGCCGACGGCAGCCAGCGGCTCAACCGCCTGACGTTCGGGCCCGAGCCTGCGGAACCCGCTCCCCCGACCGTCGTGACGGTGGTCGTGAATTCCGCCCCGGAGCCCCAATACGCGGCGCCGCCGGCCGAGGCGTATTCGGCGCCCGATGAAACCTACGCCAGTTCCGGCTTTCCCTCCGCCCTGTACTACACCTACCCCGTCGTGCCCGCCGTCTACGTCGGAAGCGGGCGGCATGGGGGCGAAAGGCACTTCCGTCCGGTCGGGATCGGAGGAAGGCCCATCGAGCGGCGGGGCCGTTGAGTCCCTCCCGTATTCGCATGGCGGAAGGCGTCCCTATCAATGCGCCGGGCTGCGCTCTTGGATTTTCCCCCGCGCCCATCAAATATAGGAGAGCACGTGTTCCTCCATGAGCCTTCCCCCCATTGATCCGGCGACCACCGCCCTTGTCCTGATCGACCTTCAGAACGGCATCGCCGGCCTGCCGACCGCGCCCCATCCGGGCCCCGACGTCGTCAGAAACTGCGCCCGGTTGGCCGACCGCTTCCGGGAGCGCGGCGGTTTGGTGATCCTCGTCCGGGTCGCGTTCGCCGCGGACCGCAAGGACGCCCTGAGCGTGCCCACCGACCAGTCCTTCGCCCCGAGGAATCTTGCCGCGGGCTGGTCGGAGATCGTTCCCGAATTGGGGCCCAGGGAGGGCGATCTCGTGATCACAAAGCGCCAGTGGGGGGCCTTCTATGGCACGGATCTCGAGCTCCAGCTTCGCCGGCGCGGCATCCGGACGCTCGTTCTCGGGGGCATCTCCACCAACATCGGCGTCGAGTCGACGGCGAGGGCCGCCTACGAGCATGGTTTTGCCCAGGTCCTGGTCGAGGACGGGATGTCGGCCATGCAGGCCGAGGCGCACCAGGCGACGATCCGGTTTGTGTTCCCGCGCCTTGGGAACGTGCGTTCGACTGATGACGTGCTTCAGGCGCTTGCGTGAAGGCCGTTCCCGCAGGCCGGGCTTGAAAGGTTGCAAGACGGGCAAATAGGGTGGCGCATGCAGGATTCCCCCAGGGGCATGTCGCCCGGCATCAAGTCGTGGGGCATGGTCTTGTCGGTATTCGCGGCGGCACTGGCCTGCTACTGGCCGGCGCTCGGGGGTTCCATGCTCTGGGATGATCCCGGCCACGTGACGCGGCCCGATCTTCGCCCGTGGTCCGGGCTTCTCCGCATCTGGACGGATGTTCATGCGACGCAGCAGTACTACCCCGTCCTCCACAGCGCGTTCTGGATCGAGCACCGGCTCTGGGGTGATGCGGCGCTCGGCTACCACCTGCTCAATGTCCTGCTCCACGGCGCGTCCTGCTGCCTGCTTGCCCTCGTCCTTCGCCGACTGTGGTCGGCGCCCGCCACCCGGGTCGTGCCGGCCGGGACCGAATGGGCCGCCGCCCTCGTCCTTGCGGTTCATCCGGTGTGCGTCGAGTCGGTCGCCTGGATCTCCGAGCAGAAGAACACGCTCTCCCTCGTGTTCTACCTCCTGTCGGGAATCGTCTACCTCGATTTTTCCCGGAGCCGCCGGCCCCGGACCTATGCGCTGGCCTCCCTGTTCTTTCTCCTCGCCCTGGGCACGAAGAGCGTCACCGCCACCCTGCCGGCGGCGCTCCTGGTCGTCCTATGGTGGAGGGACGGCGCCCTTTCATGGCGCCGCGACTTTGTCCCCCTTCTCCCCTGGTTCGCGGTCGCGCTCGCGGCCGGCGCCTTCACCGCCTGGGTCGAGCGCACCCTGATCGGCGCAACCGGCGTCCAATTCGAGCTCACGGCGCTCGAGCGCGTGCTGCTCGCCGGCCGCGCGGTGTGGTTCTACTTCGGCAAGCTCCTCTGGCCGGCGGGCCAGGCCTTTTTCTACGAGCGGTGGGATGTCCCCGCGTCCGCTCCAGGATGGGCGGGATACCTGGTCGCGGCGATCGCCGTGACCGTCGCCCTCTGGATGCTGCGCGGGCGCTGGCGCGGCCCCCTCGCCGGCTGGCTCCTCTTCACCGGCTCCCTCTTCCCTGCGCTCGGGTTTTTCAACGTCTATCCCTTCGTCTTCTCGTACGTGGCCGACCATTTCCAATACCTGGCGAGTGTCGGGTTCATCGCGACCGCGACGGCATCCGGGGCCGTGGCGCTCTCCCGCGCATCCCCTCGGCTTCGAAGGGCGGGACTCCTCCTGTTCGCACTGGCGCTGGGCGCACTGGGTCTCCTCTCAAATCGCCAGAGCCGGCTCTATGTGAACGACGAGACCCTCTTCCGCGCAACGCTCGCCCGGAGCCCCCGGAGCTGGATGGCGCACCACATCCTCGCCTTCAACCTTGCGATGGCCGGGGGCCACGGCCCCGAGGCGATTTCGGAGTACGAACAGGCGCTGCGCATCAATCCCGACTACCCCGATTCCCACATCGGCCTCGGGATCGAGCTGGCCAGGCTGCCCGGCCGCCAGCTGGAGGCGATCGCCCAATATGAGAAGGCCCTGGAGCTCAATCCCGGGGCGGCCGAGGCGCACAACAACATGGGCCTCGCCCTCGAGGCCGTTCCCGGGCGCGAATCCGAGGCCATCGCCCACTATGAGAAGGCCCTGAGCCTTAGGCCGGAGTTTGCCGAGGCCCACGCCAATCTCGCAAATTCCCTGGCCCGGGTGCCCGGGCGCATGAACGAGGCGCTGGCCCACTACCGGGAGGCGGAGCGCCTGGACCCGGATTTTCCCGAGATTCACGAGAACTATGCAAACACGCTGTCGCATCTGCCGGGGCGCGAGGCCGACGCGATATCCGAGTACGAGACCGCCCTTCGGCTCCGTCCCGATTACGCCGAGGCGCACGCCAACCTGGCCAACCTGCTCTCAGGGATGCCGGACCGCCTGCAGGTGGCGCTCGGGCACTACGAGGAGGCGCTGCGGATCGACCCCAACGTTGCCTGGGTGCACCTCGCCCTCGCGCTCCAGCTGTCGGCCATCCCCGGGCGCGACGCCGATGCGATCTCCCATGCCGAGGCGGCGCTCCGGCTTCATCCCGACTATCCCGAGGCCTACAACTGCCTCGGCATCGTCTATGCCCAGGAGGGCCGTCTCGACGCGGCCCGCGAGAATTGGGAACGGGCGCTTCAGATCAAGCCGGACTACGAGACGGCCCGCGAGAACCTCGCCATGCTTGAGAAGATGCTGAGGGCGCGGGCACCGTCCCGCTAGGCACGGCGTCCGCGCAGGAGCCGGGCCCCGCTAACGCCGCGCGGCCCGGAGCCGGCCGAGGATCTCCCGGGCCACGGCGTCGTTCGGGGCGGTCTCGAGCGCCTCCTCGCAATGCCTTGCCGCCTCATCAAGGCGGCCCGCCCGCAGGCACAGAATGGCCATGTTCTCATGCGCCTGCACCAGGCGCGGATTGATCCGGAGGGCCTCCCGGTATTCGGCAAACGCCTGCTCCATCCGTCCGGGCATCGCCGCCAGCACGTTGGCCATGTTGGCATGCGCCGCCGCGTAGTTTGGCTCGATCCGCACGGCTTGCGCGTATTCCGCCAGCGCGGCCTCAAGCCCGCCCTGCGTCCGGCTCAGGACGATTCCCAGGTTGTTGTGGGCCTCGGCGGAATCGGGGCGGTACCGGAGGGATTCTCGGTACTCCGCGATCGCGTCGGCTTCCCGACCCGGCGTCCGCGCCCACACGCCCGCAAGGCCGAAGTGGGCCGACGCGTCCCCCGGCTTCAGCCGCAGCGCCTCCTCGTAATGCGAGGCGGCCTCCGCCTCGCGTCCGGCGACGCCCGAAAGCAGGTTCGCCAAATCCGTGTGCGCCTCGGCGAACGCGGGCCGCAGGCGAAGCGCCTCCTCGTAATGGAGCAGCGCCTCCTGCCCTCCCCCGGGCGTTGCCGCCAGGAGATTTCCCAGGTTGTTGTGCGCCTCGGGATAGTCCGGCCTGATCTCGAGCGCCCGCCGGTAGTGCGCGAGGGCCTCGTCGGTGCGCCCGGCCCCGGCAAGCTCCGCGGCCAGGTTGCCCTCCGCCATCCAGCAGGCCGGATTGAGCGCGATCGTCGCCCGATAGAGGGTCCCGCTGTCGCGGTAGGTGGCGCTCTGAAGCCGACTGAGGAGCGCGAGGCCGGATACCAGGAGCGCGCAGGCCGCCCGGCCCCAGGGTCGCGCACCCCGGGGAAGGCGCTCCAGCAGGCGGGCGATCCCAAAGGCGCAGGTCGCCACGACCCCGAGGCTCGCCAGGTACTGGAAATGGTCCGCGACAAAGGAGTAAAGGAAGGGGAAGACGTTGAAGAAGCCGAGCGCGGGAAAGAGCGACCCCACAAAGAAGAGCCAACCGACGAGCACGCCGCGCAGGCGGTCGCGCAGGAGCCAGAGGACGGCGGTCATGGCAACCGAAGCGGCAAGGAAGGCCCATGCACGCGCGTCGCCCGCATCCAGGTTCCAGCGGGGGTAGATGAACGCCAGATCCGCGGGCCAGAGAAGCTTCCCGAGGTAGAACCAGACCGCGCGGCCCGCAAGGAGGACCCGCTGGGCGAGCGTCAGGTCGAATGCGGGGCCCTCGGCCCCGACCACGCGGCGCTCCACCCACGCGGTCAAGAGGCCCGAGGCCCCCGCAATCGCGAACCATGGGACGAGGGGGACCGCGTCCCGCCGCCAGGAGATGCGCCCCTTCCCCCACCAGGCCATGAGCAGAAGGGCCGCAGGCAGGGTGGCCGTCACGGTCTTCGTTCCGAGCGCGGCGCAGAAGAGGACGAAGGCCGCGGCGTAGGACGCCTTGGTCCGGCCCGCCTCAAAACGCAGGTACGCCAGCCCGGATAGCAGGTAGAAGGCGAGCGAGAGCGTGTTCTTCTGCTCGGAAATCCAGGCGACGGATTCGACGCACACCGGGTGCGCCGCAAAGAGGAGGGCCGCGAGCCAGGCGGCGCCGGGCGGCGGGGGCGCGCCCGTGGCGCGGCGGCCGAGCCTCGCCAGGACCGCCGCGAACAGGCACGCATTGAGCCCGTGGAGCGCAACGTTGAGCAGGTGATAGCCGAGCGTCGCGTCGCCCCAGAGTCGGTGCTCAAGCCAAAAGGCGCTGTGCAGGACCGGGTAGTACTGCTGCGTCTCGCGCAGGTTCGTCCAGATGCGGAATAACCCGGATAGCGGCTGCAGATCCGCGCGGGTCACGTGGGCGTCGTCGTCCCAGAGCATCCCCCCGCGCAGGCAAGGCCAGTATGCGGCCAATAGGAGCAGGCCGACGCAACCCGCCCAGGCCCATCCGGGAATCCTCCGCGAGGCCCCATTCCCCGGAGGCAGCGCACCGGCGGGCTCCCCGGCCGGGACGCCAGCCAAGTGCAGGGGCTTCAGGGACATGCCCGATGCACTCCCGGTTCAGTTTGCCTGTCAAGAATGCTCCCGGCCAGGGGGTTGGGTTGACACGGATTCGCGGGGGAAAACAGTATCCCGCCCCCGCCTTGAGCGCCCACCAAGCCCCGATCCACGAAGAGCCCATCCCCTCACCACCCGCGGCGAGGCTCTGGCTGTACCGGGCTCTCGCGGCCGTCGCCGTCCCGGCTCTTCTCTTCCTCGGCCTGGAGGCGGCGCTTCGGATCGCCGGATTCGGCACGCCCGTCACGTTCCTCATCCCCGATGAGAAGCCCGGGTATTTCCGGACGAATCCCGAATTCGTGAGCTCCTTCATGCCGAGCAGCTTTGACCTGAGGCCGCTCAATTACCGGGTGTCGGCCCGCAAGCCGCCCGGCACCCTGCGCGTGGTCGTCCTCGGCGAATCCGCGGTCCAGGGCGTGCCTGCGCCCCCGTTCGGCTTCGCGGCGCAGCTGCGCTCCCAGCTCCGCGCGCGCTATCCCGGCCGCGCGATCGAGGTGATCAACACGGGCATTGTCGCGATCAATTCGCACGTGGTCTACCAGATCGCCCGACAGCTTGCGGGGTTCTCGCCGGATCTCTTCGTCGTCTACATGGGCAACAACGAGGTGGTCGGCCCCTACGGGCCGGGCTGCACCTATCTCTCGGAGATGCCGCCGCTCTGGGTCATCCGCCTGAGCGTCTTCGTGAGGTCGACCCGGATCGGTCAGCTCGTGAACAGGGTCGCCGGCTCGCTCACCCGCCGCAGCCACCCTCCCGCCGAGTGGGGCGGAATGTCCATGTTTGTGAACAATGCCGTCCGCGGGGATGATCCAAGGCTCGAGGAGGTTTACCGCAACTTTGAGGCGAACCTGAGGGACATCGTGCGGGTGGCCTCGGGAGCCGGGGCGAAGACAATCCTCTGCACGGTCGTTTCGAATCTGAAGGACTGCGCCCCCCTTCTCTCCGTCCACAGGCCGGGCCTCGACGAAGCCGAGCTTGAGGCGTGGACGCATGCCTTCAACCGGGGCCGGATCGAATGGCTGCTCGGGGAAAGCGCTCCGGCGCGCGCCGACCTCATGGAGGCCCTGCGCATCGACCCGCAGTATGCCGACACGTCGTTCATGCTGGGCAGGCTCGACCTCGAAGAGGGCGACATCGCCTCGTCGAGGCGGCGTTTCGTTGATGCGCAGCACTGGGACGCCCTTCGTTTCCGACCCGACCCCCGGATAAACGGGATCATCCGACGGGTCGCGGCCCAGGCTGAAGAGGGCGCGACGCTGCTCGACGCGGCCATGGACATGGGATCCGACCCGTTGTCCTCCGCCCCTCCGGCGGGCCGCGAACTCCTCTTCGAGCACGTCCATTTTGACTGGGACGGGAATTGCCGCCTCGCCCGCTCCCTGGCCGAGCTCGCCGAACGGGTCCTTGCCGTCCCGGCCGGCGCCAGGCCCCCCTGGCTCGATTCGGCCGGATGCTCCGACTCCCTCGCGTACACGCCCCACGAGCGCTACTCCGTGCTCGAGCATATCGGGAGCATCATCCAGAACCCCCCGTTCACAAACCAGCTGACCTACTGCGACGACGAGGCCAGGCTGGCGCGCGATTTCGCCGCGGCCAAGGCCCAGCGCGACGATCCGCAGCAACTCAGGCACGCGAAGGCCGTCGTCGACGCGGCGGTCGCCGCAGACCCCGAGAACGCGGACCTGGCGAAGATCGCCGAGGACATCGATGACAGCCTGGGGGACACGGCCGGGGCCCTCGAGGAGGCGCGGCGAGCCAAGCGCCTCCAGCCGAGCAACTTTGCCCTGTCAACCGACGAGGCGATCAAGCTCATGCGCCTCGGACGCCTCGCCGAAGCGGAGACCCTCCTCCGGGACACCGCCCGCACGTGTTCTCCGCGCGACCTTTCCCTGATGGCGCCCGCATTCGGGGATCTGTTCACCCGCACCCGCCGCTTTGACGAAGGCCGGCGCTACCTGGACGACGAGATCGCCCGCTTTCCGAACGATACCAGCCTCAAGATGGTCCGGGGCCGGCTTGCAAGCTTCGCCCGAGATTACGCGGCCTCCGAGCGCGAATACCGGGCGATCCTCGCCGGGGAGCCCGGCAACCGAGACGCCCTCGAGGCTCTGCTGGGCGTGTTGGACGCCGAGGGCCAGGCGGCGGCCATCGACCGGGAGGCGCTCGCGGCCGCGGACGTCCAGCCGAGGAATTACTCGAACGATCTGCGCGCAGCCATCCTCTGCGATGCGAAGGGCGACGAAACCCGTGAGATCGCGTGCCTCGTCGCGGCCGAGCACTGCGGGCCGGTTTCGTCCTCGGTGGAGATCAAGCTCGCCCGCAAGCTGTTCAGGCTCGGCAAGACCGAGGAGGGGTTCATCCACCTCGCGCAGGCGCGGAGGACCTCCGTCTTTGAGGGCGATCCCTCGGTCACCGGGAGGATTGACGGGGTGATCGGAAAGCTCCGCCCGGACCTGCGCTGAGAGCCCGGGCCCCGCGGCGGACGCTAGCGGCGATCCGCGGCGCCCTGAAGCTCCACGACCGTTTCCGCGGTGAGCGTGGTTCCCTCCCGGTTGCTCGCCGCGAGGAAGTATCGGCCGGAGAGGGCGCCCCCCGGGCCGGCCTCATCGAGCACGGGTCGGGTCGCCCCAGCCACCGGGGTGGCGTTGTGGAACCACTGCAGATAGATCGGAAGCGTCCCCTTCACGGCCGCCTCGAGGTGGAGCGGCGCCCCCTCGGCGAGGGAGACGCGGCCCGGAGGATTCAGCGTGAATTCAGGCACCGTGGCCCCCCGAATGCCGGATTCCACACAGCCCGGCGCAACCGCCACATTGTCGACCTCGGCCGCCGTCCTGTGGCCCCGCAGGTCGTCGGCCGTAGCGATGAACGCCAGGATTTCGCCGGGCGCAAGGTCCGCGGGGGGCCTCCAGTACACGCGGTAGGGCGGTGCGTCATCCGTGCCCAGGAGTTCAAACTGCCCCGGGCGGGAGGACCTGGCCATGGCGAAGGTGACCTCGGCCACCCCGTCCCCGCCCGAGACCTCCGCGCGGATTTCCTGGCGGATCGGGAGCGTGTGCCCGTCGACCTCGCGCGCCCTGAACTCGAAGGTGGAACCGCTGGACGGGGAGACGAGCGATACCGAGGGGGCATGGTCGGGGGCGGGCAAGGGCGCCGCCGCCCGCCACACCTCGAACTGCAGCGCCTCGAGCCTGACGCTCACCCGGCCGTCGGCGCGCGCCCTCAATGGGTCGCGGCCGGGTTCATCCGGATCCCTCGAATCAAAGATCCTCTGCAGGACGGCGCCGCTCGGCTGGCTGGTGGCGATGAGGCACTCGGCCGGCTTCGTCCTCGAATTGTTCAGGGCCACGAGGTACTCGACGCAGTCCGCGCGGCCGATCCGTGAGAACGCAAAGACGCCTGGCAGGCCGGACGGACGCACGAGCATGGAGCCCCGTGCAAGCGCCGGATGCCCGGCCCTCAACGCCGCGAGCGAGCGGACCATGCGGTAGAGCGGATGGCCCTCGTCAAACTTGTCGTCGGCGCCGGTCCGGGTGGTCCCGATGAGGCCAAGCTCCCGGAACTGCGGTGCTTGAGAGGCGAACATGTCCTCGCGGGCCGCCATGTCCTTGCCATAGCCCGTCATTCCCTGCTCGTCGCCGTAATAGAGGACCGGCTGGCCTCGCGAAAGGTAAAGGAGTCCGTAGCCGAGCTCCTCGAGGCGGAGCAGCGTCCCGGGAGGAGCCCCGGGATTATCCTGCTTCAGGAAGAACCCGAACCGCCCGTCGTCGTGATTGCTGATGAAGGTCGGCATCCCGTAGGCGTTCCTGTCGGGACCCGTGTAGAGGTCGTCCTTGTCGAAATGGGCCGACAAGACGGCGGCGTCACGGCCGCGCGACACGAAATCGCGGGCCGAGGTGTAGAAGCCGAAGTCGAGCGCGGCGTCGAGGGTGCCCGTATCCGAGAAGGCGCTCATGAGCGCCGCGTCGTCCGTGAAATTCGCGACCTCCCCGAACATGAAGAAATCGGGCCGGCCGACCTCGCGCGCGGCGCCGTGGAGGGCGGTCGCAAAGGCCTGCCAGAACTCGAGATTCACGTGCCTGACGGTGTCGACGCGGAACCCGTCGATCCCGTAGTCCCGAATCCAGTGCCGGAAGACCTCCACAAACCCCCGGACGACGGCCGGATTCTCGGTGAACAGGTCGTCGAGGCCCCCGAAGTCACCCTGGGTCGAGCTTTCGCCCCTGAAGAGGCTGTCCCCCCGGTTGTGGTAAAGCGTGACATCGTTTAGCCACGGCGGGAACTTGGCGTTCGCCTCTTCCGGGGCGACGACCGGGACGTGGGCAAAGCTCCGCTCCGGCGAAAGCCGAGGGAACAAGTCCGGCGGGCCGACGCCGTTGTAGGCCAGGGCGTGCACGTCAAACGGCCGGCCCAGGTAGTCCCTGTAGGGCGCATGGGCCATGTCGATGTAGGTCCGCCCGCCGTCGCGGTACTTGATCACGTCCGCCGTGTGATTGACGACGATGTCGAGGAAGACCCGGATGCCCCGCGCGTGCGCCTGCGCCACGAACTCCCGGAACTCGGCGTCGGTGCCCAGGTGCGGGTCGATGTGCATGAAGTCGAGTATCCAGTAGCCGTGGTAGCCGGCGGAACCGGCCTGCACGGCCTTGTTCGTGAACGGCGGAGTGATCCAGATCGCGGTCGCCCCGAGACCCCTGATATAGTCGAGCTTGCCCGTGAGGCCCTTCAGGTCGCCCCCGTGGTAATAGCCGACGGCCGTCGGGTCGAAGCCGTTCCGCTCCCGGCCGCCGCCGAGGCCCCCGGTGTCGTTGGACGGGTCCCCGTTCGCGAAGCGGTCGGTCAGGACGAAGTAGAACACCTGGCCGGCGCCCGGATTCTCGTAACGGGGCACGCTGACCGGCGGGGCGGAGCCCCCTGCGGCTCCGGGCAACCGTAGTGACAAAACAACTACAAGCAGCAGGATTTGCCTCTTGATGGAATGCATTCGGGGCTCGGTGAGCCTAGCACGGAGTCCGCCCCGGTCAAAAGGCCGCGTTAGGAAAAATCCTGCATGGCCCGGAGAAAACCTAGGTTGCGGCCGGTCCGTCCGCGGCCGACCTAAGAGATTTCCGATTCATATCGGTTTTCTCCCGGGTTTGGCCGTCGCAAATTTTCCCGCCCGGATCCGACATCCTTGAGCATAAAGGGCCCCTACGGGCGCTCGACCCTCAGCCAATCCACCCCGAGGCACGGGGAATCATTCCCTAGAACAACCCACAACGAACGATAACACCAAGTTAATACCAAGACCGACATGAATGCTTCACCTCAAATCCCCAAGCAGCAAGACGCCCACCGGTTTCGACCGGTCGCCTTCGGCCTGCTGACGCTGGCGGCCGCCCAGATGGCGTTTGCCCAGGCCGCGGCACCGGCCGCCAGCACGACTGACGACACAAAGACTGCGGCCGTGACGACCTCCGCCCCTTCGGACCAGACCAAGAAGCCCGACGACGTGTACGTCATGAACGAATTCACGGTCCAGGGATCCTTTGCGGGCAGCCTTGAGATGGCCGCCCAGGAAAAGCAGTCCGCGCCGGCCATCGTCGAGGTCATCGCCCCCGAGGACATCGGCGTACTCCCTGACGTCAGCATTGCGGACGACCTGGCCCGCCTGACGGGCCTCACGAGCCAGCGCGTCAATGGACGCGACCAGGAGATCACCATCCGCGGCTTCTCCCCTGACTTCAGCGTCGGCACGCTGGACGGAGTTGAGCAGGCCACGACGGACGACAACCGCGCGGTGGCCTACGACCAGTATCCGTCGGAGCTGGTGGGCGGCGTCACTGTCTACAAGACCGGCCAGGCCGATCTCGTCGGCGGTCTCGCCGGCACGGTCGACCTCGAGACCACCTCCCCCCTGAGCGCGAGCCACAGGATCATCGCCCTGAGCGCCTTCTACAACTTCACGGCGTACCCGGAGCTCACGCCCGGCGTCAAGAAGGCGGCTGAGAGCTTCAGCGCCTCGTACATCGACCAGTTCGCAAACGGAACCGAGGGCATCTATGTGGGCTACGCCCATACGGAGGATCCCTACGAGGGGAAGCAGTTCCAGGCCTGGGGATACCCCACGGATGGAAACGGCAACCTGGTCCTCGGCGGGATGAAGATCTACGACCAGAGCGAACTCCTCAAGCGCGATGCCGTGATCGGGGTCCTGGAGAGCAGGCCGAACGACTTCATCCACAGCAAGATCGACCTGTTCTACTCCAAGTTCAACGACAACGAGCTCCTGAACGGCTTGCAGGTCCCGATGGCGGAATGGAGCAGCGCCCAGTTGCAGCCGGGATACACGGTCACGAACGGGCTCGTCACCAACTACACCCTGAAGAACATCCAGCCGGTCGTCGACAATCAGGTCGTCGACTATGTCGACCATATCGAATCGGCGATCTGGAACCTCGACCTGGGCGAGAAGTCGGAATGGCCCGTCCACTTCACCACGGGCTACTCCCAGGCGAAGCGCAATGAGGAGGTCCTGGAGACCTATGCGGGCCTCGGGTTCAACGGACAGGCGACGGACGCCGACACGTTCGTCGTCACGCAGGAAGCCGGTCCCAATCCGCCGACGGTTGTCTCAAGCACAAACTACTCGAACGCCAGCCTCTTCACGATCACCGACCCGCAGGGTTGGGGCACGGGAACGCTCCCGGCCACGGGCCAGGAGGGTTACCTCAAGTACTTCAACGAGACCGACATCGTCGATTCCTACAAGATCACGGCCACGCACGAGCTCGACGCGGGGATCTTCAAGGACCTCGTCTTCGGCATGAGCTATACCGAGCGCTACAAGGGCGATGCGCAGGCTCCCACGGGCTACCTCGTCAATTCCGACGGGAAATCGCAGGACCCCCTCCCCCCCCTGCAGGGCACCTCCGACCTGACCTGGATCGGCAACCTGAAGCCGATCTCCTGGTCGGCGAATGGGCTCGTCTCGAGCGGCGCCCTCAAGCTCCTGCCAAATCCGAATCCCGGCACCTATGTCGGCGACAACTACCAGGTCTGGGAGGACGTCACGCGCCCCTTCATCAAGTTCGACCTGAAGGGCAATGTCTTCAGCGTGCCCTTTGACGGCAACATCGGCGTCGTCGCCGACGTGGCCAACCAGAACTCCATCGGCGAGTCGGCAGGCGGCTTCGGCAGCTACGTGACCCCGGCCTCGGGCATCGACAGCTATGTGGATGCGCTCCCGACGCTCACCCTCACGTTCAAGCCAACGAGCCAGGACTTCATCCGGTTCTTTGCCGGCCGCGAGGAGCAGCGCCCGCGCATGTATGACATGAGGGCGTCGCGCGATTTCAGCTACAACTCCACCTTCGCAACCTCCTCGAGCATCAGCCCGTGGGGCGGATCGGCCGGAAACCCGAACCTCCAGCCATGGATCGCAAACTCGGTCGACCTCGATATCGAGCACTACTTCGCCCACGGCGGCGGGTATGTGTCGGTCGCGGTCTTCGAAAAGAAGCTCCTGAGCTACATCTACCAGCAGAATACCCTCACAAACTTTGCGGGGTACCCCTACACGAGCGCTTCGGCGCCCCTAATCACCGAAGGCTATTCCTCGCAGCCCGTCAACGGCCAGGGCGGCAATGTGAGCGGCGTCGAGGCCACCATCCAGGTGACGAGTGAGGTCCTCACGGGCAATTCGGTGCGCGGATTCGGAGTCGTCCTGAACGGCCTCCTCGTCGACAGCAATATCCAGCCCTGGGGGCCGAACAACCCGAGTTCGCCCCTGCCGGACCTGGCGAAGAAGTCCGCCAACCTCACGTTCTACTACGAGGGCCACGGGATGCTCGACGGATTCTCGGCTCGCGTCAGCGACCACTACCAGTCCCAGACCCGGGAGTACATCGTCCAGTTCGGCGTGCCAACGCCCGCGGCATTCGGGACGCCCGGCGACGGGTTCTCGGAGGAGATTCCGTACCACACGATCGACGCCCAGGTCAGCTACACGTTCAAGCACGGCACGCTCAAGGGCCTGGGCCTCTATCTCGAGGGCCGCAACCTGAACAATGCGCCGCTGATCACCTACAACAACGGCGATCCCCGCCAGCTCGAAAACTGGCAGGAATACGGCGCATCCTACCGGGCAGGCGTGACGTACAAGTTCTAACACACCGGGAGCGCACGGCTCCCGCGCCCAAAAAACAAAGGCGGCCATCAGAACAGTTCTGGCGGCCGCCTTTTTTTACCTCCCACTAGCAAGTGCGACTTTTCCCGAGGCACGCGGGCAGGCCCCCCGGGGCTCCGGCGTGCCGGGGCGAAGCCCAATCCCCCCTTGACCATGCCCGCGGGCCCCATCGCCGGTAATGCCAAGCCGCCCGCCGCGGCTCCCAGCAAGTCCCTCCGAGAATCAAAAATGGCCGCCAATCCGAACACCTGGCTCGACCGCCGCTCGGCGGGCGTGCTGGCCCATATCACCTCCCTTCCGGGCGACTACGGCATCGGCAACCTCGGCCAGGGGGCCCGCGATTTCATAGGCCTGCTGGCCGCCGCCAGGATCCGATACTGGCAAATCTGCCCGATAGGCCCGACAGGCTTTGGCGACTCGCCCTACCAGCTGTTCTCAGGATCCGCAGGCAACCCCTATTTCATCGACCTCGGCGAACTGGTCGAGGCCGGCATCCTTGAGAAGGCCGACCTGGCTGGACTCCGCGCCCTCCCGGCCGCCCACGTGGATTACGGCGCCCTCTACGAGCGCTTCTGGGCGGTGCTTTCGAGGGCCCACGACCGGTTCGCGGCCTCGGGAAAGGACGAGGTGGCCGGCCTCGGATCGCTTTCGGGATTCCGCAGGAAGAACGCCGAATGGCTAGGACCCTTCACGGACTTCATGGCGCTCAAGTCCCATTTCGGCGGCCATCCCTGGACGACCTGGCCCGAGCGGTTCCGCTCATGGAGTCCGCGCCTGAGGTCCGCGATGCCGGACTCGGCCCGGTCCGAGTCCGACAGGCACGCGTTCTACCAGTACCTGTTTTTCGGACAATGGGACCGGCTGAGGCGCTACGCCTCCGACCACGGCGTCGGCATCATCGGCGACGTGCCGATCTTCGTGGCCCTCGACAGTGCCGACACCTGGCAAAACCGGGCCGTGTTTCAGCTCGACGGCCAGGGGCAGCCCCTCGCCGTCGCGGGCGTCCCGCCCGACTATTTCTCGAGCAGCGGCCAGCTCTGGGGAAACCCGCTCTACGACTGGGACTACCTTGCCCGCACCCAATACGCGTGGTGGATCGCCCGCCTGCGCTCCGCATTCGCGCTCTACGACATCGTCCGTCTGGATCATTTCCGGGGCTTCGACACCTATTGGGAGATCCCGGCGAGCGCCGAGAGCGCGCGCAGCGGACGGTGGCGCAAGGGACCGGGGAGCCGGTTTTTCAAGGCGGTGGGGAGGGCGCTTCCCGGCGCGAGGATCATCGCCGAGGATCTCGGCTACATCGGGGCGAACGTCGTCAAGCTGCGCCGGCGGGCCCGCCTGCCCGGCATGAAGATTCTCCAGTTCGCATACGGGCACGACCGGCACAACGTGAACCTGCCCCACTTCTATCCGGCCGACAGCGTCGCCTACACGGGCACCCACGACAACAACACCACCCGCGGCTGGCTTGAGAGCCTTTCGGAGCCCTATGCCGGACTCGTCGACGACTACTTCCAGATGGGAGGCTCAAAGTCGGCCTGGCCCATGATCCGGACGCTCCTGGCCACGAATTCCCGCCTTGCCGTGGTCCCCATGCAGGACCTCCTCGACCTTCCGGCCTCCGCGACGCTCAACCGGCCAGGCAAGGCCGAGGGCAATTGGCAGTGGCGATTCACGCGGAGGCAGCTCGGCCAGCTCTCGGATCAAAAGCTCGCAACGCTGCGTCACTGGGTGGAGCTTTACGACCGCACCGGCGACCGCGCCCTCTCAGATTTCAGCGAGCCGCCGGAGGCCTGAACCCCGACCCATGACCCCCGAGACCCGAAACCTCTCGCTTCCCGCGATCTGGAACATGAGCTTCGGATTTCTCGGGATCCAGTTCGGCTGGGGCCTGCAGATGGCGAACATGAGCGCCATCTACCAGTACCTCGGGGCAAGCGAGAGCGCGATCCCGGTTCTCTGGCTGGCCGCCCCGGTCACGGGGCTCATCGTCCAGCCCATCATCGGCCACTACAGCGACCGCACGTGGACCCGGCTCGGCCGGCGCCGGCCCTATTTCCTGGTCGGCGCGCTCCTCGCGAGCGCCGCGCTCGTCGCGATGCCGAACTCCTCGTCCCTGTGGATGGCCGCCGGGCTCCTCTGGGTCCTCGACGCCTCGGTGAACATCAGCATGGAGCCCTTTCGGGCGTTCATCGGCGACCTCATGCCCCCGGGCCAGCGGCAGGTCGGCTATGCGATGCAGAGCCTCCTGATCGGCCTCGGAGCCGTGCTCTCCTCGGCGCTCCCCTGGCTCCTCACGCATTTCGGACTCGCGGGCGCACAGGACGCAGCCTCGAAAATCCCGCCGTCGGTCCACCTCGCATTCTATGTCGGGGCCGTGGTGTTCATCAGCTGCGTCCTTTACACGGTCATCACGACCCCGGAGCGCCCTCCCGAAAAGCCGATCGCCCCCGCTGAGCATTCGGCCTTCACGGAAATCCTGAGCGGCGTGATGCACATGCCCCAGACCATGCGGCGCCTCGCTTTCGTCCAGTTCTTCACCTGGCTCGGACTCTTCTGCCTGTGGCTCTACTTCACGCCCGCGGTCGCGCTCCGTTTCTTTGGCGGCGCAGCCGGCTCGCCCTCCTATACCCGCGGCGTCGAATGGGCGGGCGTCTGCCTCGCCACCTACAACGGGGTGGCCTTCGCGGTCTCCTTTCGCCCTGGTCGCGCTCGCCCGGGTCGGGGTCGGCACCCGAACGCTGCACCGCACGGGGCTCATCTGCGCCGGGGCGGGTCTCCTCTCGGTCGGCCTATGGACCGATCCCCATCTTCTCCTCCTCTCGATGGTCGGCGTCGGGATCGGCTGGGCGGCGATCCTGTCCATGCCGTATGCCCTCCTGGCGAACGCGATCCCCCCCGAGAAGATGGGATTCTACATGGGCGTCTTCAATTTCTTCATCGTGCTGCCCCAGATCGTCGCCGCGGCCGTTCTCGGTCCGATCGTGTCCCATCTCCTCGGGGGCAGGGGAATGCCCGTCGTCCTCGCGGGGGGCGCCTGCTTTATCGTGGCGGCCGTCGGACTGAGCTGGGTCCCGAATTCGACGCCGTCACGAACCGACTGAAACGGGGAGACCCGAGTCGGTGCCGGACTCGCCCGGATTGCGTTTGCGCTTCGGCGTGCCGTGCGTGAAGTCGACCCGGTTCGCGTAGACCGTTTTCGGCTGGGATTCGACCTGGTTGCGCTGGACGACGATCTGCGCGCGAAAATCCTGGGGAGTCATGCCCTTGTGCTGACGGAAGACCCGCGTGAAGTAGGCCGGATCCGAAAACCCGCTTGAGTAGGCGATTTCGGAGACGTTGAACGCCGTCGTCTCGAGCGCCAGGATGGCGCCCTGGATGCGAATGCGCTGGATATAGTGGGTGAGCCGCTCCTTGGTCTCGGAGTGGAAGAGGTGCGAGAGGTAGTCCGCGGAGCAGCCGAGGACGTCGGCGATGTGCTGCACCCTGAGCTCCGGATTGGAGAACTGCTCGCGGACAAGGCACTTCGCCTGAAAGACCTTGCCAATGTCGCTGTTCAGGTGGCCGGAGCCCGTCTCGACGATGTTGCGGAAAAGCCCGAGGAGCCCGAGGAGGAGGCCCTTCTCGACGGCGCCCTGCGCCGGGCTGTGCATCCCATGGACCTGCGCCAGCCCGTTCGCGAGGGAAAGAAAGAAATCCAGGTTCGGCGCGTCGAAGAATTCGATCACCTCGATGTCGGGATGACCCGGCCTCACCTCGTGTGCGAAATGCAGGCTGAGCGTGTTGTTGTAGAAGCCGGCCACCAGATTTCGGAAAGGGCGGTCGACGCCAGCCCTGACCAGCTCGCCGTGCGGGACGCCCGCGGGTATGATGCAGATCTCGTCCTCCCCCACCCGGAACTCCTCCTTCGGGAATCGAAAATCGGTCGTGCCCTGGAGCTGGAGGAAGATCTCGGGTCTGTAATGATAGTGCATGCCGCGCATCTTCTGGACGGTCTTCACTTCGTGCGGCACGTGGAGGGTGGCATGGCCGCGATCCGCCAGCGAGATTGCCCGATCAAAGGCGAAGCGCATCTCCGCACGGTTCTCGTGCGTCATGGAGCGCGCCGTCAGGATGGCCTTGGAGGACCCTGGCGCACCCTCTGGGGGTGGGTGTAAATCGGGGTGCAAGCGGGGTAGGAAAGCGCTGCGGGCGGCGCTCGCCATTAAACTGTCACACGGGGCGTTAAGTTCAAATGAAAATACCGCAGGGATTCTGCAGGGCGGAGTCTGGAACCAGAAAATCTTAACCGGTTATCGGTTAAAGATATGAGTTAAATCAAAACCTCGGCCGGAGATTTTCCCGGCAGCGCTCCCCGACCCTTCGCGGCCCGGTGCGGCGAACGCCCCGCACATTTGTCCGCGGGTAGGCCGAGAGACCTCGGCTCGCCGACCTCCCGATGCCCCTCCTGCACGGGCGCGAACGTCCCTCAGACCGTGCCGCTCAGGCGGAGAGGCGGGAGCTTCTCTGCTTCGCTTCGCCGGCGCCTCGCGAGAGATCCCGTGCTCTCGGCGTGGCCGCCTCTGCGAACGGTTTGGTTTAGCCATGCCGCGTCCCAGCACGTTCAATCATCCGGGGGAATCGAGGCCTCTTGCCGCCCCGGCCCCCTTTGGTATCTTCGATCCCGATGAGCGAACCGTATGAGGAGACGATCCATGGCGAGGATTTCTACCGGAGCCCTCCGAATTCCTCACACGAGTTGCTTGTCGCCACGGCTCCACCGGCTTGTGGCAAATTACCTGCCCGCGGATTCAGGGCTGAAGGTCCTTCCGCCCCGCACCGAGCTAAACCTCGGAGAGGAGGTCCGCCTGCAGCCGGACCTCTGCATCATGCGCCTGAGAAGCCCGGAAGCGGGACCGGCCGAGGAGACGCCCTATCTGGTTGCGGAAGTGCTCCTGCCCGGCGACCACCACACCGACACGGTCGTCAAGAAGCAGCTCTGGTCCGATATCCGATTGCCGAGGCTCTGGATGGTGGATCCGAGGTACCTGAACGTTGAAATCTACGCCTCGACCGAGTTTGGGTTCACGCTGCTCGATATCCTCGCCAACCGCCATCCGCTGACGGATCCCAATCTGCCCGGGCTCAGCTGCCCGATGCGCGAGCTTTTCGCCGACATTTGACACTGGACCGTCCGTGCCATGGCCCCTTTTGATCCATGGCGCCAGTCCCGACCATGGAATCCCAGCCCGGACGAGAAACCCAAGGCCCCGAAGGGCCCCCGGCCAAGGTCACCTCCGAGCATGTGAAGAGGAACTTCAACGGGATTTCCTCGGTTCTGTATTACACCCGCGCCGCCCATTTTCTGGGGCTCTGGAAATCCGAGCGCATCCTGGTCTCGAGGTTTCTGCCGGACAAGAGGACGCCCTTGCTTGAGGCCGGCTGCGGAGCCGGCCGCGTCTCGATCGCGCTCTGGAAGCTGGGCTACCGCCGCCTGAGCGCCTTTGACTTTGCGAGCGAGCTGCTCGACCAGGCGCAGAGCCTCGCCGCGAGCCAGGGGGCGGTATCGATCGCCTTCCGGTGCGCGGATGCCACGACGATCGAACGTTCCCAATGGGGACTCGGCGCCGGTGAGGGCTTTGGAGGGGCCCTTTTCATGTTCAACGGATTGATGCAGATTCCCGGGCGCCGGAACCGCCGCTCGGCCCTCCTGAGGATCCGCGAGCTGTGCAGCCCCGGAGCGCCGCTCATCTTCACGACCCACGACCGGGACCGCTCGAGCGAGGACGCCGGGTACTGGGAGGCCGAGGCGCGCCGCTGGGCGGAAGGCCGCCAGGACGGGCGCCTGCGCGAATTCGGCGACAGGCAGTTCGAGGATGAGAGCGGCCCCGTGTTCATCCATATCCCGGACCGGGCGGAGATTCTCGGGGACCTGGCAGCCACCGGCTGGGCGCACGAGACCGACACGATGCGCAGCGAGCTGGCCCGGGAGACTGCCGCCGTCACCGAGTTCTCCGACAACTGCCGCTTCTGGGTCGCACGGCGCGACGCCCGGGACCCGATCGCAATCGGAGTCCCGGGCGCGGCCTAACACCCGAGCTGCATCCTGCTACACACCCCGGCCTTCCCAGAACCCGTGGTTCCGGTAGTGGTATTCGCCCGAAGGGCAAAGCTTAGCCTCGACGGCCTCCCTGACATCCGGGTGGCGCATGAGATAAGTCTCCTCGGGAAAGGGACAGGCCGGCCCGAACGAATGCGGCTCCACCTTCACCGGCTGGCGCAGGCGCCGCATCCAATACGCCCCATGCTTCGGAACAATGTCCAGGCCCCGATCCATGCAGTCAGCCTTCCCGTAGTAGTGATTTACCAATGAATTGCACGAACGCTTGGGATCCTCGATGGGGCAGCCGCCATGGACGAGATCGGCGTGGGAGATGAACACGTCCCCCTTGCGCGCGAGAAAGCTCTTCTTTCGCAGGCCGCGCAGCCGGATCTGCACGTCGATATAGTCGAGCCAGTCAAAGATTTCGTCCCTCGAGAGGCGATGGCTCCCGTCGTTGAACGTGTAGAGGGGTATCTTGTGGCTTCCCGGGTAATAGACGAGCGGGCCGGAGGCTGGGTGCACGTCCTCCAGGGCCACCCAGGCGGCGACCAGCGAATGTGGCGTCCGCGGCGCCAGGTAGAGGGAGTCGATGTGCCTCGGCTGGGAGCTGCCCTTCTCGTAGTTGAGGCTGTTGAAGAGGACGGCCGGCTCCCCGAGCAGGTCCCCGAGGATGGCCGTCAGATCGGCTTCGAGCGCGAGGTCCCTGACCTCCTCGCTCATCAGGTAGAGGTCGTTGAACTTGTAATGGCGGGCCTCCGGATGCGCGGCCTGCGCCCAGAACGAGCGCCTGCCCGTTTGGAGGCAGTCGACGACAATCTCGGCAGGCTTCTCGCGGACCAGCCTGCGGATGGCGGCGGCCGCCCGGTCGATCTGCTGCGGCCTGAAGTGTCCCTCAAGCACAAGGTAACCATCCCTTTCGAACTGGGATGCGCCGACGCCCGTCTCGGCTTCGCTCGTCCGATTCAACACAAGGTTCACGCTAACCCATGACAGCCGACGGCCCTTCAGCCGCTACTCGCCCCGGCAAATCGCCGAGGCAAAAACACCCCGGGGGTCCCCTCCCGAGGGCGCCTAGATCTGCGAATACGCCGTTGGCACCAGGAAACGGCTCGTGATCTTCGAAACCGTGTCGGCGTACTGGGGATCGTTCTTAAGCTTGACCCAGGTAGGATGCACGCCGAACGCGGCCCAGTTCTTCTTGTGCGTCTCCAGGTCGGGGCTGCACAGCATGTAGGTGAGCTGGGGAAGGTCGCGGCCCAGGAGCGCCTGGCCGTAGAAGACGGGCGAGAGGCTGAGCTCCTGCATGACGCCGATCTCGCCCGCGTTGAACATCTCCACCTTTTTGAGCGCCTTCAGCTCGCTGAAGCTCTCGTACGTGCGCATCTCGAAAATCCGCGGCTTCCTGGCCCGCGCGAGCGCAGGCACGGCGAGCCTCGGGAGCCCCGAGAACGGGAGGAAGAGCCAGCTGTCGATTCTGTCGAAAGCAGGATGGTCCTTGGTGGGCGAGGTCAGGTAGGCGCCGCCCATGCCCTGGATGGCGGGATCGGCGTTCAGCGAGGCGTTGATCGTGGCGACCGACTCGAGGCTGGGATGGGCCATGAGCACCCACACGGCGGGACCGTCCTTCGATTCCGGCTCCGTGAAGGCGCCCACCGAATCGATCTGCCTGTCGTTTAGGGCCGGAATGAAGGCATTCTCGAGATACGAGTCCAGGAGGGCATGGGAGGCGCCGGGCCTCAGGCGATAGGCCCGCAGCTCGATGAATTCGCCGGCAGGGGCCGGCGCATCCGCCCCTTTGGCGGGGATAGCCGCGGCAAGGGCGGCGGTGGCCGAGGCGGCAAGGGTGGTCTTCAAGAAATCGCGGCGGTTGAGTTCATTCATGGGGTGCCGGCCATCGTTGGGCAAAGGGCGCTATCTGTCAGGGAAAAGTTTCCGCAGCCCGGGCCCCGAGGCCTCGGCGATCCCGCGCTCGGTGATGATCCCGGTGACAAGCCTTGCGGGGGTGACGTCGAACGCGGGGTTCGCCGCGGCGCTCCCCTCGGGGGCCAGCGCCACGGTGGCGATGCTTCCGTCGGGAAGCCTGCCGGACAGGTGGGTCACCTCGCGGGCGGACCGGTTCTCGATCGGGATCTCCCTGACGCCGTCCTTAAGCCGCCAGTCGATCGAGGGCGAAGGCGCGGCCACGTAGAACGGAACGCCGTTGTCGCGTGCCGCCAGCGCCTTCAGGTAGGTGCCGATCTTGTTGCAGACGTCCCCGTTCGCCGTCGTCCGGTCCGTGCCCACGATCACCAGGTCGACCTGGCCGTGCTGCATCAGGTGGCCCCCCGCATTGTCCGCGATCACCGAATGCGCCACGCCGTGGTTCAGGAGCTCCCACGCCGTCAGGCTCGCCCCCTGGTTGCGCGGCCGGGTCTCGTCGACCCAGACATGGACCGCCAGGCCCGCGTCATGGGCGGCATAGATCGGCGCCGTTGCGGTGCCGATGTCGACCGTCGCGAGCCAGCCCGCATTGCAGTGGGTCAGGATGTTCAAGGCTCCTCCCTGGGCCTTCCGCGCCGCGATTGCGCGAAGGAGCGGGAGGCCCGCCTCCCCAATCGCCCGGTTGATGGCGACATCCTCGTCGCAGATCTCCGAGGCCCGCTCGAAAGCGGCGGCTGCGCGCTTCGATTCCGGGAGCGGCAGAATCCAGGCGGTCATCCGGTCGATCGCCCACCGCAGATTGACGGCCGTGGGGCGGGTCGCCATGAGGACCGCTCCCGCGCGCTCGAGGCCCGAGTCCGAGGCGTCGGTCCTGAGCGCAAGCCAGAGGCCGTAGGCTGCGGTGGCGCCGATCAGCGGGGCGCCGCGGACGCGCATGGTACGGATCGCATGGGCCGCTTCGTCCAGGGTCCCGAGCCGGTCGATCACGAATTCATGGGGCAGGCGGGTCTGGTCGATGATCTCGACCGATGCGCTGTCCGCGCCGGGCCAGATCGTCCGGTAGGGTCTGCCCTGCACGTTCATACGACTCGTTCGTTGCCGCCATCGACCGGGATCTGGGCTCCGGTGGTCTTGGCAAACACCGGCCCGCAGAGCTCCGCCACGAGCTCGGCCACGTCCCGACTCGTCACCTCGACCTTGAGAAGGTTGTTCGTCTTGTACGCGTCGACCGAGAGGCCGTAGTGGCGGGCGCGCGACTCGAGGATTTCCGGGGTCCAGAGCGCGGTGTCGAAGACCATGTTGGGATGCACCGAATTGATCCGGATGTGCTCCGGGCCCCATTCGAGGGCTGCAACCCGCATCAGTTGGTTCACCGCCGCCTTGGACGCGGAATAGGCCGCGGCGCCCGGGCCCGGAGCCGGGACGTTCTTCGACCCCACGACCACGACGCGCCCGCCTTTCGGAGCGGCCTTTAGGAGGGGGTGGCATTCGCGCAGCATGAAGAAGCTGGCGTCCAGGTTCACCGACATGACCCTCCGCCACAGGTCCGTTCCCAGTTCGCCGATCCTCTTTCCCCCGGGGAATATGCCCGCGTTAAGGACCAGCATGTCGAGGCCGCCGAACGCGCGGACCGCCTCCTCGATGGCCGCGGCGACCTCCTCCTCCTCCGTCAGGTCGCAGACGATGCCATGGAAATCCGGCCGCTTGTGCATCCCGGCGATGTCCGGGTTCACGTCGAGGCCGACCACGGCGGCGCCCCGCCTCAGGAGCGAATCGACGCAGGCGCGCCCGATCCCGGAGGCGGCACCCGTCACCAGCGCGATTTCGCCCTGGAAGACGGGAACAGGGCCGTGCCGGCGCAGCTTCGCCTGCTCCAGGTCCCAGTACTCGACGTCAAAGATGTCCTGAGGGGGAAGGGCCTTCCATCCCCCCAGGGCGGCCGAGCGCATGATGATGTCGATCGTGTGCCGGTAGAGATCGCTGACGATCGAGGCCTCAAGGGCGGTGTGGCCGACGGACACCATGCCCCACTCAGGGTCGAGGATCACCCGCGGCGCAGGGTCGAGCAGGGTCGGCGGAGGCGAAACCCGGTCGGCCCACGCCCTGAAATAGGCCTCGTAGTCCGAGCGGTACCGCGAAAGGTCGCGCCCGACTAAGCGGAACCCGCTTCGTCCGGATGACATGGTCGGGCGTGGCCGGCCCCTGCTGGGAAAGCGCCTCCACGTCGGGCCGGGTCGCAAAGCCGAGACACCGGGCATCGAGGTGGGTCGACAGGATGGCCGGCGCCCCTAGGACCGCGGAAAGCTCCTTCCTGAAGGCCGACAGCCCGATCCGGACGGGCTGCACCGGCGCCGGGATTGCCGGCCATTCGACGATCCAGGCCTTGTGGGACGCCAGAAAGTCCTCGGCCAGCGTAACCATGTCGATCATCCGGAGATAGGACTCCTCGGCCGTATCCCCAAAGCTGATCAGGCCGTGGTTCATGAGGACGACTCCGACCGTGCGCCGGGACGCCTTCCTCGGGAAGGTCTCGGCAAACAGGCGGGCCAACCTGAAGCCCGGCATCACATAGGGGATCACGACCACGGTGTCGCCGTAGATCTCGCGGACCCTGCCCTCGCCCCCCGGCGTGTTCGTGACGGCGATGAGCGCGTCCGCATGGGTGTGATCCACGAACTTTGCGGGAAGCACGGCGTGCAGGATCGCCTCGACGGAGGCCATCGGCGCGGACGGGTCGGTCATGCACGCCTTCAGCTCGGCGGCCATGCGCAGGTCCGCCAGCGATTCGAGGCCCGCCAGCCTGAGGAGAGGGGCCATCCGGCACGGCGAGAATCCGTTCGCCTCGATCGTGGCCAGGTTCCAACCGCTTCCCTTGACGCGCAGGATCGCCTCCTCCTCGCCGAAAATGTTCTTCTCGCGGGTCTTGACGGAGGTGTTTCCGCCGCCGTGGAGGACGAGCGTCGACTCCCGCCCGAGGAGCCTGGACGAATAAACCCTCTGTCCCAGCTCGCCGGGAAACCCAGCCGCATCCGCACTGCTCCAGAGGTTCTTCATAGGGGATGGAAAAGGGCCCCCGCCCCTTGCCGCGTCATGCGGAGAGAGGTGTCCCTACCCGGGTTTGTAGTCAAGCGCACCGCCCTTGCGGATCCGGGAAAGGCGCATCATGATGTCGGCCTCTCCCCCCATGAAGATGCAGTACCGCCAGCTCGGCAAGTCGGGCCTCAAGATCAGCGCCCTTTCGTTCGGCGCCTGGGTCACCTTCGGCAAGCAGATCGGCGACCCGGTCGCCAGGAAGCTTCTCCACAAGGCCTACGACGCGGGAATCAATTTCTTCGACAACGCGGAATCCTATGCGGACGGCCAGGCCGAGGTCGTGATGGGGGCCATCCTCAAGAAGTCGGGATGGCGCCGCACCAGCTTCCTGGTCTCAAGCAAGGTGTTCTTCGGCCATGTGGGCGACCGGCCGAACGAGGACGGCCTGTCGCGCAAGCACGTGGTCGAGGCCTGCCACGAGGCGCTCGCACGCCTTCAGGTCGACTATCTCGACCTCTATTACTGCCACCGTCCGGACCCCAGCGTCCCGGTCGCCGAGACCTGTCGGGCGATGCACGACCTGATCGTCCAGGGAAAGGTCCTCTATTGGGGCACGAGCGAGTGGAGCGCGTCGCAGATCGAGTCCGCCCACGCCGCGTGCGACGCCCTTTACCTTCACCACCCGATCGTGGAACAGCCCCAGTACAACCTCTTCCACAGGGCCCGCGTTGAGAAGGAGCTGTCCGCCCTCTACCGCAGCCCCGGTCTCGGCACGACCATCTGGTCCCCCCTCGCGTCCGGCCTTCTGACCGGCAAATACAACAGGGGCGTTCCGAAGGACACCCGGCTCGGTGTTGCGGGGCTCGAATGGCTCCGCGACGAGCTCCTTAAGAAGCCCGGAGTCGAGAAGCGCCTGGCGGCCGTCCCGAAGCTCGCCGCGATCGCAAAGGAACTGGGAACGAGCCTCCCCTGCCTGGCGATCGCGTGGTGCCTGAAGAATCCCAACGTCAGCACGGTCATCCTCGGCGCATCGCGCGTCGAGCAGCTGGCCGAGAACCTGGGATCCCTCGACATCCTCGAAAAACTGACGCCCCAGGTGATGAACGAGATCGACGCGATATCGGCGCCCGTCGCCGACTGATCGCAGCTTTTGACCCGGAGATGAAAAAGGCCGCCGCGCTCGCGCTCTTAATCCCCCTTCTCGCCGGATGCGCGGGAAAGAAGGACACCAAGGTGGACAGGGCCCGAATCGAGGCCCGCCTCCAGCAATACTCGGCCCGCGTCCTTGCGATGGACCCCCCGGGGATGGCGGCCCTGTTCGCTCCGGACGGCGAAATGGTAAATCCGAGGCAGCCGCCGGTCCGCGGCCGCGCGGCGATCGAGAAATTCCTGGCGGGGTATTCGGACTTCAAGGTCCTCGCCAACTCCGACGAGCCCTCGAGCATC
Source organism: uncultured Verrucomicrobiae bacterium (assembly GCA_963830965.1). Taxonomy (GTDB): domain Bacteria; phylum Verrucomicrobiota; class Verrucomicrobiia; order Opitutales; family Opitutaceae; genus Palsa-1447. The sequence continues at coordinate 309,816 of CAWHOL010000006.1, read as the reverse complement.
CTGATCGATGGGGACACCGCCGAGCAGATCGGAACCTATCGCCAGAGCGTCCGCTCGCCCGAGGGAAAGGTGTTCGCCACCTCCGGAAGGCTGGAGATCGCCTGGGTCAGGGACGCTTCCGGGGAATGGTATATCCAGCAGTGGGCCACGTTCCCCTCGACGTAGGCGCGGGGCCGGGGCCCGCTTTCGCTCAGAAACCGAGGCCGATCTTGACGACCTTCTCCGAGGCGCGCTCGTTGCACGCCTCGACGTCCTCAAGGGTCAGGTCGGACCGGATCAGCGTGCGCTCGTTCTTCGCGCCGTAGTGCCAGTCGGTGATCGAGACGGCGCGCCTGAGCAGCCGGGCGAGCTCGCGCTGCTCGGGATCGAACAGCGCCGACGGGGCGAGCTGCCAGGAGACGGCCTCGCAGATGATCGCCGGGAAGCCCCATTTCTCCAGGGCGCGGCCGCCCGCGCCCGCATAGGTCACCCCCAGCCGGATCTGCTCAAGCTGGGCCTGCAGGTCGAGTTCGCGCTCTGCAATCGACATGTGGCCCGCCGGGAAGATGCTGCAGAGCACCCAGATGCCGACAAGGTGCATGATGCCCGCCGTGTAGGCCGCCGGGTTGCGCCCGCTGATCTCGTCGATCACCAGGGCCGTGTGGAGCGACCGCTCCCAGTAATGGCCCGAGACCTGGGTGTAGAGGTGCGTCGGGTACTTCTTGAAATCCGTGAGCGTGGCAACCTGCACGATCCGGGAGACCTCGTTGAGGCCCAGCTGCAGCACCGCCTCGCGGATGTCGGCCGTGGGCTCCCCGCGCCAGTAGAACGGGGAGTTGCAGGCCGCCACGACCCGCGCGCTCAGCGCGGGATCGCTTCGAAACAGCTCGGCGATATCGGCGATCTGGGCCTGCGGCTTTCGCACGGCGGAGATCAGCTGGGAGAGAACCCTCGGGCCGCTCGGCAGCTTTTTGAGATCAAAGGATTCAACTAATTCGCCCGGAAGCATGGTGAATGCGTCCTTTATCGTCACACCGCGCCCATTTATGAAACGCGATCCCGCAGTCCGCGCGGCCCCGGGGGCCGGAAGGGAGCGGGGCCCCTTTGCCTTCCCCCGGACCCTCAGGGGCTTCGAAAAACCCGATCCTGCGGACGGCCGAAGTTGAAGTGCCCGGGGCCGCCCGTTAGGGATCATGGATGGACGAATCCCCCCTCCTCCTTTTCGACCTTGGCGGCGTCCTGGTCGAGAACTCCACCTTTGAGAGCCTCAGGCGCCTCCTGCCCGCGCCGCTCGATGGAGCCGCCATCAGGAACCGCTGGATGGCGTCCCCGGCGGTCAGGCGCAACGAGACGGGCATGCTCTCCCCCGAGGAATTCGCCGGGGCGTTCATCGCCGAGTGGGGGCTCCGCCTTTCGCCCGAGGCATTCCTGAAGGAGTTCTATTCGTGGCCGAGCGCCCTCTACCCCCAGGCCCGCGAGACGATCCGGGCGCTGCGCAAGCGCCACCCCGTCGCATGCTTTAGCAACTGCAGCATCCTCCACTGGGAGAAATTCTCCAGCTTCACCGACGAATTCGACCTCGCGCTCTCCTCGCACCTGCTCGGCGCCATAAAGCCGGATGAGGAGGCCTTTGTGCGGGCGTTCGCGCGCTGCAGGGTCGAACCGGCGGACGTCTGCTTTTTCGATGACACTCCCGCCAACGTGGAGGCCGCGCGGCGCCTCGGCGCACGGGCTTTCCATGTCGAGGGGATAGGCCCCCTTCTGCGCACCCTGCGGTCGGAGGGGTTCCTCCCCGGCTGAGGCCGGGCCGCCCGGACCCGACCATTGTGGTTGCGAGGTGGCACGGTTGGTGCGATATTTGCGGGGAGTTTGCGCCTGACCATGCCCTTCAAAAGAACACCTGCTGACAGCGGTCGCGTTCGCCTTGTGCGCCAGCCTGGGTCGGGCGGCCGTCCCCTCGAAGCACGAGGTGCTCCAGGCGATAGCCGTCATGGAGAAGAGCATCTCGGGGCCCCAGGCGGTCGAGGCCGCCAAGACGATTGTCGTCTACGCCCAGTCGAGCGACGACGTCCTGGTCAACATCGGCCCCGATGAGCTTCCCTGGCTCGACGAGGACTGGGGCCTTGGCGGCGAGCGCGAGCAGTCCTGCAAGTCGCTGCTCCTGGCCGCCTTTGTGGCGGGGAACGTGAAGTCGCAGATAAAGAACGAGAAGGCCGAGGACGACACCTATTCAGGCTGGCTCTTCGCGATCGACACGTACACGAGGCTCCGCGCCAAGGAGGGCTTCACGAGCCCCTCGATGGATTCGCTGGCAAAGATGCGGGCCGACGGAACCCTCCTCCAGCACGCCCGGGACGTGCGCTCCAAGGAGGAGCAGGAGGAGCAGGCGGACGAGCAGAAGAAGCCGATGGCCTGAGGCTCACGCCCGGGCCCTGAAGCTGCGCCACTTGGCGAGGGGCGTGTTGGCGACGGCTATCAGGGCAAGCTGGCTGGCGACGAACGCGCTCAGCCACCAGAAGGCGGCGTCCGTGAATCCGTAGCTGTGGAGCCCGATGCCGAGCATATTGGTGCCGAACCAGCTCCAGCTGGTCACGATGTTCCCGAAGACCGCCAGGCACATGAGCCCGCGCTGCTTCACGATGCCGGCCCAGCGCGCGTGGAGGATCAGCGCATTCCAGATGACGATGATGAGCGCCCCGTTCTCCTTCGGGTCCCAGCCCCAGAAACGGCCCCAGGACTGGTCGGCCCAGATGCCGCCGAGGGTCGTCCCGACGAAGCTGAAGAGGGTCGCGAAGCACACGATTCCGTAGACCATGCGCGCCAGCGCGTCCGCGGTCGCCCTGTCGAGGGTTGTCGTGAAAAGGCCGCGGAGGATGTAGATCACGGCGAGGACGCCGGCCAGGAAGGTCGAGGCGTAGCCGATCGTGACGACGACGACATGGGTTCCGAGCCAGAAGTTGGAATCGAGGACGGCGCGCATCATCTCGAGCGTGTCGCCCGCAAGGGCCAGGTGCTGGGCGATGATGAGCGTCGCGAATCCGATGAGGCCCGCGGCGGCCGTCCCGATTGCATTCCGGTACGTTGCCTCCAGGACCAGGCACAGGGCCACCGAGCCCCACCCGATGAAGATTGCGGACGAATAGAGGTTCGTGACCGGCGGGCGGCCCTCAAGCCACATGCGGGTCGCGATGCCGAGCGTGGCGATGATCCAGCCGAGCGCCACGAGGCCGAAGGACGAGAGGCGGGCCGGCTCGGGCCATTTGATCCACGAAAGCGCCGCGAAGAGGAAGGCCCCGAGGTACATCCACATGCCGGCGTAGAAGGGCTGCACGGCGTTGAAGACCGTCTCGATCCGGGCCTTCTCGACCTGCTTCGGGAAGTGCTTCCCGAGGCTTGCGCCGTAGAGCCCGACGATGTGCGCGAAGCTCTCGGGCTGGTTCGCGCGCCACGCGTACGCCATCCCCGCGTAGGCGAGCACCGCGGGATTGACCTCGCCCTTGCCGAAGGTCTCGAGGAGCGCGTGGCCGCAGTTTTGCCAGGCGTTCGGGTCGACGCCGTCGTCCGGCGGGATCGCAAGGAGGTCCGTGCCCTCGGAAAGGGCCACGAACTTCTGGCCCTCCTGGATGATCGCGCTGGCCTTCGCCTCGTCGTGGGGCTTGCCGGCCTCCTTGGCCTGCACGGCCTCGATCCCCTCGGAAAGGTTCTCCTGGAGGCGGAGCAATTCGCCGAGGAAGTCCTTTGAGCCGTCCGGCAGGATTGCGCGCTTGAGGCGCAGGTAGTGCGACAGGTTGCCGTAGAGCTGGACGACGGAGGACTGGAAGCGGGTCCGCGACTGGGCCTCAACCGGCTCGGCGAGCTTCTCCTGTGCCTCCAGGTCCGCAAAATGGGGGGCGATCTCGTTGAACGACAGGCGCTCGATCGTCAGGTTCGCCTCGTTCCTTCCGACCAGCGAAAGGAGGTCCGGATTATCGATGTAGAAGATCCGGTAGGTGTCCGCCTTCTCGGGCGCAAAAAGGACGTCGAGGAGCCATTCGTCGGGAGTCAGGTCGCGCTTGTCCGGAGTCGTGACGTCCTGGTTCCCCTGGATCACGAGGAGCGTGCTGCGGGCCACGGAATCGAGGGGCTTGAACCGCCCCTCCGAGAGCACCGGGAAACGGCCGAAGGCCGTCACCGAGTCCGGCTGCTGAACCCAACCGGGATAGAAGCCCATCGCGAAGCAGACCGCGGCCATCGCGACGATGAAAAGCGGCATCCGGCGGGTCATGCGAGCCTCCTTCTGGCGAAGCCCGACAGGTGGATCAGGAACTGGATCACGAGCCCGAGCGTGATCGCGCCGCACGCGATGTACGGGGCGAGCCAGCTCGGGTTGCGGACCACCTCAAGGATCGTCGTCTTGTCGTTGTTGTCGTAGCCCTGCTGGTAATAGGTGAGGCCGGCGTACCTGAGCGGATTGTTCATGTAGATCAGGACCTCGCGCTCCGGGCTTCCGTCCGGCGGGTTTATCCTGATGCGGCTCGAGAAATTCTTAGGGATGTCGGTGCCCGGATAGATGTCGTGGCTGAACTTCACGAGGGTGAGCGAATACGGCTGGTAGGTCCTCTGGGGCCTCATGACCAATTTCCACGTCCTTCCGGCGAAGTCGAACTTCTGGGGATTGCCGAGGAGCGGCGACACGAGCCATGTGCCGAGCGAGCCGTCGGGACCGACCAACTCCACGAACGCCGACGGGACATTGCGCTCGTCCTCCTTGTAGGTGACGTCGAGCGGGGTCACCGCGACCATGGTGCCCATCCCGACCGTCGCCAGGGAGGGGGGTGCGTTCGGCGTCTGCGAGCGCATCTGGATCGTCGAGTTCGCATTGTACTCCCTCGGCACCACGCGGAACGGCAGCTTCGGGTTCTGGACGACGGTTCCATGGGCCAGAAGCGACTCCGGAATCGCGACCACCTCGTCGAAATTGGGGTCGGTGGCGTCGATGATCGCCAGCTCGTTCAGTCGGCTGCTCTCGGCGTAGTTCTTCGTTTCGCCCTCGTCGAGACGCATCTGGTAGTCCTTCTGGACGAGGCCGGAGACGAGCTCGCCGACGAGGAGCAGGATGAGCCCCGCGTGGGCGATCCAGATTCCCGCCTTGTTCCAGCCCATCTTGAACCGGTAGATGTGCCCGGCGACGAGGTTGATGAGAAGCAGCCCCCCGATCGTGTAGCCGCCCGGGAAGACGGGGACCTGCAGGCTGCCAAGCCGTACAAACACGATGAAGGAGTGGAAGAACTTGTGCTGCACCGCCCAGACCCCGAGGTTAACCTGGTCGAGCGTCGCCCAGAAGATGAGGATGATCGAAAGGGCCAGCAGGAAGACGGTGAGCCTGAGCGAAACGACGAGGCTGCGGGCCAGTTTGAGGAACTCGTTCATCGGGGATCAGGGCGCATGCACCGTGCGCAGGAAATCCATGAAAGCGGCCTTGGCCGCCCGGACGGAATTGCCCGGTCCCGCCAGCTTGAAGAACCAGGTCGACCCCTGGAAGGGCACGATGGCGCCCAGGATGGCCTTGTTGTTCGGGTCGCCCTTCGACGCCAGCTCGACCAAGGTGACCTTGAGCCCGCCCTGGTCGAAGCGGCTGACGGATGCGTCGAGTTCCTCGGGGCCGAGGGGTGTAAGCCCGATCTGCCCGCGCCAGCGGTTCACATTGGCAAGCTCGCCTCCGACGTCGCCCGGGAACGCCGTGATCGACAGGTCCGCCTCGCCGCCCCCGCCGGGAACGGAGTAGCTTCCTTTGCGCATGGCGGACGGGGCCTTGGGCGCCCACCCTGCAGGTGCCTGCCAAGCAAGGGCTTCGCCCGAGGCGGTGGGCACCGCGGTGTCGGCCATCCCGGCTCCGGGCGCCGGGGCGGACGGGGCGCCTGCGTCCGCCGCAGCAGCCATGGGGATCTCCGCGTCCTTTTCCTTGGGCACCCGGTAAACCGCGACCGGGTCATCGCCGCAGCCGGTCAGGAGCAGCGCTGCCGCCCCGATGGCCAGAATGGACGTTCGCGATGACATCAAGGGTTCAGCTTCCCCCGGTAAGCGGGAAAATTCAACCCCGATTCATGGGCAATAGGCCCTCTAATTGGAAACCCATGACGACCGAAGGGTTGTGAATGGGCTCGGCCCCATCCAACTATCGCCGGCGCGGCCTGGCGGCAATGGCCTGTCGCGGGCACCGAGGTCCCGTCACTCGGCCCGCAACCGGGCCCGACCGTCCGCGAATTCCGCCTCGAGCCTCTGTCCCTGTGCGACCGCGGCCCTGCGCACCACCGGAACCCCCTTCTCGTCCCGGAGGATGGCGAAACCCCGGTTCAGCACCGAGCCCGGGCTCGCGCCCTGGAGTCGCTTGTAGATCGAGAGCAGCCTATGGGACTCGATCTGCACCCGCGTCTCCGGAGACGCCCGCTCGAGCCTCGATGCGGCCAGGGACAGGCTCTGGCGCCGAAGCTGGATGCAAGAACGAAGCGCCGAGCCAAGCCTGTTCGACATGTCGTCCAGCCGAAGGTAGCCCCGCTCGACCTGCGCCGCAGGCGAGAGGAGTCTCAGGCGCGAACGGGCGTGGGAGACGCGCTCGAGGGCCCGGCCGACCGCCTCGGCGACCCGGGAAAGCAGGGCGTTCGCCGCGGCCCCGGTCCGCTCGGCAAAGCTGACAAAGCCGCTCGTGATGAGCTCCGCCGCGGCGCTCGGCGTCTCCGCGCGCAGGTCGGCCGCAAAGTCGCAGAGCGTGAAGTCGATCTCGTGGCCGACCGCCGAAATCGTGGGGACCGGGCAGGCGGCGACGGCCCGGACGAGCGGCTCCTCGTTGAAGGCCCACAGGTCCTCGATGCTCCCGCCCCCGCGGCCAATGACGATCAGGTCGAAGATCCCGAGCGACGCGGCGAGCCGGAGCATCTCGACCATCTCGGCCGCGGCCCCCTCGCCCTGCACCTTCGAGGGAAGGATGACCACCCTGCCCTTCCAGCCGCGCCGGATCAGGATCCGCGCGAAATCCTGGGCCGCGGCGCCCGTCGGGGAGGTGACAAAGCCCACGGTCTGCGGCATCTGGGGAAGCGCCTTCTTGCGTCCCGCGTCGAAGAGCCCCTCCTCGGCGAGGCGGCGCTTCAGGGCCTCGTATTCGCGCTGGAGGGCCCCGACCCCGTCGTCGACGAGCGTCCGCACGACCAGCTGGTACTGGCCGCGGGGCTCATAGACGCTGACGCTTCCGTAGGCCACGACCTGGAGGCCGTCGCGGATCTTCACGGTCTGGCGGGCGGCCTGCATGCGGAACATGACTGCGGAGAGCTGCGCCCCGGCGTCCTTCAGCGAGAAATAGACGTGCCCGCTCGGTTGTATCCGAAGATTGGACACTTCACCCCTCACCCAGCAGGCGTCGACCGCCCCCTCGAGGACGGCCTTCACCCGCCGGGTGAACTCCGTCACGGTCATCGGCCGGGTCTCGGGTCCGGCCCCGGGCTCAGGCGGGGCGCTTGACATAGCGTTTCCGGACCCAGTGGACGGCGATCGTCGCGACGACGATCACACCGATCCCGTAGGACACCAACTTGAAGTTCCCGTTGAAGATCCCCTTCCCGAGCACGATGGCCCCGATGGCCCAGGGCAGGACCGCGAGCCAGGCCACGATCATGAAGAGCCGAAAGGGGATCTCGGCCATCCCGCAGATGCACCCCTGGATGAAGAACGGGGGGCCCGGCGTGAGGCGGACGGCCAGCACCACGGCCAGGGCGTTCTCCCGCGTGACGCTCGGGATGCTGTAGCCGTAATTCCTGATGATCTTGGAAAGGATCGGCCTGAGGGCGTAACGGGCGAGCCAGTAGTTGAGCGCCAGGTCGACCGCGATGGCGGCGAGCGTGGCGGCGATCACGCCGGGCGTGGTCATGAGCGGCGAGAAAAGCTCGCCGGCCGTGATCGTGAACACGGAGAGGGGCACGCCGAAGGCGGGAAGGACCGCGGTGGCGGCAAAGAAGCCCCATGGGCCCATGCTCCGGATCAGCCCGAACCCCCGGTCGAGGAGCATCCGGTAATCCAGGCCCTTAAGCACCAGGATCCCGGCCGCGCCCGCGAACACCGCCAGGATCCCCAGCTTCACGTACGGGATCCTCTTTGTTTTCGCGGGGGCCTCCGGCTGCATGGGGCAAGCCTGCCCTTCCCGGAGACGAACCGTCAAGAACTCGCAGATGGCCCGGCTCTTATATCCGGCTCGCCTCCGCTGAGCCGGCCCGCTGTCATCGCCCCGGTGTCACGCAGCGTGCCGAACCAGGAATCGTCCCCCGCACCCCACCCGCTCGGACGGGGAATCGTGATCGGGCTGCCTGCGGCCGTGGCCCTCGCCTATGCGCTGGGCCACCTCAACTGGTACCTGACGACGCCGCTTGGACGCGTGCCCGTCCTCGACGAACGCGAGAACATCGACATGGCCGAGGCCATCTTCGGAGGGACGCTCCCAAGCGTCCCCTTCTACCGGGCGCCCGGCTACGCCCTCGTGCTCTCCGGACTGCGCCTTGCCGGGGTCTCGCAGGGCGGGCTTTTCGCGTCGGCCCTGGCGCTCGGGGCCCTCCTCCACGGGCTTGGCGCCGCGCTCGCGGCGGGGCTCGCCCTTCGGTGGTTCGGCCGGCGGGCGGCCCTCGCCGCCGGCCTCCTTTTCGCGCTCGATCCGGTGCTGGTCCACCATGCGACCCAGGCGCTCGACTCGACGCTTTCGATGGTCCTGTTCCTGGCCGGCCTCAATTGCTTTGCCGCCGCAATCGGCGCTCCGTCAAGGACCGGGCCGTGGGCCGGGGCCGGGGCCTTCTGGGCGGCGGCGACCCTCGTGCGCCCCAACAATCTCCCGGTCTGGCTCCTTGTCCCCGCTTTTGCCTGGGCGCTCTCCGGCGGCTGGCGCCAGCGGGCACGCGTCCTCCCTGCGGCGCTTTCGGGGGTCCTCCTCTTCGGGGCCGCGGCGGCGTGGCAGAAGCGCATCTGCGGGGTCGCGGGATTCCTGCCGTGGCAGGGGGCCTACAACCTCTGGTCGGCAAACCGCCCCGGCGCCAACGGGCGCTACTACACGCAGCTCGTGAGCCTTCCGGACGCCCTCGCGCGGGCCAATCCCGCCCGCGCCGAATCCATCTACCTCTACGCGAAGGTGACCCAGGGCAAGCCGCCGGACATCGCCTCCATGAACGCCTACTGGCGCGGAAGGTTCCTGGAGGAGGTGGCCGGGCACCCAGTCCGCTGGGCGGGGCTCATGGCGAGGAAGGTCTACGCGCTCCTCAACAACTGGGAGCAGTACAACAACACGACCTACGCCTTCCACAAGGCGCTCTCGCCCTGGCTCTCGTGGAACCCCCTCTGCTGGGGCCTGCTTCTCGTGCTCGCCGTTCCGGGAGCGGCCCGGCTCCTGGCCCGGTCCCCGCGCTCCGCGGCCGCGCTCGCGGCGGCGAGCCTGGCCTGCGCGGCCTCCATTCTCCTGTTTTACGTGAGCGGACGCTTCCGCCTGCCGCTGGCCGCGGTCTGCGCCGTTCTTGCCGGCGGCGGGCTTGAAGGCTGGAGCTTCGTCGGCGCGGGGTCCCCGCGCCGGCGGGCGGCGCTTGCGGGCGCCATGGCGCTCGCCGCCTTCGCGGCGTTCTCCTGGTTCGGCGGCGTCGAAGACCGGTCGACCTTCGTCCAGGACCACGCCCTGCTCGCAAGGGCCGCCTTCACGGTCGGAGACGACGAGACCGCGCTCCGCGAGGCCCGGGAGGCCCGCAAACTCCAGCCGTGGCACCCGGACGCAAGGATCATCGAGGACGCCGCGGCGGCCGAACTCGCCCGAAGGGGCGCCCATCCATGAGCGCCCCCGCCAGCGGCCCGGCCCGGTTCGCGCTCTGGGCGGCATTCGCCGCCTGCGCGGCCGCCGTGTTCTGGCTCGCCAATGCCGTGGCGCCCTGGGCCGCGGACAGGAACAACATGTGGCACCACTACGAGTACCTGACGGAGGGCTTCCTGGCGGGGCACACCTACCTGCCGGTCGAGCCGGCGCCCGAGCTCCTGCGGCTGAGCGATCCCTATGATCCGGCCGCCAACGCGAAGTACCGCCTCTGGGACGCGAGCCTCTACCGCGGGAGGTACTACCTGTATTTCGGGCCGGGCCCCGCCGTCGCGCTCATGCTCCCGTGGCGGATCGCCACCGGACGGATGCTCCCCCAGCGCCTTGCGGTCGCCGTTTTCGCGGCGGGGGGGCTCGCCGGCCTGGCCTGCCTCATCTGGGGGATTCGCAGGCGGCACTTCCCGGGGCTTTCGGCCCTCGCCACGGGGGGAATCCTCGTGGTGGCGTTCCACGCCGCGTGGCTGCCGGTCATCCTGCGCCGTCCGGGCCTCTGGGAGCTACCGATCGTTTCGGCCGCCGCATGCCTGTGGTGGGCCCTGTACTTCCTGTGGAGGTTCTTCGACTCCGGGGGCCGCGCGGTCTGGGCCGTTGCGGTGGGCTTGGCGCTGGCCCTCCTCATCGGCTGCCGGATGACCTACGTATTCGGGGCGGGCGCCGTGCTCCTTCTCCTCCTGGCCTCCCTTGGCGGCGCCGGATCCGGAGGGGTCCGCCGCTGGAAGGCGGCCGCCATCGCGGCAGCGATCGTCGGCGCGGCCGGGATCGCCCTCCTTTGCTACAACCGGAGCCGCTTTGGGAGCTGGCTTGAGTTCGGCCAGAGCTACCAGCTTGCCGGAAGCGAGGTCAGGGGGGTGCGTTTCTTCAACCCGGCCTATGTGGCCTTCAACCTCTGGACGTACCTTCTGTCGCCGCCCGAGCTCGGGCCCTACTTCCCGTTTCTGCACGGGGCGTGGCCGGACCGGTTTCCCGAGGGATACGTGATGTACGAGGCGATGTACGGCGCGCTTTTTGTGATGCCCGTGCACCTGGCGGGCCTGGTGGCGATCGCATGGGGATGGCGGGGCCGGTCAACTCCCTCGGAGCGGGCGACGGCCGTCACGCTTGCGGCTGCGCTTGCCTCCACGTTCTTCACGGGCGCCATCCTGCTCTGCTGGCAGGCGGCCTGCTCGCGCTACATTGCCGAGCTCTTCGCAGGGTGGACGGTGGCAACCGCGGTCGGCCTCATGGCCGTGTTCGGCTCCGAGGGCGCTCGCCGCTTCGGCCGCTCGGCCCGAATCCTCGCTGCGGCCGCGGCGTGCTGGACGATCGCATGCGTGTGCCTGGCTTCGGCGGAATTCCGTGGCTTCATGAAGCAGACCGACCCCGGGGTCTATGCCGCAGTTGCCCACCTCCTCGACTACCCGAGCGAATGGTGGATCCGCGCCCGGGGGATCTCGTTCTCGCCCGCGGAGATCTCGGTGCGCATTCCGCCGGATTCGCCGCGGGCGCAGACCGTCCTCCTCGCCTCCGGATTTCCCGAGAGGGTCGATCAGTTGGTGCTCGAACGGGTGGACTCGGGCCACGTGCGGGTCATCCTGAGCCGAAACGAGGACGCGCTCCTCGAGACACCCCCGCTGGCCGCGCCTGCCGGACGGCTGGACCTGCGGCTGACGGCGCCGTGGTTTTTTCCTCCGCCCGAGCACCCCTTCTGGGACCATCTGGGCGACGGCCCCGCCCGCCGCGAATTCCAGACGCTGTTCGCCGTGGACGCGGCTCAGGGCGCCTATTCGGCGCATTCGACGCGGGCGTTCGACGCGTCGGGCTTCGCGCCGGCCGTGCGCGGACCCTCGGACGCGATCGGCGATTCGCCCTACGTCGAATCGTTCAGGCCGGCCGCGCTCCCTAGAGACGGAGCGGTGCCTGCGCGTCCTTGAGCGCGACGCCGCTTAATCCGAGGCGGACGGACGCCGCCAGAAGCCGCGAAAGCTTCCGGGCCGCGGCCTCCGGAGGCAGGCCGTCGGGCCGGATGTTGGAAACGCAGTTGCGCTCCGCATCGGTGCGGCCCGCCCGCGGCAGATAGGTGAAATAGGCGCCGAGGCTGTCCGGCGAGCCCAGGCCCGGGCGCTCCCCGAGGAGCATGAGGCAGTGGCGCGCGCCGGCGAGTTCCCCGATCTCGTCCTGGAGCCTAACGCGGCCGAACGGAACCACGAAGATGGGGAAGAGGGTCCAGCCGGCGCTCCGAAGGAGGGGCACCAGATGCGCCAAGAGGGGCGCCGCATGCCGCTCGGCCGCGAGCGCGGAGAGGCCGTCCGAGACGATGACCGCAAGGTCCCTGGCCCCCCAGGCCGCTCGGCTGTTGGCGAGACCGACCCGGGATCCGGCGTCAAGGACCCGGCCCAGGTCCGGGCGAAGCAGAAAGGTCCGCCGATCGGCCGCGAGGCTCGCCAGGCGCAGCGTCTCAAAGCCGATCTCCTCCAGTTTCCCCTCGAGCGCCGCGGCGTGGAACTCCTCCCTGACGGCGTCTCGCGCCCGCGCATGGGCGAGCCGGAATTCAAGGACGGAGCGGGTCCGCTGGCTGCCGCCGGAGCGGCCGAGCGCGATCCGCGCCGACGTGAATCTCGAGAGGCCGTGCCACGAGTCTCTCGGGCCGGATCCGTTCATGCGCAGGGAGGCTTCAGGCTTCGGCATGGGAAAGGAGCGGGTGGCCCTTGTCTATTTTCCGAAGGGCGCCGCCGCCGGCGATCCCCATTGCATCGAGCCACGCCTCGAACTCCGGCGCAGGCCGAAGGCCAAGGGCTTGGCGCAGGTAGTGGCTGTCGTGGAACGAGGTCGACTGGTAGCCGAGCATGATGTCGTCGGCTCCCGGGACCCCCATGATGTAGTTGCATCCGGCGACGCCGAGGAGCGTCAGGAGCGTGTCGACGTCGTCCTGGTCGGCCTCGGCGTGGTTCGTGTAGCACACGTCGACGCCCATCGGCAGCCCGAGGAGCTTTCCGCAGAAATGGTCCTCGAGGCCCGCCCGGATGATCTGCTTCCCGTCCAGGAGGTATTCGGGGCCTATGAAACCGACGACCGAATTGACCAGCAGCGGCTGGAAATGGCGCGCGACCGCATAGGCCCGGGCCTCGCAGGTCTGCTGGTCGAGCCCGTGGTGCGCCCCCGCCGAAAGCGCCGAACCCTGCCCCGTCTCGAAATACATGACGTTTCGGCCTACGGTTCCCCGGCCGAGCCCGAGCGCCGCCCCGCGCGCCTCGGAAAGGACGGAGAGATTGACGCCGAAGGAGGCGTTCGCGGCCTCGGTGCCGGCGATGGACTGGAAGACCAGGTCGACGGGCGCCCCCCTGCGCATCGCCTCCAGCTGGGTCGTCACATGGGCCAGCACGCACGATTGCGTCGGGATCTCGTAGCGGCTGATGAGTTCGTCGGTCAGCCGGAGGAGTCCCTCGACCGCCGACAACGCTGTCCGTGGCGGGATTGATCCCGATGACCGCGTCGCCGCAGCCGTAGAGGAGGCCGTCGACGATCGATGCCGCGATCCCCCTCGGGGAGTCCGTGGGGTGGTTGGGCTGGAGGCGGACGGCGAGACGGCCCGGGAGGCCCTGCGTGTCCCGGAATGCCGTCACGACCCGGCGCTTCTGCGCGACAAGGATCAGGTCCTGGTTACCCATGAGTTTCGAGACGGCCGCGACCATCTCGGGCGTGAGGCCCGGGCCGAGGGCGGCCAGGAGGGGGCCGTCGGTCTCGTAGCGCAGGAGCCAGTCCCTGAATTCCCCCACGGCGAGGGACGAGACCGGCGCGAACGCCGCGGCGTCGTGCGTATCGATGATAAGGCGGCTGACCTCGTCGGACTCGTAGGGCACGAGCGGGTCCTCAAGGAACCGCCGAAGCGGGACCTCGGCCAGGCAGTGCTGGGCGGCGACCCGCTCCTCGGAGGAGGACGCGGCGACGCCCGCCAGCACGTCGCCCGAGCGATGCGGGGTGGCTTTCGCCATCAGCTCGCGCAGCGAGCCGAACGTGTGGCTGCGGCCGCCAACGTTGCAGGTCCAGGGTGGCATCGCCTGGACGAGCGAAAGCTCAACGCGTGCCGCTTGGCAATTTCCGCGGAGAGATTCCGTGTTAAATCAAGGTGACGGCCCCGCGAGGCGCCGAGCCGCAGTCAACGGCCCCGGGACCTGGCGATCGCCTCGAGCGTCTCCAGGTTGCTCCGGGCCTGGCCCTGCGCGGGGTCGAGCCGGACCGCAGCCTTCAGGTGGCCGATCGCCTCGTCGAGCCGGCCGAGCCGGGCGAGCACCACCCCCAGATCGGCCTCGGCCTCGCCGTCGTACGGGTCGAGCTCAACCGCCCGCCGGAGCGCGGCTGCGGATTCGCCGTAGCGCCCGAGCGTCATCAAGGACCTGCCCAGATTGAACTCGGCGGCCTCGAGATGGGGGTCGTCGCGCACCGCGGACTCGAGATACGCCGTTCCCTCCGCGGCCCGGCCCCGGGCGACGAGCGCCGACCCTATCCCGAGCTCCGCCTGCCCCCGGAAATCCGGGTTGATGCGGCAGACGCCCTCGTAGACGCGGGCCCCCTCCTCGATCCTTCCCGAATTCACGAGGGAAAGGCCCTGTTCTGCCCCGCGGTAGAAGGAGCTGAGCGCAAGCGCGAGGAGCCAGCCGATCGCGACCGAATAGACGAGCGCCGCGAGCACGGCCCATCGGCCGATGCGCCGCAGGGCCGCCAGCGGGAGCCGGGCCTGCGCCGGGCCGGCGTCGGAGCGCATGACGCCGAGGAAACCCAGGACGGCGAGGAGCGCCAGGGCGGGCGCAAAGTCGAGCAGGTACCGGCTCGTGGCCCCGGCGTAGCAGCAGATGGTGGCCGCGACCAGGACGAAAAGGACCGCGGGGACCAGGGCGCCCCGGTTGAGGGGGCCGCCCCCGCCCCGCTCCGGGAGCGCGCCCCTGCAGACCCAGGGGACAAGCGCCGCCGCGAGCAGGATCGGAAGATTGGTCAGCAGGCCGAAGAAGAACTCCACCGGGAGGTGGCCGCGCGCAAGGGGAGGGCAGACCGGCTCCCAGACGTAGGGGAACCCGCCGTGCCAGCGAAGCGGCTCGAGGAAATAGATCCGGAAGTTGTCCCAGATGAAACGCGGATCGAACGACTTTGCGCCGGCGACGCTGTTGCCGGAGAGCTGGAAGTCGTGCCCGAACTGGAAGGGATCGTCGAAGCGGAGATAGTTGTAGGCGGCAAGGCCGGCGCCGACAGCCGAGATCGGCAGAAGCGCGGCGAGAAGCTCGCGCACCCAGGGGCCTCGCGTCCCGTCCGCGGATCCGCCCCCAAAGCGAGGCGGCCGCCGGGAAAAGGAGGATCACCGCCCCGAAAAGGAGGGACGGCCTCGCGCCGACCGCGAGTCCGTAGGCGAGGCTTGCGGCCGCAATCGCGGCAACCCTCCCCTTCCCGCCCTGCCAGGCCGCCCAGAGGCCGGCCAGCGAAAGCATCACGAGCGAGAAGGCGCAGCTGATCGAGACCTCGTAGAGGCCGGGTCTCACCAGGAAGACGGGCAGCGTCGTCGCCGAGGCGAGAAGGAGCGCGACGGCAGCGCCCGCCCAGGCGCCCACGCCGGGGTAATACCGGCGCCAGGCGGCGAGCCCGAGAGCGACCGCGACAGAGTAGCCGACGACGCTGAAAAGCAGGACCGCGGTCGACTGGCGCAGCGCCGACCCGGTCAGGATTCGGTAGGGCCAGAAGAGGATCACGGCCGGCGTCACCCCGAAATAGGCATAGAGGTGGCCGCGGTAGTAGCTCAGGTCGATGAGGCCCCAGGGTGCCTTCAGGTAGGGCCGGTAGGTCGCGAAGTCGTAGGGGTTCGCCGCGGCAGCGAGCGCGCCCGGGGCCTCCTTCGCAAGCCACACGTGTCCCGAGCGGAATCCCTCAACGACCAGGTTGTACGGCTCGTCGGAGGCCGGGTGCGCCGAGACATAGGGGCGGCTCGCCGAATGGAGCGCCGCAAACCCCGCGACGGCCAGAATGCCGGCGGCGGCGGCGGGAAGGTAGGTTCGCAGGCGGGATGCCGCGGGGACGCGCACCCGGGGAGGAGTGGACCGAAACGCCCCCCATCTCAACACGAGATTTCGGGGCCGGGCGCCGGTGTATAAAAGCTTCCGTTGTCCGCGGGCTCATTGCATTCTGGGCGTCTTTCTTGATGAAGCTCTCGATTGTCATCCCGTGCTACAACGAGGCCAGGACCATACGGATCCTGGTGGAGCGCGTCCGCAATTCCTCCTACCCCGACAAGGAGATCATCATTGTCGACGACTGCTCGCGGGACGGCACCCGCGACGTGCTCCGGACCCAGATCGAGCCCTTGGTCGACAAGGTGATCTACCACGAGGTGAACCAGGGCAAGGGCGCGGCGCTTCGCACGGGTTTCGCGGCGGCGACCGGGGATGCGGTCATTGTCCAGGATGCGGACCTCGAGTACGACCCGGACGAATTCGCAAAGCTCATGAAGCCGATCGAGGACGGGAAGGCCGATGTCGTGTTCGGGTCCAGGTTCATGGGCGGCGAGCCGCACCGGGTGCACTACTTCTGGCACATGATCGGAAACAAGTTCCTCACGCTCGTCTCCAACATGTTCACGAACCTGAACCTCACGGACATGGAGACCTGCTACAAGCTCTTCCGCCGGGACGTCCTCAACCAGATCACGATCGAGGAGAACCGCTTCGGCTTTGAGCCCGAGATCACGGCCAAGGTCTCCAAGCTGAGCGTCGTCATCTACGAGATGGGCATCAGCTACTACGGACGCTCCTATGCCGAGGGAAAGAAGATAGGCTGGCGGGACGGTTTCCGCGCCCTCTGGGCGATCATCAAGTACAACCTGCGATCCTAGCGGGGGGGCGCAGGCGCAGCCCGGGCGGCCCTCAGCTGCGCAAGGCTTGCCTGCGCCGCGGCGTAGCCGGGTCGGATCCGCAGGGCCTGCTCAAACTCGGCGATCGCCTCCCGGTAGCGCCCGAGCTGGGCGAGCGCAAAGCCGAGGCCGTTGTGGGCCTCCGCAAAGCCGGGGTCGAGCCGGACCGCCTCGCGGTACTGGTCGGCCGCACGCTCGAATCCCCCCTTGCTTGCGATGGCCAGCCCGAGGTTGAAGTGGATCAGCGCCGGGTCGGCCGTGGAGCCAAGCGCGATCTCGTACTGGCTTATCGCCTCGTCGACGCGGCCCGTCCTGAACAGGGCGCCTCCCAGGTTGTTCCGGACCTCGCCGTATCCCGGGTCGATCGCGAGCGCCCTGCGGAATTCGCCGATCGCTTCGTCCAGTCGCCCCTTCCGGTCAAGCGCCAGACCCATATCGTAGTGGAGCTCCGCCGAGTCGGGTTTCGGGGTCGCAATGCCCCGGTACTGCTTGAGCGCCTCGTCGACCCGGCCGAGGTGGTAGAGCGAAAGCCCAAGGCCCCTGCGCGCCTCGAAGTCCCAGGGCTCGATCCGCAGCGCCTCCGTGAATTCGCGGCGGGCCTCCTCATTCCTGCCCGCGACGGAGAGCGCGCTTGCGAGCGCCAGGTGCGCGCGCTCGTTCGAGGGGCGCCGCAGGACCGTGTCCCTCCAGAGGGCGATCTCGCTTCGATAGTCCCGGTTTCTGAGGAAGGCGCCCGCGCCGAGGACCGCCGCGGCAAGAAGGAGGAGCGGAACGCTCCGCCGGCCGAGCGCGGAGTAGGCCCACGCGGCGAGGCCCGCCGTCACCGCCGCAAGGGACAGGTACATCCGGTGCTCCGCCATCGGCTGGAAGGCCACTGGAACGACGCTCGAGGTCGGCGCAAGGATGAGGAGGAACCAGGCTCCCAGAAACCCGAGGGCGGGCCTGCGCCTGAGCGCCAGGAAGACGGCGCCGACCAGCGCGGCCAGGAGGCAGGCCCAGGGGAGCGCCTGCCGGGCGCCGCCGATCAGGTCGGTCCCGTAGTCGAAGACGAGCGGGTACGGCCAGAGGGCCAGCAGCAGGTAGTGCGGGACGGCCCAGCACTCGGCGAGCGCATAGGACCCGCCCGTGTATCCGAGGCCGTAGCCGACGCCCCGGCCGCCGAGGCCGGTCGCCAGGAGGACAAGGGCGAGCCAGGTTCCCGCAAGCGCGCCGTGGATCCGCCAGCGAAGGCGCAGCGCCTCGCGCAGGCTTCCCGCGACGAAGATCCCGTCATAGAGGAGAACCGCGAGCGGTGCCGTCACCATCACCTCCTTCGTCCCCATGCCGAGGAGGCATGCGGCGACGGCCAGCAGGCGCCACGCCCCTCGGCCGGAAGGCTGAAGGCCCCGGATGAAGCAATAGAGGGTCAGCAGATAGAAGAGGCCCATCAGCGACTCCGCCCGCTGGATCACATAGGTCACGGCCTCGGTCTGCAGGGGGTGCACGGCCCAGAGGAGGGCGGCCGCAAACGCCGTGAAGAGCCGCCCCCCCTCCGTGGGAAACAAGCCCGGAAGGAAGGCCAGGGTGCGCCTGACGATCCCGAACAGCGTGAGCGCGGCGAGGGCGTGGACGAGGAGGTTGAAGAGGTGGTAGCTCCACGCGCCGTCTCGGCTCAGCGCGTAATTAAGGGCGAGCGAAAGGCTGAGGACGGGCCGGCCGTGGACGAACGGACCGGGAGGCGCCGCCAGGACGCTCGCAAGGGATCCCAGGTGCTGGATCGAGGGGTTCCACGTGATCCAGATCCGGTCGTCATAGATGAACGGGCAGCCGAGCGTCCCTTGGTAGACCACCGCCACCGCAAGCACGATCAGGAGGGCCGCCGCCCGACGCAGCGCCCTTTCTGAAACGGTCACTCCGGGTAAGAGGGTTAGTCGCATAGGGAACCGTGCCTGCAAAAAGGTTACCCGCGCGCACAAACCGGCCGCGAGGAGATTATCCCCGGCGCGGCCCCGGCGGTCCCGCGGCGAAGGGCGGGCGCCGGAGGGCCCCGCCCGACGCTTCTTCCTCGACGCACGTCCCTCCGCCTGCAGAGTGGATCCCGAGCAAATGGCGGCCCACGCAGGATGCCCCAGGGTCCAATCCCGCCCATGATCGCCGACACGCTGGCCACCACCCTCCTGATCCTGGGAGTCGCCCTCGGGCTCGCGCGTCCCGTGGCCGACCGCCTCCGTCTCCGCCCCGCGGAGGGCCTGGTTGCGGGCGCCGCGCTTTCCCTGATCGGAGCCTGGGGCGTCGCATGGGCCGTCTTCATCACGGGAACCCCGCCCTCGGCCTACTGGCTCATACCCGCCCTCGGGCTCGCGGGGCTCCTCCTCGGATTCCGCGGGCTCCGGCGCCTGGCGGCCGATCCGGCCGCCCGCGACCTCATGCTGGGCCAGGCGGTCGTCACGGCCTGGTGCGTCACCTGGCTCGCGTTCATCAGGTGCCACTCGGGAGGCGGCTGGACCGGCGATTCGTTCGAGCACTGGGAGCGCGCCCGTTTCTTCCTGAACCAGTGGCCGCCCGGCCGCCTTTTCATCGGGGTTTACCAGGTTCCGGCCCGGCCGCCGCTCGGCAACGTGCTGACCGCCGTGTTCCTGCGGGCGACCACGACCGACTACGCGCACTACCAGCTCATCATGGCGGTCCTCAACAGCCTCGCCTACCTGCCGGTCGCCCTCCTGGCCCTCCGGTTCGGCGGGCGTCCCGCGGCGCGGATGGCGGCCTTGGTCGTCATGCTGAGCCCCCTCTTCCTCCAGAACGCCACCTACCCCTGGACGAAGCTCCAGGCAGCCTTTTTCATCCTGTCGGGACTCTACTTCTTCCTGCGGGTGCGGGACGGGGACGGGGAGAGCGGACCGGCGGGCGTGCTCTGCGCCCTCTCGCTCGGGGGCGCCGTCGTGACCCATTACTCCGCGGGACCCTATGTGATCGTCCTCTGCGCGGCCTGGGTCGCGCTCGGCCGCCACCGCGGCGGCGGATTCGGGCGGATGACGGCGCTGGCCGCGGCGGCAGGCGCCTGCGTGCTTCTTCCCTGGTTCGCCTGGTCCATCGCCCGCTACGGCTGGAACGGAACGTTCCTCTCGAACACGACCGTCTCCATGATGGAGCGCACGCCGGGAAATCCCTTTGTCATCATGGTGCTCAACCTGCGCGACAGCCTCGTTCCCCCGCAGCTGCGCGGCTTCACCGGGACGCTCTTCCGCCAGTCGAGCCCGTGGGGTTCGCTGCGGGACCAGGCCTTCCTTGTCTATCAGCTGAACCCGCTGTTGGCCCTGGGATGCGTCGGCTGGGTCGTCGCGGTCCGGGAGGCCTTCCGCGCCGCGCGGGCGGCCGGCCGGGGCGACAGGCTTTTCTGGGCCCTTTCGGTCGCCGGGTTTGTCGCCGTCAGCTTCGCCTCCTACGGCGACCGGGACCATTACGGCACGGGCCACATCTGCCTCCAGTCGCTCGTCCTCCTCGGGCTCGCCTTCCTCGCCTCGCGCTGGGAGGGGCTCTCGCGGCCCTGGCGGGCCGCCCTGGCGGTCGGATGGGCCGTCGATTTCGCGTTTGGCATCGCGCTCCAGTTTGCGGTCGAGGATTTTGCCTTCGACCGCTGGCTCAACCCGGGCCGGAACCTCGGCGAGATCGCCCAGACCTACGCCGTCGTCACCCAGGAGAACATCAGCGAGAAAATCATCGCCCAGCAGCCTTATTTTGCCGACATTCTGCCAACTCCTCCCGCGCTTGTGCTGGCGCTCCTGGGCGCAATCCTCTGCATGGCCCTCGTGCGCACCCGCCGCGAGCCCGGCGAGTCCCGCTAGAAAATGACCGAATCCAGACCGACGATCGCCATCGTGATCCCCGTGTACAACGAGGAGTCGGTTCTGCCCGAGCTTTTTGCCCGCCTCGAGGCCCTCTTCGGCGGCTACGCGGACTGCGCCTGGAGGGCGGTCTTCGTGAACGACGGCAGCCGGGACGGGACGGCCGAACTGGCGCGCGCCCAGTCCCTGCGCGACCCCCGGTTCGAGCTGGTCGAGCTCTCGAGGAATTTCGGGTTCCAGGGCGCCCTGGCCGCCGGCCTCGCCCATGCGGGCGGCGCGGACGCCGCCGTGACCATGGACGCCGACCTCCAGGATCCCCCGGAGGTGATCCCCGAGCTCATCGCCGCCTGGCGCTCGGGCGCCGAGGTGGTCCGGGCCGTGCGCCGTTCCCGCCAGGAGACGGGCGTCCGCCGGGCCGGGTTCGACCTGTTCCACGCCGTCTTCGGCAAGCTGACCGACATCCCGATCGAGCCGAACACCGGCACCTTCGGGCTCCTCGGCAGACCCGCGCTCGAGGCGTTCGCGCGCCTGCCCGAGCGCAACCGGTTCTTCCCCGGCCTGCGGGCATGGATCGGGTTCGCCACGGCCGACGTCGAGTACGACCGGCAGGAGCGCGCCGCCGGCAGGCCCAAGCAGGATTTCCGCCGGCTCGTCCGGTACGCGGTCGACGGATTCTTCAGCTTCTCCTACCTGCCCCTGCGCATCCTCACCTACACGGGTGTCTTCGTGAGCGGCCTCGGCTTTGCACTCGGGCTCTTCTTCATCGTCAAGCGCCTCCTCGGCATCGAGACCGCGACCACCGGGTTCACGACCCTCGTGTCGCTGGTCACCTTCCTCGGCGGAATCCAGCTGATCGGGATAGGCGTCCTCGGCGAATACCTGGGCCGCGTGTACGACGAGGTGAAGCAGCGGCCGATCTATCTGGTCAAGCCGCCGCGGCGCTGAAGATCCGTCCATGGGACAAACTCGGCTCCTCGCATGGACAGGACTGGCGGTGATCGCGGCCGCCGCGCTCTGGCACAACGTCCCCAGGCTGTCGCCGGGCCTCTTCGACTGGGCCGAGCCCGGCAATGTCGCGGCCGCGCTCGCCGAGGGAAGGGGTTTCAGCGACCCCTTCGACGGCGGCACCGGGCCCACGGCGTGGGTCTCGCCCCTTCCCGTCTGGGTCGAGGCGGCCGTGTTCCTGGCGCTCGGCGTGAAGACCGCGGCGTCGGCGAAGGCTATGCTGGTCCTCGCCGTGCTGGGACTTGCCGGCGCAAACGCCCTCCTCGCCTCGGCCCTTGCGCCGTACGGGGCCTGGATGCGCCTGGCGGCGTCCGCCGCATTCCTCGCCGGCTGCTCGCTCCTGCCGGGGGGCCCCCTCGAGATCCTGAGCGAGGCCTGGCTCGACCTGCTCCTCTCGGCGGCGCTCTTCTGGGCCGTCCTGGAGACCTCCCGGGTGGGCTCGACCCGAGGCGCCGCGGCGCTCGCCGGGGTCGCGCTCGCCGCACCCCTCGAGAACGCGGGGCTCACCGTCTCGGTCGGCCTCGTCATCATGGCGCTCGCCTGGATCCGCCGCGGGGACCTCAGGAGGCTCGCCGTGCCGGCCGCCGCGGCCGCCCTCGCCGCGGTTTCCGTCGGCTGCTGGACGGCCCGCAATGCGCTCGTCCTTCACCGCCTGGTGCCCCTCAAGTCGAACTCCTGGTTCGAGCTCCACCTGGCCAATGTCGACTCCCCGGACGGCCTGCCCCGGATGGAGACGGTGCTCCGTCGCCTCCCGTACTTCGACGCCGGGGAATTCAACCGCTACGCGGGCCTCGGGGAGATGGCGTACGTCGAGAGCTTCCGCGCCCCCGCGCTCGCGTCGCTGCGCTCCGACCCGCTCCACTTCGCCGGAAACGTGATGCGCCGCCTTGGGGCGGCTGTCGTGTTCTGCAAGCGCGAGGGCGGAGGGCGCCCGACGTCCTTCGCGTTCTCGCCCGCGGACGCGGCCCGGCTCTCGGCCGCGGGCGAACTGATCGCGATGGGCCCGGGCCGCGCGCTCTGGACCCGGATCGACGCCCCTCCCTCAGCCGAATACCGCACGCTCCACACGCCTCGGGCTCCGCGACGCGCGGGGGGTCTGGCTCGACTGGATGGAGAAGCGCCTCGCGTTCGACGCCGAGTTCCGCGGACCGGCCGGCCTCTCGCTCGGGTTCCTGACGGCCGGCGTCCCCTTGATCGCGCTCCTCCTTTCGGCGGTCCTCCTGGGCGGCAGGCTTGCGCCGCCCGCGGCCTGGGCGGCGGCGATCGCGGCGGGGATGCTGCTCCCCTTCGTGCTCGTGAACCACAACGAGCGCCATCAGCTCCCGCTCGTCGCCATGCAGGCGGTCGCCATCGGGGCCCTCGCGCAGGCCGCCCGCATGCGGTTCCGGCCGGGATCGCCATGACGCGCGCCCGGGCCCTCCTCCTCGGCGCAGGCATCCTCTGCCTCTACTGGTGGATGGCGACCAGCGTTTCCGACAGCCAGTGCACGACGGGCGACGAGATCGCCCACCTGACCGCGGGCTATTCGTACTGGACGACGAACGACTACCGCCTCCAGCCCGAGAACGGAAACCTCCCGCAGCGCTGGGCCGCGATCCCGCTCCTCGCTTCCGGCACGCGCTTCCCCTCGCTCGACCAGATGGCCTGGCGGATCTCGGACGTCTGGGACATGGGCTACCAGTGGTTCTACCGGAACGGCAACGACCTCCCGGGAATGCTCCGCGCGGGCCGGCGGATGATCGCGCTCTTTGGCGTCGGATTGGGGGCCCTCGTCTTTTACTGGGCCCGAAGGCTCCACGGCGACAAGGCCGCCGTCCTCGCCGCGACCCTGTTCGCCTTCTGCCCGACCATGCTCGCGAACGGGGCCCTGATCACGAGCGACATGACGGCCGCCTGCACGTTCCTGGCCTCGGTCACCGCGTTCTGGGCCATGGCCCACCGGCTGACGCCGGGGCGGCTCCTCCTCTTCGGCCTCATGCTGGGGCTCCTCTGCGTTTCCAAGTTCTCGGCCCCGCTCGTCGCGCCGATGTGCGCCCTCCTCTACGCAGTCCGGGTCGGCGCGGGCTCGGAACTCCCGGCCACGTGGCCCTTCGGCGGCCGGATCGCCGGACGCGCCCGCATCGCCCTGGCGCTCGCCGGCGCCACCCTCGCGGCCTGCGCGGTCGCGGTCGCGGTCATCTGGGCCTCGTACGGCTTCCGCTACGCCATGTACAACAGGTTCGAGCCCAACCGCGTGCGCTCGCTCGTCGGCTGGGACGTGCTCGAGGACCAGGGGGGGCCGACCGTGCCCATCCTCAGGTTCGCCCGCGCCCACGAGCTTCTTCCCGAGTCCTACATCTACGGCTTTGCGCACACCTACCGCTTTTCGCGCTACCGGAAGGCGTTCCTGAACGGCGACTACCGCAGCACCGGCTGGATCCAGTTCTTCCCGTACACGACGGCCGTGAAGACGCCGCTTGCGCTCTTCGGCCTCCTCGGCATCGCCGCGGCCGGCGCGGCGACCCTCCGCCGCAGTCCCGCCGCGTGGCGGAGGCGCCTCTACGAATGGGCCCCGCTCCTCTCGCTCTTCTGCGTCTACTGGGCCTTCTCCCTGACGAGCGGGCTCAACATCGGCCACCGGCACATCATCCCCGTCTATCCCGTCCTCTTCGTCATGGCCGCCGGGGCCGCGGCCTGGGCCGTGAGGCCGCTGCGATGGAGCGGCGCCCTGGTCCTCGCCCTCGTCGCCTGGTTCGCGGCCGAATCCGTGTGGATCCGCCCCCGCTATCTCGCCTACTTCAACGAGATCGTCGGCCCGCGCGACGCCTGGCGCCACCTGGTCGACAGCTCGCTCGACTGGGGGCAGGACCTGCCGACCGTCAAGGCATGGCTCGACGCGCACCCCCAGGACGGGCCCGTGTTCATCTCCTATTTCGGGTCGGGCGACCCCGAATTCTACGGGATAAAGGCGACCCGGATCGGCGACATCAACTTCGACCTGCGCAGGCGGGGCGTCCCCGGGATCCTGAAGGGAGGGCTCTGGATCATCAGCGTGACCCAGTTCCAGCAGGTCTACACCGAGGCCCGCGGCCCGTGGGACCGCGAGAAGGAGGCCCATTACCGGGGGCTCCTCGCGCACGTGCTCGCGCTTGAGGAGTCCAAGACCAAGCTCACCTACAAGGAGGGCGTGGAATTCGAGGAGTACCAGTTTGCGAGGCTCTGCCGCGCGCTGCGCGGGCGCCCCCCGCTCGCCGAACTCGGCTACACCTTCCTTGTCTACCGGCTGACGGACGCGGAGGTCCTCAGGGCCCTCTACGAGCCCCTTCCCGACCCATGAGCCCCGCGAAGCCCAGGGCCTTGGCCGCGGCGGCGGCCGCCCTCCTCCTCCGCGCTGCACTTCGCCCTGGCCGTCACAAGCAAGCTTCACGAGAGCACGACCTCCGACGAGATCGTCCACCTGACCGGCGGCTTCACCTACTGGAAATTCGACGACTACCGGATGCAGCCGGAGAATGGGAACCTGGCCCAGCGGTGGGTGGCGCTGCCCGCGTGGCTCTCCGGCGCCCACTTCCCGTACCTCAACCAGGAGTACTGGCGAAAGAGCGACTCCTGGGTCATGGGCCACGAGTTTTTCTATGAGACCGGCGAGGACCATTTCCCGAGGCTGATGGCCGCGCGCGCAATGACGGCGCTCCTTTCCGTCGGGCTCGGGGCCCTGGTGTTCCTCTGGTCGCGGAGGCTCTTTGGCACCGCGGGGGGGCTCGTTTCCCTCACGTTCTTCGCCTTCAGCCCGACGCTCCTCGCCCACGGGGGCCTCGCGACGAGCGACGTCTGCATGGCTTTCTTCATGCTGGCGAGCGTCGGGGCGTGGTGGCGGCACCTGACGAGGCCGGGCCCGGCAGGCTTCGCGCTGAGCTCGGTCGTGTTCGGCCTGGCCTGCGTCGCCAAGTTCTCCGCACCCCTCATCCCGCTGATGTTTCTGCTCTGCGCTCTGGCGCACCTGGCGGCCGAGCGGGGCCAGACGGGCCGGGTTCTCCGCTCCGCCCTGGGACACGCGGCCGTGGCCTATGTCATCATCTGGGCCTTCTACGGCTTCCGGTACAGCGCGTTCAACCCGGCGCTCCCGGCGGCCGACCGCTTCATCTATTCCTGGGAGGAGGTTTACGCGCACATCGGAGGGATCGGGCGCGTGATCCGCCTCCTCGCCAGGCTTCATGCGCTCCCGGAGGGATTCCTCTACGGCGCCGCCTACGTGGCGGAGACCTCCCGCATGCGCGGCGCCTTCCTGAACGGGGCGTACAGCATCTACGGCTGGCGGACCTTCTTCCTGTGGACGTTCGCCCTCAAGTCGACGATCCCCTTCATCGCCGCCTCAGCCCTTTCGGTCTGGCTGGCGGTGCGCACCCGGCTCGCGCCGGCCGCCGGCCGGGCGAACCTTGGGGGGCTCCTCGCCTTCACCCCCCTCCTCGCCCTTTTCTCGGTCTACATGGCCGCCTCGGTCGCGAGCCACCTGAACATCGGCCACCGGCACCTGATCCCCGTCTACCCGGTCCTCTTCATCATGACCGGCGCCCTCGGCCCATGGTTCGCGCGTCCGCCCGGCTGGCGGGCGCTCCTGGCGGGTGGCCTGCTCGCCTGGCACGTGGGCGAATCCGTCTGGATCTACCCCAACTACCTCGCGTACTTCAACGAATTCGCCGGAGGTCCGTCGAACGGGCACCGCCACCTGGTCGACAGCTCGCTCGACTGGGGCCAGGACCTGCCCGGACTCAAGGCCTGGCTCGGCGCAAACCTGAAGCCCGGCGAGAACGCCTACCTCGCCTATTTCGGCACGGGGGAACCCCGCTATTACCACCTGCCGGTCAAGCGCCTGGCCTACATCAACGGTTTCCACGAGGACGAGCCGTATATCCCGCTCGGCCCCGGCGTCTACTGCGTCAGCGCCACCATGCTCGAGCAGGTTTACAGCACCGTGCAGGGGCCCTGGACGCTCGAGCTCGAGCACGAGTTCCAGACGTACCGGATCTTCGAACCGGTGTTCAAGGCCTTCGCCGAGGACCCGAAGGCGCGCGCCAACTACGAGAAGGAGATGTCCCACGCCCAGTGGATCACCACCCGCGACCGCTTCCTGCACCTGCGCTTCTCCCGGCTCTGCTACTACCTGCGCGTGCGCAAGCCCGACGCCGTGATCGGCTATTCGATCTTCGTCTACCGCCTGAGCGCCGAGGAGGTCAGGGCGGCGACCGGGGGATCGCTCAAGGACTGGAGCCTGTTGATCGAGAAGAGCGGCGACGGCACCTGAGGACGGTCCGCCGGCTTCTTCCCGTTCTCCGCCGGGGCGTCTATCGAGACGACCCGGCTCAGCCGGTCAAGCCGCCCGCCGAAGCGCTTCTCGGCGATCATCTGAAGGTGGAAGCTTGCCGGCAGGAGGTCGTCCGGGTCGACGCCCATTCCGCCGTCGCCGTTGGTCGGGCGGATCGCCTGCGTCACGATCACCTCCTTGAAGGTCCCCTGCCCCATGTG
The DNA here is from genome assembly GCA_963830965.1 of uncultured Verrucomicrobiae bacterium. GTDB lineage: Bacteria > Verrucomicrobiota > Verrucomicrobiia > Opitutales > Opitutaceae > Palsa-1447. The sequence goes on along the minus strand of CAWHOL010000006.1, from coordinate 282,782 downwards.
GTAGCGGATGTCGCCGGCCTTCTGCGCAGCGACCGAATCGAGGATCGCCTCGATCCTCCAGAGGATGAAGGGGATCGTCGACTTGTTGGAGATGACGAGCACCGGGCCGGGGCGCGTGCGGATGACACTGCGCTCCCAGTCGAGCTCCTGCATCCCCAGGTTCTGGTTCGTGTAGAACTTGATGGCGATCGCCGGGAGCCCCATCGTCAGGAGCCAGACCCCGAGGCCGCACCAGGCGAGCTTGAGGGCGGGAATGCGGCGGTCGCCGAGGCCGCGGACGAGCACGGCCGCGAGCACGGCGAAGGACAGGCACATCGGCAGCGCGAACCGCGCCGCCATCAGGTCGTTGAACTTGGCCCACCAGTAGAAGAGGAGGACGGCGAAATGGGCGGCGACCCCGGCGGCGAAGAAACCGCCGACCATGACGGGGGCCCCGACCGGGGGGCGCGGCCGGCTGCGGCACCAGGCGAGCGTCCGCCACAGGGCCCAGGCGAGGCCGCAGAGGCCGAGCACGGTCAGATACGCGGAATTCGCGAGACCCGGCCCCGTGTTGAAGAGGAAGTCCATGTCGCCCCGGAAGTTTCCGGCGATGTTGGTCGTCCCGAACGCCGACGTCTGGCCCTCCTGCAACTGCCAGAAGATCGGCTCCGATGCGAGGACGCGGCTGTGCCAGGCATAGGGGACGAGGAGGAGGGGCGCCAGGACCGCGGGCCAGGACAGGACGGCCCTGCCGGCCCGCAGCCAGCCCGCGAGGACCACGCATGCGACCGGCCCGACAAAGATGATCGACTCGTAGCGGCTCTGGGTCAGAAGCACGGCGCCGAGCACGAAGAGGGAGAGCCTGTCCTCCGTCGGCACCCGCAGGTACAGGACGCCGAGGCAGGCGCAGAGCGCGATCATCGTGAGGTTGTGGAGGTCCATGCCGGCGCCGGTCGCGTTCTGGCCGAACAGCGGCAGGAGGGCCATGAGCGCGACGGCAAGGAGCGCCGGGGCCCGGCCGGCCAGTTCCCTCGCAAACCAGTAGAGGAGCCCGAGGAGCGCCGCGGCGCACGCAACATTGAGCGCGAACATGTTCGCGACGCGGTAGCCCGTCAGGTCGTGCAGGAGCGACACGAGGAAGGGGAAGAAGTACGGCCGCTTGTCCAGATAGAAGTCGATCGGCAGCCACGTGCCCCAGAGGTTGTATGCGCGCAGGATCGTGCTCACCTGCTTTGTCGCGTGCATCACGTAGGCCGTACCCTGGATCACGAACTCATCGTAGAGGATCTTGTGCCTGAACGAGTCGGACCAGACCGCGACGAGCGTCCCGGCCGCGATCGCGGCCCCGGGCAGTCCGGGCCCGCGGGCCCACTGCCTCCACACCCCGGGCCTCGAGCCCATGAGCCTCGCCGCGTAGAACACGAACAGGGAAAAGACGGCCAGCATGTAGTAGTAGCCCCCCTTGATGATCATGTGTCCCGCCTGGATCGGCGGGACGGCGACGTAGCCGACATAGAGGGCCAGCACCCCGCTGAGCGCGAACAGGATCCCCCTGCGCGACGACTGCCGGCTCCTGAAGAGCGCGAGCACCCGCTTCATGGAAGCCTCTTCAGAAAGTTCTCGAGGTAGGCCTCGCGAGCCTTGTCCATCGCGGCCTTGTCCTTCGGGACCACCTGGTCGGGCCCGGGGTTTGAGATCACCTTCGCGTGGTCGCGGATCTCGAGCAGCCGGCTCATCCGGGTCTGCGTCAGGGTCTGCAGGCGCTCCGCCCTGACCGGTTCAAGCACATAGTCCGGGCCGAGGTCGTCGCCCTCGCGCAGGGTCATTTTCCCCGTGTCCGGGTCGATCATGTAGCGCTGGAACACGTAGATGTTCGAAAACGTGTGCGTGCGCATGAAGAAGGCGAGGTCGACCTGGCGCTTCCTGGCCGCCTCGACCGTCGTGGCCGTCACCTGGTGCGCGATCCAGAGGATCGAGTCGTTGTCGATCACGAGGTAGTCCTTCCTCGGCTGGTCGGCGATGAACTGGCGCCTCCACTGGGTCTCGAGGCCCGCCAGGTATTCCTGGTTGTAGGCGTGCGCCGCCATGGACGGCACGCCCTGGGCCAGGATCCCGAGGATCACGACCCCGAGGAGCGTCTTGACGACCGCCGGCCTCGGGAACTGCGGCAGGACCCCGAGGATGGCGATCCCCATCCAAAGGTGGGTCGGAAGGCTCAGCCTCCGGATCACCGGATCGTCGAGCTTGCCCCAAAAGTAGCACATGATCAGCACGAACTGGGCGGCGAACCCGAAGGTGAAAAAGGCCGTTGAAACGGCGATCGGCGGCACGGCCGAAAGGGACCTGAGGCGCTTGACGACGAGGAGGATGAAGAAGATGAGCGCGGCGCAGCCGAGCGCGGAGAAGACGTAGGAATTGGGCTGGTCGGTCGACCTGCCGAAGAAGAACCCGAGCGCGTGGGCGAGGTTTTCCGGCATATAGGAGAGCGAGAAGGGCTTGGAGAATTCGGGCTTGCTCTGGAGCTGCCACGAGGACGCGCGGATGTCGAAGATGCGCATGTGGAGCGCGCAGTGGATCATGAGGATCGGCAGCACCAGGACGGGCAGGGAGAGCGTCGCCCTCCCCTCGCGGAGCCCACACCCACACGATTATCGCCGCCACCGGCACCAAAAAGATGGCGGACTCGTAGCGCACCTGCGTCAGGAGCATCGCCGAATAGCAGAACGCGGTGAAGGACGGCTTGTCCCGCTTTTCGACGAAGCGGGCCCCGAGGAGCAGCGTCGCGAGGATCATCACGAGGTTCAGCAGCTCGAAGCCCCCGCCCGTGGCGTTCTGGGCAAGGAGCGGCAGACCCGTGAAGAGCGCCACCCCGAGCCATCCTGCCATCCGGCCCGCCAGCTTCCGACCGAGCGCATTCACAAGGCCGAGGAAGACGAAGGCCAGGATCGCATTCAGGATGAACGCGTTCTCGGGACGATATCCGGTCAGGTCGTGCAGGATCGAGACAAGGAACGGGAAAAAGAGCTGCCGCTTGTCCATCATGCCCTCGAAGATGACGAACGCGCCCTGGACGTCCCCGCCCCGGATCGGCGTGAGCACCGTCCTCGTGAAGTGCATGCTCATCGACGTCCCGACCAGCATCACCTCGTCCATCACGATCTTGAAGCCGAAGGATTCGTGGACGATGAGCACCGTCCCTCCGAAGGCCACGACCGCGAGCGACACCCAGTCAAATCCTCGCGCCCCCGCCTTGCGGATCCCCGCAAGCTCCTCCCGGTAGGTCCGCCACAGCGCCCGAACAAACAGCACGAACGCCGCCAGGACGCACCAGTAGCCGGTCGAGGTGACAACCGAAAGGGCCATCCGGTCGGGAACCAGGATGAACCCCGTCGCCGCGGACGCGGCCGATATCAGAGCGAACAACCAAAGGCGCCGATCAGCGAGCACCTGCCGAAGGGGTGAACCGTTCATAGCGTTTGCTTCGAAACCAAAAAAAGCCGCCCACGTGATGCGGGCGGCTTTGAATCTGGAGAAAACTTCCGGAATGTCGATTACGGCGCGTACGTGATCGTACGAAGCCCGGCGACGCTTCCGATCGTGATCGTGATGCCCTGCGTGAAGCCGGCCGGATAGGACTCGTTGGCCACCGAGTTGAGCGCCTTCACGTACTGCGTCGGCCCGATGAGGTCGCTCTGCAAGCACGAGGAGACACCGTTCTCGAGGTAGTACTGGTCAGCGCCTGCCGACAGCTGGCGGGCGTTGTTCAGCACGGCTTTGTCCTGCGAGTTGGTCCGAACCTTCTGGAACGCGGGAATCGCCATGGCGGCCAGGAGGCCGATGATGACGACGACGATCATGATTTCGACAAGGGTGAAGCCCTTGGAAGATGAATGAATGGTTTTCATTAGGAGAATTTAAGACTGATTTTTTTTATGATTAACAAACCCAATTACGGGGCGTACGTGATTGTACGTAGCCCTGCGACGCTTCCGATCGTGATCGTGATGCCCTGCGTGAAGCCGGCCGGATAGGACTCGTTGGCCACCGAGTTGAGCGCCTTCACGTACTGCGTCGGCCCGATGAGGTCGGTCTGCAAGCACGAGGAGACACCGTTCTCGAGGTAGTACTGGTCAGCGCCTGCCGACAGCTGGCGGGCGTTGTTCAGCACGGCTTTGTCCTGCGAGTTGGTCCGAACCTTCTGGAACGCGGGAATCGCCATGGCGGCCAGGAGGCCGATGATGACGACGACGATCATGATTTCGACAAGGGTGAAGCCCTTGGTCTTGTTGCTAATGGTTTTCATTTGATGCGTATTTGTTCTATGATTTATGATTAACGAATGACTCTAACCCAATTCTCTGAGAGAGTAGATTGAATTACTCAACGCATCCCCCGGCAAGTTCAAACAATTGTAAATACGCAGTACAGCCTACGTTACCGGCGTTCGGAAACACAGGGAGAGTTCAGGTATAACCGCTTGAACAGCAGGAGGATTAAGTCGAGTTTAGGCGTTTAGGGAGCGTACGTGATCGTACGAAGCCCGGCGACGCTTCCAATCGTGATCGTGATGCCCTGCGTGAAGCCGGCCGGATAGGACTCGTTGGCCACCGAGTTGAGCGCCTTCACGTACTGCGTCGGCCCGATCAGGTCGGTCTGCAAGCACGAGGAGACACCATTCTCGAGGTAGTACTGGTCAGCGCCTGCCGACAGCTGGCGGGCGTTGTTCAGCACGGCTTTGTCCTGCGAGTTGGTCCGAACCTTCTGGAACGCGGGAATCGCCATGGCGGCCAGGAGGCCGATGATGACGACGACGATCATAATTTCAACAAGGGTGAAACCCTTGGCTTGATTGCGGATATTTTTCATGACGAACGAATCTCCTGATTTATTTGAATTTTGGTTATAATTAACAAGCACTCTAAGTTGGATAGGAAGGTATCAATTAGGGTGCATACGTGATGGTGCGAAGCCCGGCGACACTCCCGATGGTGATCGTGGTGCCCTGCGTGAAGCCAGCCGGATAGGACTCATTGGCCACCGAGTTGAGCGCCTTGATGTACTGCGTCGGCCCGATCAGGTCACTCTGCATGCAGGATGAGACACCGTTCTCGAGGTAGTATTGGTCGCTCGCTCCGGAGAGCTGTCTGGCATTGTTCAGGACAGCCTTGTCCTGCGAACTAGTTCGAACCTTCTGAAACGCCGGGATAGCCATCGAAGCCAAAAGCCCGATGATCACCACGACGATCATGATTTCTACGAGGGTAAACCCTCGGTTTTGATTTTTCATGGGTCGTCCTAACGTTATGTTTGTTATCGTTTTATTATATACATGCCCGAAATCCGGGCATTACGACACTAAGACCGGGGCCTCCTGGTTCAAGCCATGAATGCCGAAACAAGTACGTAGTTTCGCGTACCCCCAAAATGGCCATTTCGGAGCCTTTCACGGCCCATTAGATCTGCAAATAGCTTGCCTTAGCTTACTTGCGGATCTTCTTCTTGGCCGGGGTCTTGGCTTTCGCTTTTGCCCTGGGTTTTTTTGACGGTTTTTTACCGGCCAAAAGATCCTCAATCGGAACCTCGTGCCCGTCGCGCCAGAGGGTTTCAAGCTTGTAGCGGTTGCGCGTGTCGGAGGTGAAGATGTGGACCATCACGTCGAAGGCGTCCATGACCGCCCAGCCGCTCTCGCTGGCAGCTTCGATACCGACGATCCTTGTCTTGGAAGCGTCGAGGGCCTTCTCAAGCTCGACCCTGAGCGCGCGCACATGGGGTTCGGAGGTCGCGGTCGCTATCACAATGTAATTGGTGATGGAGGAAAGCTCCGTCACATCGATCACCCGAAGGTCCCCGGCCTTCTTTTCCGCAAGCGCGCGGCAGCACAGCCTCGCCAGGTCCAGGGATTCGTCGGGGTTCAATTTCAACGCAGTTCCCGATACAGGCCCTTTTCGCGGATGTAAACAATCGCCTTGTGGGGGACGAAATAATCGAGGGACAGCCCGCGGCGTGTTCGGTCGCGAAGCTCCGTCGAGCTGATTGCAAGCAAATGGCCATCGCATCGGTGCAACCTGAGTCCGGGCACATCCGGCGCCGCCTTTACGGGATAGCCTGGACGCTCGAGGAAGATGAATTCAACGATGGCCGCCAAAGATTCGATGTCCTTCCAGAGATGGAGCTTCGGCAGCTGGTCGCCGCCGATCACCCAGAAGAGCTCGTCGTTGGGGTAAAGGGCCCTGAAATGCCGCGCGGAGTCGATCGTGAAGCTCACGCCGCCCTTGGACAGCTCGAAGTCCGAAACCTCGAATCGCGTGTCCCATTCGGTGGCGGCCCGCACCATGGCCAGCCGGTCAGCAGAGGTCGACTGGGTCTCGTTCGGCTTCAGGGGCGCCTGGGCCGCCGGCACGATGACCAGTCGGTCGAGCTTGTGCTGCTCGAAGGCGTCCTGCGCGGCAAGCAGGTGTCCAAAATGGATCGGGTCGAATGTGCCGCCGAGAAAGCCGATTTTCACGTGAAGAACGGCGAACCTGCTAGGAGCCGCCCTTCCGGGCAAGGCCAAACGCCCCTCAATTACCTCTCAGAGGTGTCCCAGAAGACGAGCATCATGAGCGCCCCCAAGATGATGACGGGGGCCATCATGGGCGGACCTTCGGTTCATTGTTGATGCGGGTCGGATTCATGCGGGCGGCGGCGGTCGTCAAATTGACCCTTGAAAATAACAGCTTGTTCCGGAAATATGCAAGTGACCACTTGCATGACTACCCCACCCCGGGCCTCCCGCCGGCGCCCCCCGGCCAGGCAGCGCCTCCTGTTCGCGGCTGCGCGTGTGTTCGCACGCGACGGGCTTGAAGGCGCCACGACGCGCGCAATATCGCGCGAGGCGGGCGTGAACGAAGTCACGCTATTCAGGCATTTTGGGACGAAGGAGCATCTATTGGAGGCGGTGGTCGGAAGCGCATTCGGCGGGCATGACCCGGTCGACTCCCAAGGGCCCCGGCCGGAGCCTGCGAGCCGACCTCGAGTCGTTCGCCCACCGCTATGAGGCCCTGCTCATGGCCAACCTTCCGCTGATCCGGGCCATGATCGGTGAGATCCACCGGCACGCCGTGTGCCAGCAGCAGGCCCTGCGCGGGATTTTCTGGCCGATGAGAGCGGCGCTCGTCGAACGCATCAAGCGGGCTTGCAGATCGGGCGAGGTGCGGCCTGGAACCAACGCGGCCGTCGTCGCCGATCTTTTTGCGGGCACGATCCTCTCGGCGGTCCTGCGCCGCGCCACGCTCAAGGTCGCGAGCGAATACGGCGCGTCCGGGTACCGCAAGGCCTGCGTCGACGTCGTTCTCGGCGGCATCGCGGCCCGACCGGCCGGTCGGTCACGGCCGGAGCCCGGTCACCTCACGGGGAGAATCCCGAGCCCCGCGGTCGGCGCAGCCCCGTAGGCCGTGCGGATTTCGGCTTCGTTCCCGAAATCCCCGGCGCCAGCGCGGCGGCGGGCCGCCCCGTCTTCGGCCGTCGCGCTCGGGACGGCGCGATAGGCGTCCTCGCCCGGAGGCGCGCAGGGAGGGTGCTTCGGGTCGCTTGCGCCGCGTGCCCGGGGCCTATTCGGTCCCGAAGGCCACCGGAGACTCCTGGTCGTGCGGCAGCGCAAAGTTGAGGATGAGGGCGGTGACACCGCCCGCGGAGATGCCCGACTCGAGGAGCATGTGGAGGACGGGCGGCAGCGTCTCGAGCCACTGGACCTGCGTCGGGGCGCCGAGGCCTATTCCCATGGACAGGGCGACAACGATCGCGTTGCGGTGGCTGAGTCCCGCCTGCGAAATGAGCCTCAGGCCGGCGACGGACACGAGCCCGAAGAGCAGAAGGGCAAGGCCGCCGAGGACGGAGGGCGGCATCGCCGTCACCCAGCGCGCCACGGCCGGGAAGAGGCCCAGGAGCGCAAGGATTGCGGCCATCCAGCGGCCCACATGCCGGCTCGCCACTCCGGTGATCTGGATGACGCCGTTGTTTTGGGCGTAGGTCGTGCTTGGGAACGATCCGAACAGCGAGGAGATGATCGAGGTCAGGCTGTCCGCATAAATCCCGGCCCGCATGCGAAGGCCGTGCTCGGCACCGCGGGTCTGGAGCCCGGAAAGCTGCGCCGTCGCGGTCATGTCGCCCAGGGACTCCATCACCGAGACGACGTAGATGAAGGCGAACGGCAGGAAAAACTCCCAGCGGAAGGAGAGGCCGTGCGGCAACATCCGCGGGAGGGTGATCCAGGCACCGGTGTTGAGCGGCGGCGCATGAAGCCAGCCGCACGCCGCGCAGACGACATAGCCGGCCGCCACGCCAAAAAGGATCCCGGCGAGCCGGGTCCACGGCTGGCCGACCGCCTGCGCCGCAACGACGGCCGCGATGACGCTGGCTGCGACGGCCGCCCCGGCCCAGGCCGGCGCGCCGGGCCCGGGCGCGGCAATGATTCCATACATGGCCTCCGGGATGATGGAGAGCCCGATCAGCAGCACCACGATGCCGCAGACAAGCGGGTTGAAGAAGCGGCGCAGCTTCGGCAGGAAGGGCGCAAGGACCAGCGAGACCGGAGCCGCCGCGAGGGACATGCCGAACATGAGCGCGAGCCCGCCGAGGCGGCCCGCCTGCATGAGCGGCTGGATGAAGGCGAAGCTCGTCCCGGTGACGCTCAGCAGCCCGGAGCCGATGGGACCAATCCGGGTCGTCTGCAGAAACGTCCCGAGCGCCGCGGCGATGAGGGCCATGCTCGTCAGGTAGGCGGTGTCCGCAGCCGAGAATTTGAGGATGTTTGAAAGAAGAAGCGCCGGCGTGATGACCCCCACCACCATCGCGGAAACCTGCTGGAGGCTCACGAGGACGGCGGACCCCAGCGGCAGCCGGTCCTCCAATCCATAGACAAGGCTGGTCCCTGGACGAAGGGCGGGGTCGTTATCCATTGCACAACGTAAGCAGGCTCCGGACCAAATTTACAAGTCCCTGCCTGTCCTGGAGGCATGCAACAGCGCGCCTTGGCGCAAGTCCCCCGAATCCCAGGCTTCCCGGGGTCAACCGTCAGCGTCCGGAACCCGAACCGCGCAAATGGGCGTCCATCCAGGCGAGCGTCCTCCCCCACATCTGCGGCGTGTAGACGTGGCCGAGACCCGGGTAAACAAGGCTCTGGAAGTCATCCTCTCTGCCGTACAGGGCGTACACGGGACGCACGGCCGATTCGATGGCGTGGATGCCGTCGACGGGCGAGCCGCCGTCCCGGTCGCCCGTCTGGAAAAGGATGGGCCGCGGCGCGCTCATCGCGATCACGGCCTCGCTGTCGAAGTGGTCCAGCATGCCCGGCACAAAGTAGCCGATGTCGTGCTCGTGGATCGAGCCGTGGCGGATCAGGTTCTGGTAGCGCGTCATGCAGGCGATCGCGACCCCGGTCTTCAGCCGCTCGTCGAGCGCCATGAGCCACCAGGTCCGGGTCGAGCCCATGCTCATTCCCGTGACCCCGATCCGGTCGCGGTCCACCTCTGGCCGCGAAGCAAGGTAGTCGAGCGCCATCAGGTCGTCGCGCAGCATCATTCCCCAGAACGTGCGCCCCACCCAGAGGTTGAACTTGGCGGTCGTCTCCTCCGCGGTCATGTCCCGCTCCGATGGGCCGTCCGGCCCCTGGCCGTTGCGCTCTCCGAATCCGGGCGCATCGATCCCGACGACCACGTAGCCCCGCCTGGCGAACGCCGGTCCGGGCGCCTCCGGGGTGTGCCGGGCCTCGAGGAGCTCCTGCTTGCCGAGGCCGTACTCTCCGGCATGCCAGTGGCAGTAGAGGATCGCCGGATGCCGCGACAGGGCATCCTTCGGCAGGAAAACGTAGCCCGGCACGGTCGAGCCCGCTTCATTGTCGAACTGGAATTTCTCAAGGATGTAGTCGCCCCGGTCCTCCCGCGACAGGGTCCTCACCTCGGGAACCGCCGGGCGCGGAGGCAGCCGGCCGAGAAGCGTCCAAAGCTCCGCCCGGATCTCCTGGCGCCTGGATTCCCATTCCTGCTTTGTGGCGGGAGCGGCAAACGCCGGCGCAATCTCCGCCTTGGCGAGCCAGCGCTCCGCGGCGGCAGGCTCGGATTGCGCCAGGATCGGGGCCGCGACGGCGGCGAATAGAAAGCAGGAGGAAGGGATTCTCATGGGTGTCGGCGGACGGGGGTTCAATTGGGCGACCGGGGTATCGCCTCCTCACTCAGCCTACACCCGGGCACCCGGTGCAAGGAAGGATTCTTTGGGCCGCGCCCGCCCGAATCGGCCCATCCCCGTTCGGTAGCGTTTCCAACATCGACCTTGCTCCCGCTCCCCGCCACGCTTCGGCGATGAAACCCCCCGGCCAGCAGCTCGTCGAAGCCGTTGAGGAACTCCTGCCGGAGTTCCTTCAGGACCCCGTGGACCGCGAGCAGTCGAAGGGAAACGCGGCGGTCCTTGTCATCGAGCCCTCGGGTCTTACCCACGGCAGGATATTCGGGCGGACAAGGACCGCGGACGCTGGTGTTTCGGGATCGCAAGCAGGAAGGTCATCCAGGTCTGGCGCACCGGATACTCGACCGGCGAGTTCGAGCAGCTCGTGTACGCGGGAAAGCTGGACGAGGGTGTGTTTGGGGTGAACCGTCCGGATTTCATCGGATGGCAGGGAGGCGTCGCCCTCGAGGGGGCCGACGGGTCGCTCCTGGCCGCGGCGTTCTCCGGATTTCGGGGAATCAAGGATATCGAGATCATCGTCAGGGCGGCGGCGTCCGTTGCGGGCCTGAGGTTGAGGAAGCCGGCCTTATAGCAGACGGGCCCCTCGCGGCTGATTTTTTCTGACGCATCCGGTCCCCGGCGAAGCGCGGAGGCTGGCATGGTCCATGCAGTAAATTGGAGGCATAATGTCCTCAATCACTCGCACCGCCTCCTCTCCAAAATCCATGGCTTCCGGCGCCATCAACTACGACGCCTCCCTGCAGACGCCGCGTGTGCCCTTCAAGACGTCGCTGCTCATCTGCGCCTCCGTCGCCGCCGTCGCCATCGTCGCTTTGAAATTGCTGCACTAGGCTTGTCCCCTGCGAGCGGCGCACGACGCGGCCGCCCTCTTGACGCCCGTGGACCGGCGGCTCCCGTGGATCCGGGGCGCCGGTTCCGCATGCGCCCGTCGGCGCAAAAGGTGGTTAATATCACCCACCGGGGGGCCCCTTAGGGCCCGCAGACCGTGTGCGTGCAACCATTCGGCCGAATTCACGCCGCCGCAAGAAGGGCGTCCAAAGCTGCTTCGCATTTGGCCCAAATGACTTAGGGTCCCTCGGCGGCGCATGGCACGGCGCATGCGAAAATGGGGCATGGGCCGTTGCCTCGATTCCCGGGACGCGTACCCTCTCTCAAACACGACCCCGCCATCCCGCATGAACGCTTCCGTTCTCAGGCAATGACTCGGGCTCGTCCAAGGTTTTTCCAAGACCGCCCCTCGTTTACAAAGCATTAATCCCCTTCTCCTCGGGCCGGCGTCGGGAAGCAGGCATTCGGCCCGACAGATCATTGAATCAGCCAGGCAAAACCCGCACCCCATGAATCCGATATCCCCGTCCGCTTCAAAACGCCTCACCTTCGCAGTCGGCCTCTGCCTCACGGGCATGGCAGGCCTGCTCGCCCCGAACGCGGCGGCGCAGGGCAGCTCCAACTCGTCCTACACGATCTCGACCGTAGCCGGCGTGGCGCCGGGAAGCGCCGACGGCACGGGGACGGCCGCGCGATTCTACCGGCCGTCGTACGCCGCCGTGGACAGCTCGGGAAATCTCTACGTCTCCGATTCCGGCAATTTTACGATCCGGAAGATCACGCCCGCCGGCGTCGTGACGACGCTCGCCGGCCTGGCCGGCAAGAGCGGCTTCGCCGACGGGGCGGGAACCGCCGCCCGTCTGGGCACGCCGTACGGCCTCTTTGTGGACAGCTCGGGGAACATCTACTTTGCCGACGCGACTGACAGCGCGATCCGGGAGGTCTCACCCGGAGGCACCGTGACCACGCTCATTGGAGGACCGACCGTGGTGGCGGGGGGGGGATCAACCGAAAGCGGCTTCCCGTTGATTTATAGCCCATCGGATGTCGCGGTGGACGCGTCCGGCAACATCTTCGTGTCGGAAGGAACACCCAACGTGATCCTAAAACTCACCAAGGGCAGCTCGGTGACGGGCAGCTATACGGTCACGACCTTCGCGGGCTCGGGGAACCTCGGGGGTGCGGACGGCACGGGGACCGCCGCGGGCTTCGACGATCCCCAGGGCCTCGCGATCGACAGCTCCGGGAACCTCTATGTCGCGGACACCGGGGACCAAACCATCCGCAAGATCACGCCGGCGGGAGTCGTCACGACGCTCGCGGGAAAGCACGCAACCACGGGCAATTCCGACGGTACGGGAAGCGCCGCACTCTTCAATCAACCCACCGACGTCAAGCTGGACAGTTCGGGAAACCTCTACGTGATCGACTCCGGAAACGGCACGGTCCGGAAGGTCACCTCGGGCGGGGCCGTGACGACCCTTGCGGGAACGGCGGGGACCGTCGGAAGCGCCGACGGGACGGGAGGCGCGGCGCAGTTCGATTCTCCCACGGGTGACGCCGTGGACAGCTCGGGAAATGTCTACGTTGGGGACACCGGAAACGAAACGATCCGCAAGATCACGCCAGCCGGAGCCGTGACGACCCTCGCAGGAGTGGCAAGCCCCGGGTCGAACGACGGGACGGGAACCGCCGCGCGGTTTAACAACCCGAATTCGATCGCGGTCGACAGCTCCGGAAACATGTACCTCGCGGACACCGGCAACGACACGGTCCGCAAGATCTCCCCGGCCGGCGTCGTCACGACGCTTGCGGGGGCTCCGGGGCTCTTCGGAAGCGCGGACGGCACGGGAAATTTCGCCCGCTTCACAGCCCCCGACGCAGTGGCGGTGGACGCCTCGGGCAACGTCTATGTCGCCGACTCCGGCAACGCCACGATCCGGAAGGTCACCCCGGCCGGTGTCGTGACGACGTTTGCGGGCACCGCGGAGAAATTCGGCTCCACGGACGGCACGGGGACGGCCGCGGAGTTCAATAACCCCCAGGGGGTCGCCGTGGACGGCGCCGGAAACCTGTATGTCGCCGACACCAACAACCAGACGATCCGAAGGATCACCCCGGCCGGTGTCGTGACGACGTTTGCGGGCACCGCAGGAAAGACCGGCTACGTGGACGGGACGGGAAGCGCCGCGCTGTTCAATGGTCCGACAGGACTCGTGGCGGACGTCTCGGGCAACCTCTATGTCGCGGACACGAACAATGCCGCCATCCGGAAGGTCACGCCCGCCGGGGTCGTGACCTCCCTTCCCGATGCCGGAAACCTCAATTACATCACGTGCGTTGCCGTGGACGGATACGGCAATGTCTACACCGCGCTTCTGGGCGCAATCGTGGAAATCACTCCCAGCGGAGTCATGACCACCCTGGCCGGTTCGGAGTTCGCCCTCGGGAGCGCCGACGGCGTGGGAAGCGCCGCCCTTCTCAGCGATCCCAAGGGCCTGGCGATGGATGCGTACGGCAACCTCTATATCGCCGACACCCTGAACAATACGGTCAGGCTCGGCCTCCTCGCTTCGGCACCGCCGTCGACGCAGACGGCGCGCCTCGTCAACCTGTCGGTCCGCGCCAACGCGGGCTCCGGCTCAGAGACCCTGATCGGCGGATTCGCCATCAGCGGGGCGGGTCAGAAGAACATGCTCATCCGGGGGGACGGACCGTCGCTCTCCGCCTTTGGCGTCAGCGGAATCCTGCCGGACCCCGAGCTTGTGCTCTACGAATCCGGCAGTCAGCAGATCGCATCGAATGCCGGCTGGGGCAATTCCTCCACGCTCGCCAATGCCTTCACCCAGGTGGGCGCGTTCCCATTTGCGAGCGGCTCCAAGGACTCGGCACTCCTGTCGACGCTTCTTCCGGGCGCCTACACGGCAAACGTCACCTCGGTAAGCGGGGACAGCGGCACCGTGCTCCTCGAGCTCTATGACGCGGACCAGGGCACGCCCACGGCGCGCGTCATCAATGTCTCGGCGCGCTGCGAGGCGGGCACGGGCTCGCAGACCCTGATCGCGGGGTTCGCCGTCTCCGGCAGTGGAACGGAAAAGCTTCTGATTCGCGGCGATGGACCGGTGCTGACGTCCTTCGGAGTCACCGGAGCGCTTGCGACGCCTGTCCTCACGCTCTTCGACAGCAACGGGAAGGTGATCGCAACCGACATCGGATGGGCCAACGCCCCGTCGGGCGGCTCCTCACCCGTTTCGGCAACGTTCGGCGTGGCCACGCCCGCAGCCTTCGCCCAAGTGGGGGCGTTCTCCCTGCCTTCGGGCTCCGCCGACTGCGCGCTCGTGGCGTCCCTGCCGCCGGGCACCTACACGGTGCAGGTGGCCGGGGTCGGCAACACGACGGGCGTCGCGCTGGTCGAAGTCTACGAGCTGCCCTAGTCTAATCGCGCGCGATCAAGCTTGAAAATGAAAGGCAGCCCGCGGCACATCCTGCCGCGGGCTGGCTTCCGCAAAAGACCCGCACTCCCTTGCACAATGCCTGCGCGGATGTCGCGCGGTGGGATGATCCGCAAGCAGGAATGCGGGTCCGCCGGCGCCGGATTTTGGGCGCTTCCGGCGAGCGCATGAAGGACACCCTTCCATCCCTCCGCAAAGTCCGGACCTGAGGGCGCTCGACGAACGGCTTTGCAAGCAGCGACGGCGGGAGCGCGGCGACCGGCCAGTCGGGCTTTCTCGATTCCCTGGTTGGGTGCACCCACCCGGAACCGGCCGGGGATCCCAGGACCGTGTGCGTGCAACCAAACCCCGGAATACCCGCCGGCGCGGAGGGTGCGCCCGCAACCGCTTCGTCCTTTGGTCAAATGACTTAGGCACCGTCGGTGCGCCGTGGCACGGCGCATGCGAAAAGGGGAGCGCAAGGGCTCCTCTCCGACACGCCGAAAGCACCTCCGGTTTCACTCGAACCCCTGTCATCCTGTACTGAACGCGCCCGTTCTCCAATGAAAGTGCCGTTTCATCCGCAGTCGTCCCCGTTCCCAATCCTGCGCCATTAACCCCAGGCCTGTTTCCCACCGGGACGACGGCGGAACCAGGCACACGACTCCACCAATTGGCAGGCCATCCAGGCAAAACCCGCACCCCATGAATCCGATATCCCCGTCCGCTTCAAAACGCCTCACCTTCGCAGCCGGCCTATGCCTCACGGGCATGGCTGCCTTCTTCGCCCCGAACGCCGCGACGGCGCAGGGAAGCTCCAACTCCTCCTACACGATCTCCACCCTCGCAGGCGTGGCGCCGGGAAGCGCCGACGGCACAGGGACGGCCGCGCGGTTTTTCGGCCCCTCCAACGTCGCCGTGGACGGCTCCGGCAACCTCTACGTCGTCGACGGCAGCAACCACACGATCCGTAAGATCACCCCCGCCGGGGTCGTGACGACGCTCGCGGGGCTGGCGGGCCACCTCGGCTTCGTCGACGGGACGGGAAGCGCCGCCCTGCTGGGATCAACCGAGGGGCCTCGCCCTGGACGGCTCGGGGAATATCTTTTTCGCCGACGGCGCCGCGGTCCGGGAGCTGACGCCCGCAGGCGTCGTGAGCACGCTCGTTGGAAGTGCTGACATCATCGTGACAGGAGGCTCGGCCGGAACCACCGTCCCGCCGATCTATACCCCCGTGGGCGTGGCGGTGGACGCTTCCGGCAACATCTATGTGTCGGATTCCGGGGCCAACAAGATCCTGAAGCTCTCCAAGGCCGGCTCCGTCACGGGCACCTATACCGTCACGACCTTCGCGGGTTCGGGGGTCCTCGGAGGCTCAGACGGCACGGGAACGGCTGCGGCCTTCAACGATCCCCAGGATCTCGCGATCGACAGCTCCGGAAACCTCTATCTCGCAGATGCCGGAAACCAAACCATCCGAAAGATCACGCCAGCCGGGGTTGTCTCCACGCTCGCGGGAAAGGCCGGGACCACGGGCAATTCCGACGGGACAGGAACGGCCGCGCTCTTCCACCTTCCCTCGGGCGTCTCGGTGGACAGCTCGGGTAACGTTTACGTCGTCGACGCGGGCAATGACACGATCCGGAAGGTCACCTCGGCCGGGGTCGTGACGACCCTTGCGGGGACCGCGGGGACCGTCGGAAGCGCCGACGGGACGGGAGGCGCCGCGCAGTTTGATTCACCCTTCGGGGACGCCGTGGACGGCTCCGGAAACGTCTATGTGGCCGACACCGGCAATGAAACGATCCGCAAGATCACGTCGGCCGGCGCCGTGACGACGTTCGCTGGGGCGGCAAGCGCCGGTTCCAACGACGGGACGGGGACCGCCGCGCGGTTCGACGCTCCGGGCGCCATCGCCATCGACAGCTCCGGCAACCTGTATCTTTCGGACACCGGAAATGACACGATCCGCAAAATCACCCCAGCCGGGATCGTCACGACGCTCGCCGGCGCTCCCGGGCTCCTCGGAAGCGCGGACGGCACGGGAAACTTCGCCCGTTTCACAGCCCCCTACGGGATTGGGTTGGACGCCTCAGGCAACCTCTATGTCGCCGATACCGGCAATACGACGATTCGGAAGATCACCCCGGCGGGAGTCGTGACGACGATTGCGGGTAGCCGCGGGAAAATTCGGCTCCACGGACGGCATGGGGACCGCCGCGGAATTCAATGACCCCCAAGGGGTCGCCGTGGACGGCAGCAGGAAACCTGTACGTCGCCGACACCGGCAATGACACGATCCGCAAGATCACTTCGGCCGGGGTCGTCACGACGCTCGCGGGCTCCGTAGGAAAGGCCGGATACACGGACGGGGCGGGGAGCGCCGCCCAGTTCAACGGCCCCACCGGTCTCTTTGTGGACGTCTCGGGAAACCTCTATGTCGCGGACACGAACAACAACGCCGTTCGGAAGGTCACGCCGGCAGGGGTCGTGACGTCCATGCCCGGCGCAGGAGACCTGGCCTACGTCTTGGGCGTCTGCCGTGGACGGCTCCGGCAATCTCTATGCCGCGATAGGCGATGAAATCGTGGAGGTCTTGCCGAACGGAACCATGACGACCCTGGCCGGCACGGAATTTATCGCCGGAAACGCGGACGGCGTGGGAAGCGCGGCCCAATTCAGCAATCCCAAGCGGTCTGGCGATGGACGCGTACAATAATCTCTATATCGCGGACACCAACAACAATGCGGTCAGGCTCGGTCTCCTGGCGTCCGCCCCTCCGTCGACGCAGACGGCGCGTCTCGTCAACCTTTCGGTCCGCGCCAACGCGGGCTCCGGCTCAGAGACCCTGATCGGCGGATTTGCCATCAGCGGGTCGGGACAGAAGAGCGTGCTCATCCGCGGGGACGGGCCCTCGCTCTCCGCCTTCGGCGTCAGCGGATTCCTGCCGGACCCGGAGCTGCTGCTTTTCGAAAACTTCAATCCGACGCCGATTGCTTCGAATTCCGGCTGGGGCGGCTCCTCGCTTCTCAGCAGTACCTTTACCCAGGTGGGCGCCTTCGCCATTTGCGAGCGGCTCCAAAGACTCCGCGCTCCTGTCGACGCTTCTTCCGGGCGCCTACACGGCGAACGTCACCTCGGTAAGCGGGGACGGCGGCACCGTGCTCCTTGAGCTCTATGACGCGGACCAGGGCACGCCCACGGCGCGCATCATCAATGTCTCGGCGCGCTGCGAGGCGGGCACGGGCTCGCAGACCCTGATCGCGGGGTTCGCCGTCTCGGGCAGTGGAACGGAGAAGCTTCTGATCCGCGGAGACGGGCCGGTGCTGACATCCTTCGGAGTCACCGGCGCGCTTGCGACGCCCGTCCTCACGCTTTTCGACAGCGACGGGAAGGTGATCGCAACCGACATCGGATGGGCCAACGCCCCGTCGGGCGGCTCCTCACCCGTCTCGGCAACGTTCGGCGTGGCCACGCCCGCAGCCTTCGCCCAAGTGGGGGCGTTCTCCCTGCCTTCGGGCTCCGCCGACTGCGCGCTCGTGGCGTCCCTGCCGCCGGGCACCTACACGGTGCAGGTGGCCGGGGCCGGCAACACGACGGGCGTCGCGCTGGTCGAAGTCTACGAGCTGCCCTAGATCTAATCGCAGGCTCGGTCAAGCCAGGTAAATGCAAAGCCAACCCGCGGCGAATCCCGCCGCGGGCTGGCACCCTCAGGGCAAGATCCGATAGTCGGAAAGCTGATCCATCGACACCTCTCCCGAGAAAGGAAGCCTCCCCGCGAAATGAAAGGAGACCGTGTCGCCCACCCGACCGTAGGCCTCTGAGGGCGCCGCGCCCAGGGCGAGGACCTTCAGACGCGCGGGCTCCGAGCGGTCCGGAGATCCGGTCAGGCGGAGCCAGATGAGCCGGCCCGGCTGCCACCCCTTGGTCACCGAATAATACTGGTAGGGAAGGACGTCCCCCGACTCGACCCTCTCGACGACCGCCAAATGCCGGCTCACCGGCGCGGCGTTATGGCCGCATCCGGTGAGCGCGGAAAATGACAGCAGGAGGACCAGCTGCTTCAGGGGGATGTTCAAGGGTGCGTTGCTGCCCGTCTTCTCGACGAAACGACAGCCGGGCGGCGGAAATCCGCCATCCGCGGCGACGGACCGGCAACCAGCCCCTTGAAAGCCGCGGACGTTCCCGCATTGGCCCTATCCCTGCCCTTTCTCCGCTCGGGAAACGAATTCCCAACGGACATCAGACGGGACACCCCACCCATCCGGCACATCCTGGAGGTTCAACATGGAGGGGGCCTAGTGCCCTAACCCCATGATTTGCATCGTCATTTGTCGCCAAGCCGATCCCGTTGACGGCCGATCCAAGATACGCCAATGTCAGCCGCGGCCCAGGTTCACCCTTCAACAAAGGAGATTATCATGACGGTGCTGCATGCCCTATGGCTCCCGATCCTGCTCTCGTCGGTGTTCGTGTTCGTCGCCAGTTTCATTCTCCACATGGCTGTGCCGTGGCACAGGAGCGACCATTCCAAGGTGCCCAATGAGGACAAGGTGATCGAGGCCCTTAGGCCCTTTGCCGTGCCCCCGGGCGACTACATGGTCCCCCTCGCTTCGAACATGCAGGAAATGAGGACCCCGGAATTCAAGGAGAAGATGAACAAGGGACCCGTCATCGTGCTGACCGTGCTTCCCAACGGGCCCTTTCAAATGGGCAGGAGCCTCTCCCTCTGGTTCGCCTATCTTGTCGTGGTCAGTTTCTTCACGGCCTATATCACCTGTCACGCGCTTCCGATCAAGGCCGCCTACATGCCGGTCTTCCGCATCGCCGGGACAGCTTCGTTCCTCGGCTACTCGGCCGCGCTCTGGCAGATGTCCATCTGGTACCGCCGCTCGTGGCTGACGACACTGAAGATGACGATCGACGGCCTTATCTTTGCCGGGCTGACGGCGGGCACGTTCGGCTGGCTCTGGCCGCGGTAGTTTCTCTGCGGGACCGGGAGGGGTGGGTAGAATCGTTCTTCAGCTTGAACTGAATCAAGGCAACGATCCTCGCACGGTGTGTGCGCTCGGAATCCCCAAGGTTTGACACTCGCTGCGCTCGAGTAAGGCTTTTCCACGTGAAAAGTACGTACAGCATCAAGGAAGCCCAGAGCCAATTCACGAGCTTGGTCCGTGAAGCGGAGAATGGCGGTATGGCCACGATCACGCGCCACGAGAAGGCTGTCGCGTACGTGATGGGGGCAGACGACCTGGCTGCGCTTATCGAGACGACGGAGCTGCTAGCCAATCCCCGGGCCCGCAAGGCGATCGCGGACGCTGAAGCCGGAAAGGGCCAAGTCTATACGCTCGATGATCTCGAGGAATGAAATACCGGGTCCAGGTCCGGGAGCAGGTCAAGGCGTTCATCGAGACTCTGGGGCCTGAATCTCGACGGAAGATCAGGCTATCCCTGCGCGGCCTTGAATCCGAGCGAGGCGACTGCCTCCCCTTGAAAGAGGCGCTTTCCGGCTACCATCGCCTGCGCATAGGCGCCTACCGTGTCGTCTACCGCTATTTGTCTGGAAAGGTGATCGAATGCGTTTTTGCAGAAGAACGCAGTCTTATCTACCATCTCTTCGAGAAGGACTTCCTGAAGCGGTTGCGCCACGACCCGAAATAGATCCTTCCCTATTGATCTGGGTGAGTGGTGCCCGGGGCCGGACTCGAACCGACACTTCCTTGCGGAAATCGGATTTTAAGTCCGAAGCGTCTACCATTCCGCCACCCGGGCCGCTGCCCCCTGAATCTCTGGGAATCCGGGCCCCGAAGGCGAGCCTTTGTCGCAGGTCCGGGCAAGGGGCCCGGCCGGCCGGCAGCCCGCTCCGCCAAGCGCTCCGCCACCCTGCCGCAGCCCCTTCCGCCCCCGGGTTCCCCGCGACGTGAAGACGGCCGCGCAACAGGGGGGCTCCGGTGTTGCGGCCGGCGGCATGGGTAAAGTTTGGGTTTGCGGTGAAAATAGCCTTTCCATCCACGGCGGCAAAGGACGAACCTCCCTGCCATGACCTTCCGAATCAAAAGGACTCTCGCGACCCTGACCCTGGCCCTGGCGTCCGCCCTCCCGGCCTTTCCGTGGGGAGCCGAGGGCCACAGCGCGATGGCCCTTGTCGCCGCGCAGAACCTGAGCGCCGATGCGCGCAGCCACGTCGTCAAGATCCTCGGCAGCGACAACCTCTCCTCCATCGCAAGCTGGATGGACGAGGTCCGCAGCGCCTACTTCCACGCGGGTCCCCTCGGCTCCGACCCCGAGGCGCTCAAGTTCAACGCGGAATTCCCCAAGAACGGGGAATGGCACTATGTCGACCTGCCGCTCGGCACGCAGGCGTACGCACTGGACGGCCCCTTTTCCAGGCCCGACGACGTCGTCCACATGCTTGAGGAGGCGGTAAGCGTCCTCGAGGGCGGCGGGGACCGGCGCATCACGCAGCGGGAGGCGCTCTGCATGCTCGTCCACTTTACCGGCGATCTCCACCAGCCCCTCCATGTCGGGAACGGGTTCTTCCAGATCGCGGCCGACGGCTCCGAGACGCTCGTGTCGGACCCCGCCGCCGCGAAGGGGCTGCCCAATGACAAGGGGGGAAACGCCGACTTCTTCGGGCCCGGCCGGTACGACGAGCTGCACGCGTATTGGGATACCGAACTCGTCGTCAAGATCGCCGGTTCCAAGGACCCGTCCGCCGTCGCGGATGTGCTGGAAAAGAAGATCGCCGCCGAAGGAGCCGCCTGGAAAAGCGCGGGGGACTACCACCATTGGGCCGAGGGGTGGGCCAACGAGAGCCTGGCGGCGGCGCGCACCGCCTTCTCGGGGATCACCTTCGGGGCCCTGACGCCCGACGGAAAGGGGGGGATCAAGAGGATAGCCATTACGCTTCCTCCTCATTATGATGATATTTGCATCCCGTTGGCCGAGGAACGACTCGCGAAATCCGGCTACCATTTGGCCGAGCTACTAAACGCGATTCGCTGGTCTGATTGAATCGTCCGCGGACGAGTATAGTCTCGCCCAGGGCAAGGGATTTTGGCAGGCTGGAGAACGAGTTTAACCCTCCAGCGTCAGTCTAACCCCCTATCCCTCAACATGAAGTCACTCAAAACCTGGCAATTGGGTGCGGCTGCAGCCCTTGCCGCGCTCATCATTCCCTCGGTTCGCGCTAGCGAGTCCGACATCAAGATCCCGGACCTGCACACGGTGTCGTTCATGGGCGGAGCCCTCAGCGGCTCGGCCGTCCTGATGATCGGCCTGGTCGTGTGCGTCGGCGGCATGATCTTCGGTCTGCTCCAGTACATACAGACCAAGAACCTGCCCGTCCACAAATCGATGTCGTCCGTCTCCAACATCATTTGGGAGACGTGCAAGACCTACCTGGCCCAGCAGGGCAAGTTCCTCTCCGTCCTCTGGGTGCTGATCGCGATCTGCATGACGTATTACTTCGGCACCCTCTCGGGACAGTCCGCCGGGCACGTGGTCGTCATCCTCCTCTCCTCGATTCTCGGCATCCTCGGCAGCTACGGAGTCGCCTGGTTCGGCATCCGGATCAACACCGTCGCAAATTCGCGCACGGCCTTCTCGGCGCTGAAAGGCAACCCGCTTTCCACGCTCCTGA
Source organism: uncultured Verrucomicrobiae bacterium (assembly GCA_963830965.1). Taxonomy (GTDB): domain Bacteria; phylum Verrucomicrobiota; class Verrucomicrobiia; order Opitutales; family Opitutaceae; genus Palsa-1447. Next base: position 260,683 of record CAWHOL010000006.1, on the reverse strand, counting down.
TCCCGCTAAAGTCGGGCATGAGCGTCGGCCTCCTCCTGGTCGCGATCGAGCTCTTCTTCATGATCTGCATCCTGGCGTTCCTGCCGTCCGAGCTGGCGGGACCCTGCTTCATAGGCTTTGCGATCGGCGAGTCCCTTGGCGCCTCGGCGCTCAGGATCTGCGGCGGCATCTTCACCAAGATCGCCGACATCGGCGCCGACCTGATGAAGATCGTCTTCAACATGCCCGAGGACGACCCCCGCAACCCGGGTGTCATCGCCGACTGCACGGGCGACAACGCGGGCGACTCGGTCGGGCCCACGGCCGACGGCTTCGAGACCTACGGCGTCACGGGCGTGGCGCTGATCGCTTTCCTTGCGCTGGCGCTCCTCGCGAGCCCGGCCCTCTGCGGGACCCTGATCGTCTGGATCTTCGCCATGCGCATCCTGATGGTCGTCACCTCGCTCCTGAGCTACTTCGTCAACGGCGCGCTCGCGAAGGCCCTCTACGGCGACAAGAAGGACTTCAACCTCGAACAGCCCCTGACGAACCTCGTCTGGATCACGTCCCTCGTCTCGATCGCCGTCACCTATGTGGCGACCTACTTCCTCCTGGCGAGCGGGACGCCCTGCCCTCCCGACCTATGGTGGGTGCTCGCGACCATCATCTCGATCGGCACGCTCGCCGGCGCCGTCATCCCCGAGTTCACCAAGATCTTCACGTCCACGGAGAGCCGGCACGTGAAGGAGATCGTGACGTCCTCCAAGCAGGGCGGCGCATCCCTCAACATCCTTTCCGGCTTTGTCGCCGGCAACTTCTCAGCCTTCTGGATGGGGCTGGTGATCCTGGGCCTCATGTTCGGGGCGTACCTGATCTCGGGCAACGCCGCCCTCCAGTCGATCATGCCGGAGGAGTTCCGGTTCGCGGCCCCCATCTTCGCCTTCGGCCTCGTGGCGTTCGGCTTCCTCGGCATGGGCCCGGTCACGATCGCCGTCGACAGCTTCGGGCCGGTGACCGACAACGCCCAGTCCATCTACGAGCTCTCGCAGATCGAGTCGAACAAGGGCGTGGCGGCCGAGATCGAGAAGGAGTTCGGATTCAAGCCGGACTTCGAGAACGCCAAGCTCCAGCTTGAGAAGGGCGACGGAGCGGGCAACACGTTCAAGGCGACCGCGAAGCCGGTGCTGATCGGCACCGCGGTCGTCGGCGCGACGACCATGGTGTTCGGCATCATCATGCTCCTGAAGCGCCTCCACCCCGACACGATCGAGCGGCTCTCGCTCGTCCATCCCCAGGCGATGATGGGCCTCCTCATGGGCGGCGCGGTCATCTACTGGTTCACGGGCGCCAGCGCCCAGGCGGTGGTGACGGGCGCGTACCGCGCGGTGGTCTACATCAAGGAGAACATGAAGCTCGACTCGACGTCGGCCTCGGTCGCCGCCTCGAAGGAGGTCGTCCGGATCTGCACGCAGTACGCCCAGAAGGGGATGGTCAACATCTTCATCGTCGTGTTCTGCTTCGCCCTGTCGCTCGCGTTCTTCGACCCTTACTTCTTCATCGGCTACCTGATCGGCATCGCGTTCTTCGGCCTCTTCCAGGCCATCTTCATGGCCAACGCCGGCGGCGCCTGGGACAACGCGAAGAAGATCGTCGAGGTCGAGCTGAAGCAGAAGGGGACCCCGCTCCACGCCGCGACCGTCGTCGGCGACACGGTCGGCGACCCGTTCAAGGACACGTCGTCCGTCTCGATGAACCCCGTCATCAAATTCACCACCCTCTTCGGCCTCCTGGCCGTCGAGATCGCGGTGAAGATGGAGTCGACGCCCAAGCTCGTGCTCGGCATCGCGATCTTCCTGGTCGCCCTCGTGTTCGTCTACCGCAGCTTCTACTCGATGCGGATCCCGGCGGACTGAGCCTCCTCGGGGGCAGCCGGGGCGGCGGTCGAGCATTCGACCTGGACCGAACCCGGCTGCACCTTCCCGAAGATGGTCGTCAGGCCGGCCGTGGAGGCGTCGCGCCCGCGCGTCGCCTCGACAATGAGCCCCGGGGCGATCCCGTCGGTCGGGTCGAACAGCCTCCAGGCCCCGCCCAGGTAGGCCTCGATGCACGCGTGGAAGTTCATCGGCTCGAGGCCCACGGCGTAGCCGCCCACGTAGCGGGCGGGGATCGTGAGCGCCCGGCAGAGCGCGATCGCCAGGTGCGTGTAGTCGCGGCAGACTCCCTTGCGCGTCTGCCACACGTCCCACGCCGAGGTGCGGCCGTCGCTCGAGCCCGCCGCGTATTCGATGTTTTCGCCGACCCAGCGGCAGATCGACCGCACCTGCTCGGCCCGGTCCTCGCCCTTTCCGAACAGCTCCCACGCCATGGGGGTGAACCGGTCGCTCTCGCAGTACCGGCTCGGAAGCGTGTAGGTGAGGATGCTCAGCGGGAGCCGTCCGGGCCTGTCGGCGGGAACCGCCGCAGGCATCTCGGCCCGCTCCACGTCAACCGTCGCCGAATACGCGAGTTCGAAGGGCCCCGTGGGCACCTCGACCCTGAGCACCCGCTCCCCCTTTGAGGTCGCTGCGATTTCGGTCGGGACCTCGGGCGAACACCTGATGGTCTCGGAGAGCAGGCGCTGTTCGGGACCGGTGTTGACCAGGACGTTGAAGGTGAAGGCCGCACTCGGGGCCACCACCTGGTAGCGCAGCGTGCAGCCGACGGCTATGTTCATGTGCCCGCAAATGTGCATGCAGAGCCCCCGTTGCACAACCCCTGGGTTTGCGGACCGGGAAAACGCGCCAGGAAATTCCCCTTCCTATTTTAAATCAAACCGTTAGGGAGCCAAAAGCGCCCATTCCCCGTCCGCGCCCGTTTTGGGCCCGCCCGGGTCCCCGGGGATCGGCCCCCACCCAGGGCGGAAGCCCCCCCTTTAGGTCCGCGCAAAGGCCGACACCGTCTCGCGCTTGAGACCGCGCATCATCAGCGCCGAGATGGCGTCCGCGGGCCGGCTTCCCTTGAAGAGAATCGCATTGGTTTCGCTGAGGATGGGGGCGTCAATGCCCTTCTCCGCGCACAGCCCCGCGAAGGAGCGGGTCGTCTCGTAGCCCTCGACCACCGTCCTGCGGCCCGCAAACAGCTCCCCGATGGCCTTCCCCTCGCCGACCCTCTGGCCGAACTCGCGGTTGCGGCTCCACTTGCCGTGGCACGTGGCGACCAGGTCTCCGAACCCGCTGAGCCCGTAGAAGGTCTCCGGCCGGGCGCCGAGCGAGCCGCCGACCTTCACCATCTCCGCGACGGCGCGCGTCATGAGGGCCGCCTTGGCGTTGTCCCCAAGGCCCAGGCCCTCGCAGCAGCCGGCCGCGATCGCATAGACGTTCTTCAGGCTCCCGCCAAATTCCACGCCCGCTAGGTCGTCGGTCGTGTAGACGCGCAGCGTGGGCCCGCTGATCGCGGCCTGGAGATCGTAGGTCACCAGGTCGTCTCCGGCCACCGCGAGCACCATGGCCGCGGGCAGCCCGCGCGCAACCTCGGCCGCGTTCGTCGGCCCCGAGAGGGCGCCGACCGTCGCGCCGGGAATCGCCTCGGAGACCACCTGCGAGGCCCGCAGGTGGCTGCCGAGCTCGAGGCCCTTGGCGAGGCTGACGATCAGCCGCGGCCTGCGCCCCGAATCCAGCGCCTCGCGGATGTTCCTGCTGGTCTGGCGGAGCGTCTGGCAGGGGCATGCAAGGAGGATGACGTCCGCCCCGGCCAGGCCCTCGGACAGTCTCGGGAAAACCGCAACCTCCTGCGGAATGATCGCCCCCGGGAGGTACTCCCGGTTCTCCCGCGCGGCGGAGATCGCGGCGGCCTGCTCGGGCCTCCTGGGGACGAGCGCGACGGCGCGGCCGCCCCTCGCAAGGTGCAGCGCAAACGCCGTGCCCCAGGCCCCGGCCCCGACGACGCAGAACTTCATGGGGCCCTTGTAACCCCCGCGGGGTCCGCGCGCTACTTCAAAAACGCGGGTATCTTCTCGTTGGAGATCATCTGCTCGAAGGTCTCCCGCGCCGTGACAAGCTCGAAGGCGCTTCCCTTGACGAGGACTTCCGCGGGGATGGGGCGCTCGTTGTAGCGGCTCGACATCACGTGCCCGTAGGCGCCCGCGCTCATGAGCGCGAGGTATTCGCCCTCGCCGAGCTCCTGGATCTGGCGGTCCCTGGCGAAGCAGTCGGTGGTCTCGCAGATACCCCCGACGATGTCGGCAACCAGGGCGCGCCGGGTCGTGTCGCGGTGCAGCGGCACGATCTCGTGGTAGGAGTCGTACATCGCGGGCCGGACGAGGTCGTTCATGGCCGCGTCGATGATCAGGAAATTCTTGCCCTGGCCGCGCTTCAGGTACTCGACCCGCGACAGGAGGACTCCGGCGTTTGCGACCATGGAGCGTCCCGGCTCGAGCAGCACGCTGAGGCCAAGCTCCCTCAGGGCAGGGGCCAGCGCGGCCCCGTAGGCCTCGGGGGTGAGGGGCCGCTTCGCCTCGGGCATCGTCTCCCACCAGGAGAACGGCCCGCTCGCAAGCGCGTCCTTGTAGACGACCCCGATTCCACCGCCGATCGAGATATAGGTGATCCCGTAGTTGCGCTTCAGCTCCGCCGCCAGCGGGGCGAGCTTCTCGATTGTCTCGACGAAGGGCCCCACCTCGGTGATCTGGGAGCCGATGTGCGACTGGATGCCCGCGATCGCGATGTTCGGGTACTTGGAGGCCGCCTCATAGGCCGCCTGGGCCTGCCTGATCGGGATGCCAAACTTGTTCGCGCTCGTGCCCGTCGTGATCTTCGCGTGCGTGTGCGCGTCGACATCGGGATTAATACGTATCGCGATCGAGGCCTTGAGGCCCAGCTTGCCGGCGACGTGGTTGATCCTTGCGAGCTCGGGCTCGCTTTCGACGTGGAACGAGAAGATGCCCGCCTCGAGCGCGAGCCTTATCTCGGTCTCCGTCTTGGCGACGCCGGCGAAGACGCTCTTCCTCACGCTCGCGCCCGCCGAAATCACCCGGCGCATCTCCCCGGCGCTGGCGAAGTCGAACGCGGAGCCCAGGTTCGCCAAGTGCCTCAGCACGGCCAGGTTGCCGTTGGCCTTGACCGCATAGCACACCCGCACGTCGAGGCCCTTCATGCTCGCGGCGATCCGCGTGTAATTGTCGGAGATCGTGGCCGCGCTGTAGACGTAGGTCGGCGTCCCGTAGAGCTTCGCCACCTCCGCCAGGTCTACGGATTCGCAGTGGAGATTTTGACCGGCGTAGCGGAAATGGTGCATGGGGAGATCGGGTTCGTGTCTGGTAAAATTCCGTGAAAGGCCGACATTAGCGAGTTTCACCTTGAAAAAACGACCTCAAAATACCGATACTGCAACTCCGAGCCCGATGCAGTCCGTCCTCAGAAACCTCTTCCACCGCCCCGCGATCCGATTCGGATTGGCGAAGGACACCCATGGCGGGAAGTTTCGGGACCCGCGCTTCGTGAGCTTCATTTCGCAGAGCAACCGCAAAACCCTGAACACGGACTTCAAGGATGCCGTGCTGAAGGGCCGCAAGGTGCTCAGGTACGCCCTCGTCGCCGCGCTGATCGCCGGCGGCGCCTGGGTGGTCCTTGAGAGCGCCCACGCGCTCTCGATGTTCTAGCGTCAGGCAGCGCGGCCGAGTTCGGGCGGGTTCCCGCCGATCACTGCGTGCGGAATTGCGCTGGCCCGGGCCCGCAGCGGCTCCACGTTCCGTCCGTAGTCGGTGTAGAGCATTGCGAGGATCCCCGTCACCGAAAAGGCGATGCCCGTGACGACAGTGTTCGCAAACATTATGGAGAATGCCGCGATCAAGACCAGGTTTGAAAGGATGGGGAGGATTCGAGGGTTCATTTCGTTTCCAGGTTTATGTTCCCGTTTAGACGCGGGCCCCCGAAAAAGGTTTCAACGAATTCACGGGGTGTCAGGCGGCCTCCCGCTCCTCGGCCGATGCCGGGGAGCTGAAGGGGACGACCGGCGCGGGCACCGCGAGGGGCTCGAGCGTGCGGCCGTAGTCGCCCAGGATCACGGCGAAAAGCCCGGTCAGGGTGACCGCGCCGCCGGCGGCGACGGCCCCGACGGGCAGGAGGATGGCGGCCGCGAGGGCTGCGAGGAAGGCGACGATCGGAAGGATGCTGTTTTTCATGTTCAATTGGATTTTCTTGTTTCCAAGAGAACACGGCCGCCCCCCGATTAGTTACCGAAAAACGCAAATGGCCCCCAGGCGGGGACGCCGAACGGGCCCGCGTCTACTCCCCGGCCCCGGCGGCCACGGGCTTGAACGCGGAGCGGAAGATCGCCTTCGCAAAGTCGCGGTTCATGCGGGCGATGAAGTCGTGCGAGATCAGCTTCGGGCACGCCGCGCTGCACTCGAACTGGTTCGTGCAGCTGCCGAAGCCGAGCCCGTCCATGGTGCTGACCATCGCGAGGACGCGGCGGTCGCGCTCCGGCTGCCCCTGGGGCAGGAGGCCAAGATGGGAGACCTTTGCGGCGACGAAGAGCATCGCGCTCGAATTCTTGCAGGCGGCCACGCAGGCGCCGCACCCGATGCACTGCGCCGCGTCCATGGCGAGGTCCGCGACCTCCTTCGGAACCGGCACGGAATTGGCCTCGGGAGCCGAGCCCGTGCGTATCGAGATGAATCCGCCGGCCTGCTGGATCTTGTCGAAGGCGCTCCGGTCCGTGATCAGGTCCTTGACCACGGGGAACGGGCGCGCGCGGAAGGGCTCCACCACGATCACGTCGCCCTCCTTGTAGCTGCGCATGTAGGTCTGGCACGAGGCCACGCCGTGGTGCGGGCCGTGGGGCTTGCCGTCGATCACGAGCGAGCACGTGCCGCAGATCCCCTCGCGGCAGTCGTGCGCGAACGCGACCGGCTCATCGCCCATTCGGGTGAGACCGTCGTTCAGGACGTCGAGCATCTCGAGGAACGACATGTCCGGATTCACGCCGCTCACGGGGTAGTCCACGAAGCGCCCGGGCTGTCCCGGGCCCGCCTGGCGCCAAACGCGGACGGTTACGCTGAAGGTCGTCGTGCTCATCACTTGTAATTGCGGACGCTCATCTTGACCGTCTCATAGTTGAGGGGTTCGGTGTTGCGCACCGGCGCCTTGCCTTCGCCTGCGTACTCCCAGGCGGCCACGTGGCCGAAGTTGACGTCGTCGCGCTTGCACTCGCCGTCGGGATACTGGTGCTCCTCCCGGAAATGTCCGCCGCAGCTCTCCTCGCGCGCCAGCGCGTCGCGGCACATGAGCTCGCCGAGCTCGAGGAAGTCGGCGACCCTGCCCGCGGTCTCGAGCGACTGGTTGAGCGTGAGGCCCGAACCCGGGACATTGACGTTGTTCCAGAACGCCTCGCGCACGACCGGGATCTCCTTGATCGCCTTTTCCAGGCCCTCCTTGTTGCGCGCCATGCCGCAGTACTGCCACATGATCTGGCCCAGGCGCTTGTGGAAGTGGCTGACGGGCTCCTTGCCCTTAACGGCGAGGAGCCGGCTCGTGATCAGCGCGACGTTCTCCTCGGCCTGGGTGAACTCGGCGCGGTCGGCCTTCGGACGCGAGCCCGGCTTCTGGGTGGCGAGGTAGTCGGCGATCGTGTACGGCACCACAAAGTATCCGTCGGCAAGCCCCTGCATGAGCGCCGATGCGCCAAGGCGGTTCGCCCCGTGGTCCGAGTAGTTGGCCTCGCCCAGGACGAAGAGCCCGGGGACGTTGGACATGAGGTTGTAGTCCACCCAGAGACCGCCCATCGTGTAGTGGACGGCCGGGAATATCCGCATCGGGACCTTGTAGGCGTTCTCGTTGGTGATCTCCTTGTAGATGTCGAACAGGTTGCCGTAGCGCTCGCGCACCCCCGCCTCGCCGAGGCGGCCGATCGACTCCGCAAAGTCGAGGTAGACGCCGAGCCCGCTCACGCCGACGCCGCGGCCCTCGTCGCAGACGCGCTTCGCCGCGCGCGACGCGACGTCGCGGGGGCAAAGGTTGCCGAAGCTCGGGTAGATCCGCTCGAGGTAGTAGTCGCGGTCCTCCTCCGGGATCGACCCCGGCGGCTTCAGGCGGTCCTCCTTCTTCTTCGGCACCCAGATGCGACCGTCGTTGCGGAGGGACTCCGACATGAGCGTCAGCTTCGACTGGTAGTCCCCCGTGACCGGGATGCACGTCGGGTGGATCTGCGTGAAGCAGGGGTTGGCGAAGCACGCGCCCCGCTTGTAGGCCCGCCAGATCGCCGTCGCGTTGGAGCCCCGGGCGTACGTCGAGAGGTTGAACACGTTTCCGTAGCCGCCGGTCGCTAGGACGACGGCGTCGGCAGCGTGCCGGCTGATCTTTCCCGTCACCAGGTCCCGAACGATGATGCCCTTGGCGTGGCCGTCGACGACCACGAGGTCGAGCATCTCCGACTGGGTGTGCAGCTTGATCCCGCCGGAGCCCACCCCCTTGGAAAGGGCCGAGTAGGCGCCGAGGAGCAGCTGCTGGCCGGTCTGGCCCCGGGCGTAGAAGGTGCGCGAGACCTGGGCGCCCCCGAATGAGCGGTTGTCGAGGAGCCCGCCGTATTCCCGGGCGAACGGAACCCCCTGGGCCACGCACTGGTCGATGATGTTGACGGACACCTCGGCCAGCCGGTGGACGTTCGCCTCGCGGGAGCGGTAGTCGCCGCCCTTGATGGTGTCGTAGAAGAGCCGGTAGACGCTGTCCCCGTCGTTCTGGTAGTTCTTCGCCGCGTTGATGCCCCCCTGCGCCGCGATCGAATGCGCGCGCCTCGGGCTGTCGTGGAAGACGAAGGTGCTCACCTTGTAGCCGAGCTCCGCGAGCGAGGCCGCGGCGGACGCGCCGGCGAGGCCCGCGCCCACGACGATCACCTCGTACTTGCGCTTGTTCGCCGGGTTAACGAGGCGGATGGCCGCCTTGTGGCGGTTCCATTTTCCAGAGAGCTCCCCCGCGGGTACCTTAGAGTCGAGTGTTGCCATGGCTTGCCGGGTCTAACGAAGCATTCCCAGGAGGACGCCGCCCGGAATCGCGAGATTGCCGAGGAAATAGGCGGCGCACAGGAGGGTCACGAGGACCCTGAGACCCCGCTCCCAGCGGTGGTTGCGCCAGCCGAGCGTCTGGAAGAGGCTGTCCGCCCCGTGAAGGAGGTGAAGGGAGAGGAGCCCCACCGCCACGATGTAGAAGACCGAGACAATCGGGTTCTCGAAGCCCCGGATCACCATCGAGCGGACGTCGAGCACCTCGGTGCCCGCGGCGGTGACCGTGACCCCCATGATGTGGTAGTCTCCCCTCATCGTGTAATGGGGGATGTTCTCCTTGAACGTGCTCGGCTGGGCGATGCCGACCGTGAAATGGGCGAGGTGGTAGAGGATGAACGCAAGGACCACGTAGCCGGTGCCCCTCATGTAGCGCGAGGAGAAGGTGGCGCTGATCCATTTCTTCACCTGGTAGGGCTCCGGGCCGCGGGCGCGCCGGCTTTCAAGCGTGAGGACCGTCGCGGACCAGACGTGGAGGCTCACGCAGGCCAGCAGGAAGAGCCGGATGAGCCAGAGCGCGGGCCCGAGCGACTGCAGGAAATGGGCGTACCCGTTGATCCTGTCCGGCGCCTCGTACACCTGCAGGTTGCCGACGAGGTGCCCGACCACGAAGCCTATGAGGACCACGCCGGTGACGGCCATGATCAATTTCCTGCCTATGGTGCTGCAAAAGAGGTTTCGAACGAGGTCCATTGTGCGGAAACGCGGGCTCAAGTCCAATGGGACCGGCCGCGCGAGTAAAGACTGACGATCGGCGATGTGCCTAAAATTAGGCCCCCTAACCTCCCGGAGAAGCGTCTAGTCCCGTGCGAGCGGCTTGAGGAGCGCGAACTTGCCGCTGGCGGCAGGTGCGATCGATTTGCGTCGGAAGGCGTTGACGCGCACTCCGGGGCCGAGGAGGCGGGACACCGCGCCCTCGACCGCCCTGTGATCGGCTGTCTTGTCCGCAACATAAAGGAAGTCCCACCGGTTCTCGCCCGTCTGGCTGAGCGAGTAATGCCAGCACGAAAAGCCGGGGGGAAGGGCGGCGTCGACATCCGAGGCCGACACGAGCGAGCCGTCGGGCCTGAAGTAGAGATCGCGCTCGCGCCCAAGGATCCGGAAGCCGCCCGGCCTCGACATGACGATGTCTCCGGTGCGGTAGCGCAGGAGCGGCATCGCCTCCCGGCCGCGGGTCGTGACGTGGATCTGGTGGACGCCCTCCACCCCCCTGCGCCACGGCACAAGCTCGATGAAGGCGTTCTCGTCGATGACCCTCGAATTGTCCCTGAACGCCTCGCCGACGAAGAGGTACCCGGCCTCGGTCGAACCGTAGAGATCCACCTGCGGCGCCGGGAAAGCCTCGGCGATGCGCCGGCCGTGCTCGAGGCTCGCCTTGCCGTAGGTGAGGATGACCGCGCGGATCGTCGGCACCTTCACGGCGCGCCTTGCGGCGGCGCGTGCGAGCAGGGAGAGGTAAACGGGCTCGCCCTCGAGGATATCCGGGCGTGTCGCCTGGAGCTCGAGAACGATCCGGTCCCACTCGGCCTCGGAGAACGCGAAGGGGTCGCTCGAAAGGTTCAGATAAACCGTTCCGTCAAAATAGCGGTGCGGAAAGGGATGGTCCTCGTAGGGGCAGAGGTTGCTCGAGCACCCCACGGGGGCCAGGACGCACTTTCGGTGGGGCCTGTCCGCGAATTCGCGCAGGATGGGCGACGCGCGGTAGGCCCTCTGCGTCTGGGCCGTCCACCAGCCGTTCTCCATGATGATCGTCATCGGCGCGGCCGTGGTCCCGGACGTGTTCTCGTATTCGAACGAGTGGTCGGCCAGGCCGCGCTCGATCACGGCATAGTCCTCGAAGAACGACTGGTGCCCCGCCTCTACGATCTCGCGCTTTGAGAGCGAGGGCATCTCCGTGTAGCAGGCCCAGCGAAGGGGCTCGCGGTGAAGCGGGAATCTGCGGCCGTAGATCGGGCTTCGCCGGTAGATCTGCCGGATCTCGCGCTCAAGCGGCTCGGGCAGCGTGCCCCCCTCACCCGGGGCGCTGAGCGCCTCGGGGCTGTTGGCAAATTGGGGGGCGTTCATGCGGTCGGTAAAGGGTGCGGATGCCGGGAAAGGGTGACGCCTAGCTAATCCGCGGCCGGCGTTAAGTCAAACGCCCCGGGTCGCCTCGAAGAACATGAGCGCCGCAACCGAGAGGCTGTGCGTGATCTTTCCGGACCTGGCCCAGGCGAGGACATCGTCCGCGGGGGCCGTCGAGACCTGGATCTCCTCGTCGGCGTCCCAGTGGACGGGGCCCGCCGGGACCGCGCCGTCGACGAACACGACGTGGCAGCGGTTGTCCTGGATCGCGGGATTGGCGTGCACGCTCCCGAGCACCCTGGCCTTCCCGCCTCCGAAGCCCGTCTCCTCCCTGAGCTCGCGGATTCCCGCGGCGAGCGGATCCTCGCCCTTCTCGATGACGCCCCCGGGGATTTCCAGGGAAAATTCGTTCGTGCCGAACCGGAATTGGCGGACCATCACGATCCGGCCGTCGGGCGTCAGCGCGACCACGTTCACCCAGTCGGGCGCATGCGCCACGATGAACTCGCGCTCGGTTCCCCTGACGGGGTGGCGGTACCGCTCGCTCCTCAGGTCGAATACCCGCGTCGAGACGAGCTCGCGCCCGCCCTCATGAACCCACCGGGAAGGCTCCCCAGGGGTCACTTCTTCTCGGGCAGCTTGATCTTTTCGCCGACCTTGAGATGGGTCCAGCTGATGCCGGGGTTGACCGACGTGAGGTCGGCCAGGCTGACGCCGTTCGCGCGGGCGATCTTTGCGCCCGTGTCGCCCGACTTGACGACGTATTCGCCGGGGCCCGCGACGGCCGGTTCGCCCTTGGGGCCCTTCGTGGCCTTGGCGACATGGGATTCCTCGATGTGCTTGACCTTCTCGTCAAGGGTCGCGAGCTCGGTTCCGAGCTGGTTCACGGCGGCCTGCGTCGAGTTCTGGAGCGTGGTGATATCCCTGGCGGCCTTGTCGCTCGCGGCCGAAGCCGAGGCGACCTGGGAGGCGATGTCGTCGATTTTCGCGACTTTGTCAGCCTGTTGGGCGAGGGTGCGATTCACCTTGGAAAGGCTGATCGCAGCATAGCCGCCGATAATGAGCGCAACGGCACCAATGATGACGCCGCCCATCGGGAGCAGGCTGTTATTTTCGCGGGAAATGGTATCCATGGATAGTAAGTTAAGAGGGACCAGAAGAGACCCAAAAACCATGGTAGGCAAGCAGATTGCGCACCCCGGGGACATCGCGTCTTGACACCCCCCGCAAAGGGGCGTGCGGTGGCCCCTCACCTCGGGGTGTAGCTTAGCCTGGTAGAGCGCCTGGTTTGGGACCAGGAGGTCGCAGGTTCGAATCCTGTCGCCCCGACCATTTCCAAGGGCTGCCGGCGCCCTCGGCTTGCGACGGCGGCCGACCCTGGCCGCAAACCCGTGCCTCTCTCTTTCTTGCGTATGCCGAGAAACGTAACCTTCATAGCCTTCTGTTCCTGCAATTAATCGTCAATAAACACCTGCCCTAACCTCACCCGCGAATCATGATCGAATTCAGCAAAAAGATACTGTTTGTCGGCTACGGCGCCGTCGCCGAATGCACGCTGCCCATCCTGTTCAAGCACATCAAGGTGGCCCCGAAAGATGTCACCGTGATCGACTTCGAGAGCAAGGAGGAGAAGCTCAAGCAGTGGACCGCGATCGGCGTCCGTTACGTGCGAGACCGGGTGACCGAGGAGAACATGCACGAGCTGCTCGGCAAGTACGTGTCCGAAGGCGACGTCCTTATCGACTTGGCGTGGAATATCGACGCCTGCGAGATCCTGCAGTGGTGCCACGACCGCGGCGTCCTCTACGTCAACACCTCCGTCGAGGTCTGGGACCCGTACGCGGGCGGCAGGAAGCACCCGACCGAGCGCACCCTCTACTGGCGCCACATGAACGTGCGCAAGATGACCGCAAAGTGGAAACTGAAGGGCGCCACGGCGGTCGTCGAGCACGGCGCGAACCCGGGCCTCATCTCGCACTTCACCAAGCAGGGCCTTCTCGACATCGCCAAGGCGGCGCTTGACGAGAAGAAGGCGAAGGGCCGCAAGGCCGAGTTGATCAGGGGCCTCGCGGCCTCGCAGCAGTTCAACCGCCTGGCGATGGAGCTCGGCGTCAAGGTCATCCACTGCAGCGAGCGCGACACCCAGATCACGGACGTGCCGAAGCAGATCGATGAATTCGTCAACACCTGGAGCATCGAGGGCTTCCGCGAGGAGGGCACGACGACCTCCGAGCTCGGCTGGGGCACCCACGAGAAGACGCTGCCTGCCTACGCCTACCGCCAGAAGAACGGCCCGAAGAATCAGATCTGCCTTGCGCGGATGGGCATCAACACCTGGGTGCGCTCCTGGGTCCCGAACTACACGATCCAGGGAATGGTCGTCCGCCACGGCGAGGCCTTCACGATCTCGGACAAGCTGACCGTCTGGGAGGGAAAGAAGGCCGTGTACCGACCGACGGTCCACTACGCCTACTGCCCCTGCGACGAGGCCATCGTCTCGCTCAACGAGCTGCGCGGATACAATTACGAGCTTCAGCCGAAGCTGCGCATCATGAACGACGAGATCACGAAGGGCGCCGACATCCTCGGTGCGCTCATCATGGGCCACGCCTTCAACTCCTGGTGGGTCGGCTCCGACCTGACGATCGAGGAGTCCCGCCGGCTCGTGCCGCACCAGAACGCGACGACCATGCAGGTGGCCATCTCCGTCGTGGCCGCCACGATGTGGATGATCGAGAACCCCGCGGAGGGGGTCAAGGTGCCGGACGAGCTTCCGCACGAGTACGTCCTCGGAATCTCGAAGCCCTACCTCGGGAACTTCATCTCCACGCGTTCCGACTGGACGCCCCTGCGCGACTACAAGAACGCGTTCAGCGGATTCAACAGGCCGGACTTCGATGTTAAAGATCCGTGGCAGTTCAAGAACTTCCTCGTCAAGGACGGCGATTGATCTAGGGCTAGAGCCGTCCTGGGCCTCGGGCCGGGCGCCCTGCGCGTCCCGGCCCCCCGACGGGCCCCCGCGCAGGAAGCCCAAAGCGACAGAGCACCCATCCGAACCGACACCATGATCACAAAGGCTCAGCTCCAGAAACTCGGCCGCGAGCACGGGACGCCCCTCTTCATCGTCGACCACGAGGCGCTCCGCAGGAACTACCGGGAATTCAAGAAGTACCTCCCCCGGGTGCAGGCCTACTTCGCGGTGAAGGCCAATCCGCTGCCGGAGATCGTGCGCACGTTCTACAGGGAGGGCGCGAGCTTCGATGTGGCGTCGATGCCCGAGTTCAAGATCGTCTACTCCAACATCCGCGGGATGGCGGCGAAGAAGCGCCAGGACTGGATCTGGGACAAGATCATCTACGCGAACCCCAACAAGCCCGTCGAGACCCTGGAGGAGCTGAACCAGTACAAGCCCCTCGTCACCTTCGACAACGCCGAGGAGCTCCTGAAGATCCAGAAGCACGCGCCCCAGGCGGGCGTCGCGCTTCGTATCAAGGTTGCGAATACCGGGGCGATGGTGGAGCTCTCCTCGAAGTTCGGGGCCGCCCCGGGGGAGGCCGTGGACCTGATACTCTTCGCCCAGAAGCTCGGCCTCACCTGCGAAGGCCTGAGCTTTCACGTGGGGAGCCAGACGACCAACTTCGAGAACTACGTTCAGGCGCTCGCGCTCTGCTCCGGCATCTTCAACGAGGCGCGCGAGCGCGGCTACGAGAAGATGAACCTCGTCGACATCGGCGGGGGCTTCCCGGCCCGCTACGACGAGACCGTGAAACCCTTCAGCGAGCTGGCCGCCGTCATCAACCACGAGCTTGTGCGGCTGTTCCCGAAGGACGTCCAGATCCTCGCGGAGCCCGGGCGCTTCCTGGTCGCAAACGCGGGCTACTCCGTCTCGAAGGTGATCGGGAAGGCCGTTCGCGAAGGCAAGCCGAGCTACTACATCGACGACGGGGTCTACCACACCTACTCCGGCGTGATCTTCGACCACTGCAAATACCCGGTCCGGGCGTTCAAGAGGGGCGCGACGAGGATCAGCGCCGTTTACGGGCCGACCTGCGACGCGCTCGACGTCGTGTCGATGGCCGAGAACCTCCCCGAGCTCGACCGCGGCGACCTTGTCTACAGCGAGAATATCGGTGCCTACAGCCACGCCTCGTCGACCCACTTCAACGGGTTTCCCCCGGCGAAGGTCGTGCATGTCAACGTCGACGAATGAAGGCGTCGGCCGCAGCTGAGCGGGGATGGGCGCTCCGCCTGGCGGCCGGGGCCCTGCCCGCCCTGGCCGCGCTCGCGCTCGCGGCGGCCGTGGTCCCCAGGGCCGAGGCCCAGGACGACCGCAAGAAGCAGGAGATCCAGTTCGACGAGCTGCCGGCGCGCTCGGTGGGCGACGCCCCGTTTGCGCTTGCGGCGAAGGCCAGCTCGGGACTGCCCGTCTCCTTCCAGATCGTCTCCGGACCGGCGGTCCTGGACGGCAAGAAGGTCCGGCTCACGGACGCCCCGGGGCTCGTCATCGTCCGCGCAACCCAGGGGGGCAACGGCGCGTTTCTGCCCGCGCGTCCGGCCGAGCGCGCCTTCGCGGTCAACCCGAGGCCCTCCCCTCCCAAGTTTCTTTCGCAGCCGGCCGGAGCCTCCGTTGAGATCGGGGGCATGGTTGTCCTGTCGGCCGAGGCCACGGGCGAGCCCAAACCCGGATTCCAGTGGCGCAAGGACGGGGCCCCGTTGAACGGCGCCACCGACCGCACGCTCACGATCGCCGCGGCCATGCTGTCGGACGCGGGCATTTATGATGTGGTCGCGTCAAACGCCTCCGGAACGGCCGCGAGCGGACGGGCGCGCGTCATCGTCACCAAGCGCCACCAGACCGTCACCTTCCAGGGTCCGACGACGGCGGTTGCAGGCCAGCCGGTCACGCTCAATGCCAGCGCCTCCTCGGGTCTGCAGGTCCAGTATGCCGTGATCGGGGGCGTCGCCACGCTTACCGGCCCCGTCATGACGGCCCAGCCGGGAATGGTCGTCATCCAGGCGACCCAGGCGGGCGACTCAAGCTACGAGGCCGCGGATCCCGCCGTACAGACGTTCACGATCAACGCCCCGATGCGATAGGGCCCCCGCCTCAGGGCTTCCCCGGCAGCGCGACGGCGGGCAGCCCCACTGCGGGCGCGGCGGCCGGCGTCTCCGGAGTCGACGAACGCAGGGCGAACGTGCGCTCGGCGAAGGGGCTCTCCGGGTCGATCTGCATCACCTGCTCGGCGAGCTTCTGGACATCGGCCCCGCGGCCCGCGGCCACCGACATCACCGCGAGGTGGTAGCCGGCCTCGCACCGCACCGACGCAGAAAGCGTCGCGTCGTTGATGATCTGCCGGAGGCTTGCCTCGGCGTCCGAAACCCGGCCCGAAAGCGCCATGGACATCGCCAGTCCGAGCCTGGCCCGTGCCAGGACCGGTCCCTGGGGAAGGTCCGGGATCGCCGCGGAATAGGCGGATACGGCGTCGCCGTACTTCCCCGATGCGTAGGAATTGTCGGCAACCATCACCTCGGCGGCCCCGGCAAGGGGGTGGCCCGGATGGTTGGAGGCAAACGACCGGAACGAGTCGGGGGTCACGCACAGGGCGAACTCGTTCTGTATCCCAAGTTCCTTCTGCCTATTGAGATAGTCCCATCCGCCCTTGGCCAGAATCGCGAGCAGGATGACCCCGCAGACCAGATAGATCATGTTGCCGTAGGTCTCCCAGGTCCGCCTGAGCGCCTCGCCCTGATCGGGAGGGACTGCGGCTTGCTTGGTGTTCGTGGGGGCGGCGGGAGTGGTCATTGGCGATGGGTTTTTCCTGTGGGAAGGGAAGACTCAAGCAAAAGGCCGCGCCCCTGTAAATCCGGAAACGCCCCGTCAGACCGGGACGACATTTCCCTTGTATTTTTGGATGGGGCGGACGCCGACGGGCTTCGTACGCAGGGCGCGGATCCCGTCCACCGCAGCGCGAGCCGCCATGATCGTCGTCATGATGCACACGCCATGGGCATAGACGGCGGCGCGGATCGCATTCTCGTCGCGCCGGGGGATCAGGCCCCCCGGGGTGTTGATCACCAGCTGGATCTGGCCGTTCTTGATCATGTCGACGGCCGTCGGCCGCCCCTCGCTGATCTTGGCGATCCGCTTAACGGCGACCCCGCCCTCTGCGAGGGTCTTCGCCGTGCCGCTTGTCGAGTAGATCGTGAAGCCCATGGCCGCGAGCGCGCGGCCGAGCTCCACGGCGTGCCCCTTGTCGGCGTCCTTGACGCTCAGGAACACGTTGCCCTCGGTCGGCAGGCCGGGCTTGGCCGCCGCCTGGGCCTTCGCGAATGCGATCCCGAGGTCCGCATCGAGGCCCATCACCTCGCCGGTCGAGCGCATCTCGGGTCCGAGCGCGATCGTCGCCCCGGGGAACCTGACAAAGGGGAACACGGCCTCCTTCACGCACCAGTGCTTCGGCGCGACCTCGCGCGTGAATCCGAGCTCGGAGAGCTTCATCCCGGTCATCACCTTTGCGGCGATCTTCGCCAGCGGCACGCCGATCGCCTTGGCCACAAAGGGCACCGTGCGGGACGCGCGCGGGTTGACCTCGAGCACGTACAGCTGGCCGTCCTTTATCGCAAACTGGATGTTCATGAGGCCGACGACCTTCAGCTCCCTCGCAAGCGCGTGGGTCGCACTCCTGACGCCGGCCAGGATCTCCCTGCTGAGCGTATGGGGCGGCATGACCATCGCCGCGTCGCCGGAGTGGACGCCGGCGAACTCGATGTGCTCGAGCATCCCGCCGATGATGCTGGTCGTGCCGTCGCTCAGGCAGTCGACGTCGAGCTCGATCGCGTCCTCGAGGAACTTGTCGATCAGCACGGGCTTTCCCGGCATGACCTCGAAGACCTGCCGGAGGACCGCCTTCAGGTCCGTGGCGCTGTAGACGATGAACATTCCGCGCCCGCCGAGGACGAAGGACGGCCTGAGCAGGACCGGGTAGCCGACCTCGAGCGCGAAGGCCTCCGCCTCGCCCTCGCTCAGGGCCGTCCGGTTGGCCGGCTGGAGAAGCCCCACCTTGTTGAGGACGGCCGCGAACAGCTTCCGGTCCTCGGCCACCTCGATCGACTCGGGCGAGGTTCCGATGATGTTGACGCCGTTGGCCTTGAGGGCCGAGGCGAGGTTGAGCGGGGTCTGGCCGCCGAACTGCACGATCGCGCCCTCGCAGCCCTCCTGATGGTAGACCTCAAGCACGTCCTCGAGCGTAAGCGGCTCGAAATAGAGGCGGTCGCTTGTGTCGTAGTCCGTCGAGACCGTCTCGGGGTTCGAATTCACCATGACCGTCTCGAAGCCGATCTCGCGCAGCGCGAAGCTCGCATGGACGCAGCAGTAGTCGAACTCGATCCCCTGGCCGATCCGGTTCGGGCCGCCCCCGAGGATCATGATCTTGCGCTTTGAGGACGGCATCACCTCGTTCTCCTCGCCGTAGCTCGAGTAGTAGTAGGGGGTGAAGGCCTCGAACTCCGCCGCGCAGGTGTCGACGAGGCGGAAGGTCGTGTGGATGCCGCGCTTCTTGCGGTCCGCGCGGACGGCGGCCAGGTCGCTCCCGAGCAGGTGGGCGAGCTGGGCGTCCGAGAACCCGAATTCCTTGGCCCGGCGCAGGAGTCCCGTGTCGAGCCCGGCGAGCGACTGCCCCGAAAGGGCGTCCTCCATCTCGTGGATCTCGCGAAGGTGGTGGAGGAACCAGCGGTCGATCTTCGTAAGGTCAAAGATCTGGTCGACCGTGTAGCCGGCCTTAAGGGCGTAGCGGATGAAGAAGATCCGCTCGGCGTTCGGGGTGCCGAGCTTCGTCTTTATCGTCGCGTCGTCGGGCTTCTCGTCCCCGCCAAGCTTGCCGCCGCCCCCGAAGCCCCGGGCGCCGATTTCGAGCGAACGGAGCGCCTTCTGGATCGACTCCTTGAACGTGCGCCCGATCGCCATCGCCTCCCCGACCGACTTCATCGAGGACGTGAGCGTCGGGTCCGCGTCCGGAAATTTTTCAAACGTGAACCGGGGGATCTTCGTGACGACGTAGTCGATCGTCGGCTCGAAGCTCGCGGGCGTGAGCCGCGTGATGTCGTTGCGCAGCTCGTCGAGCGAGTAGCCGACCGCGAGCTTCGCGGCGATCTTCGCGATCGGGAAGCCGGTGGCCTTCGAGGCGAGCGCCGAGGAGCGCGACACCCGGGGGTTCATCTCGATCACGATCATGCGCCCGGTGTCGGGGTCCACGGCGAACTGGATGTTCGAGCCGCCCGTCTCCACCCCGATCTCCCTGATGACCGCGAAGGAGGCGTCGCGCATCATCTGGTATTCCTTGTCCGTCAGGGTCATCGCCGGGGCGACCGTGATCGAGTCGCCGGTGTGCACGCCCATGGGGTCGAAGTTCTCGATGGAGCAGATCACAACGCACTGGTCCTTGTGGTCGCGCATGACCTCCATCTCGTATTCCTTCCAGCCGAGGAGGCTTTCCTCGACGAGAACCTCGTGGACGGGGGAGATGTCGAGCCCGTTGGAGACGATCCTTTCGAATTCCTCCCGGTTATAGGCGATCCCGCCCCCCTGGCCGCCGAGCGTGAAGCTCGGCCTGATGATGAGGGGGAAGGAGCCGATCTCCTCGGAGGCGGCCCGGGCCTCCTCGGGGCTCTTGACGGTCCGCGATTTGGCCACGTCCAGGCCGATCCTGACCATCGCCTGCTTGAAGAGCTCGCGGTCCTCCCCCTTCGAGATCGCTCCCGGCTTGGCTCCGATCATCTCGACCCCGAACTTCGATAGGATTCCGCGGTTGTGGAGCTCCATCGAGAGGTTGAGGGCCGTCTGCCCCCCCAGGGTCGGCAGGAGCGCCGAGGGCCTTTCCGCCTCGATGATCTTCTCGAGGATGGGGACCGTGAGGGGCTCGATGTAGGTGACGTCCGCGAATTCCGGATCCGTCATGATTGTCGCGGGGTTCGAGTTGACGAGAATGACCCGGAACCCCTCTTCCTTCAACGCCTTGCACGCCTGAGTTCCCGAATAGTCGAACTCGCAGGCCTGGCCGATGACGATGGGGCCGGCGCCGATTATCAGGATGGACTCGAGGTCGGTGCGTTTGGGCATTGGCGGAGCGCGTGAGTTCCTGCGACAGTTGCGGCCGCCCAAACCCGTCGCAAGGGAAATTGGGCCTAGCCAAACCTCGAGACGTCGATCCCGAGGACCTTGGCGGCGACGGCCTTGTCGCCCCTGCAGGCGTGCAGGACCCGGTCCATGTACTGTTTTTCCTGGCCCGCCGTGTACTCGGCGAGGGTCGGCCAGTGCTTCAGCTCGCGGATGCGCAGCGGAAGCTGCTCCGAGGTGATGACCCTGGTCTCGGTCGTCGAGGCGATCTTCGAGACCACCTGGTACAGCTCGGTGAGGTTTCCTGGCCAATGGTAGGCCGTCAGGACCGCCATGGCATCGTCCGTGAACTCGATCAGGTTCGTGTCGATGATGGTGTTGGTCGCCCGCGACGTAAAATGCTTCACGAGAACCGGGATGTCCTGCTTGCGGTCCCGCAGCGCGGGCATCTGAAGCGGCAGCGAAGCCACCCGGTAGAAGAGCTCGTCGTTGAACTTGCCCTCGTCGACCATCTTCTCGAGGTCGTCGGTCGTCGTGCACACGAGGCGGAACGCATGCGAGGTGTTCCTGAGGACGCTGACGAGCTCCTGCTGCACGCCCGCGTTGAGGCACTGCAGATGCTCGAGGAAAAGGCTTCCCCCCTTTGCGTCCCGCGTCCACGGCCCGCCCTCCCCATTCTGGCCGAGGAGCCCGTCGCGGAAGCTCTTCTCCGAGCTGAGGGAGCAGTCAATCCGCACGAAATGCGCCAGATCGGCGCCGGTCGCGCTGTGGAGGATCTCGGCCACCGAGCTTTTCCCCGTCCCATTCTCGCCGATCAGAAGCACCGGCGTTCGCACGACCGCGAGCTTCTTCACCTGCTGGATAAGCTTCTTGATCTGAGGGCTCTTGCCGATCAGCCGACCCTCGACGTCGTCCAGCTTGATCCCCGCCCCCGCGGAGTTGAGGGTGCGCTGGGCCTGGATCTCGCGGAACTCGATTCCACGCCGCAGCGTCGCGATCAGCTCGTCGACGCGGAACGGCTTCTGGAGGTAGTCGAAGGCCCCGAATTTGAGCGCCTGGACCGCACTTTCGGTGCTGGCGTACGCCGTCATGATGATCGTGACGGAATTCGGGTCGTACTGCTTGAGCTGCTTCAGCAGCGTGATCCCGTCCATCGGCTTCATGTCGATGTCCGCCAAGACCATGTCGAACTTCTCCGCCTTATAGCGGATCAGCGCCTTTTCCCCGTCGGTCGCAAACGCAGTCGAAAAGCCGGTCGGTTGGATCACCGCGTCCAGCATTTCGTGGATCGAAATGAGGTCGTCGACAATGAGGACGGAGGGCATGACTGGGTGGTGAGGGGTAAGCCTCCCTGCTGGCTCGGGGCAAGTCAACAACGCCCGCTACCGGACTGGATGGGGCGCCCCGGGGCGATCACCCCATTCCGCCGGCAACGGCACCCAGCTGGAAGATGGGCAGGAACATCGCCATTACGATGCCGCCGACGATGATGCCCAGGAAGACGATGAGCAGCGGCTCGATCAGGGAGGTGAGCGCGCTCACGGTCGCGTCGCACTCGACGTCGTAGAAATCGGCGATCTTGTTCATCATCCCGTCGACGTTTCCGGTCGCTTCGCCGGCCTTCACCATGTGCTTCATCATGGGAGGAAAGAACTCATTGGACGCCAGGATCTCGGAGACCTGTCCGCCCTGGCTGACGTGCTTTGCGATCTCCTGGCAGGCGTCCTCGATCTGAACCTTGCCGCTCGCGCTGGCCACGATCTCCAGCGTCCGCAGGATGGGGACGCCTGAACGGATCAGGGTGGCGTACGTGCGGCAGAACCGCGAAAGCGCGATCTTGTGGACCAGGTTTCCAAAGATGGGCGCCCTGACGAGGGCGATGTCCTTGATGCGGCGGCCCCTGGGCGTGCTCACGAACTTGCCCATCACCCAATAGAAGCCGTAGCAGCCGATGCCGATCGCCCACCACCACTTGCCCATGAAATGGCTCAGGTCGATCAGCATCTGGGTCGGCAACGGCAGCTTGGCGCCGAAGTCCTTGAACATGGCGGCGAACACGGGGATGACGAAGATCAGCAGCACGTTCACGAGCACGATCGCCAGCGAGATGACGCCGATCGGGTACGCCATCGCCGACTTGACCTTTTTGGTCAGCTTCACCGTGGACTCAAAGTAACCGGCCACCTTGCCCAGGATCTCGGCGAGCCCGCCGCTCGCCTCGCCGGCCTCGACCATCGAAATGAAGAGCGTCGGGAAAGCCCTGGGGAATTTCTTGACCGACGACGAGAAGGAATTGCCCTGGGAGATGTCGAGGCGCACGTCGCGGATGATGATCCGGAAACGCGCATCCTCCGTCTGGTCCTGGAGGGCCTCGAGGCATTGGACAAGGGGAAGGCCGGCGACCAGGAGCGAGGAGAGCTGCTGCGTGAACATCGTGAGCTCGCCCAGGGGCAGCTTGTATCTCTTCGCGCTCTTCTCAAGCGACTTCTGCTTGGCAAGCGCCTGCGCGGCCCTGACATCCGAGCCCGGCTTCTTGCCGCCGGCCTGGCTGGTGGTTGTGCCGGGTGCAGAGGAAGCTGAGGAGAAAATGGCCATGGTGCGGTTAAAACAGGGGGTAAGCCGTGCGGCAACCCCTTTTCAATCCCAGCCCGACGCGAAGGGGGTCGTCCTCTCGGCGCGAACCCCGCCGGGACAGGCCAGGGCGCAAAGGGCCGTTTTGGCCCCCGCCGGCCGCCGGGGGCCCGCGACCCAGGGGAGCCGTCCAAATCCCGGCTAATCCGATCCCGCCCAGGGCCTTGGCCACCGCCTGCAGAAGCTTTTCGGCCCGAACCGGCTTGCTGAGGGTGCATTGCACGCCGAGATGCCGCGCGGTCGGCAGGTAGATCGACTCGCTGAACTGGGAATCACCCGACATGGCGATGATGCGCGGCTTTGGCGTCAGATTCATCAGGTCCGTGATGAGTTCCAGCCCGTCCATGTCCGGCATCGCTATGTCGGTTATGATCAGGTCGTACCGTCCGGCCTGGTACAGGGCAAGGCCGCTCTTGCCGTCGGGAGCATCGTCCACGACGTGCTCGGCCTGGACCAGAATCTCAACCAGGACATTCCGCAGGGCCTCGTCGTCGTCAATGAGGAGTATTTTCGCCATGGCGCGCTTGGTGGGATGCATCCCCGGGACAGCCCAGCGTGAGGCACAAGAAACCGGGCACAAGCCCGAAGCTCGAGGGCGCATGGATTCCGCGCTCCGCCATCGAATTGCTCCGGATCTTTCGTGCGTCTGTCGCGGTGATTGCGCCCGCCGGGGCCGGTCAAAGCGATTGAGCCAGCACCGCCAGTCCCGCCCTTGAAACATTGACGTCGTCCTCGGAGCGTCCGCCGCTGAACGCGGCAATCAGGATCCCGGTCCTCCCCCGGGCGACCACTCCGCCCTGCCATCCGAACTCTCCCGTAAGCGGAGGACGGATACCGCTTCCGCTGTCCTTGAGCGTTGCGGCCATCTCCGCCGCCTTGGCATAGGCGATGCCGAGAAGGTTGCTCCCCTTGTCGTTCGCGGACGGCGGCTGGGTCATGATCCCGATCACCTGCATTCTTGAGGACCACGAGGTCACGTCATCGCCCCTGCGCATAGGCCACGACGGCGACTCCCTTGATATGCAGCTCCCCGGCGCGGGCCCTCATCGCCTTCAGGGCCGTTTCGGCGGAGGGGTCGAAGGCGGAACAGGGCGGGGGCGGAGCCGGCGCCTCCTGGGCGGAGAGGACGAGCGATGCCGCGCAGACTGCGATCGCCTGAAACACGAGCCGCATGGCGAGGGCACACGAATTCAATTTCATTGGGGAACGGGGGTTGAAGCTCCCGGGATCCTTGCCTTGCGCTCCGGCGGGCGCAAGGCCCGCGGGCATTCCCCCCAAGCGGAGGCGGTCCACCCGCGCCGCCGCCCTCGGCGACCGGCGCCTTCCGTCACTCCGGCTCGTCTGCGGGCGGCGGATTCAGGATGAAGACGCCCTGTCCGCTTCCGACGCTCACCAGGTCCAGGAGAAGACGCGCATGCGTCGCCTCGAGCTCCCGATCAATCGCATCGTCAATCGTGGTCATGTTTTCGGTGTTAGCAGGCATTGTGCCAGCGACCCCGCGGTCGCTGTACCCATCAATATCGGCCTCGGCTCCCCAAACTGTTGGAGAGATTCTTGCGGCCGCTCCCGGTCACGCCCCTGCGAGCCGCCCTCACTATCGCTCTAAAGGCCAACGACATCGGCCGCCGGTTTGCCGTCCGCCCGCCCCGGGGACGGCGCCGCCTTCCCCCGGCGAGGGGGCCCCGATCAGAAAATGGGCCCGTGCCGGAATTCAGTGCGGTCGCCGGGAATCGAAACCGGTGCGCACCGCCTCTCGGCGGCATTCCAAACCGGCATTTTCAGCGCTGGGTGCGATCCTCACATCGATCAGACGAGAATAGGGCGCTCGCCGGCGTTTCCTTCCTGCAAAGATGTGGCTGGCGGGTTCCAGGGACACGGGTCAACGTCGCCGGCGGCGCAGGCCAACGATGGACGCAATATCCGCAAAGTTTATCGCGCCGGCGCGCGCCCACGGCACCGCGAAACATGACCCTGTTCTCGAGGGCCTGCGCGGGGTTTGCGCGCTATCGGTCTTCGTGGGCCACGCGACCCTGCCGGTCGCCAAGATGGACCCCGGCTATGCGCCCCCCGAGTCCCTCGGGCTTCTCAACGTCGGTTCCGCCGCCGTCCTCGTTTTCTTTGTCCTTTCCGGCTATTTCATCGGTCTGACGACGATGGATCCTCCCAGCGGGCGGGCGGCATCGGTCTACCTGGGGAAGCGCTTCTGGCGGCTCGTCCCAATTTCCACGGCGGCCATTCTTGGGTGCTGGGCGCTCAGCCGGACGATCCCGTGGCAGACCGTCCTTGGGAATCTGCTCTACCTGCAGAACGACGGGCTATCGTCAACTTCCCTCACGGCGCTGCTGCCCAACGATCCGCCGCTCTGGAGCCTGAACTACGAAGCCGTATACTATCTGCTTTTCCTGGCGGTCTGGTTCGGAAGGCCGCGGGCCATTCCGGTCGTGGCCGCCTGCCTTGGAATCGCCGTCACCTGCTGGCTCACCGCCAGTCTTCCGTGGCTCTATCGTTATTCCAGCGGGTTTCTCTATTGGATCGCCGGGCTATCCATCGCGTGGCTCTTTCCGAAAACGTCGGCGCCGGGAGAGGGCAATTGGTTCGGCGCCGTCCTGGTCGGATATACCACGTGGATTCTTGCCCCTCTGCGAACCCTGGGGCTGTGCTACGGGCTCAACTACCTGTCACCCGCTCCAGCCAGCCTGCATCGCATCGATTTTCTGCCCGCCTGCATATGGCTCGTCCTGGCGCTCGCGGGACGCCGATCCAGCGCGGTCGCGTGGTTGCCCAAGGCCTGTTGGATGTATGCTGCGGCGGCGCTCTTGATTGAGCTGGCGACGACAACGATGTGCAGTCACTTCGCCCTCTGCCTGTGCGCGGTCATGCTCATTGCCGCGCTCCTCCCGTGGACGCGCAGGATGAACACCCGCGGCTTGGCCCTCCTGGCGCCGATGGGGCGCATCTCTTATGCATTCTATGTCGTCGCCTGGCCCCTTCAGTTCTGGATTGGGGGGATGCTCTTCCTTCCCCACGGAACGGCGCTCACGTACGTTCTTCGCTGCGTTCTCGCCTTGGCCGCATGCCTGTGCGCCGCGTGGATGTTGGAGATCAAGTTTCAACGTTGGGTCGTCTCCCTAGTGCAGGAGACCGGCTGCCTCGTGACCCGCGCAGCCGCCCGGCATTTGTTTGGCGGTCGCCGGATGGCCGCCCCGTGTGCGATGGGGATCCATTTGCCGCGCCCATTCGCATCGCCCGGCGAACGCGTTCGCCCGCCCTTGGCGGACCCTTGAGCGAGTTTCGCCTAACCCATTGATATAGATGGTGCGGTCGCCGAGAATCGAACTCGGGACACCTGCTTGGAAGGCAGAGGTTTTACCCCTAAACTACGACCGCGTTCCTGCGAGAAAGGATGCTCCCCTCGGAGGCGGGAACCGTCAAGCCTCGGGTGAACCGCCGCCGAGGGATTGCGCAACCCCTTGGCTGGCGGCGGAAATTGGCCCAGAATGGGTTTGCCGCAGGCCTTGCCGCAAATCATGCCTACTGCGAATCCCCATGAGCCACGCCCCCTCCCCCGATCGCTACTCGAATCCGTCCCTCTACCGCCGCTGCGGCCGCAGCGGCGTGAATCTCCCCCTTCTCTCGCTCGGCCTCTGGCACAATTTCGGAGGCGTCGACAGCTACGAGAACAGCCGGGCGCTGGTCCTCAGGGCCTTCGACAAGGGCATCACCCATTTCGACCTCGCGAACAACTACGGCCCGCCCCCGGGATCGGCCGAGACGACGTTCGGAAGGATCCTCAGGGAGGAACTCGCCGCGTACCGCGACGAACTCATCGTCTCGACCAAGGCGGGCTATGACATGTGGGAGGGCCCGTACGGGAACTGGGGATCGCGCAAGTACCTCCTCGCGAGCCTCGACCAGAGTCTCGGCCGCATGGGACTCGACTACGTCGACATTTTCTACAGCCACAGGCCCGACCCCGAGACGCCGCTTGAGGAGACCATGGGAGCGCTGGCCCACGCGGTGCGCAGCGGCAAGGCCCTCTATGCGGGCCTTTCCAACTACGACGCCGCGCTCACCGAGCGGGCCTCGAAGCTCCTCAAGGACATGGGGACCCCGTGCCTCATCCACCAGCCGAAGTACAACATGTTTGAACGCGGTCCGGAGCGGGCGCTCTTCGCCGCGCTCGTGCGCGAGGGGATCGGAGGGATCGTCTTCTGCCCGCTCGCGCAGGGGATGCTGACCGGCCGCTACCTCCACGGGATCCCAGCGGATTCCCGGGCCGCGCACGACCCGCGTTTTCTGAAGCCCGCGAACATCACCGAGGACAAGCTCTCGAGGATCCGCAAACTGGACGCCCTCGCCAAGGCGCGGGGCCAGTCGCTCGCCCAGATGGCGCTCGCCTGGGTCCTCAGGCAGCCCGCCGTCACGACGGCCCTCATCGGGGCGAGCAAGACCTCTCAGATCGACGAGAACCTGGGCGCGATCGCGAATCTCTCGTTCAGCGCCGACGAGCTGAAGTCGATCGAAGCCCTCCTGGCGTGACCGGACCTGCGGTCGCCACGCGACGGTGAACCTGATCCTCTTCGAGCCGGGCGAGATCGGCTCGCCGCTTGCCCGTTCCGATCCCCGCGCAAGGCACCTCCTCGAGATTCTGCGCAGGAAGGAGGGCGACGCCTTTGACGCCGGGATCGTCGACGGGCCCATGGGAAAGGCAACCGTGACCTCCGTCACCCCCGAACGGGTCGCCTTCGGGTTTGAGGCCACCTCCCAGCCGCCGCCCGCGGACCCGATCGAACTCTTGATCGCCCTGCCCCGCCCGCAGACCGCGCGAAAGATTCTCTGCGAGGCCACCGCGCTCGGCGTGGCCTCGCTGCGATTCTTCCGCTCCGCAAGGGGGGAGCCCGGCTACGCCTCGAGCACCCTGTGGAAAAGCGGCGAGTGGCGGCGCCATCTCATCGACGGTGCCGCCCAGGCATTCGACACCCGCCTTCCGAGGATCGTCCACGACGGCGGGCTCGCGGATTCGATCGCGGGGCTGGGGCCCGGCGCCACGCGGATAGCCCTCGACAATTACGAGGCCACGCGCCGCATGGGCCCCGGGGACGCCGGCGAACGGTTCGCGCTCGCGTTCGGGCCGGAGCGGGGCTGGTCCGCCGAGGAGCGGGACCTTCTCAGGAGTGCGGGTTTCGAGCTCGCGCACCTGGGACCGCGCGTCCTGAGGACGGAGACCGCCGTCGTTGCCGCCCTCTCGCTCGCCAAGGCGGGCCGCCCCCTCAGGCAAGGCGCCTGAAGAAGGCGGCGCTCGGATTGCGAGCGCCGCGCCCAAGACGCCTGAGTAGGGACCAGCCCGCGGGCTCCAGGACGGCCTCGCCGGGCATTTCGAAAACCACGAGGCCGGACCAGTCCTGCGGGAGCGACATGGAGAGCTTCGCGAAGAGGGACAGGGCGACTTCGCCGATCAGGTCGTAGGGCGGGTCCGCAAAGACGAGATCCGGAAGGGCGCCGACTCCCGTCGGGACCGAGAGGGCGTCCGCCTCCACGACCGCAAGCTCCCCCTCCCCCCGCCCGACGCTGCGGCAGACGGCGGCGATGTTCCTCCGCAGGCAGGCTGCGGCCTTCGCGTTTCGCTCGACGAAGGTCCCGCCCGCCGCGCCCCGGCTGAAGGCCTCGAGCCCGTAGGCCCCGCTCCCCGCAAAAAGGTCGGCAAAGCGCGCACCCTCGACGCGGGCGCCAAGGCTCGAGAAGACGGCCTGCCTCATCCCGTCGGTGGCGGGCCTCACCGCGTCGCCCTTTGGGACGGCAAGCTCAATCCCGCGGGCGATGCCCCCGCTTATGCGCATGGGATCTCCGCCGTTCTGCGGGCTTGCGCCGGGCACAAGGTCGACATCGTTGTTGCTCGCATCACAAAGGAGCAGGAATGACACCGCCGCCGACCGACCACTTTGACGGTTCTATAATGCGAAAAAAACATACCGTATGATGCAGAAAGGGATTTCTGAGAGTGAACCGGTTTCATCCAAGCTTAGTCGGATCATAATGTGTTAACAGCATGATTGTCGGGAGGGGAGCTTGCGCGAGGAATTATGGAGCGGAAATATCCGTAGCACCTATCTCCAACATGCGCTGCAACATCGCATTCCAAAGCATCGGGTCGATCGATTTCTTGTGGTCCGACAACGCAACATATGGGTTGAGCAGGAGGACGTAGCCCCTCTTACCCGCCGGCCCTGGCGCAAACTTTATAAGCCCCAGCCTCTCGATCGAGTCCATTCGGCTAACCACGCTCTGTACCGCTCGTTGGCCGTTGAATCCAGATTCTGTCGCGATCTCAACCATTCGATTGGCCAAACTCATGAACTTTTCGTCCCAACAGCGGCACCACAAAGCAAAATAAGTCGATGCCGCCGGTTTTGGCTTGGTAAGCCTGTCTATGATCGTGAGCAAAATCGGGAAAGCACGGGGAATGGTCGCAAACCCGGTCTTCACCTTCCTGTCCCAAAGGAGATCATCGGAAATGTCCGGCCAAAGTTGTTTTCGAAGATGCAATTGCTTCGCAAGAATGATTTCTTTTCGTGTGGTAGGCATTTGAATATTTTTGAAATTGCGGGAAGAGGTTTGGACTCCCTTCCCTGTTCGCACCGTTAATTCAATGCGACCGGCTCGGCTCTTTTGGAAGGAGCGTTGCCGCACCGCTCTCGATGCGAACTATACCCATTATATCAATTTTCCTGACGGGTGGGAACTGCGCCGGCTTGTGCCTCGCTTAAATCTTCTCTGTGGATCGGGCCGAACGAGTAGTTTTTAGTTGCGCCTATAAGCGCAACTCTAATTTTGAGCTGCGTACGCCGCACGGTAGCTCTCATAGGGAAAAGTCGCCGTCGAACGGTGATAACGGTCCTCCCGGTACTGGCCGGTCCTCACGGTGCTCCCGGTTCTCAATCTGTACTCCGCAGCGATCCTAGGCGCCCATCACCGTTGAACTCCGGGCATCCGAATCGAATTGGAAACAAGTCGAACAACACAGAACATACACTCCTCAATGTTCTCTCCTGAAATCAAATTGCAGGCTATGTTAGCATGCGGAAGGCGTTGC
Organism: uncultured Verrucomicrobiae bacterium; assembly: GCA_963830965.1. Classification (GTDB taxonomy): domain Bacteria; phylum Verrucomicrobiota; class Verrucomicrobiia; order Opitutales; family Opitutaceae; genus Palsa-1447. The sequence continues at coordinate 230,779 of CAWHOL010000006.1, read as the reverse complement.
TGTATCTGTCATCGATTTGTCGGAGTTAAGATAGAATGCCATCACATTTTTCCAGAGGGCAAAGGCGGTGCTAATTCCTACGAAAACTGCATTCCCGTGTGCTTCGACTGCCATGCCGATGTTGGTCATTACAATCCACAACATCCCAAAGGAACCAGGTTTACGCCAGAAGAGCTAATCGGGCACCGGGACAAATGGTACGCAATGCACGCAGGAGGCTTTGCCCCAGCGGCTCCCGGCAACTACCTGGAATTGGACTCAAAGTTATATCGGCGCCTCTACGATCTTCTCGGCGGCAGTCGAGGAGTCCTACATTTCCGAGATCATGATTATGGAGCAACCTATTCAAAGATTTACGAAGATAGAGTACTCGAGTTTCGACACCTAGCGGAACTTCCCGAGACGGAATTCTTCGACACGCAAATGGCGGCCGCATTTGCCGACCTCTGTTCTTCATTGGAAGATTATCGCCAAGCCACCGTCGGTCGCATTTGGCGCCTTCCGCACGAAACCGCAGGAGTTCCTCCGGAATGGCTAGATGGTCAAGAAATACATGAAAAACGATTTTGGGATGCCGTTACGGTTATGAACCAAGTCGCGGCAAAGGTTTGGGAGGCGTTTTCACAATTTGTAAAAATTGGCAGGGCTCAGCTAAAGATTGATCACGAATAGAATCGGCGGCTTCTAAAGGCACGGCGCAAACATGAGTTCTCTACTCACAGCGGAAAGAATCGATCTGGAGAAGCTACTCGGTATGTCCTCCGGCTATGTGCTGAATTTTTCAGACCGGACATTCGGTCGATTCGTGAGAGAGACCGTGGGATTGGATATTCATGCCCCTCAATATTCCATCGAAGGTACATCTAAAGCGAAAAAACTCCGCGTATTTTGGACACTCGAATCGGACGCGACGGTCGGTAAGCTTCTACTAGCGCTAATCAGTTACCGCTCATCGAGCGGGTTTCCTGCATCCTCAGACCCAAACAGCGATGAAGCGTTGGACAAACGCTGTTCGCAAATCGCGCAAAGACTGGTTAATAGCCCTATTGGCGACCAAGCGCAGGAATCGATTGAAGGTCTGGCCAAAACAAAACCGCTATTGGATCAGCGGCCAGGAGAAAATCCTCAAGACGATCATATCGTCCGCAATTCGCCATTTTTGATGCCGCAAGCCTCGTCTTCATCGCGACCAGAAAGCCAGAAAACCGAGCCATCTATCCTTACCACAGAAGGATTAATTTACGCTGCGAAGAAATTGGTGCCTTCATTTCGTTTTGTCATAGGAAGTGCTGGTCTTCTGGCGCTTGCCGGAATTGTGCTGAATTGGGGACGCAATCTTGCGTCCCTTTTCCTTGTAGCGGGAGTGATGTTGGTCCTGGGAATGGCCTTTATCGCCCTCAATTGGGTTTCAAAGTTGCGAATCGGTGAGACGTCACGAATAGCCGCTTTCACCGCCTGGGCTCTTCTTCCTATGCTAATAGCTTCGTTAGCGTGTGTTTTCAGTTCAGCCGTAGTAGACATACCCTGGCCGCTTAAAACGTGGATCACCGGTCAGCTTAAAATAGACAGCGTAAACCGAGGCGACCACGAAAATGATAAGGCCGCATTCGGTCTGACCTCGGAGATTCATCCGATCAATGATACCGCGAAGCCTATTGGTGAAACGAAGATAGATGGGGAGAACCACCAAACACTTGCTTCGCACGAAAGGGGAGCCGCCGACCAACTCACAAGAAGTGCCATCGGTGAATACTCAGATATTTCACAACAATATCTTGCTGGCGTCATTCGAGACGAATCCAAGACTCCGCTTCAAAGACAAGCGGAACTTGCTTTCGCTTTGGGGAAGAAAGTCTCTTGGCAAGGATTTGTCCGGGTAATCCAAGACACAAACGGGGCCCTTTGGGGAAGAATCGGGGAGAAAAGGGATGGTACTGGCCTGGACGTAGCCGTCGATTTTCCAGCTACACAAATGGCGACACTGGCTCAACTGCGCCCGGGAGATTCTGTAGAATATGAGGGCGTAATTTCGGTAGCCAATGGCCAAGACATCAATCTTGCCGATGGCTTCATTAGAAACAGATCTAGGAATTCGACGAATCCGGGGCCCATATCTAATGTTGAAAATGCCCCGTCGCATTCCAATTCGCGTCCGCCTGCGGCTAATCCCGCCAATGGTATAGCGAATGATCTGTGGACGGCTGCCCAAGCTGTAGGCGATGACAGCCAAACAAAGCGAATGGCCGAAGCAGGCAAACAACTTCAAATCGCAATGGGCGACGCGATGGCTGCCTTCGAGAGCATTCAGACACAGTACTCGAAAGGCTTTCAGAGTGCTGTTGGCGGTTATAGTTTGCAGCCCCACAGCGGCCGCATCGAAAACCAGTTTGCGCTAGTAAAAATTGGCTACCCGATGCCGAAAACCTGGAATCATTGCGTAGTCGAGATCAGAGATGACAGTTTGTCCTTTCGGATCAATTACGAGGGTCGGGAAGAAGTATTTTATAGCTGTAAAATTGGCGAACAACTTGACGCCTCGAAATTTGAGGGAGCCCTCAAGAAAGCAATGGCGCCTCAATTGGCCGCGGAACTTGGGCGGACAGATTGATAAGCCAATATATAGTAGATGGCTGCATTCACCGCCGGCGAGTCCGGTAGCTAATGCCAAGTTGTCACCGGTCACTTCAAAACCGGCCACCCGTGGTCACTTCGTTCCGGCCACTTGAAATTCATAAGTGCAGACAAGCAGTGGTAACGTCCGAGTTGTTGCGCACATTTTCTGATCGGTTAGTACGGAGGAAGGTCTCCTCCCATGAACGAAGGCACACCCTCGGATGCTGCGGCGCCTGCCGCGGGCAGCCCAACGAAGCCCCTTGGTGACGTGATCGCCATCAACGAAGGTCTGATCAAGGACCACCTCGACAAGATCGTTAAGACGACCGTTGAAGAGACGCTAAATGCGATGCTGGACGCCGAAGCAGACCAGCTCTGCGGTGCCAAACGCTACGAGCATTCCCCAGACCGGATCGACACTCGGGCGGGCCACTACGAGCGGCAGCTTCACACTAAGGCCGGAGAGGTGACGCTAAAGATGCCGAAGCTTCGCAACCTGCCCTTCGAGACGGCGATCATTGATCGGTACCAGCGACGCGAGATAAGCGTCGAGGAAGCATTGGTAGAGATGTATCTGGCCGGCGTCTCCGTCCGCCGGGTCGAGGACATCACGCAGGCCCTGTGGGGCACGCGGGTGAGTCCGAGTACGGTAAGCGAGCTAAACCAGAAGATCGCGGTCCAGATCGAAGAGTGGCGCAACCGACCGATCCGCGGGACTCACCCCTACGTCTTCCTCGACGGGATCTGGCTTAAGCGCTCCTGGGGCGGCGAGGTAAAGAACGTCAGCATCCTGGTCGCCATTGGCGTCGATCAGGACGGCTTCCGCGAGATTCTCGGCGTCATGGAGGGTGCCAAGGAGGACAAGGCCTCCTGGGTTAACTTCATGCGGCACATGAAGGAGCGTGGGCTCTCCGGAACCAGGCTCTTCATCAGCGACAAGTGTCTCGGCCTGGTTTCCTCGCTCTTCGAGTTCTTTCCGGACGCCCTCTGGCAGCGCTGCGCCGTGCATTTCTACAGGGACGTCTGGACCGCCGTTCCGACGTCCAAGGTGCGCGAGGTGGCCGCCATGCTTAAGGCGATCCATGCCCAGGAGGACCGGCCCGCCGCCCGCGCGAAGACGCTCCTGGTGGTCGCAAAGCTTCGGGACATGAAGCTCGCAGGCGCCGCTGACATCGTCACCAAGGGCGTCGAGGAGACGCTCCAGTACTTCCAGTTTCCCTCAGAGCATTGGCGGAGCCTACGCACCAATAATCCCCTCGAGCGCGTCATGCGGGAGATCCGTCGGCGCACCCGCGCGGTCGGAGCATTCCCCGACGGAAACAGCGCCCTGATACTGGTCGCCGCCCGACTGCGGCACATCGTCGGCACCCATTGGGGCCGCAAGCGTTACCTCGACATGACTCACTTGAAGGACCTCGCCCCGGCTCCAGAGGCGCCCAACAACCTTGTCTCGGGGGAGTTCGCGTGACTCTCACCGCGTATCACCAGGGTCACGAAGGGGAGGAGTTCCTCCCCTTACCCCTCCCGCGTTATATATTCATAGCTTTCAGACTCGGCTGCCTGCACCACGCCGGCAGCTCAACATAAACCCAAACTCAAAACCTTCCTCCGGCTCTGCCGGTCACCGAATGTGCGAAACTTGACGGACACTACCCAAGCAGTTTCAATTCGAGAGCCTCCATCAGTGCACAAAGCTCGGAGGTTCTTGAATTGAAACTGCGAAGTTACAAAAACTGACCGGCCTGGCCAAAGTGACCATCACTGGCTGGTTTTGGGTGACCGCTGACAGCCAGGTGTCCCCAATAGCATTTCCCCTATTCCGTCTCGGTGTACCGTAGATGGCGAATACCCAGCGGTACCTCAGGCAAGCTTAGTTCTGCCCGCAAATCACGCCTAAGATCTTCAAGGAGATCGTCGAAGTTTCCGGTTCGTTCTCGGGCAAACTCCCGCGCAAAATTCCTGAGCCAACAAAACCTACTTGGGCGAACTAAACAACTGAATGTCGGCAAGCGCAGACTCCAAACGTACCATCAAAGATCGAAGTTGTTCCAACGCTCCCTTAGTTCCTTTTGGTGACGCTCTGTTTGAACACCCTTCCAAACGTTCGATAAGCATCGATTAAATGATCGGCCCTCTTCTCTCGCCTTGTATTCATTTGGTCTCGCCACACCGTGAGGAAATGCACGACAAGTCCACCGACAATCGCCGCACCTAATGGAATAATTACTTGGGCAGACATAGCCTAACGATTTCTTATTCGATCGCTCCTCTTGATCTTTGTTTGCGGGCCAAATGGGCCCCCGAGAAACAAAGCCTTAGTGAAAGCTAGGTATTGGGAATGGGGCATAGAGGAAAACCCGCGCTCCGCCTTCCACTTTCACCAAATTCTACGAATTTCACGGTGAATCTCCGAGTTGAGTAAGCGGCAATCCAGATGCTCCTTTCTATCCCAGTTCTCAACACTTGCTCTCTCTTCAAGAAATTCGATTTCGATTTGTGCCGAATACACGGCGACGGGCTCCCCCTTTGCGGTGTGCCTGGCATAGTTTTCTGCTTGCGAAAGTGAAGTAGTCCAAAAGTGGTGGTCTCTATTTCCAGGGTCCATAGGCACGGTAGTTTGCTGGCCACGATAAATTGTAACGAGATTACCCGACGTCTCTGGAGCGCAGTCCATGGCCATTGGTAAATCAACCTTTTGCTCCAAGAAGACTAGTTACGTTATCCATCAGCTCGCGCGTCAACGCCGCGAGAAGGGGTTGAGTTCTGGTACCCAAGATCATTTTTCGTTTTGGATCATAGTCTGTCATAATCCCAACAAGCTTAGCGTCGCCGGATAGCGAAACCCTCCAAATTGCGCCTCCACTGAGGCCAGCCGGATCAAATTTCCTCACATCTAGCTGAGCCTCGCTTCTTCAGGACCGCACGGACCCAGTGATTCGCTGGATGTATGGGTTCATAGTTCTCGCGGGTGAAGATCCAGATTGGACGATCTTCTTTGGCTCCTGGTTTTAAGAGAAGAACCTGCTTTCGCTCGGTATCATAAATGACTATTTCAGCGCGAATCATTCGACCGCTTGCCGGGCCTTGAGCCCAACACCGCTTCCCCCCAAAAATGGGGGAAACCGCGCTATCTGCTTTAATGGTCAGGGATCTGGCCAAACTGTCGAAACGAAGGCCATTCTGGCCGGCGCCTGCGGCAAGCTTGATCGCTCCTGTCCTCAAAGCCGGCCGAACCATCCCCATCGATTCGTCTCAAGTCCTCGTCCGGACAACTAATCAAACCAGTAAGTCGGCGGCCGAATGGGGAAACCTAAGCCGTTCCCTTTTATGGGCATATGACTCAAAATGGATGCCATTCATCTCTAACTCAGAATCCGAATACCCGGAGCGTCTTGTGTAAGACTCCCTAGCGAATAAGTCATGACGGGTGTTCCAAGACGCACCACATACCAACGGGAAAACATTCTTCAATCCGGGAGCGCCCTCCGACCCCCGCCTGCTCGACCTGATTCGTTGGAGGATGACGAGCCGGGCCGAGCCGTGGCCGAGCCGGGTCGTCGTGCAGCCCGGTGCGGTTCCCCCGCCGCCCGCATCGGACGGGGTTGTCGCCACGTGGATCGGCCAGTCGACCTTCGTCCTGAGAAGCGCATCCGCAGTCATCCTCACCGATCCCGTTTTCTCCGAGCGTGCGAGTCCCCTGTCCTGGCTCGGCCCTCGCCGCGTCGCCGCTCCGGGCGTCCCCTTTGACCAAGTTCCCAAGGTGGACCTCGTGCTCCTGTCCCACGACCATTTCGACCACTGCGACCTGCCGACCCTGCGCCGGCTGGCCGGGCGCGACCGTCCCCTCGTCATCGCACCGCTTGGGCACAGGGCGCTCCTCGCCGGCGCCGGCCTCGACCGGGTTGTGGAGCTTGACTGGTGGGGATCCCATGCGGTTGCGACGGGCATCGAGGTGACGCTCGTCCCCGCGCGCCACTGGAGCCGGCGGAGTCCTTGGGGCACAAACCGAAGGCTCTGGGGAGGCTTCGTCGCCAAGTCCGGGGGCAGGCTTCTCTATTTCGCAGGCGACTCGGGGTACGACGAGCGGCTCTTCGCCGAAATCGGAAGGCGCTGCGGCGCGCCTGACCTGGCGATGATCCCGATCGGGGCCTACGAACCGCGTTGGTTCATGAAGGCGGCGCACATGAACCCGGCCGAGGCGCTGCGGGTCCACCGGGATGTCGGCGCCCATAGGAGCGTCGCAATGCACTGGGGCACCTTCCAGCTGACGGACGAGGCGCGGGAGGAGCCGGTCCGGGCGCTTTCCGAGGCCAAGGGGGGAGATGCCGTGGATTTCAGCGTTCTGTCGCCCGGCGAGAGCCTGAGCGTGTGACACAAACCTGTGAAATCTCGCGGCTTGAGGGGAACCACGGGGCGGACCTGGGTGTCGCAAGCGGCAGCAAGTCAATCTATTCCCCTGTAAATGGTTGCAGATTTCCCAAGAGAGACCAGAATAAGCTTGGTCCCCCCCGGATCGGGGTCCAAGCAACCATGACCTCCGTGAGGCTTCCAGCCCTTCTCGGCCTGTTGGCCGTTGCCGCAGCATTGCCCGTCAACGGCTATGAGGTGAATGCATGGCCAGCGGCCGTGTTCGAGAAGGACGCCGCGGGGAAAACGGTTTCGTGGACCGGCGCGGGTCCCCTGCTCTTTTCGGGCCAGGCGCCCGCGCCCGACAAGGGCACCGCCGAGGGGTTCAGGCCTTTCTATGTCCGGGTGAAGTCGGAGGAAAATGTGAAGACGGACATCCTCTATCCGCTCTTCTTCTTCCGAAAATACCCCGATGCCTACAAGTGGTCGGTGTTCCAGCTGATCAATGGCGAGGGCATTGACCGGGTTGCGACCCTCTCTGGGCAGCCGACTGACCGGCACCTCGACATCTGGCCCCTCTATTTCTCGCACGAGACCGGGGACCCCAGGGATTCCTACCGCGCCCTCCTTCCCTTTTACGGCACCGTCTTCGGCCGCTTGGGCTTTGACCGGCTCTCGTGGGTGCTCTTTCCGCTCTACGTCGACGCCTACAAGAGGCACACCGACGTGACCTATGTCCCGTTTCCCTTCGTGAGGATCTCGCGGGGCGATGCAAACGGATTCGGGATATGGCCTCTTTTCGGGTCGACCCGGGGGCCCGGAAACTCCCGGCACGCCTTTTTCCTCTGGCCCTTCGGCTGGGACAACGCGGTCGATCCTCCCCCGGAGTCGCCCGCGGGGACAGCCCCGAAGACGCAGCTCGGAATCCTGCCCCTTTACACCCGCGACACGGGCCCCGGCTCGATCAGCGAAAACTACTTCTGGCCCTTCTTCGGGTACACCGAGCTGACGATCCCGGACCGCTACAGCGAAAAGCGCTACTTCTGGCCCTTCCTTGTTCAGGGCCGGGGCGACACCCGGTACGTGAACCGCTGGGGCCCCTTCTACACCTACTCCAACGACAACGGATACGACTCGCGGTGGGTCCTCTGGCCCCTCTGGCACAGGATGACCTGGGTCGACGAGGACCTCCACCAGTCCAAGACCCAGTTTTTCTACTTTCTGTACTGGTGCCAGGAGCAGCGGAGCGAGTCCCGCCCGTCGCTCGCCCCTGGCTACAAGAGGCACATCTGGCCCCTCCTCAGCATTTGGGACAACGGCGCAGGCAGCCGCCAGGTCGAATTCCCGAGCGTGTTCGAAGTCTTCTTCCCCGACAATCCGGACGTCCGCGAGACCTGGTCGCCCCTGTTCTCGGTCTACCGCTTTGACCGGCGCCCCACGGGCGAGAGCCGGAGCGCGCTCCTCTGGGGGGCCCTCACGTGGAAGAGCAACCCGGGCGAAGGCCTCTCCGAATTCCACGTGGGGCCGCTCCTTGGCATGCGCCGGCAGCCCTCAGGCCAATCCTGGACCATCTTAGGATTCGATTTTGGAGAAAAGTCGGGCGAGAGTTCCCGGCTAAACCGTTGAAATGAAGCAGATCACCCAAGTCCTGGAGGGCATCGGCAGCGTGGTGCAGCTTTTCCTCCGCTCCATCGCCTACGCGGGCACGCTTCCGCGCCAGTCCGCGCGATTCATCGAGCAGTGCTACATGATCGGCTATACGACCCTTCCGATCGTCGCCGTCCTCAGCTTCTTCATCGGCATGGTGCTTGCGCTCGAGGCCGGCTACGCGATGGAGGGTTTCGGGGCCAAGGAATTCATCGGGAGCCTGGTGGGCCTCTCGATGGCGCGGGAGCTGGGCCCGATGATGACCTCCGTCCTCCTCGCGGGGCGGGTCGGCTCGGCGATCACCGCCGAGCTCGCCTCGATGAAGGTCTACCAGGAGATCGACGCCCTCACGACCATGAACATTCCCGCAGCCAAGATTCTCGTCCTGCCGCGACTGGCCGCGGTGCTCGTGATGATGCCGGTGCTCATCGTGATCGCCAACATCGTGGGCTGGTTCGGCGGCTCGGTGACCGCGCGCTACGTGGCGAGCGTCGGGATTAGCCCCGAGTCCTATTTCGCGGCCCTGAGGCACTACACGAAGTTCAAGGACGTGGTGAACGGCATGGAAAAGGCCGAGGTGTTCGGCTTCGTCGTCGTCCTTGTCTGCTGCGACATCGGGCTCAACACGAAGGGCGGCCCGCGTGAGATCGGGGCGTCCGTCACTCGCGCCGTCGTCGTCTCGCTGATCGCGATCCTCATCCTCGACTACTTCGTGTCGAAGCTCCTCCTCTTCTGAACTCCGGCCCGATTCCATGGACACCCTCTGCAGCAAAACCCGAAACCCGTTCACAGGCGCCGAGGCCAACGCCGTCGGCGTGAAGGTCGACCACGTCCGCAAGAGCTTCTCGGGGGTCGAGGTGCTCAAGGACATCTCCTTCGATGTGCAGCCCGGGGAGATCTTCGTCATCATGGGGCCGAGCGGCTCCGGAAAGAGCGTCCTCCTGAGGGACATCGTCGGCCTTGAGATCCCGACCTCGGGAAAGATCACCATCGACGGCTTGGACCCGTCCCTCGAGGAGACGAGGGAACGCATCCGCGTCGCGCTCGTCTTCCAGGACGGCGCGCTTTTCAACTCGCTCAGCGTCTACGACAACCTGGCGCTCTACCCGCGCGAGCACCGCGCCGGCGACGAGAACGCCATACGCGAGAGGGTCATGCATGCGCTGAAGATCCTCTCGGTCGAGAACGCCGCGACGAAGTTCCCCTCGGAACTCTCGGGCGGCATGAAGAAGCGCGTCTCCATCGCCAGGGCGCTCGTCATGGAACCCCAGCTCCTGCTCTACGACGAGCCGACCAGCGAGCTCGACCCGGTCATGAGCGCCACGATCAGCGAGATCATCGCCACCCTCAAGCACGAGTACAGCGTGACCAGCATCGTCGTCACCCACGACAGCTCCCTCGCGCTGACGATTTCCAACCGGGTCGGCATCATCATGGCGGGCCAGCTGATCACGCTCGGAACGCCCGAGGAGCTCAAGAACACCAAGGATCCCAGGATCGTCGATTTCCTGAACCCGAAGATCGATATTGAGCACCCCCGATTCAAGAACCTCTAGAAAAAGGAATCCATCATGAACACCACGCAACAATCGGCCCGCGTAGGGCTATTCTTCCTCCTCGGGGTCGCCCTCGTGTGGGTGACGTTCGAGACGCTGAGCGACGGAAAGGTCTTTGAGGAGCACACCCACACCCTGATCGCGGGATTCGACGACCTGAAGCAGCTGAAAAAGGGTGACGAAGTCCGCCTCGCGGGCGTGAAGGTCGGCTCCGTCAGGGAGACGCGCCTGGCGGGCCGCCGCGCGGAGGCCGTCCTCGACATCGACCCGAAGATCCCGATCGCAAGCGACTCCACCGCGATCATCTCCATGTCGGGGCTGATCGGCGGCAACTACATCGCCATCGACATGGGATCTCCCGGTTCCCCCCCTCTGGCGGACGGCGCCGAGATCAGGACGGTGGAGTCGGCCGACCTCAACACGATGATGTCCGAGATCGGCGGCCTCGGAAAGCAGCTCCAGGACTCGCTCGGCTCGTTCAGCAGGGCGCTCAACGGAAGCGGCAAGGACGGCGGGATCATCCAGAAGCTCGACAAGCTCGTCACCGACAACTCCGCCCGCGTCGACGCGACCATGCAGAATCTCCAGGAGATAACGGGCAAGATCAACCGCGGCGAGGGCACGCTCGGAAGGCTTGTCAACGACCCGAAGCTGCACGACGAGCTCCTCGCGACCGTGGACGAGATCAAGGCCACGGCGACCCAGGCCAAGGAGTTCGTCGCGAGCGCCGAGTCCATGATGGACGAGGTGAAATCCGGCAGGGGGACGATCGGGGCCCTCGTCTACGACCAGAAGGCGGCCGACGACATTAAGGCGTCCATCGCGAACATCCGCGCGGTCTCCGACAAGCTCGCAAGCGGACAGGGCACGCTCGGCAAGCTGATCAACGACGAAAGCCTGTTCGACAGCGCTCAAGTGACCATCAAGAAGGTCAACCGGACGCTGGACGGGCTGAACGACTCCGGCCCCATCACGGCCGTGGGGATCGTCGCAAACGCCCTCTTCTAGATGGCGCCCGGGGAATATCTCCCCGGGGTCCTGCCTCACACACCACACCCAACATTGTAACATGAAAAACCTACGCCGCCTCCTAGCCTGCTGCGCAGCCGCATTGCTCGTCGTCGCGTCGGCGCGCGCCGCCGAATGGACCGAGGATTACGCCTCCGCCCTCGCGAAGGCCAAGAAGGAGCACAAGCTCGTGCTCCTCGACTTCACGGGATCGGACTGGTGCGTCTGGTGCAAGCGCATCGATCTCGAGGTCTTCTCCACCCCGAAGTTCAAGGAATTTGCGGACGAGCGGCTCGTGCTTGTCACGGTCGACTTTCCGAGGGAGCACCCGCAGAAGGACGAGATCAAGGCCCAGAACAAGGGCCTAGCGGAAAAGTTCGGAGTCGAGGCCTACCCCACCCTGATCGTCCTCGACCCCGCCGAGAAGGTCGTCTTCAAGCAGGAGGGCTACGAGGAGGGCGGCCCCGAGGCCTTCATCGCAAAGTTCCCCAAGGCCACGAACTGAGGCCAAGAAGGGGCGGCGGAGCGCGTCCGCCGCCCGGCGCCTCAGGTCTTCGGACCGCGCTGCACCAGGTTGCGCGCGCGCAGCCGAAGGCCATTGAGCCTGATGAAGCCGGTTGCGTCGCTTTGGTTGTACCAGCTTTTGACACCCTCCATCGACGCGATCTTCATGTCGTAGAGGGAGTACCTGGACCTGCGGCCGCAGGTGATGATGTTTCCCTTGTAGAGCTTGAGCCGCACCGTTCCCGAGACGAATTTCTGGCTCTCGTCGACCAGGGCCTGCAGCGCCTCGCGCTCAGGGGCGAACCAGAAGCCGTAATAGACGAGCTCCGCATACTTGGGGATCAGCGAGTCGCGCAGGTGCATGACCTCGCGGTCAAGCGTCAGCGACTCGACCTGCCTGTGGCCGTGCATCAGGATGGCGCCGCCCGGCGTCTCGTAGACGCCGCGGGACTTCATGCCGACAAACCGATTCTCGACCAAGTCGACGCGGCCTATCCCGTGCTTGCCGCCGAGCTTGTTCAGCGCCCTGAGGACGCCAGCGGGCGTCAGCCGCCTTCCGTTCACCGCGACACAGTCGCCCTTCTCGAAGTCGAGCTCCACGTATTCCGGACGGTCCGGCGCGTCCTCGGGGGAGACCGAAAGCTTGAACATCGCCTTGTTCGCCCTCGTGGTCGGGTCGAACCACGGGTCCTCGAGGATTCCCGCCTCGTAGGAGATGTGCAGGAGGTTCCGGTCCATCGAGTAGGGTTTCTTGGCCGAGGCTTCGACCGGAATCGCATGCTCCTTGCAGTAGGCGATCATTTCCGCCCGACCGGGGAACGCCTCGCGGAACGCGTCGATCTTCCACGGCGAGATGATCTGGAGCTTTGGCGAAAGCGCCATGTACGTGAGCTCGAACCGGCACTGATCGTTGCCCTTGCCGGTGGCGCCGTGCGCGACCGCCCCGGCCTTCTCCCTCTTGGCGATCTCGATCTGGGCCTTCGCGATCAGCGGGCGCGCGATCGAGGTGCCGAGGTAGTACTGGCCCTCGTAGACGGCGTTCGCCCGCACCATCGGATAGATGAAGTCGCGTGCGAATTCCTCCACCAGGTCGAGCGTGTAATGTTTGGACGCTCCGGTGCGGCGGGCCTTCCGCGAGAGGCCCCTGAGTTCCTCCTCTTGGCCGATGTCGGCCGCAAAGGTGATGATCTCGGCGTCGTAGGTCTCATGGAGCCATTTGACGATGACGGACGTGTCGAGTCCGCCGGAATAGGCGAGGACGATTTTCATTGCTTCCTCCTATAGGAATTTAATCTGCGCCATGAAAACGGCGCAGGCATTGGACGGAGTGGCCATTGGCTATTTAAAGGAAAGATGGGCGTAGGCTTGTGGAAACAGGAAGGAAAGTTACGCCACGGATACGGCAGATTTGCGAGAAAGAAGACGCGGCCATTGAGGGTCCGAGGGAAAGGGCGATCAAGCCTGCGTAGGACCCGGCCATAGGTCCTCGAAGGGACGAACACCCCAATAATCCGCCGCGACGGGCGGCGCCGATCATGGTCCCGCAGGAGGCGCGACAGCCGGAGACATTGGATCCGGTCGTCGTTACGGCACCGTCATTTCTTGGTCGGACCGGGATCGAGCAAAACGATGATCAACGTTGCAATCGGGCCGATGAAGAGGGAAGCAAACCACCAACCCGCCTTGGACCGCCCCTTGCTCTCGGCAAGGCCTGCATTGATAAACGAAAGGGTAAACCATCCGACCGCGTAACCTGTATGGTGTTCGATAATCATAGTGGGGTTGTTCGTTCCTGTTGCGCCGACAACTATCGTAAAAAACGTTGGAAGGCACCGATCACGAAGGATAGCAAAAATCCTCCACCAAACAAAACGTAGCTCGCGGTTAGTAGGCGCTTCCCTTTGTAGGTCAGGACCTCGTATGACGGGCCGAGCAACGAAAATGCCCGTGAAGGGTCGTCGAGGGCGGCCATGCGTTCCTTATCAATGTGCTTCGAGACACTAAACCTGACGACAATCCCTGATAGGATAGCCGCCAAACAGACGATAGGATATCGCGGCGTTCATCATGGAGTGGATATGCCTAACTTCCTAATAATCCGCGGCGACCGATGGCGCCCCGTCTGCACATGCAGGAGGTGCGATAGACGGAGACATCGGATCCGGCAGTCGGTTCGCCACTCGCAAGCCGCGCAGTTCTTTCATTTGACGGTGTCGATACTATGTCGACTTGAGCGGCGCATTTGCTTTCTTTCGGTCCCGAAGAAGGGATCCGCCGAAGCCAACGACGATGAGGAGCCCGAGGCCACCTAAAATTGCCCCCCATCCTCCGTGCCTGGCCGCAATTCCAGCGCCGAGCGCAGCAGCGCCCAGCAAGGACCGCTTTGTATATTTGTCCGGTTTCAAATTTTCTCCCCGAGCAACGTCTTAATGATCTGCGGCGACGTATGGCGCGCCTCGTGCACCCGCGGGAGGCGTAACAGACCGGGACGTCGTATCCGGTAGTTGGCTGGCCGTCTTTGTCGTCACCAAGTCGCGAATCGCAGCACACGTCGCCGCTCCCACGTTGAATGTCTCTTGGCCATCAATTCGGATAGCGTCCTTAAAAACCACAATGTCCACTAATTTAGTGCCTTAATTGTCGAAGAATGTGATCCGCGTGGAAACCCCAAAAACTCCCGGCTGCGGGAAATAATATGCCCTCCCGAGTACCTTTGCGAACTGCTCAATCCACGCGCGATCTCTTACTACGATTGGCGCCTTCCCCATGATGAGCGAAACCGAGACCGTGGCATATTCGGCATCGGAGCCAATTAGGGCAAAGTGCTTCGACCTTTGAAGCTCTGGAATAGGACCGGCTGAATCCGCAAAAACCGTTGTCGCGAGTGCCGCAACGGCCGGGAGCAAGAGGATGGGCTTCATGAATCTCACGGCTAACGTCTTGTTGTCCTGCGTTAACGATGGCGCGGATGCTGCCCCGCAGAAGACGTGCCTGAGGGAGGGTCCGGATCCGACAAATGGTTAGGCGCATCTCCAACGGGAGCCAACTTCTGCAGGCGAACCGAATACCTGCGATACATCAGAACGTGCAATATGCAGCACACAATGCAAAGGGCCGACGCCAGCGTGATCCATCGGTTGAAACGAAGCCCATAAAAAATCGCAGGCACAACCGCCATAATGGCGTATATGAGCGCGCTCCATCCGGTGACCGTCCGCGCATGCCTGAGCTTCTCCTCTGGAGCCTCATCATAGTTTGTTTGATGACCGGGCTCTGAAAGTGCTGCGTGCTTGGTCACAATGAGTGGGCGCCCAACGTTGAGGTCAGACGCACCAACGACGGCGCGGCCCCTGCCCCGCAGGGGACGGAACGGAGGCCGGTGTCGGCTGCGGCGATTGGTTAGGCGCATCTTCAAGCATGTGGCATCCAAATATTTGCTGCTCCCACTATTGTTCCGAGACCAACGACGATATAATGCCAATATTTGATGGGGATACCGAACAGCCGATTTACTTTTCGAACTACGATCTCCTTTCCGCTGTCGACATCGAGCACGGTTTTGGGCTGTTCGAGGTAGTCTAACATTTTGGCGGTGTAGTACACGGCCGCGGCTGCAGCAATTCCACCTAGAAACGGAGGCAGAAAATGCTGCTCCCAATAGAACGGGTTTTTTGTGAGCCATCGCGTGACTCCTTCAGCGCCCGCGTAAACGAGGCAAAACGGAATTAGTATAACAATACCGGAACCAGACCAGATAATCATATTAGAATTTCCAGAAAAGTGACCAAATCCCGCCGATAAACAAAACGATAAGCCAAAGAAACCGAATAGGCACAAAAAAAAGACTCGAACTATCCTCACCAAGATCGAGGACTTCGCCTGACTTTGTATCAACGACCAACCTAGAAGAGGTACGCCAGTCGATGATCTTCACCGAAAGCCTCGTGAGGTAAACAGCAACGAGCGTTCCGACGAGACGTATCCAAACATGCTTCCAAAAATAGTCAGGATCGCTAGCTACGATCTCTGTCAGAAGATACGTCCCTGAATACCCTGCGATAACAGGAACAATCATGACTAATCCCCAACCGCGCCAGATTACCATTTTGTGTGATGTTAGCTATCTTACGCCTAACTATGTCTCTACCGCTCCGGTCGATTTGCAGCGGTGATTCCAAATGGGTTGATCGTTTGCCTGGGCAGTGTTGCCGCCCACGACCTCGGACCGCACTTGGCCCAAGCATGAAATCGCCCCCTTTCCGCTTCCAGCGGTATATCGCAGCCACGAGTCTTTCGCATGTGCAACCTTGGGGAAAATCGACTCCCGTCCATGAGCCGACCTCCAATATTTAATTCTGGGAATCGCCTTTTTGCAAAAAGTCAACGTTCCGCGGCACCCTGGCGAAGCTGCATTTCGCGTATATTTACGGCCTTCTTGCACCCCTATCTATACCCTCATCGCCTATTCGGATCCCAGCCGCACCGGAGTCGTCAGGGGCGTTGCGAGATGAAATCCCGAGCCGATGTGCCGGACTCGCCTAAGGTTCGGATTCGAGCCGCCTGATGCTTAGACGCCGACGGTCGCTGGATCGGGCGCTGCTGCGATCTTTGCATGACGCAGTAAAGGAGCTTTCGGCTCATCTTCGTCGCGCCGGCCAGCCGCCAATGCGCGCCTGGCCGGCCTCAATCCTTCCTTCGACCGGGCCACGTCTCCTGCCGAGTCCAGAACGAGTCGCCCCGCCCCCCGTAGTACGCATCGAGGACCTTGTCCATCACCCGCGTGGTTCGACGCGCCGACTCGCCCGTGCTCGGGCAGAGTCCGCGCCCAAGCAGGTCATCGACCACGGTCTGGATCAGGGGTTGCGCAACATGGGGCGGATACGGCAGGTCGAAAAGCTGCACCCCGGATGCCGTCTGAAGCTTCACGGGCAGCGATTGGAACATCGTGAAGGTGATCTCGCCGTCCGTGCCGAGCAGGCGCATCGTGTCATCGCTCACGGCACCCGCGAAGTTCCACACCATTGAGCCGAGGGCTCCCCCCGCCGCGCGGAAGCTGAGCGCGACCGAATCCTCCACGGAGTAGGTCGAGGCCACGTTGACCGCCGTCCCGGAAACATCCGACAGCGGCCCGAGGAGATAATCGAGAAGGTCGAGCGCGTGCGAACCCACGTCGAGGAAATGGCCCGCACCCGCCAGCGCCGGATCCGTCCGCCAGATGCCGCCCTTTCGGTGATGCGGCTCGGCCAGCCGGTACGTGATGCCCGTGAGCCGGCCGATTGCGCCCGACTTGAGCAGTTCCTCCACCTTCAGGAAGCAGGGAAGGCGGCGGCGGTAATAGGCCACGAACAGGGGAAGGTTCGCGCGTTGGAACGCCTCCACCATCCGGTCGCATTCGGCGCCGTGGCGTGCCATCGGCTTTTCCACGTAGGCGGGCTTCCCCGCGGCCGCCGCGGCCAGGGCGTATTCCGCGTGGGAGTCGGGCGGCGTGGCTATATAGACCGCATCGACGTCCGGGTCGGCGATCAGGGCCGCCGCGCTATCGTACCAGCGCGGCACGCCGTGGCGCTTCGCATAATCCGCCGCGAGGCCGCCATTGCGCCTCATCACCGCCACGAGCTGCGAGCCGGCCGCCTTCTGGAAGCCGGGCCCGCTCTTGACCTCGGTGACATCACCGCAGCCTATGATGCCCCAGCGCACAACGGTGCGCCCCGCAAAGTGTCTTGAGATCGGCATGTTGGATACGGTCGGTCTTCTGTCGCTGGGGTTCAGGTTGGGAAAGGGGCGTGGCCCGCTCGGAGCTCGGCCTCGCGGGTGAACGTCGGTGCGGGCGCGGCGAGGCTCCGCCGTACGAGGCAAGGGCGCGGGAGGCGAGCGGGGCGGTTCATGGTATGCGCGGGGGCCTTGTGCTTCGGATAAAGGCTCCAGATTTCCGAGCCGCGCTCAAGGCTGCACTGAAGGACCGCAGGCAATTTCCGCCATGGGCAGCGCGGCGACCTCCCTGAAAACCGCCTCCTCAGAAAATCCCAGCAGGCCGGAAGCAAGGTCTGGAGACCGCTTCGAGGCCCACTCTAACTGTCAACCTACGGCGCGCTGGCGCTTGCACGGCGCCGGATCTTTCTGTCCTTGAGCACCCATGAGCCTGCCCCGTTTCATGCCTGCCGGCGCCGGCGGACCCGTTTTCGCGTTTCTCCTGGCGGCCATGCCTGCTTTGGCCCAAGTGCCTTCCGCCCAGAGGATTACACCCAATCTTTGGGACAACGTAGATCGGCCGCTGCGCTATCGTCCCGAGGGGGCGGATTTCGTGATCGAGAACGGCGCGGAGTTCTTCAACCGCTCCCTATACGGGGGAAACACCGCCTTCCGCGTCGACGGCGGGGATAAACCCGAATTCGTGCTCTACCTGCCCGGACGCGGCGGCAACCTCCGGCTCGCCGTTCGGTCTCCGGCCGGATCAAAATGGCTCCACGACGCCGAGCGGGTCGTGACCCGCTACCGCCCGGGCGAACTGCTCTACGAGGTGCGCGACCCGCTGCTCGGCCCGGGGGGCGTCGTGAGGGTCGAGGCGCTGGCCTACGACCAGACGGAGGGCCTCATCGTGCGCGCCACGGCTGAGAACACCGTTTCCGGCCTTGAGCTCGCCTGGGCGTACGGCGGCGTGAACGGCCAGCGGGGGGCGCGCGACGGCGACATCGGCACCGAACGCGTGCCGATCAGCCGGTATTTCCAGCTTCAGCCCGAATTCTGCCGCGGCAACACGATCGAGATCGGCGGCGGCGGATTCCGGCTGAAGGCGAGCGCCGCGACGATCGCAGGGGTCGCGCCGGCCGGCGCCTGGCTGGCCGTCGCGGACGCGAACAAGTGGGGCGACCTGCCCGCCCTCATGGCCCCGCCGCCTCACCCGCCCGAGCTGCCGGTTCTGGTCGGCGGAGCCCCGCTCACGGCCGGAAGGCCGCTCCTCCTCTCCCTCCAGCGCCTCGCCGCGGGCGCCGCCGCCCCGGTCGAGCTTGCCACCTACCGGGAGGTCACCTCCCCTCGAAGGGGAGCGGAAGGAGCGCAGGCGACGTACGCCCTGCCGCCCGCCTATTCCGCCGCGGACCTCCCGGACAGGTTCGCGGAGGTGGACGCCCATTTCGCGGCGCTTCGGTCCCGCGTCGGCGTCGACACGCCGGATCCCTACCTCAACGCCGCCGTCGGCGCTCTCAACGTGGCGGCCGACGCCCTGTGGGACGCGCCGCAGCAGGCCATCATGCACGGCGCCATCGCCTGGCGCACCAGGCTCCTCGGCTGGCGGGGGCCGTATGCGCTGGACGATCTCGGCTGGCACGAGCGCGCGCGCCTGAATTCCGCCTACTGGGCGGCACTTCAGAACACGGACCCCATTCCCGCCAAGGTCCCGCCCCCGGACGAGGGCACCCACCTCTCCCGCAACGAGGCGGGCCTGCACTCGAACGGGGACCTGTCGAACAGCCACTACGACATGAACCTGGTCTTCATCGACGCGCTCCTGCGGCACCTGCTCTGGACGGGCGACGTGGCGTACGCGCGGAGGATGTGGCCGGTCATCGAGCGCCACCTTGCGTGGGAGCGCCGGCTCTTCCGGCGCGAGTTCGGGCCGGAGAGGCTTCCCCTCTACGAGGCCTACGCCGCGATCTGGGCCAGCGACAACCTGGAGTACGGCGGCGGGGGCGCAGCCCACGCCTCGGCCTACAACTACTACCACAACATGATGGCCGCCCGCCTGGCCCCGCTTGTCGGCGCCGATCCGGAGCCCTACGCCCGGGAGGCGGCGCTGGTCGCCCGGGGCATGCGCGAGCTGCTCTGGCTCCCCGGGTCCGGCGGTTTTGCGGAATACAAGGACCTGCTGGGCCGCCAGCTCGTCCATCCGAGCGCGGCGCTGTGGACGTTCTACCACGCGATGGACTCCGAGGTGCCCACGCCCGCCGAGGCCTGGCGGATGACTCAATGGGTGGACCGGGAGATCCCCCACCTGCCCGTGCGCGGAACGGGCGTTCCCGAGGGCCTGCACACGCTCGCGACCAGCAACTGGATGCCCTACCAGTGGTCGCTCAACAACGTGGTCATGGCCGAAGCGCTCCACGCCGCCCTCGGATTCTGGCAGGCGGGGCGGCCGGAGGAGGCGTGGCGCATCGCCAAGGGATCGCTGCTTGCCTCCATGTTCATGGGCATCTCGCCCG
This sequence comes from uncultured Verrucomicrobiae bacterium, assembly GCA_963830965.1. Classification (GTDB taxonomy): domain Bacteria; phylum Verrucomicrobiota; class Verrucomicrobiia; order Opitutales; family Opitutaceae; genus Palsa-1447. The sequence goes on along the minus strand of CAWHOL010000006.1, from coordinate 210,909 downwards.
GCAACGTCGGCACCCTGTCCTTCCTCGACGTGTACCGGCGCGAGTCCCAGCGGGATTTCGGCGACGGCGCGGGGGTGATGTCGCGGGCCGTCGTCGAAGGCCTCTTCGGCGTGAGGCCCGACGCCCTGGCGGGCGAGTTGAAGATCTCCCCCGGATTCCCCTTGCTTTGGGACCACGCCGCCCTTCGCCATCCCGACGTTTCTTACACGTTTCGCCGGAGCGGCGACCGCGACACCTACATGGTCGAGCCTTCGTTCGCGCGGCCGCAGAGGCTGCTCCTGCGGCTCGCGGCGCTCGGCCGGAGGGTCTCCGCGGTCGACGTGAACGGACGGTCGGCCCCATGGCGCGTGTCGGCGCCCCCGGGCGCGCCGGCCTACATTGAGATCGAGGCGCCGGCGGCGGCGCGCACGGAGATCGCAGTCGGCTGGTTGGGCGCGCCGCGCGCCGACGAACCGCCGACGAGCCCGCCGGACCTCCCCTCGGCCCCGATGGACGCGTTGCCCGCCCCGCCGGCCGGCGCGGCGCTGGCGGCCGTGGACCTGGCGCCGTATTTCAACGACCGCGTCACCCAGATCTTCCGCAACGAGTACCGCGCGCCGCGCTCACCCTTTGTCTCGCTGGCACTGCCCAGGCAGGGACTGGGCGGCTGGGCCGGCCTTTATGACGCCTCGGCGGACATCGACGACTCGGGTCTGCGGGCCGCTTCCGCCAGAAACGGGGGCCGGATCGTCCTGCCGAACGGGGTGCCGTTCGCAACGCCTGGCGGCGCCGACTCGAGGAACATCCTCTTCACCTCGCAGTGGGAGAACTATCCCTCCGAGGCGGTGATCCCGCTCGCGGGCCGCGCGAGCGAGGCCTACCTGCTGATGGCGGGTTCGACCGACCCGATGCAGAGCCGCATCGACAACGGCGAGGTGGTCGCCACGTACGCCGACGGCACCGTGGAGCGCCTGGCGCTTGAGAACCCATCAACCTGGTGGCCGATCGAGCAGGACTACTTCATAGACGACTTCCAGTTCCGCCGGCCCGGCCCGCTGCCCATGCGGGTGGACCTGGCGACCGGCGCGGTGCGCGTCCTAGACCCGGAGGGATTCAAAGGAAAGGGAGGGAGGGTTCCCGGCGGATCCGCCACCGTGCTGGGCCTTCCGCTCGACCCGCAGAAGGAGCTCAGGTCATTGACCGTTCGCGCGCTGTCGAACGACTCCGTCATCGGGCTCATGGCCGCCACCCTGCTGCGGCCTCCGGAGACGGCCGCAGCTCCGGTCGAACCGGCGCTGCCGGGCTGGGTCGGAGGGGTCGGCGCGGGGCGCGTGCCGTCCGGGGGCCGGGTCTTTGTGGCCAACGATTTCGGCGCGGCCGGCGACGGCGCGACGCCGGACACCCCGGCGATCCAGAGGGCGATCGACGCGTGCGCGTCGGCGGGAGGCGGAACCGTGGCCTTCCTGCCAGGCACGTATTTGTCCGGGGCCCTGTTCATCAAGAGCCACGTCCACCTGCTCCTTGGCGAGGGCGTGACGCTCCTGGGCATCCAAGACACGGCGGCCTATCCGGTCCTGCCGACGCGGGTCGCCGGGATCGAGATGTCCTGGCCCGCGGGCCTCATCAACGTGAACGGCCAGGAGGACGTCGAGATTTCCGGGAAGGGCACGGTCGACGGCCAGGGCGAATTCTGGTGGAGGAAATACTGGGAGCTCCGCAAGGACTACGAAGCGCGGGGAATCCGGTGGGCCGCCGACTACGATTGCCAGAGAGTGCGCCTCATCGTCGTCTATGACTCGAGGGACGTGACCGTGGCCGGCCTCCACCTGCGGCGTTCGGGATTCTGGACCGTCCAGCTGACGTACTGCGACCGCGCCACGGTCGACGGGATCGTGATCACCGACAACGGAGCCGCGGGGGGTGTCCGGGGCCCGAGCACGGACGGTGTCGACATCGATTCGTCCCGCCGGGTGCTGGTCCAGCATTGCGACATCGACAACAACGACGACGACATCTGCCTGAAGGCGGGGCGCGACTACGACGGACTGCGCGTCAACCGCCCTACGGAATACGTCGTCATCCGCGACAACATCTGCCGCCGCGGCGGAGGCATCCTCTCCTTCGGCAGCGAGACCTCCGGCGGCATTCGGCACGTGGTGGCCTACCGGGATGCCGGAATCGGCACGAGCGAGGGCCTCCGGTTCAAGTCCGCGCGCACGCGCGGGGGCACGGTCGAGGACATCCTGATCCGGGACATCACGCTGAAGGACGTGCCCCTGCCCTTCACCTTCAACCTCGAATGGTACCCCCAGTACAGCCTCGCGAAGATCCCCGCGGGCATGAAGGACGTTCCGCCGTACTGGACCGTGCTCGCGGCTCCCGTCCTTCCCCCGGAGCGGGGGTACCCGGAGTTCCGCGACATCACGATCGCGTCCGTCACCGCAACCGGCGCCCGGCGCATCATCTCCGCGGCGGGCATGGCCGAAAAGCCGCTCGGGGCCGTCCATTGGGTGGACGTCTCCGCGCAGGGGAAGCACGCCGGAGAGATCCGTGACGCCCAGGGCTGGACGATGACGAACGTCCGCTTCCGGACCGACGACGGCGCACCGGTGACGCTCGTCAACTGCCGGGACGTCGGGTCGCCCGTCGTGGCGGGCGGCCACTGAACCCCTTTCCACAGCCCCCTTACATCCCCAATGAAACTCCTCCTCCCGCTCCTCCTCCTCGCCTCGGCGACCACGCCCTCGCCCGCCGCCGTGTTCTCCCCGGCCGACTACGGGGCGGCCTTCGGCGGTGCCAACGAGGGGGCCGCCCTGCAGAAGGCGATCGATGCGGCCGGCGCTGCGGGCGGCGGGACGGTCGTGATCCCGGCGGGGAAGACCCTCACCGCGGGTTCCGTGGAGCTAAAGTCCGACGTGACGCTGGACCTGGAGCCCGGCTCGCGCCTGGTCGGCAGCACCCGGCAGTCCGACTACACCGACTCGATCTTCATCCGGGCGCGACACGCTGAAAACATCGCCCTCACGGGCTCGGGTACGATCGACGGCCGCGGCATTGAGTTTCTCGGGAAGGAGGGCCCCTACATCTACGAGAGCAGACCCTGGCGGCCCCGGCTGATCCTCCTGGAGGACTGCCGCCACGTGCAGGTGAGCGGCATCAACCTGCGGGAGGCGGCCTTCTGGTCGCTCCACCTCGCGGGCTGCGAGGACGTCTCGATCCGCGGGATCTCCATCCGCAACAGCCTGAAGGCGCCGAACTGCGACGGCATCGACCCCGACCATTCGCGCAACGTGCGCATCACCGACTGCTCGGTCGAGTGCGGCGACGACGCGATCGTCGTCAAGACAAGCCGCGAGTTCGCCAGGTACGGCCCCTGCGAGAACATCGTCGTGTCGGGCTGCGTCCTCACGACGCACGACTGCGCGCTGAAGATCGGGTCGGAGACGGTCGACCCGATCCGCAACATCGTGTTCGCCGACTGCGTCGTCAACCAGTGCAACCGGGGGATAGGGATCATGCTGCGGGACGAGGGCAGCGTGGAGAATATCGTGGCCCACGACATCGTCATCCACTCGCAGCTTTTCTACCAGACATGGTGGGGCGCCTCGGAGGCCATCTACGTCGACGCCCACCCGCGGCTCCCCGGCGGAAGGCTCGGGCGGCTGCGCGAGCTGCGCTTCTCCCACATTGTCTCCCATGCCGAGGCCGGCGTCTTCATCCAGGGTTCGCCGGAGTGCAGTCCGGAGGACATCGTGCTCGACGATGTGACCCTCGACATCGCCAAGACGACCGAGTGGCCGAGCCGGATCGACCTGCGGCCGCCCGAGGACCTCGGCGTCCAGGAAAAGGGCGTCGTCATCGCCGGCATCCACCTCCAGGACGCCCGCAATGTGACGCTGCGGGACTGCACCGTCCGCTGGGGGCCGAACCCGCCCGCGAGCTACGGCCCCGCGCTGGAGAAGCGGCGGGTGGACGGCCTCAGGGTCGAGAATTTCCAGGGCGCCGACGCCCACTCGCCGTGACGCCGCGCCCGCCCGCAGCCCCAGACGGTCCGGCTTGATTGCCCCCGCCCCCGTGCGATTCCCTATCCGTCCGACCTCCCTGCGAACCCCGGCCATGCCCCCGCGCCTTTCCGCCCGCCTTGCCCCTGCCGCCCTTCTGCTCGCGATGGCGTGCGCGGCGGGCGCCCCGGCGGAGCCGGCCGATCCCTTCGCGTGGCCGGCTCCCACCCGGACCTCGCGCCCGTGGGCGCGCTGGTGGTGGCTCGGGAGCGCCGTCGACAAGCCAAATCTCGAGCGCCTCCTGGCCGACTATCGGGACGCAGGGCTCGGCGGCGTCGAGATCTGCCCGATCTACGGGGCCAAGGGCTACGAGACGAGGTTCATCGACTACCTGTCGCCCCAGTGGATGGACATGCTTGGCGCGACCACGCGGACCGCGGCCGGTCTCGGCATCGGCGTCGACATGACGACGGGCACGGGCTGGCCCATGGGGGGGCCATGGATCCCCGACAACGGGGCCTCGGAGTCGGCCTCGCTGCGGCGGCTGGCGCTCGGTCCCGACGGGCGGGTGCCGGCATCGCTTGGCGACTTCGCCGCGGGCAGGGAGGCCATGGACGGACCCCCGGGGGCTCCGGGAAAGGCCGTCGTCATGGACGGGATGGTCGGCAAGGCGGGAGAACCGGCCCAGTTACTCTGCCTCAGGGCCATCGGCCCCGACGGCGCGCAGGCGGACCTGACCGAGCGCCTCCACGACGGGCGCATTGACTGGTCGGCACCCGGCGCCGGCTGGATCCTCTATGCCCTCACGGCCCGCCAGCCCGTGCAGCGGGTCAAGCGGGCCGCGCCCGGCGACGCCGGCAATGTCGTCGACCCGTACTCGGTCGGGGCGCTCGACACCTTTCTCTCCAGGTTCGACGCGGCCTTCCGGGGCTATGGCGGGGCGATGCCGCGCGCCCAGTTCCAGGACTCCTTCGAGTACTTCGGCGCCAACTGGACGCCGGGCTTCTTCCGGGAATTCGCCCGGCGCCGCGGCTACGACCTTCGCGGGCGCCTGCGGGAGCTGGCGGGCGACGGGGATACGGACACGGCCGCCCGGGTCAGGGAGGACTACCGCCGGACGATCGGCGAGCTCCACCTTGCCTATGTCTCCCGCTGGACCCAATGGAGCCACTCGCACGGCAGCCTGACCCGGGAGCAGGCGCACGGGGCGCCGGCCAACATCGAGGACGTCTACGCGGCGGCCGACATCCCGGAGACCGAGGGCACGTTCGGGGGCGGGACCGAGGACCAGGTGCCGATGCTCAAGTTCGCCTCGTCCGCCGCCCACGTCACGGGCCGGACGCTCGCCTCGTCCGAGACCTTCACCTGGCTCGGCGAGCATTTTCAGGTCCCGCTCTCCCGGCTCAAGGGCGTCCTCGACACCTTCCTTCTGTCCGGGATCAACCACATGTTCTTCCACGGCATCCCCTACTCCCCGGCGGACGCCCCCTGGCCCGGCTGGCTCTTCTATGCGTCCGTGAATTTCGGCCCGAACGGGGGACTCTGGCACGACCTTCCCGCATTCAACGCCTACGCAACCCGCTGCCAATCGATCCTCCAATCCGGGGGCCCTGACAACGACGTCCTGCTCTACTTTCCCGTGGCCGACTTCTGGCAGCACGCCGGGCCGCCCGCGGGGGGCCTGCCGCCCGGCGTGCGCCACGACCCGCTCGTCCTCCCGTTCGCAACGCCCGGCAAATGGATGCAGGGGACCCCCTTCCACGACACCGCCATGGAACTCTGGCGCCGGGGCTTCGCCTTCGACGAGGTGACCGACGCCCTTCTCGCGGGGGCCCGGGTCGAGCGGGACCCTCCCGAACGGGCGGCGGGCGGGTTCGCCATCTCCCTCGGAGGGAACCACTACCGGGCGGTACTCGTGCCGCCCTGCCGGTACATGCCTGTCGAGACGCTCCGGCGCCTGCTCGACCTTGCCCGAGCGGGAGCCACGGTCGTCTTCGCAGCCGGCATCCCCGCCGACGTACCCGGCCTCGGGGACCTTGACGCTCGACGGGCCGAGCTCCGCCGTCTGTCCGGCGAAGTCGGCCACGCGGACCCGGGAGCGGGGCCGCGCGCCGCCAGGCTGGGAGCGGGGCTTGTCCTCTTTGGCGGCGATTCCCCGGAGGGCGGACTCCTCCCCCTCCTGCGGGCCGCCGGGGTCCCCCGCGAGCGGATGTCCGACGACGGCGTCCTCTGTGTCAGGCGCCTGCGCGACGGCGGATTCGATTATTTCATCGTCAACACGGGGGGCACCCCGGTCGAGAAGTGGGAGCTCCTTGCGCGTCCGGCGTCCTCGGCCCTCCTCATGGATCCCCTCCTTCGGGACTGCGCGGGCCTCGCCGCGACGCGCCCCGGCAAGGAGGGCCTGCAGGTGTTCCTCCAACTTTCGCCCGGCCAGTCGCTCGTCCTGCGCACGTTCACGGGCGCGGCGCCCGCCGGACCCGCTTGGAGCTACCTGCACCCCGCACCAGGGCCGGCGATCGAGCTGGGCGGCGACTGGGGGATCCATTTCACCGAAGGGGGGCCCGTGCTGCCCCGGGACTATCGCTCTCCGCGGCTCGCCTCCTGGACCGAGCAGGATGACCCCGAGGCCAAGCGGTTTGCGGGCACCGCGGTCTACAGCCTCAGGTTCGCGCTGCCCGAGGGAGCGAAGGGTGCCCGCGAATGGCGGCTCGACCTCGGTCGCGTGGCCGAGAGCGCTCGGGTGCGGCTGAACGGACGCGAGGTCGCAACGCTCTGGTGCGAGCCCTTCGGCGCGAACGTGGGGCGTTTCCTTTCGCCCGGCGACAACCTGCTCGAGGTCGAGGTCACCAACGTCGCGGCCAACCGAATCCGCGACCTCGACCGCAGGCATGTGAACTGGAAGAGCTTCTATGAGATCAATTTCGTGAGCAGGAGCTACCGCCCCTTTGACGCCTCCGACTGGCCGCTGCGCGACTCCGGGCTCCTGGGGCCGGTGTCCCTCTCTCCGATGGAGCTTGTGCAGCCGCAGGCCCAGGCCGATGCCGCATCCGAAGGCCGCTGATCGGGGGCTGTCAACGGCCCTCGAGCTGCTGGTTCACCGCCGCGAGCGCGCGCTCGGCGTCGGGGTTGTCGGGAACGAGCCGCAGCTCCTCGCGGAACGCCTCGGCGGCCTCCGGGAGCCTCCCCAGACGGATCCACGTCATGCCAAGCACGTGCCATCCGGGGGCGAAGCCGGGGTTTAGCCTCAGCGCCTCCCTCAACTCCGCGACCGCGTCATCGAGCCTGCCGGGAACGAGCGTCCAGGCGAGGCCCAGGTTGCTGTGCGCCTCCGCATAGTCCGGCTTGAGCCGCAGCGCTTCCTGGAACTGGGCGACCGCGTCCTCCAGCCGGCCGGGCAGCGGAGCCAGCGCCAGGCCGAGGCCGTTGTGGGCCTCGGCAAGGTCCGGCTTCAGGCGAAGGGCCTCGTTGAACTCGCCGAGGGCGTCGTTCAGCCGTCCGGGCGTCCGCCTGAGGACGTTGCCCAGGTTGTTGTGCGCCTCCGCGAAGTCGGCCTCGAGACGGATCGCCGCCTCAAACTCCTCCTCGGCCTCCGCCAGCCGGCCCGGTTCGCGCATGAGGGCGCAGCCGAGATAATTGTGGTCGACCGGATCGCGGGGATCGAGGCGCAGGGACGCCTGATACTGTGCGATCGCGTCCGCATTGCGGCCCGGGATCCCCGAAAGGACATAGCCCAGTTTGTCGTGGGTCGATTTGCGGTTCGGCCGCAAGCGGAGCGCGGCTTCGAGGTGGGCGGCCGCCTCCGCGCTGCGCGCCGGGTCCTTCAGCAGCACCGTGCCGAGATTCTCCTCGCCGTCGGGGGCGTTCGGGCTGATCCGAAGCGCCTCCTCGTATTGGGCGATCGCCTCGGGCATGCGGCCCGGCAGGTTCGAGAGCACCGTCCCGAGGTGATTGTGGGCCGCCGCGGACGCCGGGTTCAGGGCCGCGGCGGTGCGATAGAAGGCCTCCGGATCCCCGTAGCGGGCGCACTGCCTCCAGGTGAGGAGGCCCAGCACGGCCGCGAGCGCGCCTCCCGCCACCGGTCGCGAGCCGCCGGACGCCCGCCGGCAGGCGCAACGCGCCCCCCGCCAACAGCGCGGCCGCAGGGATGACGGCGCACGGAATCGACAGGTACTGCAGATGATCGGCGACGTAGGAGAAGACGAACCACTCCACGTTGAAGAACCCGAGCACCGGCGCCAGCGTCCCGGCGAAGCAAAGGAAGGCCGAGAAGGGCCCGCGACGACGACGCGCAAGGACCCAGAGTCCCGCCGCCAGCGCCAAGGCCGCCAGCGGGTACAGGTACTGCCACCCCACCCCGGCGCTCACGTCCCATTTCGGGTAGAAGAAGGTCAGGCCGGAGGGCCAGGCGAGTTCGCCGAGGTAGAACCAGAAAGCCCGCCCGGAGAGAAGCGCGCGCTCCGCGAGCGAGAGCGGGAACGCCGCGCCGACGCCCTCAAGCAGCCTGTGCTCCACCGAAAACGTGGCCAGGCTCGCCGCGCCCCCCGCGAGGAACCACGGAACAAGCGGAAGCACATCCCCCCGAAGGTCGATGCGCGAGCGCCGCCACCAGTCCAAAACCAGGAGGACGGCAGGAAGCGTGAGCACCACGGTCTTGCTCATGAGCGCCAGCACGAACAGCCCCAGCGCAACGCCATACCGCGCGCGTCCCCGCGTCCGTTCAAAGTCCAGGTAGACCACCGCGGCGCCAAGCGCCAGCACGCATGAAAGCGTGTTCTTCTGCTCGGCAATCCATGCGACGGACTCGACGCACACCGGGTGAAGGGCGAAGACGAACGCGGCCAGCCATGCGCCGGGCAGCCGCAGCCGCCGCGCGAGCACCGCAACGAGGACGCCGGCGCAGGCCTGCAGCAGGACGTTGACGAGGTGGTAGCCCGCGACCGCGTCGCCCCACAGCCGGTGCTCCACCCAGAACGCCGTGTGCAGCACCGGATAATACTGCTGCGTCGCGCCGACATCGAACCAGATGCGCAGGAGGCCGCCAAAGGACTGCAGCTCCGGCCTCGTGATGTGGAGGTCGTCGTCAAGGAGGAGACCCCCGCTGCGGGCGGGGAGATAAGCGACCACGACCGCCGCGAGGAGCAGCCCGGCCATGAGCCAGTCCCGTCGGCCTCCGAAGGGCACCGGCGCCTCAGGAAAGCGGTGCCCGGGTTCCATGCGAAAGGTTGGCAGCGGGCCGTCCGCGGAGGCAAATCCTTACGGTCGCGGGGCTCACGGGAGGGACGGCGGCCCCGCGAGGCGGTTGAGCATCTGGCGCGCGGCGGAAAAACCCGGCCTGAGGCGCAGGGCCTCCGCAAACTCGTCGCGGGCCGCCGAAAAATTTCGCGCGCGGATCAGCGCGTTGCCGAAGTTGTAGTGTGCCTCGGCGTAGTCGGGCTTGAGCCGCAGCGCGCTCCTGAACTCGGCCACGGCCTCGTCCGTGTGCCCGAGCCGGTCGAGGACGGTCGCCAGGTTCTCGTGGGCCTGCGGGGAGGCGGGCATGAGCCGCGCGGCCGACTGAAGCGCGGCAAGGGCATCCGCAACCCGCCCCGACTGGGCCAGGGCGACGCCCAGGTTGAGCTGGGCGTCGCCGTAGCCCGGCCGAAGGCGGAGCGCGGCCGCAAAATGCGGAACCGCCTCCCCGGGGCGCCCCAGCCCCTGGAGGCAGACCCCGAGATCGAATTCCACCTCGGGCTGGTCCGCGTTCAGGGCGAGCGATCTCGAGAATTCGTCGATCGCCGCCGCCTGCCGTCCCTGCAGCGCAAGCGCGGCCCCGAGGCTGCCGTGGGCCTCCGCCAGGTCGGGCGCATTCGCAAGGGCCATGCGCAGGAAGCGCTCCGCGTCCGCTCCCCGCCCAAGGCGGTCCAGCAGCCGGCCGGCCCTGAAATCCGCGTAGACCAGCCTCGGGTTCAGGTCCGCGGCCGCGACGAACTCTACGAGCGCGGCGTCCCAGCGCCCCTCGGTTTCGTAGGCCAGCCCCAGGTTGTAGCGGGCGGCGGGCTTGTTGGGATCAAGGGTGATCGCCTTCTGGCAATAGGCGATGCCCTCCTCCGTGCGTCCCAGGTCGAGGAGGGCCTTCCCGAGGTTGGCCTCGGCAAGCGCGCTCAGCGGCCGCTTGGCGACGTTGTCCCTCCAAAGCGAAAGTTCGTCGACGTAGGCCCGATTGCGGAATGCCGTCGCCGTGCCCAGGCACGCGACGACGGCGACCGCGAGAGAGGCCAACACCGGCGTCCGCGCCCGCCCGAGCCCGCCCCAACGCGACGCGGCGGACTGGACGCCGAGCACGGCCGCGGTGACGACAGCGGCCAGGGGAAGGTAGAACCGGTGTTCCGCAACAAACTGGAGGACGCCGGGCATCGCGCTCGTCGGCGAAAGCACAAGGAAGCACGCGCCCGGCAGAAAGGCCCAGGGCCGGCCCCTGGCGCACCCCGCCGCGGTGGCCGCGAACGCGGCCAGCACGAGCGCGCAAAGCGCTGCCGCCACGGCCGTTGGAGCCGTGGCCGGGCCATAATCGAGGACGAGCGGGAAGGGCCACAGGGCCAGGCCCAGATACCTGAACATGGCCTCGCCCTGCGTGAGCCAGTAGCCGACCCACGGCACCCCCACATGGAATCCGGATGTCCCGCCGCGGTCCCAGCCCGTGCTCGCGACGAGCCAGACCAGCAGGATCCAGCCCGCCGCCAGGGCCGCGTAGTAGCCCCGCCTCCGGCGCCACGCCCCGGCCCAACTCTTGGCGACAAAGATCCTGTCATAGAGGAGCACGACCACCGGCGCGGTGACCATGACCTCCTTCGTAGCCATTCCGAGCCAGCAGCATAGCACGCTCAGCAGCGCCCACCGGGCGCCCCGGCCGGGGCGCACCTCCTGCGCTGAGCGCACGAAAAAGTACAGGGTCAGCAGGTAGAGGAGCGCCATGAGCGACTCGGCGCGCTGCACGATGTAGGTGACCGACTCCGTGGTGAGGGGATGCACCGCCCAGATGATCGCCACCGATAGCGCCGTTCCCCGGGGCGCCGGCGCCCCGGCGCCTGAGAGGGTGCGCCTTGCGATGCCGAACAGGGCGAGCGCCGCCCCGATGTGGATCAGGAGGTTCAGCGCATGGTAGCTCCAGAGGCCATAGCCGCTCAAGGCGTAGTTGAGCGCCAGGCTGAGGTTGAGGATCGGCCTGCCGCTCACGGTGAGCGCCCCGTGAGGCGGGCAGAGCGGAATGCTCGGCGGCCACAGGTGGCGCACGGTCGGATTCTCCAGGATCGACGGGATGTCGTCGAATTGGAAGGACCCAAGGAAGCTGTTGGCGTAGGCTCCGGCGGCGGCCGCCGCGATAAGGCCCACGCCAATCCAGGAACGCGCCCGTCCAGGCGGCGCCGCATCGACGCCCGTGCTCACACCCTCGAGGTCGGCCGGCCGGACGCTCGGGTCAATTGAAATCGAAACGGGGCCGCCTTTCGGCGGCCCCGTTTCAGGCGATCGGCCATCGCTGCGATGAGCCCTCATGCCTCCCCGTCAGTACATGAACTTCAGGCTGAATGAGTATTGGCGCGGCGGTATGATGCGCTCGGCGGCCGGCGACCCGTCCAGATTGAACGAGACCGGCTCAAGGTAGCCGTTGGAGGTCAGGTCCGCCACGTTGAACTGCGCCTTGCACAGGATCCGGCCCGCCCACGGCATCTTGAAGCCGTACGAGACCCACGCATCCACGTGGAGCTTGCCCGGGGTGTAGATGGGCGCATCGACATTCGGCCCGAGGATCACCCCGGCGGGGTTCACGTTGGCGGGGTTCCCGTAATACCCGGCGTTTGCCTGGCCGTCATAGTTCAGGGCGCCGCCTATCCCGAGGTGCTTGAGCACGCCGCGGTCGAACGTGTAGTTCGTCAGGTAGGTCCAGTTGTACTGGCGCTGGTTCGGGGCGAAGGTGCCGTTGACCGCCTCGTCCTGCGCGAGCTGGGCGCCGATGACGATGTTGTAGTAGTTCTGGACGTTGGTCCATCCGTTGATGTTGCCGGGGCCCGTGACGCTCCCGTCAAAGCCATAGGCCTGCCAGAAATTCCCGAGATACAACGGATTCCCGTTCGCCAGCTTGTACGTCTGGGTGAGGTCCGGGGCCGTGTAGGCGAGCCATGCCGGCATCCGGTAATTCACCCAGGCCTGGGCCTGGGCGCCCGCCCCGGACACGATCGTCTGCTGCTTGGCCCAGGTGAGCTTCATGGTCCAGTTAGGTATCGGATTGTAGGTCGCCTCGAGCTCGACACCCTTCGCGACGCCGCTCTCCGTGCCGTTCACGTTCACGTATTCCCCGTCCGCGCCGACGTTCCCGCCGTAGTTGTAGGGCAGGCCGGTGAGGTTTGAGATCTGGGTCTGCATGGCCGCGGTGATCGGGTACACGTTCGTGTTGTTGAAATTCGGGTCCGAGGGGTTCTCCCCGTTCCGGATTTCCACAACCTCCGTCGCCCAGTGCTGGAGGATCGCGTTGTCGATGTAGTTGGCCCTTCCCGTGGAGGTCAGCGTGACGTACGCGTTGTCGTTTGTCGTGTTGAACCACGTCGCCCTCAGGAAGAACTTGTTGTCCGGCGTCGCGATCTCCAGGCCGTAGTCCTTCTCCTTGCCCTGCGTCTTTCCGAGCGGGTTGCCGAAGTAGTCCGTGTAGTAGGCCGCCGGCGGGACGAAGTTGTCCGACTTGTTGAACGTGAAGCTGAGCGTGCGCAGGATCTGCGCAAGCGGTTCACCCCTGTTTGCCGCGTTGTCGATCAGGGACCAGTTCTTGAACGCGTGCACGACGACGCCCATGGTGCTCGTGTTGCCCCCGATGTACGACCAGGGGCCCTCGTCGTACCACAGCGAGGGGTTCGGGAAGCCCTGGCTGTTGTACTCCTTTGCGGTCGGAAGCGTCGACGGGAATATCGTGTTGCGGTTCTTCACCTGGTCGTCGTTCAGGCCAAGCGATCCGATGATCCGGTCATCCCAGAAGAAGCTCTGCCAGAAGAACGTCTTTGAGTCCTGGAGGTTCTCGCTCAGGCCTCCGGTGGCGAACAGGAGCGAGTCCATGTGGAGGGTCGAGGCGTTCCACGTGCCCGTCGCGTAGTTGTAGGTCTGGACCGTGGCCACCGTCGGGCCGCCGTAGTCCGGACGGTTCAAATAGCCGGGCCCGGAGGTCGCGACACCCGGGGCTCCCGCCGTCGGGCCGCCAAGGTACACCCACTGCTCGATCGTCGAGTTGCTGGACGGCAGGGAATATCCCGCCGCGTTCGCGAGGGTGGCCGCCGTCGGCAGGTAGTTCGGGTCGCCCCCGTCGATGGCGGGCCGGAAGCGCAGGGCCGTCTGGATGTCATCATGCTGCTGATACAGCCCCAGGAAGCGGTGGTGGCCGAGCCAGTCGAGCCAGCCGGGGACCTTGCCCCTCAAATCCGGCTCGAAGTCGAGCATCGCGCGCCAGTTGTTGTTGATCTCGGGCTCGCTGTAGACGTCCGCCTGGTACACGTCGATGAAGGGCTGCCCGAGGTGCGGGTTCGGCTGCCCGTTCGGCAGGTACTGGTTCGTGTCGACGTTGATCGCCGTCGCGCTCGCCTGGTTCTCGGGCGAGTCCTGGGTCTGTTGGAGCTCCTGACGGAACCATGACACCGCAAAGTTAAGGTTGGGAAGGATCTCCTGCTGGAAGTTCAGGTTGTACGTCGTCGCGTGCGTCTCGGTGTTGTCCAGCGATTCGGCGTTGATGTCGCTCCAGTTGAACAGCGCCTTGTTCGTGATTCCAGGCTGCTGCCAGGAGATGTAGGCCGCCGGGGTCGGCAGATTCGTCGACTCGGTCATGCGCTCCTCGTTCACCAGGGCCTGCGACGGCGTGAACTTGGTCGGCACGTATCCGGCCACGCTGAAGCCGGTCTGGCTCGCCTTGAAGAAGTTCTCCACGTTCCCCTGGTCGACGAACATGACGTCGTGGCCCGAGTTCACGATGGTGAGTCCGGGCACGAAGTACTTGGAGGTCGAGGTCGTGAGCATGGACTGAAGAATCCCGTCGTAATTTGGATATGTGGACGAGATCGTGTAGGGCCCGACGTTCTTGCCGGTGGCCAGGTAGGACACCGTGTCGTTGATCGGATTCCAGACCGGCTCGCCGCTCGCGATCCAGGGGGTGACGTAGTCCGTCGGCGTGACGGCGTTGGGATCGTCGGCGTCGTTCGTGTAGTCCTCGATGCTCCCGGAAATCTTCGTCTTGTGGTTCTTGAAGGGATAGAGCGTGAACGCGGCGTATTCCCTGCGCGTGTAGTCGTAGGACGGCTTCTGCTCAAAACCTTCCGAGTCGTAGACCTGCGCCACATAGATGGCCAACCTGTCCTTGATGAGCGGAATGTTCAGGCCGAAGCTTTCGCGCTGGCCGCCCCAGCTGCTCACCTGGTATTCGGCTTCGCCCGTCAGCTTGTCCGGGGTGGCCTGGATCCGGTCCTGGTTCACGATGCCCGCCGGGCTGCCCGAGCCGAAGATGATCGAGTTCGGCCCGCGCTCGATCTCAACCGCCTCGGTGTTGTAGCTGTCAAAGGGAATCCGGTAGAGGGAGAAGAAGTTGTCCTCCTCCAGGTCGGCGGTCGACAGGCCGCGGATGCGGTTGCCCGTGTCGAGGGCGCTCGTGTAGTTCCCGGTCGTGCCCCCGGTCCCCCCAAGGGTGTCCGAGAAGTTCGTGCGCACCAGCACCGTCGGCGTATACGTGCGCGCGCCCTCCGTGTTCGCCTCGTACCGGAAGACGTCGTTGATGTTGATCGAATTCGTGTCCTCGAGCTGCTGCTTGGTCACCACCGTGATCGACGAGCCAAGGTCGCCGATATTGTTGTTGAGGCGCGTGCCGGCCAGCGTGTTCGGGGCGAAGTAGCCCTGGTCCTTGGTGGAGTTCACCTCGAACGGGGACAGCACGACGGTTGACTGTTCGTTGCCCGTGCTCGCGGGCTCTTCGGTCTTCTGGACTGCGTTCGGGGCGGGCGTGGGGGTTGCGGCGGGGGCTGGAGCCGGGGCCTGCTGAGCTCGCACGCTGCATATCGGGACGACGAGGGTCAGGGACAGCAGCAGCACGCTGGGCCGCCGCAACAGATCATGGGATGCTTTCATTTTGTGTTAGGGTAAAACTTCGAATCATCTGGGTGGATGAGGGGGTAAGCCTCGGGAACATACGGCCGACAGACACAGTTCGGAGAAGTGGGTAAACCAAGCTTGCAGGTCGCGGCAGGAATGGCTATTGGGGTAGGCTGCCGGTTTGCTGTGGAGAGCGAAGTATTGCCGGCATGCTCGATCAATTTGAATTGATTCTGACAGTCAGAGCGCTATTCCGAATCCCCGCTGGCCCGTCCCCGTGGGCGAAAGGCCCCCGACGCACCAGCCAAGGACCCCCCACCCCACCCCGGAATCCGAAGGATGATCGAGCGCCTTTCCCACGCCGTCGCCCCCTGAGGTCGCGAACCGCACCCTGCCATGCCCTCGGCCGCACCCACGATCCGCGCGCTCGCCAAGCAGCTGGGGCTCTCGCGCACCACCGTATCCGAGGCGCTTAGGGGCCTGCCGCGCATCCAGCGCGAAACGGCGAAGCGGGTCTGCGCCGCGGCGGAAAGCGCCGGCTACCGCCCGAACCCGATGGCGAGCGCCGTGATGTCCCAGATCCGACGCTCGCGGGCCCAGGCCTTCCGCGGGGGCCTCGCCGCGGTCAACGTCGACGAGCCGGACAGGCCCGCCTACGCGCTTCGCTACCATGAAGCGCTGATCGACGGCGCCCGCGAGCGAGCGGCCGACCTTGGCTACAAACTGCAGACGTTCCTGGTCGGCCGCGAGGGGGTGACGGTCGAGCGGCTCGACGGCATCCTCCGCTCCAGGGGGATTCAGGGCGTGCTCCTCCTGCCGGCCTGGCGGGACCCGGATTTCTCGGGGCTCGACTGGTCCCGCTACGCAGGCGTCTACGCCGACTACATGATCGAGCGCCCCCAGCTGCATTCGGTCGCCTGCGACCACTACCGCTCCCTCATGGCCGCGATGCAGCGCCTCGAGCGCATGGGCTACCGCCGGCCGGGCGTCTTCCTGCAGCGGCACGCCGACCAGCGCCTGCAGCACCGCTGGGAGGGGGCGTTTCTCGCCTACCAGCGCAACAGCGCCGGGAGCGGCCGCATCCCCCCGCTTGTCATGGACGAGTTTCAGCGATCCGAGTTTGTCCGCTGGTTCAAGCGCTACAAGCCCGACGTGGTGCTCGGGCACTGGACGCCGGCGATCGACTGGATGAGGGAGTGCGGCGCGCGGATCCCCGAAACGGTTGGATTCGTGTCGCTCAACGTCACCACGGAAACCC
Source organism: uncultured Verrucomicrobiae bacterium (assembly GCA_963830965.1). Classification (GTDB taxonomy): domain Bacteria; phylum Verrucomicrobiota; class Verrucomicrobiia; order Opitutales; family Opitutaceae; genus Palsa-1447. Next base: position 194,583 of record CAWHOL010000006.1, on the reverse strand, counting down.
GGCCCTGCGCGGGGCTCGACTTCCGTCCGCGCATGCTGGGCGCCCGCAGCGCAGAACTCCTGATCGCACAGCTCCAGCGCAACGAGCGCGGAATCCCGGCCCCCGCCTCCCTGACGACCATCCCGGCCCTCTGGCGGGAAGGGCCCACGCTGGTCGCCCGAAGCTGACTTCCCGCGGGGCGCACGGACCTTCTGACTGTCCGATAAGGCCTCTCATTGCCCCGCCTCCATCCCGTTTGCACCGTGAGCTTGAGTGCGCTGCTCCCGGCCCGTGATCGCCGGACCCCGGCTCGCGCCGCAGCGCAGAGGTCCCACCCCTCCCCCATGACCACACGCTGCACCCCGACCGACCCGGCGTCCCGCCTTCCGGCCATCCCGGTGGCCGCGACGTTGGAGGGTTGCGGGGCCCCCGCAACCGGGCTCAATCGCCGATGATCAAGTGACACCCCCTCCAGGCATCCATTGGGCCGACCTCGCCGTCATCGTGGCCTACCTTTCGGTCGTCGTGATCGTCGGCATGCGCGCGGCCGCCTCAAAGACGGAGGAGGGGTTCCTGCTCGCGGGCAGGAAGCTCGGCAAGGTCTTCCAATTCTTCCTGAACTTCGGCAACGCCTGCGACGCGAACGGGGCCGTGAGCACGGCGAGCGTCGTCTACCAGCAGGGGATATCCGGGATTTGGATCTCGTTCCAAACCGTGTTCATGAACCCGTACTACTGGTTCATGGCGACCTGGTTCAGGAGGGCCCGCCTAGTCACGAACGGCGACCTCTTCGAGGACCGCTTCGCCAGCAAGTCGCTCGCCAGCTTCTACGCGGTCTACCAGACCGGCGTGGCGATCATCCTCATCGGCTTCGGGAACTTCGTCGGCTACAAGGTGACGTCGACGCTCCTGGGGCTCGATTTCGGGCCCCTGCCCTTCTACCTGCTCTACACGTCGGTCGTCGCCGTCTACATCGTCTCGGGGGGCTTGGCCGCGGCCGCGGCCAACCAGGCGCTTCAGGGCACGCTCATCATCGTCTTCTCCTGCCTGCTGATCCCCTCGGGTCTCCACGCCGCCGGGGGCTGGCACGAGCTCGCGCACCGGATCCCCGCCGGGATGCTCGAGCTCTTCGGCGGCACCGTGCGTTCGCAGTTCACCGGTTGGGCCGTGACCGCGGTCGTCCTGGTGAGCCTCATCCAAATGCACAGCGTGCTCAGCCAGATGACGATCCTCGGCGCGGCGCGCAATGAGTTCGCGGCGCGCTTCGGCATGACGAGCGGGACCTATGCCAAGCGGCTGATGATCGTCCTCTGGGCCCTCGTGGGACTGATCGCCATAGCGCTCTTCAGCGGTCCCGCCCACCTGTCCGACCCGGACACCGTATGGGGGGCCGCCTCGAGGCTATTGCTCGGCCCCGGCGTCCGAGGGCTCATGGTCGCCGGGATCCTGGCGGCCGACATGTCGTCGCTCGCGGCCCAGACCGTCACCGTCGCCGGGCTTTTCGTGCGCAACCTCTACGGACACTCGAACCCGGACCGCTCCGCCGCGCAGTCGGTCGGCGCCGCGAGGACCGCGGTGGTGGTCGTCCTGGTCCTGAGCGTGCTGGTGGCGACGCTCATGAGCAACCTGAAGACCGTCATGCTGCTGATCCTCTACGGAAACGTGGGGTTCGGCGCCGCCATCTTCATGATCTTCCACTGGCGGCGCCTCACGGCCCCCGCCGTTTGGGTGTGCGTTGTCTCGAGCCTCATCGTGAGCCTCGTGGTCCCGTTCGGGGTTCAGCTCGTCCCGTCGCTGAGGACGGATCCCGAGCTCGTGCGGGTGTCCACCGTCGTCCAGGATGGCAAGGCCGAGGCCGTGCCGCTCTATTTCGACGCCGTCGTCCCCGCGGCCCCGAACGGCCCCGCTGTCGGGCCCGCGGGCCGCGGGCGGTTCAACTTCGAGCTCTATCTCCTCAAGCGGCTGGGGGTCCGGGTCGAGCGCCTTTCGGCAGGGGGTACCCTGGCCGCCCAGTTCTTCTTCGACGGCCTGTTCCCGTTCGCGGTCCTGATCGCGGTCAGCCACCTGACCCCGCGGACGCCGCAGGAGCGGGTCGACCGGTTCTACGGCAAGCTGAAGACCCCCGTGGGGCCGACGCCGGAGCTCGAGCGTCAAGCGATGGAGCTGACCCTGCTGAGCCCGTCGAGATTCGACCATCTCAAGCTCTTCCCGCGCTCTCAGTGGGAGTTCTGCCGCTGGACGCGCGAGGACGCGCTCGGGTTCCTGATCTGCTGCGCCGTCTCCGGGACGATCCTCGGCGGCTTCTGGCTCATGGTGCGCTCGCTCGTCTGACCCACGCCCAAGTTCCCGAACATGCCCTCCAACCCAACGTCCCCCGCCCCGCGCGTCGCCCTGATCGGCGTGACGGGCTACGGCCGGGTCTATTACAATCTGCTCCGGGACCTCCATTCCCGCGGCGAGGTCGCCCTGTCCGCGGTCGCGATGATCGCCCCGGACAAGGACAAGCCCATCGTCGGCGAGCTCGGCGCCATCGGCTGCGACGTGTTCGCGGACTACCGCGAGATGCTCGAGCGCCACCGGGGGCGGCTCGAGCTCTGCGCGATCCCCACCGGCATCCACTGGCACGCGCCGATGACGCTGGCCGCCCTCGAGGCCGGGGCCCATGTGCTTGTCGAGAAGCCGCTGGCGGCGATCCTGGACGAGGTCGATGTCGTGAGGGCCGCCGAGAACCGCCACAACCGGCTCGTGATGGTGGGCTTCCAGTACCACTATTGCCCGGAGAATTCCGAGCTGAAGCGGGAACTGCTGGCCGGCGCCATCGGGGCGCTTCGCAGGATAAAGGTCATCGGGTTCTGGCCCCGGGGGGCCGACTACTACTCCCGCACGAACTGGGCGGGGCACATCAAATCGGGGGCCTCCTGGGTCCTCGATTCGCCGGTCAGCAACGCGTTCGCCCACCACCTGAGCCTCGCCCTCTTCTTCGCCGGCTCGCGACTTGAGCGCTCCGCCTCGGCGGTTCGTATGGCGGCGGAGCTCTACCGGGCGCAGCCCATCGAGAATTACGACACCGCGGCGCTGCGGATCGAGACCGACACGGGCGTCGACGTCCACTTCTACGCGTCGCACAGCTGCAAGACCACGCTCGAGCCCGAGATGGTGCTCGAGGGGGATGGCGGCCGCGTCCTCTGGAGGCACGGCCGCAGCTTCACGGTCGAACCCCGAGGGGCGCCGCCCCGCAGCGTCCCGCTCGGCGACGAGCAGTCGGCGCGCCTGCGCATGTTCCGCAGCGCGCTCCGCCGGCTCGGCGATCCGGGTGTCTTCGTCTGCGACACGGCCACGGCCCGCGAGCACACCCGCTGCATCCAGGCCGCGCAGGCCTCGGGGCCGGTGCGCGATGTGCCGGGGGACTACCTGGAGACCAACGGCAAGCCCGGCCCCCGCCAGAAGACATGGATCGTGGGGGTGGAGGACGCGATGAGGCGGGCGTTTGACGCGGGCCGTTCCCTGGCAGAGACTGGATGCCCCTGGGCCGGCCCCGCTCTCGAGATCCGGGTCGCGGATTCGGACCGGGACGGAGTCTCGCGTTTCCCGCAACCCCCCGCCATCTGACCCCCTGAGAACAATGAGGAAGAGCGCCTTCGCCCTATCGCTCGCCGCGGTCCTGGGAGGGGCCAGCCCGCCGGCATGCGCGGCGGCGGTCGCGCTCGGCTGGCTCGAGGGGGGCCCGCCCGCCTCACCGTCCGGGGTGAGTTTCGGCGTGCCCTGGCCCCGGGGTGCCGTCCAGAAGGGCCAGGCGTTCGGGCTCGCGGCCGCAGGCGGCCGGGCCCTGCCCCTGCAGAGCTGGACCCTCGCCACATGGCCCGACGGATCGGTCAAGTGGACCGGATTTGCGACGGTCGCCGGCCCGGAGGCCGCAGGGCCGTTCACGCTGACCCCGGGCGAGACGGGATCGCCACCCGCTCCCGCGGCGCGGGTCCGCACCACCCCGACGGCGGTGGAGGTCGACACGGGGTCGCTCCAGTGCCGGATCCCGAACTCGGGCGACGCCCTCTTTGACTCGCTCGCGGTGGGCGGCCGTGTGGTCGCCCGCGACGCCCGCCTCGTCTGCATCCTCCAGGACGGCCCGGACCAAGGCCCCGCCGACGCGCCCCCGCGCGCACGCTACGTCGGCAGGGTGGAGAAGGTCGCGGTCGAGCAATCGGGGCCCGTCCGCGTCGTCGTTCGCATCGAGGGACGCCACCGGGCGCTCTCGGGAAGCCGAGCGTGGCTCCCCTTTGTGGTCAGGCTGTACTTCTACGCCGGCCAGGACTCGATCCGCGTCGTGCACACGATCATCTACGACGGCAACCAGGACCGCGATTTCATCCGCGGCCTGGGGCTGAGCGTCCAGGTGCCCCTGCGCGAGGAGGTTCAGAACCGCCACATCCGCTTCTCGGGCGAGGGCGAGGGCCTTTGGGCGGAGCCCGTCCAGCCGTTGGTGGGACGCCAGGGACGGTTCGTGGCCTATCCCGGGGAGGCGAAGGACGGCGCGAAGCCCCGCGACGTCTACCCCGACCAGATCGAGGGCAGGCGCGTCCCCAACCGGGACCAGGTTGGCCCGCGCGGCCGCGAGCTGATGGCCGACTGGGCGGTCTGGGACAGCTTCAAGCTCGTGCAGCCGAACGCCGACGGGTTCACCGTGCAGAAGCGCACGAATGCCCGGAGCACGTGGCTGGCCGCCGGCGCAGGCAGGCGCGCCTCGGGCCTTGTCTTCGCCGGCGACGTCACCGGGGGCCTGGGAATAAGCCTCAGGAATTTCTGGCAGTCCTATCCGACGTCGCTCGAGGTGGACGGCGCGTCCACCCCCGAGGCCACGGTCCTGGCATGGCTCTGGTCCCCGGACGCCCCCGCCATGGACATGCGCCACTACGACACCCGGGCGCATGGACTCGAGGCCTCGTACGAGGACGTGCAGCCCGGCATGAGCACGGCGAACGGGGTCGCGCGCACCAGCGAGCTGACGCTCTTCGCAAGCGACGGCGTCCCCGCAAAGGAGGCCACGGCGGCCGAGGCGAAGGAGGGCCAGGCTCCCGCCCTCCTGGTCCCGACCCCCGGCTACCTCCACTCGACGGGCGTGTTCGGGATATGGGGCCTGCCAGACCGCTCGACGCCGTTCAGGAAGGCGCTCGAGGACCAGCTCGACGCCGTCATCGGGGTCTACGAGCGGGAGGTCGAGCAGCGCCGCTGGTACGGCTTCTGGACCTACGGCAACGTGATGCATTCCTACGATGAGGTCCGGCACGTCTGGCGCTATGACCTGGGCGGGATGGCATGGGACAACACCGAACTGGCCTCCGACATGTGGCTCTGGTACGCCTTCCTGCGCACGGGCCGCGGCGACATCTTCCGCCTCGCCGAGGCGATGGCCCGGAACACGAGCGAGGTGGACGTCTACCACGCGGGACGCTTCGCCGGGCTCGGATCCCGCCACAACGTTGTGCCCTGGGGCGACGGCGCAAAGGAGGCGCGGATAAGCCAGGCGGCGTTCCGCCGCTTCTACTACTACCTCACGACGGACGAGCGGATCGGGGACGTCATGCGCGAGGTGGTCAACGCGGACTACAGGGTGGCCGAGCTCGACCCGATGCGGCTGGCGCAGCCGCCGACCGAGCGCGAGAAGAAATACCCGGCCCGCGTCCGCCTCGGGCCCGACTGGTTCGCCTTCGCGGGAAACTGGATGACCGAGTGGGAGCGCACGGGCGACACCAAGTGGCGCGACAAGATTAACGCCGGGCTCGACAGCGTCGCACGCATGCCCCTGGGGATGCGCTCCGGGCGCAATCTGGTCTTTGGCTACGATCCGGCGACGGGACGGCTGTACCCGGTCTCCGACGAGCTCGGCGACTACAACCTGGCTACGATACAGGGGGGTGCGGAGGTCGTCTTCGAGCTGAACGGCCTCATCGACAATCCCGGCTGGATGAGGACCTGGCTGCAGTATTGCAGGCTCGAGGAGGCGCCGCGGGCGGTGATCGAAAGGGACATGTCCACGGGGAGCGAGGGCTCGGACGGCGCGTACGCCGGTCCCGGCCGCCTGGCGGCCTACGCCTATCTCAAGACGGGGAACCCCGCCTTTGCGCGCGCGGCCATCGGGAGCGTCTTCGGCAAGCGCGGATTTGAGCCGAACCGCTACGCGTCGAGGCGGGTCGAAGGGCCCGACGTGCTCAATCCCATCGAAGAGACGCCGGTCTCCACGAATTCCGCAGCCCAGTCGTCGCTCTCGGTGATGGAGGTGCTGGCCATGTGCGGCGACCGGCTGCCGGCTGAGCCGCCTGGCCCGAATGCCGGCGAAGGGCGCGGGCCGGGGCGCTGACGCTTTCCCGGCCGGGGCCGCCGGGCAACCGCGGTCAATCGTCCGGCAGCGTGACGCGGCGCACGGGCGAAAGCGGACCCACGGCTTCCATCTCAAGGAGGCCCCCCTGAAGCCCGTCGGCCGAGGCCGACACGCGGATGGTGCCGTTCGGCCCGGTGGCGCGAAGGACTGCGAAGCACCGCCCCTGGTACGCCCGCCTCGTGTCGGCCTGGAACGGCTCGTGGCTCGCGTTGTCGGCGCTGTCCACGCAGGCGACGGCGCCGGGGCCGTCCACATGGAAGGTCACCCGGGGGCCCGCGCCGGGCACGCGCACGCCGCGACCGTCGACCACCGTCGCGCGGACGAAGCCGACATTGTCCCAGCCCGGCGCGAGCTCCCGGGTGTCGGCCTCAAGGGCGATGCGCGCGGGCGCGCCGGCCGTCCGCAGCTCCTGCCCGGCCGCCGCATGGCCCGCGACGTATCCGACGGCCCGCAGGCTGCCCGGCTCAAAAGGCACCTGCCACTGGCAGGGCGCACCGTCGGGGTCGCAGGGTTTCACGCCGAGCGACCGCCCGTTCAGCAGGAGCTCGACCCGCTCGACATTGGCGTAGACCTCAACGTGCTCGTCGTGCGGGCCCCTGCCGGCGGGCGTCCAGTCGGAAAAGAGCGCGGGAGCCCTCCGTCTAGGCGCGTTCCCGTAGCCCGGGTCGGCCGGGGGCGCGGCGTCGGGCGCCACGCGGCGGGCGATGCGCACCATGGGCGCCGCGGACCACCAGCTCTCGCGCTGGTACGCCGACGGCCTCGGCGAGCCGGTGCGGTCGAGCAGCCCCGACTGGTCCCCTCCGCCCCCGATGTACGGCCATCCGGGCGATTCGCCGAGATAGTCGATTCCGACCCAGAGGAACTGGCCGGAGAGCGGCCGATTATCGCGCAGGAACCTCCACACCTCGAGCGTCTGCCCCATCTCCGTCCCGATGATCTTGCGTTCCGGCCGGGCCGCGTGGGCCGCCAGGAGTTCGGCGTTTCGGTAGTTCGTCCCGATCACGTCGAGAAGGTCGGCCAGGCCGTCGTCGTAGTCGTGGCTGACGTTGGGACGGAAAAGCGCCTGCGTCACGGGCCGGCTCGGGTCGTTGTCGTGGAACACCCGCACGAGACCCGCGAGGATCCGCTTTGAATGCTCGGCCTGAGGGGTGTCATGGATCTCGTTGCCGGCGCTCCAGAGCACGATGCAGGGATGGTTGCGGTCGCGCCGCACCGTGTCGCGCGTGTCGACCCCGGACCACGCGTCGAAGTAGAGGTGATAGTCGAAGGGGTTCTTCGCAACCGTCCAGCAGTCGAACATCTCGTCCATGACCAGGAAGCCCATGCGGTCGCACAGGTCGAGGAACCCGGGGTCGGGAGGGTTGTGCGCGGTGCGGATAGCGTTCACCCCGAGCCTTCCGAGCGCGGAGAGGCGCCTCTCCCAGACGCCGAGCGGCACGGCCGCCCCGAACGCGCTGCCGTCGCCGTGGACGCAGACCCCCTTGATCTTCAGGTTGCGGCCGTTGAGCCAGAATCCGGTGGCGGCGTCGAACCGGGCCTCGCGGATGCCGAACGTCACCGCCGTGCCGTCGAGAACCCTGCCGCGGCTCACGAGCTGCACCGCGGCCCCGTACAGGGCGGGGTTGTCGACGTCCCAGCGGACCGGGCCGCGCACGGCAACCTCGGTCTCGAGGTCGGCGGAGCCTCCGGCCGGGATCTCGCGCTCCGCGGAAGGACCTCCCGCTCCCGACGCGTCCCCACCGGGGCCGGTGAGCCGCACGCGGAGCGCGACCGTCGCCGCCCCCTCGGACTGGTTCACAACCGTCGCGCGCACCCGCACGAGCGCCCGAGCGTTCTCGATCTCGGGCACCGTGACAAACGTCGAGTCGCGCTCGATGTGGACGGGACCCAGGACGACAAGGCGAACGTGCCGGTAGATTCCCGCACCGGTGTACCAGCGCGATGCCGGCTGCCCCTTGTCGTCCACCCGCACCGCAAGGACATTGGCCCCCGGGCCGGGGGAGAGATGGGCGGTCAGCTCGTAGGCGAAGCCCACGTACCCATAGGGTCGGTGGCCGAGATGCACGCCGTTTATCCACACGTCGCTGTTGGCCATGACCCCGTCGAATTCGACGAACACGCGGCGGTCGCCCAGCGCCCCCACGTCAAAATGCTTGCGGTACCACCCGACGCCGGAGGGGAGGAAGCCGCCGGCGCCCCCGGTCGTGTTGCCCGGGTCGAACGGGCCCTCGATGCTCCAGTCGTGCGGCACGTCGAGGGTCCGCCACCCCGAATCGTCGAACTCGGGCCGCTCCGCTCCCGGCGCGTCCCGCTTGACGAAGCGCCAGTCCGCATCGAAGGGGAGCGTGCGCCGCGCGAACCCGGAATCCGGGGCCGGGCCCGGCAGGGCGCATGCCGCCAGCACGACGGCAAGGAGTGCGGGCCAGGACCGCCGACACGGCTCAAGGGTCGGGATTGCGCTCATGGGATCCGCTCCGGGCGCCTCAGTTGCCGTACGGCACCTCGCTCGACGCCTTTGGGCTCGGGGGCACCGCGAAGCTGGAAAGGGGATCGGGATGCTCCGGGTCAAAGGGCGGCGTGTCGCCGATCAGGCAGTCGGCGATCGGCAGCTTGCACGACCGTATCCCCTCCACAACGCACTTCGCGAGCTCGTAGCTTCCGTAATTGTTGTGGTGCGTGGCCTCCACCTTGCCGTTGATCGTGGGGAAAAACGCCTTGGCCTTCTCGGGGCCCAGCGCCTCGTAGAGGATTCTGCTCATGTCGTTCAGGTCGATGAGCGCGACGTGCTGCTCCGCGGCCACGCGGCGCACGGCCTCGGGATAGTCCCCGAGGGAGTTCTTGATCCTCCCGTCGCCCCCGAACGTCCTGCGGCTGACGGGCGTCACGAGGACCGGAGTCGTGCCGTGCGCCCGGGCGTCCGCGACAAAGCGTTCAAGCTCGGCCTTGTAGGTCGTGAACGCGCCCACGTTCTCCCCGGTCTCCTTCTGGTCGTTGTGCCCGAACTGGATGAAAAGGAAGTCGCCCGGGCGCATCAGGGTGTCGAGCTTCGCCAGACGGCCCTCCCCTATGAAGCTTCGGAGCGACTCGCCGGACTCGGCGTGGTTCGCAATGGCGGCATTCGGGCCGAAAAAGCGCGGAAGCATCTGGCCCCAGCTTGCGAAGGGCTCATACGGCTGGTCGCACACGGTGGAGTCCCCGGCCAGGTACAGGGTCGGCACGCCGGGCGCGGGAAAGACGAGGACCGCGCAGACGCAGGGGCGCTCGCCGCTGAACTCGAGCGTGAGCTTGTCGTCCCAGTCCCAGAACTCCCCGGTCTTCTCGCGCGGCTTAAGCCGCACCGACCGGTCGGCGCCGATGCGCGGCGTGCGCACGTTGACGACGAAACGGCGGGCCGAAAACTGCCCGGAGGCGGTGTGCTGCTCCTCAACCTCGAGCCGGCGGAGCTCGGCCTTGACCGTCGTCGTCGACTCCCCGTTCAGGTCCCCAAGGAGGACGGTGACCGTGTAGTTGCCCTCGGGCACGGCGACCGAGAAGTGGAAGGGTCGATCCGCCGTGCAGAAATGCGAGCGGAGGGTGTCCTTGCCGCCCCGCTCCACCTCCCTCACGCCGGCCTCCCCCTCGAAGCCGTAGCCAAGCGCGGCGCTGTACCGGGTCTCCGGGAGCACCTGCGTGTAGCCTGGGGGCACCGGACCGGGGCCGAATGAGAACATCGCGGCCCGCGCCGGCCCGCCCGCGCCGGCGAGGAGGCTGGCCAGAACGGCGATCGCACGGGGGGTCTTCAATCGTGCCATGGGCTTCGGGTGGGTCCAGAATTCACGGGCGGCGGGAGGGGTCGCAAGGTGCCAGAATTCGGACGGTCAGAGCCCTCCCTCCGGGCCCCCGCTACGAGGGAAGGTGGAACACCTCGCGCAGCCCGCGGCTGACGGGGCTCGCGTCGGGATTCGACGGCATGACGTCACCCATGTGCCGCCACCAGCGGCGGCACACTTCGGTCTGCGCGATGGCGTTCCAGCGCGCCTCATCCTCGATCAGCGCGTACGCGAAGAGCTGGTGGGTGGAGGGATCGTGGAAGATCGAGTAATCCTTCACGCCGTGGTCCCTGAGGGTCTGGGCCAGCTCCGGCCAGATCGGATTGTGGCGCTTCTCGTATTCGGCGGCGTGGCCGGGATTGACAGACATGACGAAGGCGATGCGTTTCATGGGGGTGAGAGCCTTTCGGCCGCGGCCTGCGCCTTGAGGCACAGCTCGGCGGCCTTGAACGTGTGGGCCTGGGTCATCGCGCGCTCGGTGCGGTGCAGGCAGTCGTCGATCAGCTGGCCGAAGAACGGGAAGCCGACCTTCCCCGCCAGGTCGAAGCGCCGCTCGCCCTTCCTGTCGACAAGGATCAGGTGGTCCCCACGGCCCCGGCGCGCGACGTCAACGTACTTGCGCAGCTCGATGTACCCGTCCGTCCCGAGGATGAGCGTTCGGCCGTCGCCCCACGTGCAGAGGCCGTCGGGGGTGAGCCAGTCCACCCGGACGTAGCAGGACGCCCCGCTGTCCCCCACGAGCGACGCCTCCCCGAAATCCTCGAGCTCGGGCTTGTCGGGGTTCGCAAAATTGCCCACCGCGGCGCGCGCAACGGTTGCGTCGCTCGAGCCCGAATAGAAGAGGAACTGCTCGAACTGGTGGCTTCCGATGTCGCAGAGGATGCCCCCGTATTTGGACCGCCTGAAGAACCAGTCGGGGCGGGATGCCTTGCGCAACCGGTGGGGGCCGAGGCCGAGCACCTGGACGACGCGCCCGACCGCGCCCGCGCGCACGAGGTCCCCCGCCCTCACGGCGCACTCGACGTGGACGCGCTCGCTGTAGTACACGAAGAACTTCCTGCCCGTGCGCGCCGCGGCCGCCCGGGCAGCCCTCAGCTGCGCCATCGCCGTGAAGGGGCTCTTGTCGCAAAAATAATCCTTTCCTGCGGCCATCACGCCGCAGCCCGTCGGGCCGCGGTCGCACGGGACCCCCGCCGCCGCGACGAGCCGGACCATGGGATCGCCGAGGATCTCGTCGAACGTGCGCGCCACCCTCGCCTGCGGGAACCGCGCCCTGAAGGCCCTCACCTTCGAGCGGTCGCGGTCGTAAACCCACTTGAGCCTCGCCCCGGCCCCGCACAAACCCTCGCACATCCCGAGGATGTGGTCGTGCTCGAGGTGCGCCGCCGCGAAGACGAACTCCTCCGGGGTGGCCTTGCCGGGCCGGCGCACAGCTGGGGTTGGCGGCATGTTCTGGGTTTTCTGGGCCCGGGCCCTCACGGTCCGGGCGCCCGTTCCGGCGCCCATCCAAGCGCGCTTTGCGGAGGATTCGAGACCTTTTTCTCCGGACGCACCCGGATCCCGGCGGATTTTCTGCTTCGACGCCGGCGCCGCCGCGCGGTAGTCCATGGGTGAATCCCGCCCCCAAGGTGACGCCGCAGGGCGCGGGCCCCCAGCCGCATGCGCCATTTTCGCTCCCTTTTGATCAACAAGGCTGACATCCGCCTTCCCGGCATGCGCGTGCTGACGGTCGCCCTGCACCGGCACCTCCCCGAGCACGCGTCGGTTGAACAGCACCGGCACCGCTGGTGCCAGGCGATCCTCTATCTGAGCGGAATCGGGCAGCAGCAGTTTGCAAGCGGCGAGGCCCGGGTGGAGCCGGGAACCCTGGTCGTCCTGCCGCCGGGCGTGTCCCACGCGTTCAGGCGGACGACGGAGCGGCCGCCGCTCTGCCTCATGATCGACTTCAGTGTGCCGAACGCGCGGCTCGGCCCCGCCGCAGTCTGCAGCCTTAACCGCTCGGAGCTGACCCAGGTGCGCCAGCACCTCGCGCATCTCTTCCGGCTCCAGGCCGGCTCCGGCGGCGTGCTGAGGTGGGAGAGCGCCTCGGCGATCCTCCAGACGCTGATCACCCTCCTGCGGGCCGCGAACTGGCTCGAGAGAGTCCCCCAGCCGGCGGCCCGGGGCGGCGGCGTCATGGGCCGTCTCCTTTCCACCGTGGGGCCGGCCACGCCGCTGCGGCAGGTCGTGCAGCGAAGCGGCTACCAGCGCGACCACCTTAACCGCCTGGTCAAGAGCGAGACGGGCCTCACCCTCGGGCAGCTTCGCACCCAGCGCCGCCTCGCAAGGGCGAAGGAGCTCCTGTCGCAGGGCATGCGGGTGGCGAACGTTGCCGAGGCCGTGGGCGTGCTCGACCAGAGCTATTTTGCGCGCTGGTTCCGGCGGCAGACCGGCCAGACGCCGTCGCGCTGGAGCCCTCGCATCCTCGGTTGATCTCCGCGCCCCGCCTCGAATAGGCTCGAACGCCCTGGGCAAAGTGAACAAAAACAATGTCGCAAAAGTGCTAGGTCGCGCCGAGAAAATCCTCATGGCCGGGCGCTTTTTCGCCTAAGCTACCCCGCCGTGAAGACCCCCCCCGTGATCCTGGTCACAGGCGCCGGCCGCGGACTCGGCCGGGGCATCGCGTTGCAGCTGGCCGCCTTCGGCTGCTCCGTGGCCATCAACTTCGTCGGCAACCGCGCCCGCGCCGAGGAGACCGCAGCGCTGTGCCGGAAGGCCTCGGGGACGCGCCGGCAGCGCTTCGTCCCGCTCCAGGCCGACATCGGCTCAAGGCCCGACCGCGCCCGCCTCGTTGCCGAGACCCTCTCGGAATTCGGCCGCATCGACGCGCTCGTGAACAACGCGGGAGTCGCCCCGCGGGTCCGCGCCGACATCGCCGACGCCACCGAGGAGTCGTTCGAGGAGCTGGTCCGCGTCAACCTCCAGGGGCCCTACTTCCTCACCCAGGCGGTGGTGCGGCACTGGCTCGACCGGAGACCCGAGCCCGCCCTTCCCGGCGGGCACAAGGTGGTCTTCATCACCTCGATCTCGGCCGATACGGCGTCGGTCAACCGGGGGGACTACTGCATCTCGAAGGCCGGCCTGGCGATGGCGGCGCAGCTCTGGGCCGTGCGCCTTGCGAAGGAGGGCATTTCGGTCGTCGAGGTGCGGCCGGGCCTCATGGCGACCGACATGACGGCGGTTTCGAAGAAGAAGTACGACCAGCTCATCGCAGGGGGCCTCGTGCCGCAGGGGCGCTGGGGCACGGCCGAGGACGTCGGCCTCGCCGTCCGCTCGGTCATCGCCGGGAACCTCCCCTTCTCCACCGGTTCGGTCATCACGGTCGACGGCGGCCTCCACGTCCGGAGGCTCTAAAGGACCGCACCCATGCTCCGAGTCGACACCACCCTGACCCCGGGTTCCCTGCGCGGGGACGTCGACCGCCTTTTCGAGCTGTCCGCCAGGAAGGTGTTCGCGCTCGACCGAAGCTGGAACCCCCTCGCCGGGTCCCCTGTGGTCACGGTAGGCGGAAAATATGCGCCTCGCGGTTGGACGGAGTGGACCCAGGGCTTCCAGTTCGGCTCGGCGGTCCTGCAGTTCGCCGCCACGGGCGACAGGCGGGCGCTCGCCATCGGGCGGGCCGGCACGATCCGGCACATGGCCGCCCACGTGAGCAACGTCGGGGTCCACGACCACGGGTTCAATACCGTCTCGACCTACGGCAACCTCTATCACCTCGCGGCCTCCGGCGCCATGGCAGCCGACGAGGGCGAAGTCCGCTTCTACGAGCTCGCGCTCAAGGTCTCGGGCGCGGTGCAGGCGGCGCGATGGACGGACCTTCCCGGGGGCCTCGGGTACGTCTATTCCTTCAACGGGCCGCATTCGCTCTTCGCCGACACAATCCGCTCCCTGCGAGTCCTCGCGCTCGCCCATCGGCTCGGCCACAGCCTCATGGGCGAGGGCGACCGGAGGATCTCCCTTCTCGGCCGCCTCCTCGTCCACGCCGAGACGACGGCGCGGTTCAACGTCTATTTCGGAGAGGGGCGCGACCGCTACGACGTGCCCGGGCGGGTCGCCCACGAGTCGATCTTCAACCCGAACGACGGCTCCTACCGCTGCCCGAGCACTCAGCAGGGCTTCTCCCCCTTCACCACGTGGACGCGGGGCCTGGCCTGGATCCTCTGCGGCTACGCCGAGCAGCTCGAATTCCTCGATTCGCTGCCCGAGGGCGATCTGAAGGCGCACGGGGGAAAGGCACCCCTCCTCGGCCGATTCCTCAGGGTGGCCCGGGCGACGGCGGATTACTACCTTGCGCAGACGCCCACGGACGGCGTGCCCTACTGGGACACCGGCGCACCGGGCCTCGTGCGGCTCGGCGCCTACCTCGAGCGACCCGCCGACCCCTTCAACGACCACGAGCCGGTCGACAGCTCGGCGGCGGCCATCGCGGCGCAGGGCCTCGTGAGGCTCGGGCGCCATCTGCGCGCCAGGCGCCCATCCGCGGCGGGCGACCGCTACCTCGCCGCCGGGCTCACCATCGCAAGGACGATCTTCAGCGAGCCCTACCTCTCGACCTCGCCGCGGCACCAGGGGCTCCTGCTCCACTCGGTCTATCACCGCCCCAAGGGCTGGGACTGGGTTCCGCCCGGCCGGAGGGTCCCCTGCGGCGAGTCGAGCATGTGGGGCGACTACCATGCCCGGGAGCTTGCGCTGTTGATCAAGCGGATGGCCGAGCGCAAGCCCCCCTACACGTTCTTCGGCCTCTAGGGAGCGCGCCATGGTCCCCCCCCTCCCCGACGGCTCCCGCCTGTGCCTCCACACGATGACCACGAAGCCGTGGAGCCTCGAGGAATGCGCGCGCCACTACGCCGACGCCGGCGTCAAGGGCATCACCGTCTGGAGGAACTTGCTCTCCGCGACACGTCCCGCGGCCGCGGGCGAACTGCTGCGCAGCCACGGCCTGACGGTCGTGTCGCTCTGCCGCGGGGGGTTCTTCCCGGCTGCGTCGGCGGAGGGCCGCGCGAGGGCGATCGACGAGAACCGCCGGTGCGTGGATGAGGCGGCCGCGCTCGGCGCCCCGCTCGTCGTGCTCGTCTGCGGCTCCGCGCAGGGCCAGCCGCTGGCGCAGTCGCGCGGTCAGATCGCCGACGGCATCGCCGCCGTGCTCCCGCACGCCGCCGCCGCCGGGGTCCGGCTCGCCATCGAACCGCTGCACCCCATGTACGCCGCCGACCGTTCGGCCGTGAGCACCCTGGGCCAGGCCCGCGCGATCTGCCGGCAGCTCTCCTCCCCCTGGCTCGGGATCGCAGTCGACGTGTACCACACGTGGTGGGACGACCGGCTTGAGGAAGAGATCCGGGCCTGCGGGCGCGAGGGCACGCTCCTCGCCTTTCACGTCTCCGACTGGCGGACGCCCACCGTCGACCTCCTCGAGGACCGCGGCCTCATGGGAGAGGGCTGCATCCCGATCCGGCAGATCCGCGGCTGGGCCGAGGAGGCCGGATTCAGGGGCTTCGTCGAGGTCGAGATCTTCTCGCGCCGGCTCTGGGCGACGGACCAGGCGCGCTACCTCGCGGACATCAAGGCCGCCTATCTCGAGCACACCTGATCAGCATGAAAACGCACACCGTCGGCATCATCATGAACGGCGTCACCGGGCGCATGGGGACAAACCAGCATCTGATACGCTCCGTGCTCGCCATCCAGAGGCAGGGCGGCGTCCGCCTTGGGAACGGGGACACGATCATGCCCGACCCGATCCTTGTCGGTCGAAACCCTGGAAAACTCAAGGCCCTCGCCGATGCGAACGGCGTCTCGCGCGTCGCCTCATCGCTCGAGGACGCCCTGGCCGACCCGTTCAACCGGATCTACTTCGACGCCCAGACGACCGACCGCCGCGCCGAGTCGGTCCGCCGGGCGATCGCCGCCGGAAGGCGATCTACTGCGAGAAGCCGATCGCAGGCGACACGGCCACCGCCGTGGCGCTCTACCGCGAATGCGCGGCCGCGGGGCTAAGGAACGGGGTTGTGCAGGACAAGCTCTGGCTCGGAGGGCTGCGCAAGCTCAGGTCCCTCGTCGATTCCGGGTTTTTCGGGCGGATCCTCTCCGTGCGCGGGGAATTCGGGTACTGGGTGTTCGAGGGCGACACGCAGCCCGCGCAGCGGCCGTCGTGGAACTACAGGAAGGAGAGCGGCGGCGGCATCGCGATCGACATGCTCTGCCACTGGCGCTACGTGATCGACAACCTCTTCGGGGAGGTCGCCGCCATCTCGTGCACCTGCGCGACGCACATCCCCGAGCGCCGCGACGAGGAGGGCAGGCCCTACGCGTGCACCGCGGACGACGCCTTCTACGCCACGATGCGCACGAGGGAGGGACTTGTCGTCCAGTTCAACAGCTCCTGGTGCACGCGGGTGCGGCGCGACGACCTGCTCACGCTCCACGTCGACGGCACCCGGGGGTCCGCCGTCGCGGGCCTGCGCGACTGCTGGACGCAGGCCGCGGCGGAGACGCCGCGGGCCGTCTGGAATCCCGACATCGAGCAGCCGATCAGGTTCTTCGAGGGCTGGCGGAAGATGCCCGAGGACCCGTCCCAGGACAACGCCTTCAAGGCGCAGTGGGAGCTCTTCCTGAGGCACGTCGTGGCCGGCGAGCCCTTCCGATGGACGCTCCTCGAGGGCGCGAAGGGCGTGCAGCTCGCGGAAAAGGGGCTCGAGTCCTCGGCGAAAGGCGCCTGGGTCGAGGTGGGTCCGCTCGCGTGAGGGGACCCGCCCCGGCGCGGGATCAGGGGTGGTCGTAGTCGCCGAGAGTCCGGATCCAGATGTTTCGGAAGCGGACCGGATTGCGGTGCTCCTGCAGCTCGACCACGACCTCGGGCGGATGAGGCGCCCGGTAGGCGCCCAGCGCCTTGTGCGGGACGCCATTGATGCCGTCGGTCGAGCCGAAGAACTCATGGCGGTTGTGCAGGACGACCCCGTTCTGGATGACGGTCACGGCGGCCCGCTTCACGAGGACCCCGGCGCTGTCCCAGCGCGGCGACTCGAAGATGATGTCGTAGGTCTGCCATTCGCCCGGCGGCTTGCAGGCGTTCACGAGGGGAGGCATCTGCCCGTAGAGCGCCCCTGCCTGCCCGTCCGGATACGTGGGGCTGTTGTACGAGTCGAGAATCTGCACCTCGTACATTCCGTTGATGAGGACGCCGCTGTTGCCGCGGCCCTGCCCCTTTCCCTTGACGACCGCGGGCTCCGCGTACTCCAGGTGAAGCTGGAAGTCGGCGAAGCGCTGCTTCGTGCGGATGTTGCCCGAGAACGGCACGACCTCCACATACCCGTTGGCGAGCGTCCACTTGGGCTCGCCGCCCTTGATCGACTCCCACTTCGACAGGTCCTTCCCGTCGAAGAGGACGACGGCGTCGGAGGGCGGGGGCGCGAGAAGGCTGAACGTGGCCCCCGGCGTCACCACCCTCGGCTGGGGGCGGTCGCCGTCGTGGACCCGCCAGGGTGTCCCGGGGATCTGCGGCGTGTCCTTGTAGCCCAGGCCCTCCTGCTGGGCGAGGAGCGGCGCGCCGGCCGCAGCGAGGACAAGGAGGGCGATCGGGGTCTTCAAGAGTGGGGTCATCCGGTGACCCTTCCACAAGAGCGGGCGCCATTCAAGGTTGCGAATCCGCCGGCCCGCGGTAGGTTCCCGGGCCGCATGCCTGCCCCACGCATCCTGATCGCGTGCCTGCTCGCGTCCGCCGCCCAGCTCGGGGCGGACGAGCCCTGGCGCCCGCTCTTCAACGGCAGGGACCTCACGGGCTGGAGCACCTTCATGGCGGCCCCGCCCCCCGAAACGAACGTGCCCGGCCTCAAGCGGGACGAAAAGGGCAACTACCTCGAGCCCATCGGATTCAACCGCGACCCGCTCGGGGTCTTCAAGGTCGAGACGGTGGACGGGCGCCCCGCGATCCATGTGTCCGGCGCCGGCTTCGGGGTGATCACGACCCAAGAGACGTTCGCCAATTTCCACCTGCGCCTGCAGACCAAGTGGGGTGACAAGAAGTGGGGCTACAAGCTCCACGCGCCGCTCGACGCGGGCCTCCTCTATTTTGCGCGGGGCCCCGCCGGCGTCGACCACCTCACCTGGCCGAGCTGCCTGGAGTTCCAGATCCAGGAGCACGACGACGGCGACCTCTTCACGCTCGGCAAGACGAGCGTCACCGTGCCCGCGCGCCACGACGGGCGCCTCTGGACATACGATCCAACGGGCTCACCGACCGTCTTCGTCGCCAAGCGGCCCATCGGCGCGCGTTGCTGCAGGCTCCAGGATTCGGAGAGGCCCAAGGGCGAATGGAACACCCTCGACCTGATCTGCCTCGGCGACACGAGCATCCACATTGTCAACGGCAAGGTGCTCATGCGCCTGCGCCATGCCCAGATCGCGGACGGCGCCGCGCCCGCGACCCTGGACTCCGGCCAGATCTGCCTGCAGACGGAGGGCGGCGAGGTTTACTACCGCGACATCGAGATAGCCCCGATAAACGCGGTGCCCGCGGAGTACGCCGAGCACTGAACGGCTCCGGCCGCGGCGTCCCGTCTAGGCGCCCCGCGAGGCGCAGAGGACCGACATGATCGCCTTCTGGACGTGCAGCCGGTTCTCGGCCTCGTCAAAGATGATCGAGCGCGGGTTGTCGAGGACCGCCTGCTCCACCTCCTCCCCCGGATGGGCGGGCAGGCAGTGCATGAAAAGGGCGTCGGGCTTCGCGGCCGCGAAGAGCCGGGCGGTGACGGCAAAGGGACGCATCCTCGCGGCGCGGGCCGCGGCCTCCTTCTCGTGCCCCATGCTGGCCCAGACGTCCGTGTACACAATGTCGGCGCCCGCAACGGCCTCAAAGGGGTCCGTCGTGAACTGGAAGTCCTCGGAGCGGCCCTCGGCCTTCAGGAGCGCCCGGATTCTCTCCTTGGGCTCGTGTCCCTTCGGGCCGGCCAGCGAAACCCTCATGCCGAAGAGGCTCGCACCGAGGATCCACGAATTCGCCATGTTGAAGTTCGTGTCGCCGAGGAAGGCGATCTTGCGGCCCCGGAGCGCCGCAAGCAGGTCCCCGCCCGGTCCGGCCCAGCGCTCGGCCGCCGTGAACGCATCCGCGTAAATCTGGCAGGGGTGGAGGAAGTCCGTGAGCGCATTGATCAACGGGACCGTGACCACGGCGGCCAGCCGCTCGACCTGGGCGTGCTCGAAGGTGCGGATGATGATCCCGTGGACAAAGCGCGAAAGGACGCGGCCGGTGTCCTCGACGGACTCGCCGCGGCCGAGCTGGATGTCGTTCGTGTTAAGGAAGAGCGGATGCCCGCCTAACTCATTGATCCCGACCTCAAAGGAGACGCGGGTGCGGGTGCTCGACTTGGAGAAGATCATGGCCCACGTCTGGCCCGAAAGCACGGGGCGGGAGCCCGTCCCGCGCGTCCTCTTGAATTCGCGGGCAAGCGCGAACACCTCGCCCAACTCATTGGGTCCCAGGTCGGTCTCTTTGAGGAAGTGCTTCATCGACGGAAGCGTGAAGATCTAGGGGATTAGGGGGGCCCCGACGAGAGGAAAGTGGGCGATCCACTGGGGGCCGTTGCGCCCGAGCGGGTCAATCTGGCGCCGTTCCGGCGGCGCCCGTCAGCCTTCCGGCGCCTTCCCGGAATCCGGCCTCAGGGCCCTGCACGGCCCGCGAACCTCCCCGGCCAGGTCCGAACGCACCGCCCGCTCGATGAGCGCGCTCAATTCGGTCCGCTCGAGGATCGCACGGGCCATCAGCTTCCTAAAGAGCGGGCGCGGCAGTCTGATGCGGACGCTGCAAACGTAGGAGGGCATCCGAATATCGTTAATAACCGTTATTAACCGTCAACAGCTATTTCCCCCTCTCCTGCTTGGATTTGCCTGGAAAATAACCCACGATCCCGGGATGCCCAAACGAGGGAGATCCTACGTCAACCAGAGCGTTTCGTTTCCGCCGGGTCTCCTGGCCGAGGCACGGGTGCGCGCCGGAAGGCTGGGCCTCTCCTTCAGCGCCTATGTCCAGAAGTGCCTCGAGCGCGACCTGGCCGAGCGCGGCGCGATCACCTTCGTCGAAATGGACACCCGGACCCAGGCCGCGGCGGAGCCGCCCCAGTCCCTGCCCGCGGCGCAGAGGCCCCGCAGGCCGCGCAAATAGGGGCGCCGGCCCTAGCGTCCGCCCAGGACGTCCCTGAAAATGGAGACGGAGCGGGCCAGCTCCTCGGCGGACGCATTGAGCGGCGGAAGCAGGCGGATGACGTTCACGCCGGCCGGCGCCGTCAGCAGGCCCCGCTCGCGCAGCGCCGCCAGCGTGGGAGCCGAGTCCAAAGCCATCTGGACGCCGACCATGAATCCCTTGCCGCGGACCTCAAGGACCTGCTTCGGGAAATCCGCCGCCATCGCTTCCAGCTCCTTGATCCAGGGAACGCTCTCCCGGGCGACGTGCCCCAGGAGCCCCTCGCCCTCAATCACATCAAGGACCGCAAGCGCGGCCGCGCACGCGAGGGGCGTGCCGCCGAAGGTCGACCCGTGCATGCCGGGCTGGAAGAGGCCGGCGGCCCGCTCCCCGACCCAAACCGCCCCGATCGGGAAGCCTCCGGCGAGGCCCTTGGCCATGGCAATCGCATCCGCGCGGACGCCCGCGTGCTCAAAGGCGAAGAACCTTCCGGTCCTGCCGGCGCCGCACTGGACCTCGTCGAGGAGCAGCAGCAGTCCGCACTCGTCGCAGAGCCGGCGCAGCCCCTGGAGGAACTCCGGCTTGCAGGGGTTCACCCCCCCGTCCCCCTGGATCGACTCCACGAGGATGGCGGTCGTATCGGCGTCGACGAGGTTCGCGAAGCTCTCGAGGTCGTTCAGCTCGCCAAACACGAACCCGGGCACGAGAGGACGGAATCCCCTCTGGACGGACTCCTTCGGGGTCGCGCTCATCCCGCCGAACATCCGTCCGTGGAACCCGTTCTTTGCGCAAACGACCTTGATGCACCGGCCCTCGACGCCCGACTTCCGGACGCCGTGAAGGCGGGAGAGCTTGATCAGCGCCTCGTCCGCCTCGCCGCCGCTGTTGCAGAAGAAGACGCGCCCGGGCCCCGCGAACCCGACCAGCCTGCGGGCGAGCTCGCCCTGATTCGAATTGCGGAAGAGGTTGCTCACATGGACGAGCTCAGCCGCCTGGCGCTGGACCGCCGCAACCCAGCGCGGGTGGCAGTGGCCGAGCGAGCTCACGGCGATGCCCGACGAAAAGTCGAGATAGGCCCGGCCCTGGTCGTCCCAGACCGTGGTGCCGAGCCCGCGGACGAGCGTCAGCGGCGGCCGCGCGTAGTTCCTGAGGACGTAGGAATCGTACAATTCCGCGGCGCTCGTGCGGACATGAGGGGCGAGCTCATCCATGGACGATCTCCGTTCCGATCCCCTTGTCCGTGAAGATCTCAAGCAGAAGGCTGTGGGCCAGGCGCCCGTCGATGAAATGCACCCTCTGGACGCCCTCCTGGAGGGCCCTGACGGCGCTCGCGACCTTCGGGCGCATGCCCTTGTCGATGACGCCCGTCTTCCGGAGGTCGTCGACCTGGCTGATCTTGAGGGTCGAGATGAGCGTCGCGGCGTCGGGCGGCGCCGAAAGGAGACCGGGGACGTCGCTCATGTAGAAGAGCCTGCGGGCCCGGAGGGCGCTCGCCACCCGCCCGGCGACCACGTCCGCATTCACGTTGTAGGGCTTCCCGTCATAGCCCTCGGCGACCGGCGAAATCACGGGCACAAACCCGTCGGCGATCTCCTTCTTGATGAGCTTCACCTTCACCTCGGTCACCTCGCCCACGAAGCCCAGGTCGATCGCGTTGCCCTCCTCGTCGGTCTCCAGCTTCTGGCAGACGAGGACCGTGTCCCCGGGGAGGCCCTTCGGCTTCGCTTTCGCCGCCGAAAGGGCCTCGCACACGTCGCGGTTCACGATCTCGTCGAGCGTCTTCTTGACGATCGCAATCGTCGCCTCGTCGGTCACCCGCAGGCCCTTCACGAAATTCGCCTTCAATCCCGACTCCTCCATCGCCCTTGTGATCGCCTTGCCGCCGCCGTGGACGACCACGACGTTGATCCCGACCGCGGAGAGAAACGCGATGTCGTAGGTGACGCGCGCCCTCACGGTCGGGTCCGGATCATCCATGAAGCTGCCTCCGTATTTCACGACGAAGGTCGAGCCCCGGAAATCCTGGATGTAGGGAAGCGCTTCTAGGAGGACCTTCGCCTTCGCGGTGACCTCGGCCACATTCGAATCAATGCTCACGGGACCCGCGCCTTCGGTGGGTGGTTCAGGAATGTCGATTGGGTGTGCACGCGTGTCGAAGCCGACGGCATGATGCTTACAACAGCGTTGCCGTCCATTTCCACAACAATTTGACGGGGCCCGGAAAAAATCGGCTTCACTCCGCGGCCCCGCGCCCACACTCATCAGTGCATGTCCAGCACACAGATGGTCTTCCCAGACCGTGCATCGCACCGGGCCTGGCTGAAAACGCAGTCGGATTTGCCCGCCGGATTCCGCGTCGGCGTGACCCGTTTCGGGTTTCACGCCGGTCGAGGCGCCCAAGCCCGCGAGGATGACCGTGACCCTGATCGCCCTCGATCGGCCGAGCCCCGACTTTGCCGCGGTCTTCACCCGGAACGCCTTTCCCGGCGCCCCCGTGACGGTCGGGCGCCGCCGGCTCCAGGAGCCGGCGCTCGCGGCGATCGTCATCAACAACAAGATCTCTAACGTGTGCGCGCCCTCGGGCGTGGCGTCGGCCGAGCGGATCTGCGCCGAGGCCGCGGCGCTCCTCGGGGTTTCGCCCGGCGCGGTGCTGCCCAGCTCGACCGGCGTCATCGGATGGAGCCTGCCCGTCGACGCGATGGTCGCGTCGCTTCCGGCCGCGGTGGCGGCGCTGGAGGGCGGATCGGTCATGCCGGCCGCGGAGGGGATCGTCACGACGGACCTTTACCCCAAGGTCCGGCGGGCCGCGGTCGCCGGGGGCTCGATTGTCGGGATCGCGAAGGGGGCGGGCATGATCGAGCCCAACATGGCCACCATGCTCGTGTACCTCCTCACCGACCTCTCGGTCCCGAGGGGCGAGCTCCGGCGGATGCTCCAGGCGGCGGTCGAGCCCTCCTTCAACTCGATCAGCGTCGACAGCGACACGAGCACCTCCGACACGGTGGCGCTCGTCTCGTCGGGGAGGACCCCCTGCCCCGACCTGGGTGAATTCGAGGACGCGCTCGGCCGCGTGTGCCGGGATCTGGCCGAGGACGTCGTCCGCAACGGGGAGGGCGTCCGCCACGTGATCCGGGTCCGGGTCGTGAACGCCGTCGACTTCGCCTCCGCCCGGGCGCTGGGCAAGGCCGTCGTCAACGCGCCCCTTTTCAAGTGCGCGGTGGCCGGCAACGACCCCAACGTCGGGCGCCTCGTGCAGGCGATCGGCAAGCATGTCGGGGCGCACTGCCCGGATACGGACCTGTCCCGGATGCGCATGGCGCTCGGCGGCGTGGAGATCTTCGCCGGCGGCGCGTTCAGGCTCGACCCCTCGAAGGAGGCCGCGCTCGTCGCGCACATGCGCCAGGCCGAGCTCTACGCGAGCGCCCCTCCAAAGGACGGCGTCTTCACGCCCCCGGTCGACTTCCCGGCGCACGAGCGCTGCGTCATGATCGAGGTCGACTTCGGGCACGCGGGCGGAGCCTCCGCGGTCGTCCTAGGCTCGGACCTGACCCACGAGTACGTGAGCGAAAACGCCGACTACCGGAGCTAGCGGGGCCCGTTCAGCGCAGCCCGGCCGTCTCCTCGAACCCGTACCAGAGGTTCATGCTCTGGATCGCCTGGCCCGCCGTCCCCTTCACGAGGTTGTCCTCGGCCGAGGTGATGACGAAGTTGCCGGTGCGCGGGTCAAGGACCGCCGACATGTCGACCCGGTTGGAACCCACGACGTGCGCGGTGTCCGGCGTCTCCCCCGTCGGGAGGATCTGGACGAAGGGCGCGCCGGCATAGGCCCTCCTCCACGCCGCGTAGAGCGTCTCGATCGTCGCCCCGGGCGCGGCCGGAACGGTGATGGTCGTGGCGATGCCGTAGCGCATGGGCGCCAGGTGCGGGTTGAACTGGATCACGGTCTTCGCCCCGGTGTGGAGCTCGAGCTGCTCCTCGATCTCGGAGAGATGCCGGTGCCTGACGAGACCGTAGGCCTTCGCGCTCTCGTTGCGCTCCACGTAGAGGTAGGCCTCCTCGACCTTGCGGCCCGCGCCGCTGACGCCGCTGAAGCTGTTGACCACGATGTGCTCGCGGGTGACGACGCCGTCCTTCAGGAGCGGGACGAGCGGGACGAGGATGCTGGTCGGGTAGCATCCGGGAGAGGCCACGATTTTCGCACCGTCCTTCCACGAGGGGGGCGTCAATTCCGGCAGCACATACCGGGCGAAGGGCAGGAGCTCCGGGGCGTGGTGCTTTCCATAGTACCTCTCGTACGTCGCCAGGTCGGAGACCCGGAAGTCCGCGGAGAGGTCGATCACCCTCTTGCCGGCGCCGACCAGGGCCCGGGCGTATTCCGCCGCCGCCCCGTGCGGCAGCGCGAGGAAGAAGAGCGGCACGTCGCCCGCCGCCAGCGCCGCCGGATCCGAGGCCACGAACCTGATCCCGCGGTCGATGCCCCTCACGGCGGGGATCACCTGGGAGAGCGCCTTTCCGGCGTGGGTCCTCGAGGTCACGCACGCGAGCTCAACCCGGGGGTGACCCAGGAGCAGCTTCACGAGCGTTTCGCCCGCATAACCCGACGCGCCTACGATGCCGACTTTCATGGGAAACGAACAATCAAATTGGATGAATCGAAACTCCAGAAATAAATGAAAAAGCCGCCGACCGGCAAGCGGCGGCGGCTTCGCAAAGGGACCGAATGCGCCTTTAGCGCTTCGAGAATTGGAACCGCTTGCGCGCGCCCGGCTGGCCGGCCTTCTTGCGTTCCTTTTCCCGGGGGTCGCGGCGGATGTGGCCGGCCTTCTTCAGGGCGGGCCTGAGCTCGGCGTTCATCTTCTGGAGCGCCCGGGCGATGCCGTGCGCGACCGCGCCGGCCTGGCCGGCGACGCCGCCCCCGGAGACGTTTGCCGTCACGTCGATCTTCTCGCGGAGGTCGACCGTCTGGAGCGGGGCGTAGGCCTGCTTGGCAAAATTGTCGTGGGAGAAGTAGCTGTCGAATCCGCGCCCGTTGACGGTCAGCTTGCCGCTGCCGTCCGTGATGCGCACGCGGGCCGTGGACGTCTTGCGGCGCCCGGTTCCTGTGAAGATGTTGGCGGGAGTGCTCATGTTCAGACTGAGATCTTGATCGGATTGTTGGCCTCGTGGGGGTGCTTCGTGCCGGCGAAGACGCGCAGCTTCGTCAGCATCTTGGCCGCGAGGCGGTTCTTGGGAAGCATTCCCTTGACCGCGTGCATGATGACGAATTCGGGGCGTTTCTCGCGCATCTGCTTCTGGCTGCGGAAGCGCTCGCCGCCGACGAAGCCCGAAAACGCCATGTACTCGTTCTGGTCCTCCTTCTTGCCGGTCAGGACGACCTTCTCGGCATTGAGGACGACGACGTAGTCACCCGTGTCGACGTGGGCCGTGTAGGTCGCCTTGTTGCGGCCCCGGATGATGTTGGCGAGCTTGACTGCGAGACGGCCGAGCACCTGCCCATCGGCATCAACGAGATACCACTTGGGTTGTACTGTCTCCTTCTTCGCGAGATACGTTTTCATGGGAAAAGGGGGTAAGACCATTGATTACGGGGGGGGGTGTCAACCCCTGTTTTGAATCTTGGTTCCAGGCCGGAATTTGCAACGATGCCCCCAATGAATCACCGCAACGCTCTCGCATGGGCGGGGATCCTCGGCGCCTCCGGTGTCGTCCTGGGCGCCTTTGGGGCCCATGCCCTTAGGGAGGCCCTTGAAAAATCAGGAACCCGCGACGTCTGGGAGACCGCGTCCAAGTACCAGATTCTGCATGCCGCCGCCCTTCTGGGGTTTGCGGGATGGCTCCGCGCGCTGGCGAAGCCTCCCGGAAGGTGCGCCGCCTGGGCCGTCCGCCTTTGGGTCGCGGGCACGCTCCTGTTTTCGGGCTCCCTCTACGCCCTGGCCCTCGGCGGTCCCCGCTGGCTTGGGCCGGTGACGCCCCTCGGCGGCCTGGCCCTGATCTCGGGCTGGGTGCTCGCCGCGGCGGCGGCCGTTCGCGGACTGACCCCTCCCGTCCATGACGCCACCCGACGGCCCTCCCCCCCTTCCCGAGGAGCTCCGCGCGATGCTCGCGGCGGTCCGCCGCGTCGGCAGGCCCCGGCTCGTCGGCGGGGGCGTTCGCGATTGGCTTCTCGGGAGGCCGACCCACGATTTTGACATCGAGGTCGGCGGCGTCGGCTTTGAGCCGCTCAGGCGCGAGCTCGCGCCCTTCGGGGCGACCGACATCGTCGGCAGGAGCTTCGGCGTGATCAAGGTGCGCGGGCCCGGGGGCGACGAATACGATTTCAGCCTGCCGCGCAGGGAGTCGAAGACCGGCGCCGGCCACCGCGGATTCGCGGTCGCCCCAGACCCGGCGCTCAGCGACGCCGACGCGGCGGCCCGGCGCGACTTCACGGTGAACTCGATCGCGGTCGACCCCTTCACGGGCTCCGTGATCGACCCCTTCAACGGAAGGGGCGATCTCGAGGCCCGGGTCCTGCGCCACACGGGTCCCGCATTCACGGACGACCCGCTGCGGGTCCTGCGCGCATTCCAGCTCGCGGCGCGCCTCGATTTCAGCCTGGCGCCCGAGACGGCGGAGCTCTGCCGCACGATGATCGCGTCCTACGCCGAGCTTCCGCCGGAGCGGGTCTGGGGTGAATGGGACAAATGGGCGGCCAAGTCCGTCCGGCCCTCTCGGGGGATCGAGGTCCTCGAAGAGACCGGCTGGATCCGCCATTTTCCGGAGGTCGCGGCGCTGCGCGGGACGCCGCAGGAGCCCGACTGGCACCCCGAGGGAGATGTCCTCACCCACACGGCCCATTGCCTCGACGCCCTCGCCTCGCTCCCGGATTGGGAGGCCTCCCGCCCCGCCCGCCGCAGGATGCTCTCCCTGGCCGTTCTCGCCCATGACTTCGGCAAGCCCCAGACGACCCAGCAGGCTGAGCGCCGGGGAAAGGTGCGCTGGGTGAGCCCGGGGCACGAGTCGGCGGGCGGCCCCCTTTCGGACGCGTTTCTCCGCAGGATCGGGGCCCCCCTTGACCTCGATCAGCCGGTCCGGGCGCTTGTCGTGAACCACCTCGCCCACCACCACGGCGGGAGCGACTTCTCGGACGCGCAGGTCCGCCGGCTCGCCCGGAAGCTCGCGCCGGCGACGATCGACGACCTCGCCCTCGTCATGGTCTCCGACGCCCGGGGCCGTCCGCCGCTCCCCCCGGACGACATCCTTGAGCGGATCGCGCGCCTGAAGGCCCGCGCCACGGCCCTTGCGCTCGAGGCGGCGGCCCCGAAGCCCATCCTCCTGGGGCGCCATCTCCTGGCCATGGGCCGCAAGCCCGGCCCCGAATTCAAGCCGCTTCTCTCCGCGGCCTTCGAGGCCCAGCTCGACGGCGCCTTTGCCGACGAGAAGGGCGCGATCGCCTGGCTCCGCGAGCACGCGCGATGATCGCCGCCTTTCAATGGGACCTCGCCCGCCAGGTGGAGCGGCTCGACTGGCTTCTGGCCCAGCTCCCGCGCTATGCCGGCTGGGGATACCGGGAGCTCTACCTCCACATCGAGGATTCGGTCGAATTTCCGAGCCTTCCCGGCGTCGCCCGCAAGGACGCCTACACGAGGGGCCAGTTCGGACGCCTCGTGGACGAGGCTTCGCGGCAGGGGATCGGCGTCGTCCCGATCATCAACCTCCTCGGGCACACCCAGTACCTGATCAAGGTGCCTGAGCTGCGCGAACTGAACGAGCTCCTGGCACCCGACGGGTCGCCGCTCGAGCGCGGCCAGGTATGCCCCCTCCACCCGAGGATGCTCGAGGTGGCCGACGCCCTGATCGGCGACATGGCCCCCTTCTGCACCGCCGGGAAGGTCCATGTGGGCCTGGACGAGTCCTTCAGCCTAGGCCGCCATCCCCTGTCGGTCGCCGAGATCGCGGACGTGGGCCTGGGGGCCCATTTCGGCCGCTACGTGCAAAGGCTCTACCGCGTGGCGCAGGGCCGCGGCCTGCGGCTCGGGATCTGGGCGGACATGCCGGCCCTGATTCCCGAGGCCATCGGCCACCTTCCCCCCGGGATCATCGCCTACGACTGGTACTACTACCCGTTTGGCCGCCGTCCCCGCCTCGAATTGCGCAATTTCGCCGAATACGACCTCGTGCCCGCACTGCGGGCCCGGGGGATCGAATACTGGGGCTGCCCCATGAACGGCTCCTTCCGCCACGAGCCCCTTCCCGTGTTTGGCGAAAGGCTCGCAAACGTGCGCGACTGGTGGCGCCGTTGCACGGGGGTGGGAGCCGGCGGCCTTCTCCTCACCTCCTGGGAGCCGAGCCGCCTGGCGATCGAGATGACGACGGTCGTCGACGCGGCCGCGGCCTGCCTCTGGCTTGACCCTGAGATCGAGGACGTCCCCGGGATGCTCGCAAGGGGGTTCGAGCGGACGTTCGGAGGCACCCGGGGCCGCGAGCGCTCGCGGGAGGCGCTCGCCTGCGACGCCCGCGCCTTTGCCGGCCACTCACGGTGGGAAATCAACGACCGGTGGGACGGGTGCGCCCCGACCCGGGGCGTCGCCCGGTTCGAGGAGGAGCGCGCCTTCTTCGGCCGGCTCGCCCGCCGCGATCCGCCGCTTCCCAAGCCCTTCCGCTCGAGCGTCCAATTCCGCCGCTATCTGGCCGAGCGGGACGTCTACGTGCGCACCGCGGCGGCCGCGACCCTCGCCCTGCGACGACGGCTGGTCCGCCGCGGCCGGGACGACCCCCTGCTGGCGAAGGGACTGGCACGGATGCTCCTCCACGCGGACGAGTTCGCGGCGACCGCGAAGGCGGGCCGGCAAGCCGCCCGCGACCTCTGGCGCCTCACCCGCGACCGTCGGGTGTCGGGGCCAAACGAGCGCATCGTCCTTCTCGATTCCGTCCGGATCCGCGCCCTTCGGCGCTGGATCGTGCGCTGCCTCGCCGATCCGCAGGGTCTGTTTGCCCCGTCCCCGGTCTGCGGCGCGTGGCACCTGCGCTTCGACGTCCTCCTGGACCGTCCCGCCCTGCAAAGGGTGGTCGTCGAAGCGCCGCGGCCCGGACGGCATATGGAAGGCGATCCGCGCACGCACCCTGATCGAATTCCGCGCCGCGGCCGCCCGCCCCCGGGCGCGCCTGCGCAGGGAGATGAGCGTCCCCGTGGAGGGACCGGAGGCCCCCCTTCGCATTGCGGCGAGGGGCCTAGGCCGCTTCGGAATTTCCCAGGTGGAGCTTACGGACGGCGTCCAGGTGAGGCTGGCCCGAGGCTGGTCGGCCAGGCGGCCGAGATATATCGGGAAGAACCCGCCCAGGAGCGGGTTCCCCAGGCTCGACTGGGAGCGCAACACGGGCCTTATCACGCTGCGCTTCGGCGGTTGATCCCAGGCCCGGCAAAATACTATGAAGCCAATCCCGGGATCCTGTTTATGCGGTGCGGTCGCCTTCGAGGTTACCGGGGCTCCGATCAGATTTATCTATTGCCACTGCCGTTCATGCCAAAAATCGAGTGGGTCCGTTCATGCCGCCAACCTGGCGTTCCCCAAGGATTCGTTGAAATGGACACGGGGCGAGAACTTCATCGAACTCTTTGTCGATACGAAGGAGAACCCGGGGTTTCCTCGTTGTTTTTGCATGACCTGCGGTTCACCCGCGCCAAAGTTGAGCCGCAATCGGCAGCTCTGGGTTGTGCCGAGCGGATCATTAGATGCGGATCCAGGAATGAGGCCCCAGGCGAATATTTACTGGGCGGAGCACGCACCCTGGTATGTGTCGGCAGATCAAATTGCCAAAAATGAGGGATCATTGATGCCAAAACAATCGTCGGAACCGACTCCCGCGCCAGGCGCACCTCCAGCCGGGCAGGAGCCGCGCCTTCCTTAATGCCGTTCACTTCAGCGCCCCAAAGGGCGGCCCCTGGAGACGCAACAAACAAAATGGCCCGGCTAGAAAGCCGGGCCATTGATTGAGAACCAGGCTGTCCCGACAGCGTTAGAAGCTGTACTTGCAGTCGACGTAGAACATCCGGCCGATGGCGCCATCGTAGGTGCCTACGTCCGCATTGGTCGACGACTCGAACGCATTGATGGCGGTCGGCGGTTGCATGTCGGCGATGTTGTTGCAGCCGAGCGTGACCTTCAGCCCGTCGAGCCACTTGCTGGCGTGGAGGTGGTTGAAGTTATAGCTCACGCCGACGTCGAACGACGTGAACGAGGCGACGCTTTCGAAGCCGTACTGGTTGTCGCCGCCCACGCCGATGTCCTGGACGCTGGAGACGTAGGTCATGGCGACGAAGGCATCGACGCCCGCATTGTTGTAATCAAGCGTCGTGTGCGTGCGCCATTTCGGAACGGTGCCCGCATTCGTGGAGGCGTAGCCCGCGTACTGGTAGTAGGGCTCCGTCGGAATCAGCTCTTCCTCGTAGCTGTTGTACCAGGTCCAGACCGACGAGATGTCGAACCGGCCGATGCCGACGACCTTCTTCGTGTATTCGATGTCGATAGTCGGTGCTGTTGATCTTGTCGCCCGAGAGGTTGACGTTGTTCTCGATGACGTAGATCGACTGCGGCGAGTGGTTGCTGATGCCGCCCGGGCCGCTCGGAGTCGGGCCCGTCGGGGTGTTGTAATGCACCTCGTTGATGTACGGCGACGCCGTTCCGCGAAGCTCGACGCTCTGGATGATGGTGTTCGCCGGGACGGTCCCGACGATCTGCTTCATGTCGATCTGCGAGTAATCGACCGTGATCGAAAGTCCGTCGATATATCTTCGGCGTATAGACGAATCCCGCCGACCAGGTCTTGGCCGTCGTGGGCTTCAAGTCCGGATTCGAGCCGCCGGTCTGCTGGAATTGGGCCGTCTTTGTACCGCCGCTTGCGGTCGTGTAGGTGATGTCTCGTCGTCGATCCGGAGCTCACGGGCCCGTAGAGGGCGTAGAGCTGGGGAGCGATGAACGACTTGCCGGCGGAGGCGCGGATCTTGAACTGGTCGTCCATCGGCGCCCAGCTCGCGTTGACCTGGGGATCGGTGCTGGCTCCGACGTTGCCGCTGTAGTCGTCATAGCGGACGGCGCCGTCGAGGTTGATCGCATGGGCGCCCGTGATATTCTCCTTTGCACTCGTGACCGGAATGCTCACCTCGCCAAAATACGAGATGAAGTCGCGGGCGGCGTTGAAGTTCTGGAACGTCGTCGCGTTGTCCCAGCCGATCGTTGTGCCGGTTGAATTGGGCAAGCTGTTGATGTCGGGAACGGCCGAAAGTCCCTCGCGGACGTATTCCATGCCCGCCGCAATGCCGAGCTTGCCGGCAGGAAGGTCAAACGGGGTGCCGTCGACCTTGAAATCAAACGAATTGAGCGTGCTCACCATGTCCACGAATGCGGTGCCCACGACGCCGTTGAACGCGCTCGGGGGGTTGTTGACCGCGAACGGGTTGATCTGGCCGTCGGCCCAGGCTGCGAGCAGGTTGGACGTGTCCCAGAGTCCGGGGTTCGTGTAGTGGTCGTCATACCGGTCGATGTTTGCGGCCATCTCCCAGTGCATGTCGTTCGGCAGGTCGCCGCGGAATCCGCCCACCACGCGGAAGAGCGTGGAGTCGTTGATGTACTGGCGCGGGTACTGGAGGTAACGCTGGCGGACCAGGATCTCCTCGCCGCTGCCGTCACCGTTGCCGGGGCCCGACTCGGGCTGCGACTGGTTCTGGTCTAGGAAGGCCGTCGAGAACGGATTGCCTGCGACGGTGGACGGAACATACGAGACACCCGCCGGCGGGGGGGAGCTCGGAAAGCCGAGCACGTTGACGTCGACCCACGGATCCTCGAGGTAGGGAACCAGCGGCTGGGCGTTCAACTGGGAAAGGGTCTTCGTGTTGGCTGTCAGGATGTTTCCAAATCCCTCGAGCGTGTTGCCGGCGATCTTGTGGTCGAAGTTCACCATGGCGCTGTAGCGCTTCAGGGAGCCGATCAGGGTCTCGTAGTTCGCCAGGTTGAAGTGGTCGAGGGCCTGAGTGCTCGTGAGCGGAACGTAGGTCCCGTTGGCCACCAGCTGCTGGATCGTCGCTGAGCCTGCAGGAGGCGCCCCGAGTCCGGGGGCCAGGACGTAGAAGTTATCCGAACCGCTCAGATTGTCGTAGACTTCGAGGGAACCCGGATAGGTGTAGGTATTGTAGTAGGGATTCGTGTAGGAACGCTGGGCAGAACATGATCGTGTCATGCTGGGCGTAGTCCGCCGATACCGTGATGCTCGTCTTGTCGTTCGAGACGCCACCAACGATGTAGCCCGAGCGCTCCGCATAATGGCCATCGTCGCGGCTGAAGCCGTAGTGGCTGCCCACTTCCCAGCCGTTGTAATCCTTCTTCAGGATGATGTTGATCACGCCGCCGACCGCATCGGAGCCGTAAATGGCCGAGGCGCCGTCTTCCAGCACCTCGATGTGGTCGATCGCCGCGGGCGGGATCATGTTGAGGTCCACGAACTCGTAGCCGCCCTGGCTTTCCGCCGGGTCATTGGCCACGCGCCGGCCGTCGAGGAGGACGAGCGTCGGCAGGCCCTTGATGGTCAGCTGCGCACCGCCCTGGGTGGTGTTGGACGCCGTCGTCGCATTTTCCTGGCCGACACCGCTGATGTTCGGCGCCACCTTGCGCAGGAGATCCAGGGTGTCGGCTGCGACGCCCGAGTCCTCCATGACCTTGAAGTCAACTGTCGCAACCGGAATCGCCAGAGCGTCTGCCGCCTGGGGAATGTTCGAACCGGTGACGACCACTTTCTCCAACACCTCTGGTGCAGCCGTGGAGACGGCGGTATTATCAGTGCTCGTTGTAGCCTGGGCATAGCCCATGGACGATATGAAGACTGGTGCTGCGATCAGTGACAGCACAGCCATCAACTTCCGAAGACGGAGGTCTTTCATTGCTTGTTGTAGTTAATGTTGTTGTGTTAAGCCAACCCTGGCGACCTATGCCGCTTTTTGCTAGAGGGCACAGAAAGTGGACACTCTGACAAATTGCAACCCCATTTTAACGTGAGTGTAACGCCAATTGGCATCCGTTGTTGCACACGGGATGCTGATGAGCGCCCTCAAAACCAGCGAATAATAATGGAGTTCCGGGAGAGGACCTCCGGCTTGGCCTTGATAATCTAGAGAGGACATTGTAGCGTTTCCCCTCTGTTCCTTGACCGCGCATGTCCAAATTTTCGGGGGTGTTCTGGATTCTACCCTTGGTTGGCGTGCGTCGCTGCCTGTCGAGAGCCGAAGGACTCTCGTAAATCTCCCTTCGAAAAAACAAACGGCACACACGAAGAAATGCCTCTGGCAGCCTAATTAAGGCAGCCACGTAGTACCGGCGACACCTGCTAGCCGAGTACTGCGACGACAGCAGGAATAGCGCGCGGAGCGACCCGCGGTTTGCGCGCCGTACCTTCATCCGGGGGTTGGCCTGGGCTTAAGCGCGCGTTTACGCATAACCTGGGCGAGATCAATGTGACGCTATACAGGTAGACGCGGCGCGCAAAGGCCTGGGGCACCCGGGTTCAAATCCCGGCACCTCCACCATTCTCGTTACAATTCGAGGCTCCTGCCCTGTTCCTTGCTCTTGCTCACGGTGCGGACTCGCGCGGGGTCAAGTGATAGATCCCTGCTGAGATTCGGGAACTTAAGGGTCGGAGCGAGCTGAAGCGCGCACTCGGCGCAAGCCTTCCGAATGACAGACCAATCCTGCCAGCGGCTAGATAGCTTCTTATACTCGCTCAAGTCGGTCTGCGAAAGATCGAACGGCATGGGGCTCGACAGCTGGACGATCAGTTGCTGCATGGCAGATTCGCCATTTGGTTGGGGATAGTACCGGTCAAATGAGCTCATTGCGGCCAAGGTGCCCTTTGCCCCGAGCTGATCGTGCATCGCTACAAAGTCGATGTAGTCCCTGGTGGCGT
The DNA here is from genome assembly GCA_963830965.1 of uncultured Verrucomicrobiae bacterium. Classification (GTDB taxonomy): domain Bacteria; phylum Verrucomicrobiota; class Verrucomicrobiia; order Opitutales; family Opitutaceae; genus Palsa-1447. The sequence continues at coordinate 160,286 of CAWHOL010000006.1, read as the reverse complement.
TTCGCTTCAGGATAAGCACCGCCTTTATCCGCAGCATTTCCGCCTTCGTAGGCACGGTGATCGTGCGGCCCCTTGCAGAAACCTGCTCCGTTTCCAGGGGGTCGTTGCGTATCAGCTGCCGCACACCGGTCTCAATCCCGTCCAGGCTGCCAAGAATCTGCACCGGGCGTTTTATCCGGGCCGTTTTCCAGCCAGCCACGGATTCAAGCTGGGCCAGCACTTCGTCGAAGCGCGCGGTCAAATTCGTCAAAACGTGGTCGGCATCAGTCGATACTCGATGATCGGCATGGATTGCCGTCGCAGTACCGCCAACAAGCACGGCATCAGGAAGGAGCTCCTGCAGGTGAGCGGCGGCCGTCAGAATACGATCCCATTCAGGCAATAGCTTGGCGGGAGGCATAGTTGTTCCAGAAATGGTAGCGTTGGGCAAAATTGTCCGAGATGTGTGCCTCGCATACACGCAGAACGCGGGACCGGATTTCTGGTGACGAATCTACAGCGGCGAACAGGAAGGCCCATGATTCCCGCTGGCCCCGTTCGATTACGTCGTCGATCGCCGCAAGTGTAAGGCGATTGTCGTTGAGATGCCGGTGCCGCATACCCGTGCGGAACGTAGCCGCGGTACGACGGGCATTCATGGCTTTCATGCGTTCCCGGCGGAGCGCTCGCTCCGTCTCGGAGAAATTCTTCGCCTTCCCGGCAGACAGCGAAGCCAACATACGCGCAGCCTGTTTGCGCGTAAGGGTGCTCCGGCAATGTGGGCAGCAGGGAAGAGCTTTCATCGAACCATACGTCCGACAATAAGCGCTTATTGTCAATACCTGTTAATTACCCAGATCCGTTTACCCCGCCAATGCGCGACCAACCGACGCCGTGGGGTTGCCCGAAGGTTGCCCGAATCCCTGTACTTGCTTTCTTCTAAGCGCATTTGGGTGCGCCATCTTGCATTTTTTAAGAAATTGATCATCAATTAAGTGCTCGTCAGCCAGCGACTTGGCTTCGCAAAGGAATCGGGGTTCAAATCCCGGCACCTCCACCATTTTGCCTGGTAGGCCTTGCATGGGGCCTTCCAGGGGCTAGGCTGACGCTTGATGACGCCTGTGGCCAACAAGCGACGCCTTCATGACGCCGATTCGCGGACAAAGGATTGGCTGTCGCGGTCCCACCAGGAGAGGCTGGCCGCGGTGGAGGAGATTCGCCTCACCACTCCGGACTCACCCCATGCTCAACAAGCATTTCCAAGATTTTCTCGGATTACTCGAAAAGCATCACGTTGAGTATGTGATAGTCGGCGGGTATGCCGTTGGGGTCCACGGCTTTCCACGCTATACGGGAGACATGGATGTTTTTGTGGGCATCAGCGATGAAAACGCTGCTCGCCTTGTCGATGTCTTTAACGAATTCGGTTTCGAAACTCTCAGTCTCAAGGCTAGCGATTTTCTCGAGCCCGACACGGTGGTAGAGGTCGGAAGGGAGCCCATGAAAATCCAGGTCCTCACAGGCATCGACGGAGTTACCTTTGACCGGTGTCGCTCAGACCGGATAGTGGTGAACATCTCTGGATTGCAGGTACCTTTCATCGGATTTGGATCTCTCCTGGCCAACAAAGCCGCTTCTCCAAGGAGCAAAGACCGAATCGATCTAGAAGAGCTCACTCGTCTTCGGGATTTGCAAAAGAAACGGGAAGTCGAACGCGAGATCGAATAGACGTCTTAGTTCGAAGGTGCCAGAAGCGGGCCCGACAGGCTACCCACCCGATCTCAATCCCCAAAGCAAAGAAACCCGGCCCGAAGAAACGACTATTTGGACGGCTGCGGACAAAGTGCGGACAATCCAGAGGTAGAAAAGCCTTCCCGTCTCAATAGGAGCCCTCGACCACCGGGCTAATCTCAGCCGATAGCGGGTTCAAATCCCGGCACCTCCACCATTTTTGTCGCCTGAAACCCGGCGCAAAGGTATTTACAAAGACCAGTAAGAACCCATTTTACATGAAGCGCGACATAGAAGACATATTGCTTGAGTTCTGCGTTCAGCAGAAGGAGAGTTTTGGGCTTTCGCCATGGCTGGAGCTTCCATTGTCGAGCGATGCCAAGGCGACTGCGGCACTCTATCTTGCCAATACGTCATGGTTCGGACATCGACACGAGCTATTGGATGTCGCGGAGAAATTGCATCGGGGCTGTGTGGGTCATTTCAGCGAGATGGCACGGCTGACTGGCTTCGACCCAAGCCGTTTCAGAGGCCGTCTCCAATCGAGACTCGCCCATGAACAAAGCGTTTCCTGAGCTCTCGAAGGCACTCAGCGAGCTCCTTGACCAGATGGATGGTTCCATCAAGAGGGGCGGCTATTGCGGCCCTCCCGTCACAATGTACCTGGCAGGCGGCATGGCCGTGAATTTCTATTGTGGAACTCGGTATACGGAGGATGTCGATGCCTTCTACACCCGGCGCGTGCATGTTGGGCCTTGCGAGGTGAGCTACCGACATCGGGACGGGAAACCCTCCTTTCTTTATCTGGACAACAACTACAACCCCGCTTTCGGGCTCCTCCACGAACATTATGCCAAGGATTCGGTGGAATGGCAGGGCATCGGCAATGAAAGGCGGAAGATTCATCTCTTCGTTCTGTCTCCAGTCGATCTCGCTGTTACGAAGATTTCGCGTTACTCGCCCCAGGACCGCGAGGATATACTTGCTCTGGCAAATGTCGGCCTAATCTCGGCAGACCACCTTCGAAATAGGGCGAACGAAGCGCTAGCGGACTTTGTTGGCGACCGCGCCCCAGTCTTGACGAGCATCGACTTGATTTGCGGCCAGATTTCGGCCGGACAATCGCTACGTCTCGGCCGCGAACTCGAAATACCGATTGACCCTCCAATTAAAAGGGAAGGGAAAGAGCGGGATCTCGAGATTTGAGCCGCCCAGATCGGAGATTAGCATCTTCGGAAGGGAGATAACGTCAACGATCCGGTCGGCCCGAACCAGCTTAGAACAATTTAGGACAAATTAGAGGGTGGAACTCCTGATCTCGATGCTGGCTAGCCCGGAAGGCACCCGGGTTCAAATCCCGGCACCTCCACCAATTTATTGATAGAAAATTACTTAGGTTTCTTAGGAACTGAGAATTCCTTGGGTATCTCCGCGAGTTCAAAGTTCGACACCCCTATCCCTCTCTTTCTGTTTACGCAGTCCGAGGGACGGGTTCCGTTCAGGCGCATCGCCGCGCGCAGGTCTAGTTAGGGTCGGTGAAAGTTGCAGGGCGCATTCAGCACAGACCTTCCGAACGACTGACCAATCCTGCCATCGAGGGTGAACGGATCCACCTTTTCGAGTCACCCTTTGAGTCGGTCTGGATGGACCCTATTCGAACTGGTATTTTGTGCGGGCCTGCTCTGCAGGAAGCATGGTCAAACGAGGCGGACCTCCGCCCTGCAACTCACTCTGCGGATACGTCCGCTCCCAATAGCGACCGTCGTCCGAATCCTGGAACAGGGTCTCCCAACCGCCCCATTTCTTGCTGACCGCCACCTTGCGCAGATGGTTCATCACCAGCCATTCAATCCGTTCGCAGGTTTCATCGCTCCGTACCTTGCCGTCTACGGTGATCCATTTTCCGATAAGCTCCACTTCAGTTGGGTTGAGTTTCATAGCGAGGTCTAATGCACGACCGTTATCGTTGCCCCTGAAGGTATCGGCCCATTCGGAATCACAAACTCGCTGGCTCCACCAGCAGTTTGCCCGCCACCGATGAATCCAGGATTCGTCCGAAGAATCGGCGTTGCCAGCCCCTCCTCGGGAGTGGCGAATTGAATCACCTGAAAGCCTGTTGGGCTCTCAGGAATTGCCAGTATTGCCGCTATTTGCTGGGCGTTCAGCCCTTCCAACTGAGCAGCGTCGGCGACAAATACGTCAGCCGCTCCTGGAGCACCCAACGTAGTCGCATCAATTCCGTTTGGAATTACTCGAGCGAGCGTTGCCGGGACGGGATTCGCTATCGTCTCTGCGGCTTGCGGTAATTCAGCGGAATCGCCAATTGCTCCCAATTCAGCGAAATCGCCAATCGCTCCCCCGGCTAAGACATTGAATCCAAATGCGCCGAGGTCCTCGTAACCAAAATTCGCAATCGCGTTTTCCAGATGGCAGGCGAAGGCCTTGGAGGAATCGGGAATCTTATAATCATAGCCCAGCAGATTCTTGCTTATCGCTTGGTTCACATTGTCGATAACGCCGTCGTTGATCGCTTCTAGTCCCTTAACAATGGCGATCGGGGTATCGATGGGATGCGCAATGAGGTTGAACGCCCCCACATCAAAGGCCTCCGCCCCATTGAGCACACCTTTCCCCTCGAGAGCCAGGTTGTGCACACATCCGCCAAATCGCCATAGCCATAGGGATCAAAGGAATTAAGCGAGTTGTCGTCTACGTCAGCGTAATCGTTCTATCCAGCAAAGAGGCCGAAATGGTCCTCTGAAATGGAACCGCCCCGCGCCGGGGAAATAATACCTAGCCCTATAGAAATATAAGCCACTTTCGGCTTCAAATTCGCGCCCCGTGGAAGTGGAGGGCTCGCGGGAATGTTTCCTCGCCTTGGCATGTCATCAGCGCCCAGGACGGCTCGCCTTTCCGCGATGAATAACGGTATTGTTCTGTACGTTCCGGCTCCGTCCGTCCTGGTAATCACAGAGTTCAACCCGTCCGATAAGTGAGTTGACTCCGCTGCTGTCGACGCCGACTCGCCGCCGGTCGTGAGCTCCTTGGTAAGCCGTAAGAGCGCCGCCACCTGAGTAGACCCATCCACTTCAAGCAGCGGACGTTTACTCCATAGAGCCGCCGTCGCAGATGAGATGAACCATAGACCAGCTCCTCCAGCCCAACGCCCGAGGAGATGATGATGTGAATCAGACCATCATAAATATCAAAGCACTAAAACAGATCAGTGAGTTGTAGCAATTCAGCTCTCAACATAATCATGAGAATGTAATCTGAGGTGGAAGAGGCTTTTCAGTCTCATGCTCGGGGTCGTGTCCCCCTCCAGATCGTTCCGTCGGGGTGTGTGGGAGTCGGATGACGGCTTTCCTCGCGGCGTCGACCTTCTGGCCCAGACCCCGTCCTCATTGCCCTCCTTGTGATCGCCGAACGCCTCGTTCGTGGCCGGATGGGGTGGGAGTCACACTGGCAGGCGCGAGTGGGGGGTCGTCGCCGGAAGGTCAGTGTGTGCCCGTCCTCCCAGCTTGCAGAGGTCAGGGCCCGACCGAGTTATAGGTATAGGCCGCGCTCGCCACTCCCGAATGCGCAATGGATGACAGCTGGCTCGCGGCATCGAAAGCCCGCGTCGTGGTGACTCCGTTCGGGTATGAGGTGATTCCGGTCCTCGACAGCAGATCGTAGCCGAACGCGAAAGCGCTCCCCGACGGGTCGGTCAGATTGGTCAGCCGGTCGCGGGAATCATATGCGTATTCCGTCGTTCCCAAGGAGTCCGTCATCTGCACGCGACGCAGAAGGCTGTCATACGCATAGGAAAGCGTGGCGCCATTGCCGGCATAGACCTGCGTCGTCTGGCTGATGTTTGAATCCACATCGTACGCGTTGGTGATTTGGACGGCGCCGTTTGCCGGGGATACCAGGTTGGACCTGGCGTCATAGGCGAGCGTCACTTGGTCGGAAGGCACGCCTCCGATCGCAGGCAGCACCTTCTTAACAAGCCGGTTATCTGCGTCGTACGAATAGGCGATCACCGCCCCGTCCTTCCTGGTGAGCGACGAGAGGTTGCCGGCCAGGTCGAATGCCTTGACCCTTGAGAAGCCGAGGGGATCGGTTTCGGTCGTCTGGCGGTTCACCGGATCATACGCGAACTGCCTGGTCGCTCCATTCGAGTCCGTGAGCGAGATCAGGTTGCCCGACGGATCATAGGAATAGGTGCTTGTCCCTCCGTCTGCATTGGTGGCGCCAACCCTGCGGTTTGCTCCATCGTAGGCATAAGACGTCGTTGTCGTGTCCGGGCGGGTGACTAGGATGAGATTCCCAACGCCGTCATAGGTCCATTTTGTGACTCGTCCCAGCTGGTCAGTGGACGAATTCTTGCGACCGAGCAGGTCGTAGCCGAGCTTCACAGTGCCGTTCAGCGCATCTTGAATCGAGGTTCTCTGGTTGGCCAAGTCATAGGCGTAGCTTGTGGTTGCACCATCCGGTGCGACAGCGGCCACTTGCCTGCTCAGAATGTCGTAATTCCAGGTAAACGTGCTGCCATCTGCCCTCTTGAGGGCGGTCGTGTTTCCGGCGGCGTCGTAGGTCCAAGAAGTGGCGTTGCCGGCCGGGTCGGTGGCCATCGACCTTCTGTTCAGCGCATCGTAGGTGTAACTCCAGATGTTCCCACCCATGTCCGTGAAGGAGATCAGATTGCCAACGCCGTCGTAGGCGCTCTTTGTCGTCGAACCGGCGCCGTCGGTGAACGATACGGGCCATTGGCGGGGGTTGTAGGTCCACGATTGGATGTTCCCCAGGGGATCGGTCTCCTTAACCAGGTCCTTGTCGTAGTCGTAGGCGAAGCGGGTGACTCCCCCATCGGCCGCGGTCCTCGAAACAAGGTAATCCGCTGCATCGTACTGGAACGACGTCGTGTTGCCCCTTGGGTCGGTAAGGGAAATGACATTGCCCGCGTTGTCGTATCCGAAGCTGGTGGTGCCTCCCAAAGGATCGGACGACGTGGCCACCCTTCCGAGCGAGTCATAGGACGTCGACCACACTTTCCCTCTCTGGTCGGTTCTCGATAGCACCTGGCCAGCCGGGTTATATGTCATCACCACGGTTCCACCGGCCGGATCGGTTATCTGCGTGAGATTGCCAGACCCATCATAGGTGAAGCTCGTCTTTCTATTGAGGGGGTCCGTGATGCTCTGAACGAGATTGAAGGACGAGGTGTATTGGAACGATGTCAGCGCATTGTTGAACAAGGAGGTCTTCGTCAGGAGATTCCCCATCCTGTCGTAGCTGAAGGCGTACTGGCAGCCGTTCGGAAGCGTCAGGCTCAGTCGGTTCCGCTCATCGTCATAGACCATCGTCGTCGTGTGCCCCAGGGCGTCGATGGTCTCAGTCGTGTCGCCATCGGCATCCATCACCATCGTGGTCGTGTGGCCGTTGGGATCCGTCTCGAGAAAGGTCGACGAAGTCTGGCCACTCGCGACCGGCACTGGGTTGGCCGCAGCAAGGAAGCTTGCGCCGCCGCTGGCGGGAGACCCCCCGACATTTGCCGCCGTGTATTTGTACACAGCTCCATCGGCCCGGACCACCTGCACAAGGCGCCCTGTGGGCCCATAGGCGTACTGGCGCGTCTGCCCGAGTCCGTCGGTCTGCGATATCATGCGTCCTGAGCCGTCGTAGCCAAACGACCGGGTCGTCCCGTCCGCGTTCGTGATGTGCTGAAGTTGGCCGGAGCCATTGTAACTCAGGAGCGTGACCCGGGAGGCGGGATCCGTAATGCTTGCGAGCTTCCCTCCCTGGTATGCGAGCTGGGTCACAAGGCCGGCAGGGTCCTTTATCGAGGCAAGGTCGTTCGCGCTGCCCGTTCCGGCACCGTCTGTATACGAATACGTTGTCGTGTTGCCGAACCGATCGAGCGCTTGGATCTCGCGTCCAGCCTGGTCGAATACCTCCTTCGACCCGTCCTTGAACACGCGAACGTACTGGTTGCTCGTGGTATTGAATGTAAAGGTGCTGTGGTCCTCAGGCGGTCCGGCATACGTGGTCGCCCCAGGCTGCGCGGCCATTTCGAATCGTATGTTGTCGACCAGGGCTGCGCAGGAACCGTTTTGAAGATTGTCGTTAGAAGCCCCTATCGTCAGCGTTATCGGTTTGTTCCAAGCCGAGGACGGAAGGTCCACATAGTATGTCCGGAATCCCGTGCGCCAGGCGTACCCGGTGTCGCCCCCGGGCAAAACGGTCGCGTAATTGTCCGTGCTTGAGGTTCTGACAAAATAATTTGGGCCGTTTGAGAAGCTGATGCTGAAAATCGAGCTGTTGTTCTCCTGACCTGTTCCGTTCAATACGTTCGCATCGTAGATCGAGGACAGCACATCCGCGTCGATCGCAATGCGCTCGGTCCCGGCCGGCAAAGATGGAATGACCAACGACAGGCCCACCGAACCTCCTCCTATCCCGGACGGCGACGCCAGCATCGCCATGAAGGAACCCTCGGTCGGGGAGATCGACCCCAGGTTTGGGATCACGGTCGCCGTCGGCGTTGTAGGCCCGCCGAATTTCGCGGTCGGCCCGCTCGGCATCCCGGGCACGGCGATCCGCTCGTGACGCTTATTGGGCGGCACCGAGGCGTCGGGGGGCGGCCCCTCATTTGTTGAAACGACGAAGCCGTCCAGCGTGCCGCGCTCAAACCCGAGGTTGCCGTTGAGAATGTTGTCGGCCCCGGACGGGGTGAACTGCTCGACCGAGGATTGCGCCCCGCCTATCAGCGAGATGCTTCCGTCGGATTGAAACACGAGCTTGTCGACATCGGCGTACGACCAGCCGATGCCCAGGGCCGGGTAGAGCTGCGCACCGTTGATCACCGCGGTCTTGCCGGTGATGTTCTGGGTCACGCTCGCTATGCTAAGCGCGCCCGGGGTTGAGAAGACGGCGCTTGTCGTGATGCCGTAGGTAACCGGCACCATGCCGGAGGGCGCGCCTGCGAGGCCGACCTGCACGGTTGCCAGGAAGGGGCTGGTTTGGTTCGCAAGCCCAACGTAGGAGGCACCCTCGCCGAATTGGGACGATGACGACACGGTCAGGGTTCCCCCCGTGAGGGCCGCGGTTCCGGCATTCGGCGTAATGGCCATCGTCGTGCTCGAGTCCGGCGCCGCTGTCCTGGAGTTGTAGTGCAGGGTCGCGCTCCTTTTGACGCCCAGGCTCATGTAGGCGGGAATCGAGTGGTCCTCCTCCAGCGCACCCTCAGAGGGCGAGATGTAGGAGCACGTGTTCACGGTCGGCGCATCCTTCTGGGAGTTGTCCGTGTTGATCTGGTTCTGTTGCGGGGGGGCCGGCTGCGGCTGCTGCGGCTGAAACCAGTCGAACGTCGTGACTCCCGATCCGGGGTCGGTGACGAAGGCGTTGTTCGTCACCGTGCCCGTACCCGTTACGATGAACTTGCCCGAGGCCACGTCGAGGTTCGCCAGGCGCATCGGGGTCCCGTTGGGCAGGTTGAAATCGTTAGGAAGCGTGAGCTGAGCCGGCTGGCTCAGGGTCGTATTCTCGGGCTGGATCGAGACCAGGCGGCTAGGCCTGAACCCGGGCCCGAGGCAGTTCGGGGCCTGGTCCACCGGGACGTTGATGATGGTGACCACCTCGTTCGTACCGCCGTCTGGGAACTTGATCGCGGTGTTCGCCGGGATGACGAGCTGGACCCCGGGCAAGGTCGGGTTCGTCACCGTCTGCGGGACGGGCGAATTCGACTGGACCATGACACCCTGCGAGGGATCGAACTTTACGAGGTAGACCGGCCGGTCCCAGAGCGTGTTCTGGTTCTCCAGGACCTCGAATGCCAGATTCACGGGGGTGTAGTTGCCCGGGTTCGAGACGGCATCGGTCTGGAAGTGAAAAAGCGTGATACCCACCGGGAGATTGGTGAAGCTGAACTTCCCGTTCACATCCGTGTAGACGGTCTGGCCTGCGGCAAGGACTCTGACGTTAACGAGGGGCTCTCCGGTCGTCGCGGCCACCTGCCCCTGGAAGTGCGTGCCGCCACCGGGGATCGCGGAATTGACCGTGAAGGTCGTGTTGTCGGTCGCGACGACCGCGCCGCCATAGACCCAATCGACCCTGTAGTTGTGCGAGCCCTGCGAGAGGTTGAAGAGCGGCATGAACATCATCTCGCCTGTCTGGATTGTCGCGCTCGCCGTGTAGTCCCGGCCGTCCAGGTAGACATGGAACGAGTCGGGGTAGACCGGTGTCGTGCCGGAGTAGTGTGCCGCCAGGCTAGGCCGGGCGTAGGTCTCGGTGCAGCCGTTAGCCGGCATCAGGATCTCGAGGGAGGCCGTGTAGCTCTGGGTCGGCGTGGGCGTCGGCCCGGACGTGGGAGTCGGGGTCGGACCGGAAATGGGAGTGGGAGTGGGAGTCGGTGAGGGGCTAGGCGTCGGCGAGGGGGTCGGGACCGGGGTGGGAGTCGGAACGGGATTCACCGTGACGGTCGCCGAGGCCGAGGTTGCCGACAGCCCGAGGGCGTCCGTCGCAACGGCCGTGAACACATAGGTGCCGACGGCAAAGGGCGACGAAGGGGTGAACGTGTACGTCGGGCCCGCGCCCGTCACCGTCCCGACGAGAGCTTGGCCCTGGTAGAAGGCCACACTCGCGACCGTGGATGTTGAGGAGGACGCCGACGCAGTCAGGGCGAGAGACGCGGGCGCGAAATAGGCGGACCCGTCGGCCGGCGACGAAAGCGTCACCGTGGGCGGCGCATCCACGTTAATGGTCAAGGTCGCGGTTCCTGTCCCGACGAAATTGGTCGCCCCAAGTGAGACGGTGGTCGAACCGCCGGCGGTCGGGGTGCCGGTGATCAGGCCGGTGGACGTGTTTAGCGTAAGGCCTGGAGGAAGCGGGCTCGCGCTGTAGCTTGTGGGGCTTCCCGAAGATCTAATCTGATAGCTGAAGGCCGCGTTGACCTGGCCGGCGACCGCGGACTGCACTGAGATCACGGGAGTGCTCACGTTGGCGACGACCGACGCGAGCCCGTACTTGTTGCCGAGATAGCCGTAGACGGTCGCCAGTTCCGAGTCGGACAGGACCCTGTTGTAGATGACGATCTCGGCGATGTCGCCCATGAGGCTCCCGCCGCCGTAGCCCCCGATGTCGGGATACTGCTGGAAGCCGAGGGTCACGCCCGGCGCCAGGGGCCTCGTCCATTCCGGGCTGCCGTTGAAGCGGTAGATGAAGTTGCCGGAGGTGTCGATCGACGCGTCGTAGACGTAGTACTGCGCGATCTCATTGGGGTTCTCCTGGACGGCGCTTGTGTCGCTTGAGCCAAAATCGTCGAAGTGCGCGGAGCCGCCGTAGCTGTTGTAGCTCGTCCCGTTGCCTGTCCCGAAGTTCCAGAGCGTGTTCGACTCGTTCGGGACGTTCGGGATCTTGACGATCGCTATGATCTGACCGGCCTGCGCCGACTGGAGCATGTTCTGCGGCAGGTTGAGCGCATTCGGCCCGTTGAACCTTACGACCGGCAGCCCGTTCGCCTGGTTCTCCACGACCAAGGGCGGCGTCGCGGGATTGACCGGGGTTGCGTTGTTCCCATTGCCGCTCTGGTCCACCCAGGTCGAGAGCGCGCCGGATCCCTCCGTGCCCACGGTCGACCTGAGCCAGAGCGCGAGCCCGTTTTGGGGAAGGTCCGCGACGGCCGCGGGGGTCGTGACCGTGCTCGGATTGCTCACCCCGGAAGTGCCCGCATAACCCTGGACCGTGATCTCATAGGTGTAGGCGGTGCCCGGCGAAAGCCCGGTGTCCGTGTAGCCCAGCGCATCGTTCACCTGGGCCACCTGGACAAAGCCGCCGGCCCCGGTCTTGCGAAGGATCGTCGTGACCGTGTGCATCGGCGGGCTGGGAACGGTCCATGAGAGATCCACCTTGTCCGAGGATAGGACAGCTGCGAGAAGGTCGGTCGGGGCCGCGGGGGCGGCGATCGCCGGAAATGCGTATTTCGAGAGGAGGTAGGCGCCCATGCTCGAGCGCTCCGCATCCGTCAGCGTCCGATTGAAGACAATGACCTCGGCAATGTTGCCGATAAAGAGCCCGGAGCCCCAGCCGCCGATGTCGGGATTCTGCTGGAACCCGACCGTAAGGCCCGTGCGGGTCCACTCGGGGAAGCCGTTGTACCTGAAGACCGCCGTGCCGGTGGCGTCGATCGAGGTGTCGTAGATGAAGAAGTTCGCGATTTCCGAGGGGTTCTCCGAGATGGCGCCCGAGTCGGAACTTCCGAAGTCGTCGAAGTGGAGGTTGTTCAGGTAGGACGATCCCAGGTACGTCCCGAAGTTCCAGAGCATGTTGAACTGGTTCGGGTTGCTCCCGACCTGCACCACGCCGATCACCTCGCCGGCCGTGTCGTTCTGCATCATGTTTTGCGGCAGGCTCAGGCTCTGGGTGCCGTTGAACGCGAGGGCCGGGAGCCCGTTGATCTTGGCGGCCGCAAGATGCGGACCGGAGGCGGTGTTGGGGGTCGCGGTGTTGCCCAGCGGGCTCTGGTCCAGCCATTGGGTCACGTTGCCGTTTGAGTCCGTCACGACGCCGGCGTCGGAGCGGAGGTCGAGGACCATGCCCGTCTGGACGGGCGGCGGGGTCACCTTGGTGTTTATGAAGGGGCTCGTCCCGTTTATGAAGTCCTGGATTATTGGGACCCCGTCGCCCGAGAGGTTCAGGTACCGGTCATTGGTCGAAAGCGAGAGGCCGTACTTCGTCTCCCAGGCGTCGTCTATCCCGTCGTTGTTGACGTCGGCAAAGAGGGGATTCGTCGCTTCGATGCCGATCTTGTCGATGAAGGAGGCGGCCGATGCGTCACCCTGGACCTGGAACGATGAGAAATAGGTGCTCGCGTTGCTGAGGAACTGGACGTCCGCAGCGATCATCTTGCCGTTCGCATAGAAGTCCCAGGTGTGCTTGGTGAAATCGAGCCGCGCCGTGAGGCGCACCCAGGACGCCGCCTGGTTCTTCGAGGAGAGGGGGATCGAGAAGGTCGTCGGGAACCATTCGCCGCCTCCTGTGCCGTTGCCCCTGTAGAGTTCTAGGAGGCCCGCGCCATTCGATAGCTGGAACCCGAACCGGGCCCCCTCGGCCGTGAAGACGGTGCCCGAGGACACCGAGGCCTCGGCCACGGGTTTCGCATAGAAGTCGCAGAAAATGATGGTCTCGCCGGGGCTCGGCGCAAACGCGTCGGCCACGACGGCGGCCGGGCTGCCTGGGACGAGCTCGACGGATTGCGAGCCGGACTCGAAATCCAGGGTCGTGACGACGGCGCTCCCCTGGGAGACGGTCCAGCCGTTCTGGCCGGCGAGGGAACCCAGCGAAAACCCGTCGGCGCCCTCGAAATCAGTCGCGTAGGGGAGGCTCGACAGGATCGAGACCGGAACCGCGGACCGAGGTCGCCATCGCCCCGAGGGCGTCCGTCGCCACGGCGGTGAGCGAGTAGTTGCCCGCCGGGGCATTGCTCCACGTGTACTGGAAGGGGGCCACGGTCGACGTTCCGACGAGCTGGGCGCCCGCGTAGAATTTGACCGACGCGATCGAGCCCCCGGTTTCGGTGGCATTGGCCGACAGCGCTATAGTCGCCGGAGAGGCGTAGACCGATCCGGCGCCCGGCGCAGTCAGTGCGACCGTGGGAACCGGAGGGGGCGTTGAGGGCACAAGCTGGAGCGTCACGTTGCTCTGCACGGTGAGTCCCTGTGCCGTCACCCCACCCGTGAGGTTCCCGTTCAGGGTCACCGTCCCTGACGGCGCGACCACGAAGAAATAGGCCTTCGTCCCGCTGTTGACCGTTAGGCCCCCGCCGGAGATCCTCAGGGTGAGCCATCCCGGGTTTGCCGAGGAACCCATGGCCGAGCCATTCACCATAACGCTTCCCGGCGACCGTGAGTGTGACGGGGCCGACGACCTGAAGCTGTGCGTTGCTGTTGAGCGTCAGTCCCTGGAGATTGTAGACCGCGGGCTGGGTCGCGCCGGCGACTCCAAACGTGAACCCGCTTCCGCCGTTGGCTATGAAGGTTCCGTAGGTTCCGGCAGGGACGCTGACCTGTCCGACATTGCTGTTGAGGGTCAGGTTGTTGAGGGTGTTGAACGGCGCGGCCGACTGCCCACCCCGAGTTGAGCGAAACGTTCCGCGTCCCCGTAGGGGCCGGAGGCGCCTGCACCGTGGGCCACGCAGTCGCGTTTGTCCGGGTGACCAGGTTGCCGAGCGTGGAGCCGCTGTTGAGCGTCACCGTGTAGTTAGAGGGCGACGCGCTGCCCGGTCCCGGCGATCGTCCCCCCGAAATGGTTCGATCCATTCAGCTGGACCTTGGGGGTTCCCGGAACATAGAGGCTGTCGGTGATGGAGGCGTTGCTGTTCAGCGTGACGCTGGCGGCAGCCATCTGCTGCACGGAGCCCTTGACCGTGCCGTTTATCGTCGGGGCGTTGGAAACCAGGGCGGTTGGGGTTTGCGCCTGGGCGCGGGGACCAAAGGCGTCAAACGCGATCGCTGAACAGAGCAACGCGGCGAGGAAGCGTAGGCCTCCCGAACGTGGATTGAGGGTGGTCATGGAGCTGGAGACTGGGACGCCGACATGCAGCCCAAGGTGGTCCTGCAGCTAAAGGTCGGCAATTACGTAATTTCATGTATGATATCCTCTAGGCTAATGACCTTAGCCCGAACCATCTTGGCGGCCCAACGCCCGGAAGAATGGGGGCCAATCCCCGGACCTTCGGGCCTGCCGATCGTCTCCGTTCTGGGTGGCCCTCTTCCGAGAATTCGCACCGGCCCAGGAACCGTTTTCCCCTTTAGATTCATGCCGCATTGTCCACTGTTGCCCTCACCTACCTCCCAAAATGTTGACCATATCCGCAGGCAGGGACGCCAAGCCGGAGCCTTTGATCCATGAGCACCCGGCTTGATCTGACCCGGAGGGACTTCCTAGGAGGCGCCCTGTCACTGGCGGCCCTTGCCGGCGCCCCAAAGACCCTCGTCGGGTCAGAAAACCCCGGTCCGTCCCAGAAGGACGCACGCCGACTAACTGGCTCCTCACCAACCTATCGAACGGAGACGAGGACCGCTATCCAGAGCATATCGCGAGCTTCGCGAAGAGCCTTCCGCACGACGACCTGGGACGAGTCACCTCGTTATCCTACTCGTTTTACTTGAAGACCCTGGCGGACGGACCGAACGAGGACTTTGAGCGCATTCCGCTGAGCGGCAGGTTCCGGCTCGCAAACCCCCAGGCCAGCTACGCCCTGGCTCTTGAGGGCTACGCCCGCGACGCCTTTGTGTGCCCCCCCGCCCCGACGTTCGAAAGCCACGAGCAGGCCGCGGACACGGTCGAGATCTACTGGCATTCGCTCCTGCGCGACATTCCGTTCGCCGACTGGCCCTCGCATCCGCTCGTCAAAGAGGCCTGCGAGGACCTGTCTCGGCTGAGCGCGTTCAAAGGGCCGAAGGAGGGCGGCCGCGTCACCCCGCGCACCCTTTTCCGGGGCACGGCTCCCGGCGAACTGGACGGCCCCTACCTGTCCCAATTCCTCGCCCTGACCGTACCCTACGGGGCGACCACGATTCCCCAGAGGTACAAGGTGCCCGTGGCCGGCGACGACCATCTCGTCGACTACGACGAATGGCTCCTCTGCCAGAGGGGGTACTTCTCAAGGAGCGCGTCGCCCTTCGAGAAGGCTCCGAGATACCTCTGCAACGGGCGCGACATCGGCGAGTGGGTCCGGCGCGACTTCTCGTTCCAGGCCCACCTGAATGCGGCGCTCACCCTGATCGGAGACCCTTACCCCAAGAAGAATTTCCGCGCGCCGTACAGCTCCGGCCTGCCGTACCTCGACTCCGATACCCAGACCGGGTTCGCGACCTTCGGGATGCCCTTCGTCCTGGACCTAGTAACGGGAGTGGTCGGAGTCGGCATAAGGGCCGGATGGAGGGACAAGTGGCTCGTTCACCGCCGGGGGAGGCCGGAGGAGTTCTGTGGCCACCTGCACAATCACCTCTCAAAAAAGGCCGACTACCCTTTCAGCGGCGAGCTGCTCGGATCACAGGTCCTGGCTCGGGTGCACGAGAAGTTTGGCTCCTATCTCCTGCCGACGGCATATCCCGACGGCTGCCCCATCCATCCGTCCTATCCGGCGGTGCACGCGGTCATTGCGGGGGCCTCGGTGACCGTGCTCAAGGCCCTGTTCGACGAGGAATACGTATTCCCGAATCCCGTGGAATCCAGCCGGGACGGCCTCTCGCTAATCCCCTACAAGGGGAAGAAGCTGACGGTCGGCGGCGAGCTGAACAAGCTGGTCGGGAACATCGGGATTGCGCGCAACTTCGTCGGGATCCATTACCGGTCGGACTGCGCAGCCGGGATAGCCCAGGGCGAGCAGGTCGCCATTGATTTCCTGAAGAAGCAGCTGGCCGTCCAGCCCGAGAAGGGGGCGCGGCTCAGGTTCACGAGGTTCAACGGCGAGAAGATTGTCATCTGACCGGGCCGGGCGCCCTCATCCGAAGCACGCAGATGCCCAGGTCCGTCGATTCGAGGAATGACGGCGCGTCCCTGTCAGCCGCGGGCAACCCTGTTGACGGGTGTCCCGATCCCGGGAATCGCAATGGTGGTCCTGTCGCCCGCCCGAAGCGTGAAACCATCCGGGGGCACGACGCCGGTTCCGGTCATCAGAGCACCCGCTCGGGAACGAGTAGTCCCGGGAAGACTCGTCGCCATCGGACCGGTGCCGGATGACTTGGTTTTTGCCGAAGTAGCCCTCGCTGTTCCTGACAGAACCATAGTGACAGGCAATCTTGCGGATTTCCCAAGCGAACTTCCAAACGGCGCGCGACTGCTAACCCTGTACAGGCGCAAGGCGGAGCCACGCTGTTAGGGGATTCTCGACGTACTTGGGCAGCATTAGGACAATTCAGAGGGCCAAACGGCCGATCTCATCGATGCCTAGCCCGGAGGGCCACCGGGCAGATCTCTGCCGATAACGGGTTCAAATCCCGGCACCTCCACCATTTCAACAATGAGAGACCGCGATTTATGCCACTCTTAACCCGCCTATGCTCGCTGTGCGAAGCTTCATCGCCGGATGGTGTCGCTACCCCAAGTGTGCCTTGCCGTGCACGGCATTTGCACGACACTTGATCCATGAAGACTAAGTGGATCGCCTCGCGTGAATTCTCAGCCAGTCCCGGCCGCGCGCTTGCCGCAGTCAGCAAGGCCCGCCGTGTTTTGGTCACCGCAAATGGAAAGCCAAAGGCGATCATGATCCCGACATCCGAAGGTACCTTCGCTTCCGATTTGGAGCTCCTCGATCGCGTGGACCTGGCGCGAGCGATCGCTGCGATTAGATCGGACGCGGTAACGAATGGAACGGACTCACTTTCAATGAAGGAGATCGACGCCGAGGTGGCCGCCGTGCGTGCCGCCCGGAGACGTCAATGAAGTGCTGGGTGATTGACACGAACGTGGTCGTGTCGGGACTCATGAGCGCCAATGGGCCGTGCGCCCGAATTCTGGAAGCCGTCATGGACGGACGCGTCAAGTTAGTCTACGACGCGCGAATCCTGGCCGAATATCGCGATGTGCTCTGCCGGCCTCGCCTAAAGCCAAACCCGGAGCATGTGATGCATTTTCTGCAGGCCTTGGGAGGCCAAATGTCTGTGCTCCCAGACCGGCTGGTCGCCGTTGGGCCGGATCCCGACGACTTGGCTTTTATTGAGGTTGCCCTTGCAGTGCCCGACCGAACGATCGTGACAGGCAACCTCGCGGACTTCCCGGGAGAGATTCTTAACGGCATTCGACTGCTGACGCCGGTGCAGGCACTCGCGGAGTTAGGAGCTTAGCCCCGTCCTCGATCACCCAGACAAGCATTAGGACAAATTAGGACAATCCATTGGGTGAGACAGCCATCGTCCAATGATGTCAGCCCGGAGGGCCACCGGGTTCAAATCCCGGCACCGCCCTCATGAGCCACGGCCCGGGTGCAAAAACGACACGATCTGGTTTTGCTCGCGGTGGTTGGTCCAGAATCGCTCGCCGTCGAACGCGAGTGCCCGGGCCGCGAACGGGATGCGGGCGATGTCCGTGATCACCGGCGTCGCCGGGCGCGGGTCCACGCGCGTGATCCAGTAGTCGCCCTTCTCCTCCTCGTCGGTCGTCGCCAGGTACAGGAGGCCGTCGACAAAGACCTGCCCGCAGATGCCGTGCGGGACGCTGATCACGCGCTCGACCTGGCCGTCGGCGCCGAGGGTCAGCACCTTGCGCGGGTACCATTGACTCAGGTGCAGCCGTCGGCCGTCGTAGCCAAGCTGGGAGCCGGTGTCGTCCGGGCAGGGGATGGCGAACTTCCCGTCGAAGCCGTGCAGCGGGATGCAGCGCCGGATGAACCTGTTGTCGTCCGCGGTCTCGCCGCACACGACACGGAGCTCGTTCTCCATGGAGGCGATGCCGTAGGGCGTGCCGGGCGCGGCCGTCTCCCAGACGACCGCCCAGGTCGCCGGGTTGATCCCGTAGATCCGCTTCGTCTGCCGCGATCCCATCCACAGGATCGATCCGTCCCACGCGAGCGATGTGGGCTTGGGCGCCGGCGAGGCCAGGCGTTGAATCTCCTCGATGTCCTTCATGTTTCTTGGAGGCGCGGGCGCCGCGCGGAAGCCTTGCTCAAATCTGGCCCTCCGCAAGCCTGCCGAGCGTCTGGATCGCCTTCTCAAGCGCGCCCGTCCACGGGAGGCCGGCGTGGATCCGCAGGTGGTTGCGGAACCCGTGGCGCACGGAGAACATCGGGCCCGGCGCGATGCTTATCTTCTCCTCCAGGGCGTCGATGCGCAGCTTCAGGGCGTCCACGCAGGAGGGCAGCTCCACCCATAGGACGAACCCGCCGGCCGGCTCCGTCACGTGGGTCCCCCTCGGGAAATACGTCCTGACCGCCTCGCGCACGGCCCTCATCCGCTCCTGGAGGCACGAGCGGATCCGGCGCAGCTGCCGGTCGTACCCCTCCTGCAGAAACCGAGCGGCGACCTTCTGGGGAAAGAGCGGGTTGGTCGACCATTTCCCGTCATCGACCGCCTTATGATAGCGCCCTGCCGCGATCCATCCTAGCCCGAGGCCAGGTGCGAGCGTCTTGCTCAGCGACGAGCAGAGCAGGACGCGGCCGTCGCGGTCCCAGGCCTTGAGGGGCTTGGGACGGATCGGCCCGAAGTGGATGTCCGCATAGACGTCATCCTCGATCGCGGGGATGCCGTAGTCGCAGAGGATCGAGTAGAGCTGCTCCTTGCGGGCGTTCGGCATGCAGGCGCCCGTGGGGTTGTGGAAACTCGGCGTGACGACCAGGGCCTTCACGTCGTGGTTGTCCAACGCAACGGTCAGGGCCTCGAGGCTCAGGCCCTTCCTCTCGTCGACGGGCACCTCGACCGCGCGGACGCCCCTTGACGAGAACAGGCGGAGGAACCCGAAGTAGGCCGGGGACTCCACGGCAATGACGTCGCCGGGCTTGGTCACCGCCCCGAGCGCGAGGTCAAGCGACTCCGAGCAGCTCGACGTCACGATGAACTCGTCATGGGACAGGACCGTCCCCGTCTGCAGGTACCGCCGGGAGAGCTCCTGGGTGAAGGGCGGGTAGGGGTGGCCCATGGTGTACCTGCCGAGGATCTCCGGCTCGGCCCGCGCCACCGCACCGGCGACGCGGGCCAGGTTCCCGAGCGGGAGAGTCCCCGGGTCCGGAAACGCGGTTCCCAGGGGAAAGTAGCTCGGGTCCCGAGCGAGGTCGATCATGTGCTCGGAGAGGTCCTTCTCCTCAACCCGAACGGCCGGGCCGAGTACCGAGCCGGGGCTGGCCTTGGCCCTGGCCTCCGGCCGGCTCCTGACATAGTAGCCGCTCCTTGGCCGCGCCTCGATGTAACCGCGGTTCTCCAGGACCACGTAGGCCTGGATCACGGTCCCCATGCCGATCTGGCGCTGGCGGGCGGTCACCCGCACCGACGGAAGCCGCTGGCCGGCTCGGAGCGACCGCTTCTCGATCAGGCCCTGCACCTCGTCGGCGAGCCTTCGGTAAAGGGGTTCGCCGGTCATGGCCCGGACCTCCCTCCCGCGCCCTCAGGAGCGTCTGGGCTTTGGCGCACCGGCCTGCGCGGGGAGCGCCTGCTCGTCGTTCTTGCTCGCATGCGGTTGGAGTGTTGCGAGGAAATGCGCGGGCGCGCGATCCAGGAATTCGCTGAGGGAAAAGTGCCGTGCCCGCGCGACGTCGCCCCGGATCCGGTCGGCGACGCCCTTCGGGTCGTTCGGGTCGGCGTGGCTTATCCTGATGATCCGGTTCGGCCGGTCGGGGTCGACGATTTGGATCCGCCCTTCGTGCGTGAATTGGAGCACGGTGTGGCCGCGCACCCCTCCGGGGAGGGTGACGTAGTAGGAGAGGAGCTGCGGGTTCTCGACGGCCGCGCCGCGGTCCAGCCTGCGCAGGAGGATCGCGATCGACTCGATGAAACAGCCATTGGGAAGCCGGGCCGGCCCTGGCAGGGGTCCGCCCGCCGGGGGCAGGACCTCCCACCTCGTGAACCCCTCGTCGATGGCCGCAAGCAGCGGACCGAGGTTCAGCTTGTCCGCCTCGGCCCTGTTGCGGTACAGCGAGAGGCTCTGCGTCCCGTCGGCCGGCGTGTAGAACCACAGGATGGCGTCGAGCTGGAAGACCAGGGCGTCGACGACCCGCGGATAGCGGCTGGACGGGTTCGCGTTGTCGATGCGAATCACCTGGGTCCAGACATGGGGCTCCAGCAGGCCCTGGGCGCGCCTGACGGCCTCGATCTGGCCGTTGGCGCCGAGGCCCGTGGCGAGGGCCGCGACCGAGAGCAGGTGCGGGAAGATTGGCATGCACCCACCGTACCCGGCGATGGGATTTCCCGGCAGGGCCAGCGGTCGCGATATCCGATCTCAGCAGAGTGCGTTTTCGCCCAACTGTTGCCCCGGCAAAGCCAGGCAACTGTCACGGTCGCGCCCGTCCCGGGACGGTTCGGGCCCGGGCCGCAATCCGGCACCCACCGCGCAGGCATGGCTCGGACATTGGCGATCTTCGAACCATGTAGCCCCAGGAAAAGGACCGGCACATGAAGCCCTTCGGCATCGCGCTCGCGATTGTCGAGGTACGCGCCCGGAGCATTGAACCAGGCGGCCCGATATCGCCTCGAGACAACCGGGAGGTGGCCCCCAAATCCCGGCCCCTCCACCATTCTTCATGAGCTATTGTGGCGCCTTAAAATACAGGATTTCTTATTTTAATAATCTAATTAATTTAAAATAAGAATTGTTTTTATTAGGGTGCCCCATAATAAGGATTTCATGCGTGGTCCCTCAGGCTATTTCCTGCCAACCACATATGCAGGAGAAACGGTACGGGCCTTTGTCCCAAATGCCCTACCTCCTAACCCGCCGATGATCTGGGACTCGTCGCTTCAAGCCCTCTCCCAGAAGGCCATGCTCGCAGTGGGACGCCTAGACGGGCTCACCGGGCAACTGCCTGACGTCAGCCAGTTCCTCTACACCTATATCAGGAAGGAGGCATTACTGTCTTCCCAGATCGAAGGCACGGAATCGTCCCTTTCCGAATTACTCCTCTTTGAGAATGCGGAGTCACCCGGAGTCCCGACAGAAAGCGTGCTAGAAGTCTCCAACTACGTTGCGGCAATGGAACACGGCCTAAGACGCCTGCGCGACGGATTTCCTCTTTCCCTCAGGCTAATTCGTGAGATTCACGGCAAGCTGTTAGCCAAAGGCCGGGGGAGCAAGAAGCAACCGGGAGAATTCCGAAACTCTCAGAATTGGATCGGAGGCTCGCTTCCCGGAAACGCGAGCTATGTACCGCCTCCAAATGACCTGGTGTTGGATTCAATGGGCTCTCTCGAGAAATTCCTTCACGCCGACGCCAACAACGTGCCTCCTCTTACCAAGGCAGCACTCACTCACGCCCAATTCGAATCAATTCATCCGTTCCTGGACGGAAACGGCCGGGTGGGCCGATTGCTTGTCACTTTCCTACTCTGCCACGAAGGCGTACTACAGCAGCCACTGCTTTATCTCAGCCTTTATCTGAAACAACATCGCAAAGAGTACTACGAGCTACTGCAACGCGTGCGAACCGATGGTGTCTGGGAAGAGTGGCTTGCGTTTTTCTTCCAGGGCGTGGCTGCAACGGCTGATCAAGCCGCGGGCAGCTCAAGCCGGGTATTGCGTCTCTTTCAAGACAACCAACGCAAGATTTCAAAGCTCGGCGGCTCCGCGGGGTCAGTCACTCGCGTTCACGAATTGCTACAACGCAATCCGATGCTTTCGGTAAACCGGGCTATCAGGCTAATGGAAGAGGCCCCGACCTTTGCAACGGTCAGCACGGCATTCTCGCGCTTGGCAGAACTTGCCATCGTTGAGGAAAAAACAGGTGGCCAACGCAATCGCGTATTCGCCTACAAGGACTACCTCGATATTCTCAACGAAGGTACCGAGCCCATTTGACCATCCACTTACCGAGTACCGACCAAAACGCCGCCACGGCAACAAGGTCCGGGGACCTTTAGGACAATTTAGGACACATCGAGGGTTAAATCAGCCATTTTGATAGCGCTTGGCCCGGAGGGCACCCGGGTTCAAATCCCGGCACCTCTACCCTTTCCCATCGGCCATGAAGCGACTCAAGTTTTGAGATTTGCCGTTTCAAATATGGGAATTCGCAGGAAGGAACCCCGTCACTCCGCGAAATCCTGGCGGATGTCCACCAGGACGGACTGCAGCTCCGCGCCCGTGGTGGTGCATCCGGATGCGTTTCGCCCGACCGACACCGAGGCGGAAGGTGCATTGAAATAAAAGACTGCGGTGTCCCAGACCGGGGAGCCGTCGACCGAAACGCGAAGGGACCCGTTGCCGGGTTCCTTGCCCGACGCATCCAGGCTGCCAAAGGAAGGCATGGCGACCCGGACCTCGTGAACCGATCCCCCATCCCAGGCGAACTCGGGGCTCAATCGGGTTTCATGGCCCCAATGGTCGTAGATGAGCCGGGCCCTGTCCGAACCGAGCCATCTGATGCCCAGGGTGTCGGACTGCCCGGCAATGCCCGTGGCGACCAGGGGCTCCGTGCCCTCCCCTCGGCCCCCCAATTGAAGCGTGAGCGCCGGGAACGGACCCGCCCTCCAATCATCGTGAATCGGGACCCGGCTGAATGTGATGAGTCGGCCCCCGAACTCAGGGTCCATGTGGAGCGATCCCAGCGGATTGGAGACCACGTGGACGGGGGCGTGGGGCCCCACGGGTCTGGCCAGGCGCCGCCACCAGACGGGCTTGTCGCCCTCCCAGACGACCAGCGAACGCCCCAACTCGAAATACGGCGAGAATTCGCCGAGGTCCAACGCCGGACCCAGTCTGGCCCTGATCCTAAGAGTCCGGGCGGGCGATAGGGTCCGGGCGCGGCCCCTGCCACACCCCCGCGCCCCACGACTCATAGACGTATCGGTAGCTGCCGTCGGCGTCCGTGTGAAGCCCAACCAAGTCGGCGAGCCCCACAATGCCCGCCTCGATGAGCGGCAGGGTCATGGCCCGGTGCTCCTTCGGCAGGGCGAACTCCACGTCCAGGTCGCCCGGCCCGGCCAGATTCCTGCCGGGCCGCTCGAATCCCATCCTGCGGACGGCACGGATCGTGCCGGCAAACCTGCGCCCGCAATAGCCGTTGCCGCGGTCCGCACCCACCTGGATGCTGCCGGGGGAGGCCTCGTTGCTCCCCCGCGGCTCAAGGACCACGGTTTTGCCGTCCAGGTCGATTCGCGCCCAGCGCTTGAAGGCGCTTATCTCCCCCGGTCCCCAATCATCGTAGGCTGGGCTCCCCTCAGGAGGATACAGCGCCCCGCATTCGATTCGGATCCGGTAGGTGCGGCCCGGCTCGATGGCGATGTCGCCACTCGATGCCACCGGCTCCCCGGGGTGAAGGTAGCAGAGGCGCATCACCCGGTCGCTCTGGTAGTAGACATAGACATAGTCGCGCTGGTACTCGACCCCGGTGATGAGGAGGGGCTCGACCGATTCCCGCGGTCGGTCGGCAAAGGTCACGTCCATCTCGATCGCCCCCCCCCGCTGCCCCGTGACCCGCTCCCACAAGTCCGCCGGGCGATCGAACAGGCGGGAGAGCTGGCGATAGGCCCCGGGATTCTCGAGCTCCAGCACGCCGTGGAGCTCGACGCTGGCAAAGAACGCCACGGCGCAGGAAAACAGGGCGCAGAGGGAGAAAAGGCCCCCCAGAATCCGCCTTGGCCAAACGGATCCCGCGACGGCCAGCCGATCTTCAATCAGCGCCCAGCCCGTCAGGCCGAGCAGGACCCACCAGGGAAGGAAATCCGTTTCGTACCGGGCCGCAGCCGTGTCGAAACTGAGCAGGACAGCCGTGACGGCGCACGCGGACGCCGCGACAGCCGATGCGAAGCATACGAGAGCGGGCCTTGCCCGCCAGACAAGGACGGGAACAAACAAACTCCACCCCAGGACGGGGCACACGTTGAGCGCGCCATAGACGTACTCGTAACCGTAGTACCCCTTTGGAAGGATGGGAAAATCAATGGGGTGGAGAAAGGGGAAATAGCGACCCCACTGGGGGGACGACAGGAAATAGAGCCAGGCGTTGAACGGCATGAACCCCACGCTGAAATGCGCCTTGTTCGGCACATTCCAGGTCGACAACTGGTGGCTGAGTCCGAAGTCAAAGGGGTTGCCGAATCGGGCATCGTTATAGGCGAGGAGCGAGACACCGATCGCCACAAGCGGGATCGCCGCCAGAGCCAGGGCTCCCAGCGTGCGGGACCCGGACGGCATGGGAGCGCTCCGGCGCTGCGCGCTGCAGACGAACCAGACGAGGGGCACGAGCCCAAGGCCCGCCACGACCAGCGTGGGTCTGGAGCCCGCGGCCAACCCCAGGGCGAGACCGGAAAGCGAAAGGCACCAAAACGGACGACGGGAGGTCAGCGCGCGGTAGCCCCATAGGAACATGCACACCAGGAAGAAATTCCCCGCCTCAATCGACGGCTCCCATATCGACATTCGCCTCGCCAATACGAGCTGCCCCCCCGCGAGCCCAAGGGCCGCCACGCCCAAGATCCGCGTCGCCCACCCTGCGCGCGCAAAGTGGTCGCGCACCATGCGCAGCCAAAGCCACGCGACGGCCAGGAAGGCCCCCAAGGCAAATACGAGGCTTCCGAGGACGAGCGGCAGGTCGTGCCCGGTCGCCGCCCGGAACGGCCAGAATAGCACCACGGCCGGAACCGCGCCGTGATAGGCGTAGAAATGCCCGTGGTAATAGCTGAGGTCGTGGGGCATCGCCACGGTCGCCCGATTGAAATACTCGAGGGGGTCCTTCGCCTCCTTGAGCCCTCGGGGAACCTCGATGTCCAAAGCGAGGCTGCCCTTGCGGAACCCGCTCACCAGGAGGTTATAGTAATCGGGCTGGCGGGCGCCGATTTCGGGCATGTGCCACCGCCCGAGCGCGGTCCAAACGATGGCGGCGCAGCCCCCGAAGAGCGCGACCCCGGTTGCCAGGGTGCGAATGGCTTTGAAGCTAGGCATGAGAGGGGTCAGCGGTGCGCGGGCCGAACCCAAGAAGGCCCGGCTGGGGTCCCGTCCCTGACAGAATGGGCTGAGATTGGGGAGTCAATCGCCGCAAGAGAACCGGACACCAAGCAATGAGCGCAACGGGAATAGCGTTTCCTTTGGGCGGCCCGCGGGGGTCAAACCGACAAGGGTTAAGTCGGCAGGCGCGGTCGGCGTTGGGAGCATCCAGGCGGGGACAGGATTGGGATGGCGGAATTCCAGCCGGGAGGCCACGGGGCTGAAAGCCCCTGCGCCGCTGCCTTTCTTGACGGTTCAACCCGGCGGGCGCCAAAGCCCCAGGAAATCGGGCCCTCCAACGAACGGAACCCGATCGATGGACATGGGGCCTACAAACTTTGGCCCACCCCGGCGACCTAATTGATGCATTTTCAAGGGGTTTCGGGATTCGGAGTCGACCGTCCCAGCGCCCTTTTCCCTGCGAATTCACGTCTCCGAGGCAATAGACTCAATGTCCCCATCATTATCTTACGTAATTTCGGTCATGCAAGGTTGTGTCTAGAGCATTAAAAGTGAAGTATTTCACCTCCCATCGGTGTCCTAACCTTGGTACCACTTATGAATATGCTGCCGAAGCCCCGTTCCGTTAAGAAGAAGCCGACTGCGGTGTGGGCCCTGTTGCCCGCCGCGCTCCTTTTCGCCGCGATGGCTCCGGCAAGAGTTGACGGACAAGGGGATGTAAAATCGTACACCCTCTTCCAGGGCGAGGACATATCGATCAGCCAGGCGAACGAGCCCCATCCCGTCGTCGACATCTCAGGCGGTTCCTGGGTGGTGTCGGTGAAGGGGCAGCCGGTGCTGATATCCCCAAAGGACGGGCCGGTGAACATGAAGTTCAACCCGTCGCTCAAACTCACGGACGACTCGGCGACCATCGCCAATCTGAAGGGCGAAGGCGCCTATACGTTCGAAAACGACCCCAGCGTGAAGCTGACCAAATCGCTCACCCAGGCCGCCACCTTGACCGCGGGAGACGCGGCGGCCGCCAGTCAGGCGAACGCGCTGGATCTGGGCTCCCTCACCCAGTCGGGCGGAAGTGTTCCGAGTGCAGGCACCAATCCCAATGCGTCGCAGTCGGCCGGGGCCCAGGCCTCGACGAATTCGGAAGCGACGACCTGCTCTATCAGGGGAACGGATGGTCCAATGCGGCGGGCTACGATGCGCTTGACGTCTCGTTCGATGTCTCGTCGCCCAGGCGGATCGAGGACCCCTACATTGTCGTGATTTCGCGGTATCACCAGAGGGCCGCCGATGAAGGCACCCTCCGGGACCTGATCTATGCCAAGGCGCTAGAGCCGATCGACAGCAAGCCCATGAGCGTCAAGTTCGAGCAGGCCGGGTTTCCCCCGGGCTATGAGCTGAAGGGCTTTGAGGTCCACCTGTTCGAACACGGGGTGGAGATTGCGACCAATGTCGCGCCGAAACGCCAGACGATGACGGCCGAAGAGGCGTTCGATTACGTCAAGACCGCCTACCTGAAGGCCCACAAGGGCGAGACGCTGGCTCCGACCCCGGTGATGGTGGGCACGCTGCCCGCCGACCTTAAGGAAAAGATCTCGAAGGGGATGTACGCCGCCCCGATCTATGTGAAGGTGACGAAGGACGGCCTTCCCGGTGACGCCTTCGTTGACGCCGCCTGCACGAAGCCGATCGACGACTCGTACCTCGACTCCATCGTGAGGACGATCCGCTTCAAGCCGGCACTGCAGGGAGGAGCGCCCGTCGAGGGTACGTCCCCCGTGAACCTCGGGCGGTTGAGGTTCTAGCGCGGCGCCGGACCCGGGTCCGGCGAGTCAAGATCAGGGCAGCGGCCAGGATTCCGATGCGGAATCCCCTCACCGCTGCCCGTTCGCGCATCCGGCCCAACCCCTCGCCGGGAATCCCGCTTCCAATTCCCGCCATTGCCCCATCGACGAAGCGTTGCCTATCCGTGCTATCGGCTTGAGGCCAGGCCGCCATCGGTGCCGCAGGGAAGGCCTCGCCGGCGCCAAATGAAGAAGACCGCGGGGTAGACCAGCAATTCAAGGAGGGTCGAGGTCCCGACGCCCCCCACCATGGGCATTGCGATCCGCTTCATGACGTCCGATCCGGTTCCGTGGCTCCAAAGAATCGGCAGGAGGCCCCCGATGATGACCGAAGCCGTCATCACCTTCGGCCGCACGCGCTTCACCGCGCCCTGGTAGATGGCGTCGCGAAGGCCGGACACGGACGTGAGAAGCCCCTTCACCCTCCATTCCTCGTGAGCGAGGTCCAGGTAGAGGAGCATGACGACGCCCGTCTCCGCATCGAGTCCTGCGAGCGCAATCAAGCCGACCCACACGGCGACGCTCAAGTCGTAACCCGTGATGCGCAAGAGCCAGAAGGCGCCGACAAGCGAGAAGGGCACGGCCAGGAGCACGATGGAGGTCTTGATCCACGAACCCGTGTTGAGGCGGATGATGAGGACGATCAGGAGGAGCGTGAACGGCACGACCCACATGAGCCGCCTCTGGGCGCGCAGCATGGATTCGTACTGGCCGCTCCATGAGACGCTGTAGCCCTCGGGCACCGCGATGTCGCCGTGCGCGATCGCATCGCCAATCACGCGCTGGGCGTTTCGAACGTACGTGCCGACGTCGACTCCCCGCACGTCCACGTAGATCCAGGTGCTCGGCACGCCGGCCTCGCTCCGGATGTCGGTCGGGGCCTCCACGACCCGCAGCTTGGCGAGCTGGCGGAGCGGAACCTGGGCCGCCGGGGAGCCCCGGGCGCCGTCCGCAGCCTCCGAGGGTTTGACCGGAATCAGGATGTCCCCGAGTTCCGCGATGTTTTCGCGGTAATCGCGATCGTAGCGCAGGATCACGCCGAAGCGCCCGAGGCCCTCGACCGTGGTGGTGAGCGGCATGCCTCCGAGGGCGACCTGGAGCGTCTGCTGGACCTCGCCGATGGTGAGGCCGTAGCGCGCGATCGCGTCCCGGTCTATGTCGAACTCCACATAATTTCCCCCTGTCACGCGCTCGGCAAATGCGCTGGCCGTCCCGGGCACCCGGCGGATCCTGCCCTCGATGTCCGAGGCTATGCGTTCGAGCTCGGGAAGGCTCGGGCCGGCCACCTTTATTCCGACCGGCGTCTTGATGCCGGTCGAGAGCATGTCGATCCGCGCCTTGATCGGCATCGTCCAGGCGTTCGACAGCCCCGGCAGGCGCAGGGCCTCGTTCATGGCATCGACCAGCTCGTCAACGGTCCTGGGCCGGTGGGCCAACACCCGCCCGTCCGAACCCCTTAGGTCGACGGCCGGCCACTCGGCCGCCGGCCGGAGCCGGATCGTCGTCTCGACCATGTCCATCGGGGCGGGATCGGTGGCCGACTCGGCGCGGCCGATCTTGCCGAAGACGCTTTGCACCTCCGGGAATCCGCGGATGATACGGTCGGTTTCCTGGAGGATCTCCCTGGCCTTGGTCGGCGAGAGGCCTGGAAACGTGGTCGGCATGTAGAGGAGGTCGCCCTCGTCGAGGCGCGGCATGAATTCCGAGCCCAGGTTCTGGTAGGGGAAGGCCGCTCCCAGCCGCGCCGCGGCTTCCCGCGCGGCACCCGCGGGAAGGCGGTCCACCACCCAGGCGTTCCACGGCAGGAAGACCCATGCCACCGCAAGGCCGGCCGCAATCACGACCGTCCAGCGAAAGCGGATCGCGAGGTCCAGCGCCGGCCGGTAGAGCCGGATCATGATCCGGTTGATCGGATTGGCCTCCTCCGCGGGGATCCGCCCGCGAAGCAGGTAGCCCATCAGCACGGGCGCCAGCGTGACGGACAGAATCGCCGCCGCCGCCATGGAGTAGGTCTTCGTGAAGGCAAGCGGCTTGAAAAGCCTGCCCTCCTCTTCCTGGAGCGCAAACACCGGCAGGAAGGACACCGTGATGACCAGGAGCGAATAAAAGAGGGTCGGGCCGACCTCGACCGAGGCGTCGCGGATGATGTCCCAGCGGGGCCCTCCGCCCGGCTCCCGCTCAAGCCGCTTGTGGGCGTTCTCGATCATGATGATCGCGGCGTCGACCATCGCCCCGGCGGCGATCGCGATGCCGCCGAGCGACATGATGTTCGAACTGATGCCCTGCCCGTACATGACCAGAAACGAGGCGAGGACCGCCGCGGCAAGGATGACGATCGCAACGAGCGCGCTTCGAAGGCGCATGAGGAAGAGCGCGCACACGAGCGCGATGACGAGGCTCTCCTCGAGAAGCTTCCCCTCGAGATTGCCCACCGCGCGGTCGATGAGGGCCGTGCGGTCGTAGACGACCGTATACGCAACGTCCCGGGGCAGGCTTTTCATCGCGGCGTCGAGCCGGGCGCGGACGGCCCGGACCACCTGGCGGGTGTCTGCGCCGTAGCGGACCACCACGATCCCGCCGACCGTCTCGCCCTCCCCGTTGAGCTCGGCGATCCCCCGTCGCATGTCGGGGCCGAGCTGGACGTCGGCAACGTCCCCCAAGAGGACCGGGGTTCCCCCGGGCCCGCGCCCGACCGCGATCTTTCGCAGGTCCTCAAGGCCCGACACATAGCCGCGCACCCTGAGGATGAACTCCTTCTCGGACATCTCGATGGAGCGCCCCCCGACCTCGCCGTTGCTTTGGCGGACGGCGGCGGCGATGTCGCCGATCGAGAGGCTGTAGGCCCGCAGGCGCAGCGGATCCACCGTGATCTGGTACTGCTTAACAAACCCGCCGACCGAGGCCACCTCGGCCACGCCCTCGACGCTCGAGAGCTGGTAGCGCAGGAACCAGTCCTGCATCGAGCGCAGCTCGGACAGGTCGTGGCTTTTCGAATTGAGCGAATACATGAACGCCCAGCCGACGCCGGTCGAATCCGGGCCGAGCCGGGGCGTGACGTTTGCGGGAAGGCTGCCCGAGAGCCCGTTCAGGTATTCGAGGACGCGGCTGCGGGCCCAGTACGGGTCGGTTCCGTCCTTGAAGATCACATAGGCGAACGAAAATCCGTAGAACGAATACCCGCGCACGACCTTGGCCCCGGGGACCGAAAGCATCTTCGCCGTGATCGGGTACGTGACCTGGTCCTGCACGAGCTGCGGCGCCTGGCCGGGCCACTCGGTATAGATGATGACCTGGGTGTCCGAGAGGTCGGGAATCGCGTCGAGCGGGATCTCGCGGAGCGCGCAGACCCCGCCCAGGATGAGGGCCAGGGCGCCCAGGAGGACGAGGCCCCTGTTCCTGATCGAGAAATCGATGACGGCCTTCAAGACGGTTCCATCGGCTCAGCGGGCGGGGGCCTTCCGCATCTTCTCGACGGCCTCGCGAAGCTGGCTCTCGGAATCGAGCATGAACTGCCCCGAGGTGACGACGTTCTCGCCGTCGCGGAGGCCGCTCAGGACCTCGTAGAACCCGTCATCCCCCCTCATCCCGATCTTCACCTCCCGCGGCTCGAAATATCCCCCTGGGAGCGCCACGAACACGGTGTTGCGCTCCCCGCTGCGGAGAACGGCCGTCTCGGGGACAAGGAGCACGCGGTCCGCGAGCTCGGTCACGAGGCGCACCTCGACAAACATGCCGGGGCGCAGGAGGCCCTCCTTGTTCGCGAGCACGATCCGGGCGGTCGCGGTCCGGGTCAGCTCGTCGACCTGCGGGAGGACCCACTGGACCGTGCCCTGAAACGCGCGCTCGGGGCCATAGGTCGCCCGCACGACCGCAGCCTGGCCTTCGTGGACGTAGGACAGGTCGCTTTCGTAGACCTTCGCGTTCACCCAGACGCTCGAAAGGTCCGCGAGGCGGAAGATGCGCTCGCCCGCCCGGATCCTCTGGCCCTCCACGGCCGCCTTTTCGATCACGACGCCGTTTGCCGGCGAACGGTAGAGGAGACCGCGGCGGTCCTCCTTCAGGGAGGGCGCGCCGGCGATCAGGTCCGAGGGCGCAACGTAGGTGAGCTGCGAGTTGTGGAGATCCGGGTAGAGGGAGGGCAGGTAGATCTCAAAGAGCGGATCGCCCTTCTTCACCGGCGTGCCCGTCGCGCTGACATAGAGCTTCTCGATCCAGCCGTCATAGTCGATCGTGATGTCCCTCAGGCCCGACTCGTCGTAGGCGACGATTCCCAGCGTGCGGAGCTCGTGGTGAAGCGGGCCGCGCCCGACCGGGGCCGTCCGAAGGTTCATGCGCTGAATCGTGCCCGAATCGACCTGGATCCGGCTGGGCGGGGCTGGGGCGCCCGAATCCCTGGCGGTGCCGGCGTGCACGGGAACGAGCTTCATCCCGCAGATGGGGCAGTCGCCCGGCTTGTCGCTCACGACCCCGGGATGCATGGGGCAGGTGTAGAGCTGGGGCTCGGCGGGGGCGCCGCGGGCCACGGCAAGGGCAATGCCCAGGAAAACAAGCAGAGGAAAGACGCGTTTCATGACGCGGAAGGGGTTCAATGCGCCTCGGGGACGGCTGGGCTCAATTCGATTTTGGGGTGGGAAAAACCGCTGCAAGGGCGTGGTCGACCGGCCTTGGGTGGCAGCCGCGCCCCTCAGGCCTTTCCTCGCCGCCCGTGTGTTTCCATGATCGCTTGTGTTATGGGTCCGAAATCCGAGGCAGCCTTCCGCGGCCTTTGGATATTTACAATGATTCTTGATGCCTTTGATTCAACTCAAAGAAACCATGAAGCCCCCCTTCTTTCCGGATGAATTGCAGGACCGCAGGGCCTTCATGCACACCGCGATGTGGACGTCGCTGGGGCTGGCCGCCGGAATGGCGCTGCCGCTCCGGCTGGCGGCGCAGGCCGCGGGGTCCCCGGCGGCCCGGCCGTCCGCGCGCCCCCAGCCGGACAGCAACCGGCGGATGGCCGAGCTCATCAGGAAGATCACCCGCGAGGCCGATCCCCTGCGCAATGCCTACCGCAACCGCGAGCAGGTCGTTCTCCTGCAGTCCCTGGAATCGAGGACCACGGATCTTGCCGAGCTGTTCCGGGTCCGGATGCGGCTCGCCTGGGAGCTTCTGGATTCCGGGGAGCCCGACCTTGCGCTCAAGGAATACGACGTGATCCACAGGATGATGGACGAGCAGCAGGTCCCGCAGAGGGACCGGAGGGAGGCGGACTGGCTCACCTTCAAGGCGACCTGCGGCCTGCGGATCGGGGACAACGAAAACGGCTGCAGTCACCCCAATCCGGACTCATGCCTGTTTCCGGTCAAGGGCGGCGGAATCCACCGGTTTCAGCGGGGCTCGCGCCTGGCCGTCGACACGCTGACCGAACTGCTCGGCAAATACCCGGGCGACCTGCGGGCGCGATGGCTGATCAACATCGCGTACATGAACCTTGGGGAGTACCCCGACAAGGTTCCGAAGGCCTGGCTGCTCGATCCGAAGCTCTTCGAGTCCGACTATGACATCAAGCGCTTCACCGACGTGGCCCGCGAGGTCGGGATCGACGTGGACGGCCTTGCGGGGGGGGTCGTCCTGGAGGATTTCGACAACGACGGCTTCCTGGACGTGATGGTGTCTAACTGGGGATTGGAAGGCCAGCTGCGGCTCTTCCACAACAACGGCGACGGCACCTTCACCGAGCGCACGGAGGAGGCCGGCCTCCTGGGCCTGACGGGCGGCCTCAACATGATCCAGACGGACTACAACAACGACGGCCTCTTGGATGTCCTGGTCCTGCGGGGGGCCTGGATCGGCACCGAGGGCCATTATCCCTGCTCCCTCCTTCGAAACAACGGGGACTTCACCTTCACGGACGTGACCGAGGAGGCGGGGCTCCTTAGGCTCCATCCCGTCCATTCGGCGGTCTGGTTCGACTACAACAACGACGGATGGCTCGACCTTTTCCTCGCCAACGAGTCGCGGCAGGACGACCGCAATCCTTGCGAGCTGTTCCGCAACAACGGCGACGGCACCTTCACGGAATGCGCGGCCGAGCACGGCCTGAGCCTGGTCGGGTTCTTCAAGGGAGTCGCCAGCGCCGACTTCAACAACGACGGCCGGCCGGACCTTTTCCTTTCGCGGGTCGACGGGCCGAAGCTCCTGCTGCGCAACGACGGGCCCGCCGGCGCCGACACGTCGCCCAAGGCCCAGTGGCGCTTCACCAACGTCGCCGAGATCGCCGGCGTGACGGAGCCGCCGATCAGCTTCCCCTGCTGGTTTTGGGACTACAACAACGACGGCTGGCCCGACATCTTCGTCAGCGGCTACCGGGTGCACGACGTCGGGGACCTGGCCGCGGAGTGCCTCGGCCTGCCCCAGTCCGGCCAGCGCCCGAAGCTTTACCGCAACAACGGCGACGGGACGTTCGCGGACGTGACCAAGGAATGCGGCCTCGACCACGTCTCGCTGACGATGGGCGCCAACTTCGGCGACCTCGACAACGACGGCTGGCTCGACTTCTACCTGGGAACCGGCAACCCGGACCTGAACACCCTGCTTCCCAACAAGATGTTCCGAAACGACCGCGGAATCCGGTTCCAGGACGTGACGACGTCGGGCGGATTCGGGCAGCTCCAGAAGGGCCACGGGATCGCATTCGGCGACATCAACAATGACGGCACCCAGGATGTCTACTCGGTGGTCGGGGGCGCGGTCGAGGCCGACCATTTCCGACACCAGCTCTTTGCGAATCCGGGCCACGGCAACAACTGGATCAAGCTCAAGCTGATCGGGGTGAAGACCAACCGCGCCGCCATTGGCGCGCGGATACACGTGGTGGTCGAGGCGGAACAGGGCGACCGGTCCATCCACCGCATCGTCGGGAGCGGCGGCAGCTTCGGAGCCTCGCCGCTGCGCCAGGAGATCGGACTCGGCCAGGCGCGGACGGTCAAGAGGGTCGAGATCTTCTGGCCAGTCTCGGGGCTTACCCAGGTCGTCACGGGACTCGAGATCAACAGCTTCTACCACGTGACGGAGGGCGTCGATGCTCCGGCCCGCGTCGGACTGCGGAGCTTCAAATGGCCCGTCCGCTTCCAGGCATGAGGCCGACGGTCGCCGCCTCGCGCCCCGGCCGCTGGGGAACGGCCGCCCCCTTCCCGGGGCGGGGCGCCTTCCTGGCGCTCGCCCTCGCCATGCTCTGCGCCGGCCGCTGCGGCGCGCAGATGACCTCGGACGAATGGTCGACGGACCCGACGATGATGGCGCTCAACCCGGGCCAGGCCTTCCGCCTCGGCGCCGGCGAGGATTTCCCGATGCCGACCTACGGCGCGATCGGCTCAAGCCTTGCCCGGAGCGGTCATCTCGTGGAGCTCGGATGGAACGAGGCGCAGGCCTCCGCGTTCCTGGAGGGCATGCGCGCCGCCTTCCTGGGCAAGCCCTACCCCCTCGACGACAGGGCCCAGCAGCTGCTTTCCGAGATGGGCCGCCGGGCCGCGGCCCAGAGGTCCGCGCAGCCCGGCCCGGTTCAGGCAAAGGCCTTCGCGCCGGATCCGGACTTTCCCCTGGCCTCGTGCAATGCGATCGGCTCGTTCCTGGCCATGACCGGGCATTTCGCGGAGCTCGGATGGAACGAGGCGCAGACCACCGCATTCCTGGAGGGCATGCGCTCCGCGCTTCAGGGCAAACCGCTCCCCTTTGACGAGAGCGCCCGGCGCCTCCTCTCGGACATCGGCCGGCAGATCACCGACATCCAGAATCTCAGAAAGCTCGACGCCCCCAGTTCGCTGGATGATGCGGGAAGGCTCGCGTGGTACATGAAGAAGGTCCGAAACCGCATGGGACTGCAGCAGTCCGACAGCGGCCTGGCGTACCGGGTTGAGGCGGGACGCGGGGGGGTCCGGCCGCGCCCGGGCGACACGATCATGTTCACCTGCAACGCGACGGATGCGAACGGGACCCGGAAATTGCCGCAGATGTCCGGGGAACGCATCCGCATGAGGATGGAAAACCTTCTGCCCGGCCTCATGGAGGGGCTTCAGATGATGACGATCGACGCGTCGGCCGTGTTTGTGCTGCCGCCAAACCTCTCATTTGGGAACAACCCGTGGCCCGAAGGCGTGCAGCGCGGCGCGCCGATCATCGTGACCGTCACCCTGTATGATGTGGTCGCCGCTGGGGCGCCCCAGTGACGGCGAAGCAGGCTCCGATGGACGATGCTTCTCGCCGCGTCGGCGCAAACGGGCGCCTCTCGCGGTTCAACCCACGCGTTTCCACTTCAGCGTTCGGACAATGGGTTCTCCGTCGAAGGCGGCCGTCTCCAGGCGAATGGTGAGCTCGTCGCCCACCACGCTCATATTTCGGGTGAAGACGTGCCCCACGTTTTCCGGGGACAGCGCACCCACGAGGCGCGTGGCGACTGTGCCGAGGGCGTCGTCGACCTCGTAGGTGCCAAAATAGGCGTCGTATCCGCCTCGGGCGCGGCTGTTGTTCGGCACCGGGCCCAGGGCTTCGGCCTCGGCCGCGGTCCGCCGGTCCCGCTTCATGAATTGGGCCGCGAAATGGCCCCGTCCGTCAAAATACACGAGTGCGATCGGATCGGCGCCGAGCGAGGGGTCGACGCGGCGTTCACCCGCGCGCGTATGATCCACCCGGGAGAGCAGCTCCCAGGTCCCGACCAGCGCCTCTGAAAGCGGTTTACTCAAGGGCCTCCGCCTTTAGTTCGGTGCTCACGTTGCCCTCCGAACCTCCCAAGCGTTCGCCTTCCTGTAAAGCACATGCGGACGAAGCGGACTGTCCCGATCCAACAGCGGATGAAGGAAGTCCCCGTTCAGGTCCCTGGAAAAACCGAGGCGCTCCATCAGCCTGCGGGATCGGGTGTTCGCGACCGTCGTGAAGGAGACAAGCTCGGTCAGCCGGAGGGTTTCGAAGGCGAACCTCTCCGCCTGCAATGCGGCCATGTAGGCGACGCCGAGCCCCCAAAACTCCCGCCGGAGCCTCCAACCGATCTCGGTGCACGGCGTGAACGGGGCCGTGAACCCCGGGACCGCGAGCCCCGTGTAACCGGCGAAAACCCCGTCCACGTCAACGGCCCAGAGGCCCCAGCCCCGCTCGTCGATCCCGGCGCGGTTGCGCTCCATCGACGCCCTCGATTCCTCCCTGTCGAGCGTCCTCGGATAGTGACGCATCACTTCCGGGTCCCCATTCATGGCGGCGTAGGGCTCCAGGTCGGCTTCGCGCCATTGCCGCAATCGGATCCGCCGGGGGGCCATGGACGGGGGCCTTTCAGACGTCCGCTCCCGCCCGCCCCCGCCGCGTCCGCTCGGAACGGGTCGCGTCCGGAACGTCCGGACGGTCCGGGGGTCGGCGCGGCGCATTCAACGCAATTCCCTCCTGATCACCAACTTCAATCCTGACCACGTGTCGTCGACGGCGCACACCTTCACGTCGACGAACCCCATCGGGAGGGCGAGCTTGCGGATCACGTCCTCGGTGATGTCCGTTTCGACTCCCGGAGGCCTTCTTGGGCCACGAGACCCAGAGGACGCCGTCGGCGGAAATCGCCTTCCGGTAAGACGCCAGCTTCGAAGCCAGCACCGCCCGGGAGGTGGCAAAGAGGTGCACGAAGGCCATTCCCTGTCTTGAGCGGTCGAGCCAGGAAACGCCGACGTCGCGGGGAAGGCCCAACAGCGGGACGTAATCCTTGGGCCCTCCGTCAAGGCGCGCCGAGGTCCCGTCCCTGTAACCCAGCTTTTTCCACAAAGGTGTGCCGGAATAGCCAGCCATGGTCGTCGGGCCTAGCCGTGAAACCCGCCGCCTCCCCTGGCGGATGCGGGGTCCGCGTCCGGCGCCCGCTCGGGCCAATTCTTCGCCATGAGCACCATGAGGAATGTGTTGCCGGAAGGATAGGTGATGTTTTTTCGGGCCACCTCGGAGAAGCCCGTCTTCGTGTAGTAGCCGGGGAGGAATCCCGCATCAACACAATCAAGAATGGCCCCCCTTGCCCCGCAACCGAGGAGGTGGCGCTCGCATTCCCCGAGCGTGCGGACGCCGATCCCTGCGCGTTGGAACCCGGGGACCACGGCGAGCGACTTGATCCACCAGCGGCCTTCTCCCCCGGCTTCGCGAAGCCAGTAAGGGCTTGTCTCGAAGGACGAGTGTCACGACCGCCGCGAGCCGTTCCTCCACAAAATAGCCGAAGAGCTCCCCTTTCGCCCGCCGTTCGGCAAAGGCCTCCCTCGAAAGGGGGCGCAGCCACTGGCGGACGCCCTTGGCGGCGAGCCATTCAAACACATCGAGGTAGCCCTTGAATGCCCCGTCGACCTCGGACGGCGCCAACGTTCGAAAGCGTGGTTTCACGGCGATGGATCGGGCCCGACGATCCGGCCTCGGGGGGAACGCCGCAAGCCGTTTGTCCGCGCCCGGACCCCTCGGCACGTTGCGGCATCATCTTCCACGGCTGGCACGTGCCGATCGCAGTCGGACTCGGCCCGACCGCGCGGCCAATGATCCTCTAACCACGGGACATGGTCGCAGGTGCAAAGATCGTGATCCGCGCTCTGCCGGGTGCCATTGCCGTGCATGCCACGGCCGGAATTCGCGACCTTCTGCAGATGCATTCACCCCCTCTGTTTGAGTTGCCGTGGAAGGTGATCTGGCGGTCGTGTTTGC
The DNA here is from genome assembly GCA_963830965.1 of uncultured Verrucomicrobiae bacterium. Lineage (GTDB taxonomy): Bacteria > Verrucomicrobiota > Verrucomicrobiia > Opitutales > Opitutaceae > Palsa-1447. Next base: position 122,481 of record CAWHOL010000006.1, on the reverse strand, counting down.
TTTAAGAATGCGGCTGCAAGGCAAACTTTATGATTATGCGTCGGAGCCGCTTTTTACCTGCCTCATGGGAGACGTACGCGCCCCCATTGTCATTTCGTGGAGATACGTCGTCGAATACCTGGTGTAGGTTCGCTCCTTGCGAATGGATGCCTCCCTTAGGCAGGACGGACACGTCATTGCATCCTTCAGCAAGATTGGCCAGCGTGCGATAATGGCGGCACGGAGGGAGATATCGGAGACTACGGACTTCAAGCTCATAGCCACCGACCATTACGCCGGACCGCAAAGCCCAACAGTAGTGCTGTCGCACGAATTCATATGCCGGACAAACCAGACGACCGGTACCAAACGGCATGAAGAATACAAACGAGGTGAGTTACGAATGAGTTACTTCGTTTTGTGAGCGACGCTCCCACCGTGCCGCTTACAGGCGATGGGGGAATTTCTCCACTTCGCTTCGTCGGCGCCTTGAGAGGGAGCCCGTGCTCCCGGCGTGGCCGCCTCCGCGAACGCTTGAGCCATGCTGCGTCCCAGCACGTTCAGTCCCAACGCCTCCGCCTTAGGATTCCGACAAGCAGACCTGGCCGATGTTCACCGAACAATGATCGAGAGCTTACGCTGGTTTGTTGCTATTGGAGTTACCTAAAGCTCTGATTGATCCCAGTCCTACCCTTGATATAATCGGATCCGGCCAATCCATGCTCTGATTCCCAAAGGCAATAAGCCGTGAACACAACCCATCAACCCAACGACTCCAGCATCATCTTCCATAGCGAGATTCCGTCGGCGCCAAAACCACTGGCGCCCCCTGAATATCGTCAACAGGCTCTCCGATTCATCATCAAGCTCAACCAAAGCAAGGGATTTAGCTCATTGAGCATGAGCGAGCTCGCCTTGCAGCTGCGAGATCCGAGCCTCCGGGGCAAGATGGACCCGGTCTTTGAGCCGCTTTCATTGGAGTCCATCAACGCCGCCGTCAATGATCTGGTTCAAGCTCGTGAACTGAGAGTTGCCGGCCGTACGGTTGTCTTCCCTGCGCCCTCCGCGCCGACTGCCTGAGAAGGGTTCCGACGGCGAATGGCCACCGGAACGGGCGCTCCGGAGGATTCGATGGCCCGTAAGGCTCTACGACCCTGCCATTTTAGACTTAGAAGAACGCCGGAACCATTCCGCCTCACCGGAAGCATTGGCGCCCCGGTAACCCGGCCCTAAATTGGGAGATGCCCGTGGCTGAGGTCTCCCCCTTTGGCTTCTCTCCTTCTAGATGCCGCGCAGAAAAGGACCAGTACGATCTGGTAGAGTGCGTTCAATGCCAAATATTCGGTGAAGCCGTCGGTCGCGTTTAGTCCGAGGGTGAATTTGGCAACTTGCGATAGGAGGATAAAGGCGGCAATCAGCCAGATCACCCTGTTCTCGACCCTTTCCGCGGTGATCCGTATCGTGCGCGCGAAGATCTCCGCGAATGCGGCCGCAGCGATCGGAGCAAAGAACATCAGCCAAGCTGCGTTGCTCCTGTGATTGACGATCACCAGAGGCAAGAAGGCCGAGAGTCCCAGCGTGTAGAAGGTTGCATACAGGGCGTTCTTCATGCTGGATTTCATTTTGAGGTGTTCGTTGGATCGGCGCAAGCGGCACCCCACTCGACGCCAGGTGACCTGGGCTCCCATTCGTAATGTCGATTAGTTGTTGGGCTTCGGGCTCATGTGCCAATGGATCGTTCACGGCAGGAACCAGGACTGGCAGCCGTCACCCAATCTTAACCAAGGCCCTGCGTCTGCTCGTCCCGAAATCATCGCCCGAGTGGGTTGGCCAAAAAATCCTGGCAGCCCGCTCGCATAGGTGCGTATCGCGAGATTTGTGGTGCGGCGTTTGAGAAGCGGTGGACTCGTTGTCGAATGGAGCTGTCTCCGGGAAATGGAACGGGATGGGTGTGAATCCGTGCATCGGATGGGCGTAGGCCTTCCGCAGGGATTGAATTTGCAGGTATTGAAAATCAAGGGTGGAGAGTCAGGGCCTCTCCTCTACCCCCTCCTTCAGATTGAACGGGATATTATAGCGGAGGCATGGGGCGGAGCCGCGGAAAAACGCAATGGCGGGATTCGAAGAAGATGGGGCCGTCGCCCGGTGGTGAGACGAACAACCCTGAGGGAACAATCAGTCGGTGTGACTTCAGACGCCTTCCCCGAGGGCGGAAATGCCGACACCCCATCCCACGCGGCGGGGCGCCCCCGCAAGCCTCCAAAAACTTGGTTCGTGTCGGGCCGCGGGCGCCTTCAAGCTTCCAGGCGGTGCCGCACGACTCGGCGCCCCCAAGAACCGCCCCCAAAAACCGCCCCCATGCACGCCCAAGCCCGCGCCCGCACGGCGCCCGTCTACCTCTACGGGATGATTGTCTACTCCACGATCCACCGCCTGGCGGGCGAATACCCCGGCCCGGACGGCTACGGCGAGATCGACGAGACCCGGCTCGTGCCCGGAGGGGAGACGGGAAACGCCGCCCTGGTCCTGAGCCGATGGGGGCACCGGGTCAAAGTGGGAGGGCCCTTTCTCGGACGCCAGACACGCGAAGGCGTGGTCTCGTTTCTCGAGTCCCGCAGGATCGACTGCTCCGGACTCCACTATGACCCGGAGTTTGACGGCGTCCGGGACCTGGTCCTCGTCGGCGGCGCGACGAGAACCGTTTTCGGGAGCTTCGGCAGGTATTTCGGCGGCCCCCGCCGCTGGTCGGCCCCCGATCCCGCTGCGATCGATTCGGCGGAAATCGTCGGCGTGGACCCCTTTTTCGGAGCGGACTCCCAGCGCGCCGCGGAGCTCTGCGCGGAAAGAGGCAGGCCGTGGGTCACGATCGACTGCGCGCCCGAGAGCCTCCTCCACCGGCAGTCCGCCGCCACCGTCGTCTCAAGCGAATACGCGCGGGAGCACTTCCCGAGCGAGGACGGCCAGCAGGTGCTCCGCCGCTTCTCCGAAGCGGGAAAGGGCCTCGCGATCCTGACGTCGGGATCCAAAGAGATCCTCTATTGCCGGGGCGCCGGGCCTGTGGGGAGATTCACGCCGCCGAGGGTCTGCGTAAAGAGCACGCTTGGCGCCGGCGACACATTCCGGGCGGGCGTCATCCACGGGATCGTCAATGGGTTCGACGACCGGGGGATCGTCCGGTTCGCGGCGGCCACCGCGGCGGCCGTCTGCCGCCGTTTTCCCATGGCGCTCGACCCTCCGGGCCTGGAGGAGATCGAGGTCCTTGCCGGGGAGTGCTAGCCCCGGCGCCCGCCTCCGTCCGGCTGGTCTCCCCTGGGGCGCGGGAATCCGAGCGCGACCGTGATCGCGGCCACCGTGATCCCGAGGGCGATCAGGTCCTGGTTCGGTCCCAGTTTGAAGCGGGTGAGGAGGGAGAGGTAGCCGGCGCCGAAAGCAATTCCCATGTAGTCGGTGAAGTTCTGCACGGACACCGTCTTGCCGAGCCGAGCGGGATCGCTCTCGGACTGGAGCGCGGCATTGAGCGGGACGATCAAGAGGCCGGAGGCCGCGCCGGTCGCAACCAGCACAAGGACCGCGGGGAGGAGGCCCCAGCGGCCCCCCAGGATGCCGAGGGCCGCGAGCCCAGCGGCCATCATGAAGGCGTACCGCCGGCACCAGGAAAGGTCTCCCGTCCTGTGCAGGCGGCCGGCCAGCATCGCCCCGGCCACGATCCCGGCCACCATGCCGAGGACCAGCAGCACGAGCTTGAGATTCGTCACATGGGAAATCCCGGCCTGCGCGTACACCTCGAGACCCCATCCCTGCAGAGCCGACCTGAGCGTCGAACCGGCGAACCAGAAAAGCGCGGAGCCGGCCAGTATCCTCCCGAGGCGGCGGCTCCGGAAGAGCGTGGCGAAATTGGAGGCGAATTCCGAGACGCTGCGGCTCAGGCGCGCGCCGCGGTTTTGGGGCGTCCGGGTCATCGCCGCGTTGCACGCAAACGCGACGACATAAAGCGCAAGGCCCGCGCCGTAGCACGCGGGAAGCGAGAGGGTCCGGTCGTAGAGGATCCCGCCGAGCCCGAGACCGGAGACGATCGCCACCAGGGTGAGCATCTCAACCGTGCCGTTTGCCTTGACGAGCCGCTCCGTCGCAACGACCTCGGGCAGGATCCCGTACTTCGCGGGCGAATACACGCACGCCCCCACCCCGACGATCGCGTAGCCCATCACCTGGACCGTGTGGCTTGACGCCCCCGGGAAGGCCCAGACTCCGGCCAGCCCGATCGAGGCCCCCGCCATCTTCACCAGATTCCCGCCGACAAGCCACGCGGTCTTCGGCAACCTGTCGTTCAGGAAACCGGCGAGCGGGGCGAGCACGATGAAGGGAATGCTGAAGACCAGGCTGAAGAGGGCGTTCTCGCCGTTCACCTGCGCCTCGGTGATCCTGCCGGACGTCATCGCGTAGGTCAGCGGCCCAAGGATCGCCTTCAGGAGGAAATTATCCCCGAAGGCGCCCAGGAACTGCCCGACAAGCAAAAGCGGATAGTTCCTGGATGCGGGAGGGCTTCGGTCGGGGCTCATGGGCCGTGGAGATCGGGTCGGGAGGATTCGCCGAACGATGGCGGAGGAAGGGGAAAAGACGAGGACCGAGGGGCAAACCCTGCGTCAAAAATGCAAGCCGAACGCAAACCGCGCCTCCCGCGGCTCCGCGGGGTGAATATGGAAATCGGGCACCCCCGCAGCCGGCTCGCCCGGCAGGCGCGAAACGTAATAATAGGCTATGTCGTCGGCCGTACGGTCGAAGAGGTTCAGGATATCCACCGACGCCTCCCAGCGCGCGTTTCGCCAGCCCAGGCGCAGGTTGAAGAGAAGCGACGACGGCTCCCACTCGGAGCCGTCCTCAATGATGGGCTGCGGCCCGAAATAGCGCAGGCGCAGGCTCCCGAACCATCCCCGCCTGGCGCCCGCGGTGATCCCCGAGGTCGCGACGGTCCCGATTGAGTTCGCGATCTGGAAGCCCCCGTTGGTCTCCTCCAGGTAGCGCGCGTGCGTGAACGACAGGTCCCCGTCAAGGGCGAGCCAGGGGCTTATCCGGTAGAAGTTGGCGAACTCGACACCATAGCGCCGGGTCGCGCCGCTCGGGACGGTCTCCCCGGTGTCGCCGTCAAAGGTCAGCTCGGAGTCGAGGTCGAGGATCCAGACGGAGACCGTGCTCACGAGTCCGGGCGCCACCGCCGTTCGGACCCCCATCTCGGCGCCCTCCGCCCTCGCGAGCGGAGTCACGGGCTCGACCGGGAGGCCGTCCGCCGGGTCGACGCGCTCCACGGTCCCGCGGGCGTCGTTGCTGTGGAATCCGTCGCCGGCGTCCACATAGAGCTCCGTCCTGTCCCAGGGCCCTAACGCCGCCCCGAACTTTGGGCTTAGGAGAGCGGCCGAGCGCCGGCCGCTGTTGGCGGGGAGGTTTGCATCCACATCCGAATCGACGCCGTCGGCGCGGAGCGCCGCCTGGACCCTGAGCCATTCGGCAAGGTGCCATTCGCTGCGGACATAAAGCCCCGCGCCGTCCTCGTGGACGGAGTCGAGTTCGACCGGATTGAGCGCCACCCGGTCCTCCGTGTGGAGGAGCCCGAGGGCGATCGTGTCCGAGCGCGCCTGTACTCCCAAAGTCGTGGTGATGGACCGGCCTGCCAGCCGCGCCGTGTAGTCCCGCGCAGCCGAGCCGCCGAACACGCCCCGCCGGTCCCGCTGGTTGAACTGGTCGCCGTGCACCGGATCCACAAGGAAGTAGGTGAAGTCCGAGAACAGGTTCAGCCTGTAGTAGATCGCGTAGACGTTCACCCGCAGGTCCCCGTCCGCCTCGGTCTGGCGCCAGTCGAACGAAAGGCTCGCCCGGTTGGTCGCTCCGCCGTCGGAAGGGTCGATCGCGCCGAACCTCGAGATGAGCCCCCCGTCAATGGCACGAAGGGGTACCTGGTCGGTGGAATTCCATGAAGCATGGTAGCCGAGGAGCGTCAGGGCCCATTTGTCGTCTCCGGTGCCCCCGGTCCTCCGCAGATACCCGCTGAAATGACTCGCGTCCTCGGGATTCGTCCAGGGTCCGTCGTAATAGCCCGCCTCGAAGCCCGCCGTCGTTGCGCCTCCTCCGGGCGAACCGAGGGTGTCGCCGGCCACGAGGCGGGAATAGCCGAAGCCGCCCGCCTCCAGCTTCGCGAATCCCCTGGGCAACGCGTCCACAAGCCTAACTTGGGCGGCCCCCGCGGCCGAAAAGTCACCGTTCCCGGCATCATAGACACCCTTTTCGTAACTGATGCTTTGGATGAATTCGGGGATGATGAAATTGAGATCCGAATAGCCCTGGCCGTGCGCGTTCGAGGGAAGGTTCACCGGCATGCCGTCGACCGTCGTCGCAAAATCCGTGCCGTGGTCGAGGTTGAAGCCCCTCAGGAAGTACTGGTTGGCCTTTCCGTCTCCCGAATGCTGCGTGACAATCATTCCCGGGATCGACTCCAGGAGTTCGCCGCGCCGAAGAAACGGCCTCGCGTCCAGCTCGGCGGAGCCAATGTCGCCCTCCGACGGGGACGATGCCGAGCCGACAAGGTCCTCCTCGCGCCCGTAGACCACCACCTGGTCCAGGATGTCGGCGGGCGCGACGGGCGCATCCGCCTCCTGCGCCCTGAGAAGGGGCGCCAAGAGCAGCAGGCATGGAAAAATCCATCGAGACATGGCCGTCCCGCCTTACTCCCATGTTACGGACGCCTTGGCGATCCGTTATCTGCAAGAGCGCCCCGCGCCGCCGGATCCCCGCGCCGGCGCATCCTTCGACTTGCGCGGACGTCCGGGTTGGTCCAGCTTTCGCCCGACATGAAATTACCCCTCCTAGGTTTCATGGCCCTCGGCGTTCTCGCGAGCAGCCCGCTCGCCGCCCAGGGCTCCGATCCCTCAGCCGAACACGGCATGCCCCCGGGCTTCCACACCCTGCGGATCGGCGACCCCGCCCCCGACTTTTCACTGCTCGGCGTCGACGGGAAAACCTACAGCCTGGCCGACTTCAAGGACGACCCCTACCTGATCGTCATCTTCCTTTCAAACCACTGCCCCACCTCGCACGCCGCGGAAACCCGCTTCATCCCGTTCATCGCGGGGCTGAAGGGCAAGGGGGTCGGCGTCGTCGCCATCAACCCGAACAGCACCGAGGGCCTGAGCGTCGAGGAGCTCGGCTACAGCAAATACAGCGACAGCTACGACGAGATGAAGCTCTACGCGAAGGAGCGCGGCTTCATCTTCCCCTACCTCTACGACGGGGCCACCCAGGCGACCGCCAAGGCCTACGGGTGCCTCTGCACCCCCCACATGTTCCTCTTCGACTCGCAGCGGAGGCTCCGCTACGCGGGCCGCTTCGACGATTCCGAGCGGCCCGACCCGGCCTCCGTGCATTCGACGGACGGCGCGAACGCGGTGGAGGCCCTCCTTGCGGGGCGCCCCGTGCCGGTCGAACTCACGCGGCCCATGGGTTGCTCGACAAAGTGGCTGACCAAGCGCGGCGCGGTCGCCGAGGGCAACGATGCGTGGAAGAACATTCCCGTGTCGATTGAGCCGGTGGACGCGGCCGGGATCGCGGCCCTTGCCCGAAACCCCACGGACCGGCTTCGGGTCATCAACCTCTGGGCGACCTGGTGCGTGCCCTGCGTCGAGGAGTTCCCGGGGCTTGTCTCCATCTCGCGCCGCCTGGAAACGCGCGACTTCGACCTGATCACGATCAGTGTCGACGATAGGAAGGACGAGAAGAAGGCCCTCGCATTCCTCGAGCGCCAGCACGCCGCCGTCCCGCCGGGCGCCAAGGCGTCCGTCGCCCGGCAGGGCCGCAGCACCAACAACTTCATCTACACGGGAACCGGCGCCGACGCGCTCGCCCAGGCCCTCGATCCCAAGTGGCCCGGCGGATACCCGTACACGGTCGTGATCGCGCCCGGCGGCGAGATCCTCTACCGCTTCGCCGGCGCGCTCGACGTCGCCGACCTCCAGTCGAAGCTGATCGAGAGGCTTGGCATCTATTATAAGTGAGCGTGCCGGCTCCAACAAAGCCGGTACCCTAGGCTAGCCCATGACGCTCCGGTGGACCGACTGGGCCGCGATCGTCGGCTACATCTGCGTGATCGCCTCGGCGAGCCTCTTCCTCTCGCGGAAGCCCAGGTCGTCCGAGGATTATTTCCTGGCGGGGCGGTCGCTGCGCTGGCCGCTCATAGGCGCCTCGCTCTTTGCGGCGAACATCTCAGCCGAGCATTTCGTGGGGCTCGCCGGGAGCGGCTACTCGGGCGGGATGGCGGTCGGGGGCTATGAATGGTCGGCGGTGTTCTGCCTGGTGCCGCTGATCGCGCTCTTCCTGCCCTTCTACCTGAAAAACCGGATCTTCACGGTCCCGGAATTCCTGGAGCAGCGCTACGGTCCCGGGATCAGGCTCTTCTTCTCGGGCTTCATGGTCATCCTTTCGGTCCTGACGAAGATCTCGATTTCGCTCTGGGCGTCTTCGCTCGTGTTCTCGAGCCTCCTCGGGTGGAACCCGCTCTCCGTCATCTGGGTGGTCGGGCTCGGCACGGCGCTCTACACGATGAAGGGGGGGCTCCGGGTCGTGGTCTACACCGACGCGCTCCAGGCGGTCGTCCTTCTCGCCGCGGCCCTCGTCCTCACCCTGGTCGGCCTTCGCCAGGTCGGCGGGTGGGCGGGGCTCCACGCGAAGCTCGCCCCGGAGATGTTCTCGATGGTGAGGCCCGCGACCGACGCGGACTATCCCTGGCCCGGAATGCTGATCGGCGTCTTCCTTGCCGGGAGCTTCTACTGGTCCATGGACCAGGTGCTCGTCCAACGGGCATTCGCGGCCAAGAACCTCGACGAGGGCCGGAAGGGCGCGATCCTTTGCGGGTTCCTAAAGCTTTCGACGCCGTTCCTCCTCGTCCTGCCGGGGCTGATCGCGAAGGCCCTCTACCCCAATTTGCCGAAGCCGGACCAGGCCTACGGGGCCCTGCTCCAGGGCATCATGCCGGCGGGCTTCCTCGGGCTGACGATCAGCGGGATCGGGGCCGCGCTCATGGGACACATCAGCGCGACCTACAACTCCGTGTCGACGCTCGTCACGCGGGACTTCTACCTGCGCTGGCGGCCGCAGGCCTCGCAGACCCAGCAGATACGGTTCGGCCGCGCTGCGGTCCTCGTCGTCTTCATCCTCGGCTCCCTCTGGGCCCCGATGATCGGCCGCTTCGGCAACCTCTTCACCTACCTCCAGAAGGTGCAGGTCTTCCTGATGCTCCCCTTCGCCGGAATCTTCTTCGCAGGGGTCCTCTGGAGGCGGACCACCACCAAGGGGGTCGTGGCCTGCCTCTGCACCGCGGGGATCGTCTGCCCCCTCCTGATGCTGGACGGCGAGTTCCATTTCCTGCCCTTCATGGACACGCCGCTTCTCAGGCCCTGGCTCCACGCGGCGGTGCTCGCGTACGCGGTTTCCCAGGTGGTGCTGATCCTCGTCAGCCTCGCAACCCGTCGGACCCCGGAGGAGAAGCTCTCCGGCACCACGCTCGGACAATGGCGGACTCTCGTGGCCCCGGGCGCGGGCTCCGGCCTTCACGACTACCGCATATGGCTATCAGTCCTGTTACTCACCGCGGCTGGATTATGGTATACCCTGCGGTGAGGCTGAAATAAAAATGGCATTCCTCCCTCAAACCGGATGGGATGGGCGCCACCTGCCCCTCAAAACCCCAGGTGACCCCTGCCCCGCCTCAACCCCCACCCCATGACTGAGACCCCAGCATCCACGCCCGCGAAGAACGGCTCCGAGCACCTTGGCCTGCCAGAGAAATTGTCGTACGGCCTGGGGGACCTCGCGTCCTGCCTCTACTGGCAGACGTTCATGGTCTACCTGACCTTCTTCTACACCGACGTTTTCGGCATCAGCGCGCTCGCCGCCGGCACCATGATCGGGATAAGCCGCGCTTCGGACGCCTTCTTCGACCCCGTCATGGGCATGCTGGCCGACCGCACCAAGACGCGCTGGGGCAAGTTCCGGCCCTTCTTCATATGGATGTGCGTGCCGATGGCCGTCCTCGGCGTCCTCACCTTCACCGTCCCCCACGTCGGGAGCAACGCGAAGCTCATCTGGGCCTATGTGACCTACAACGCCCTCATGCTCGTCTACACGGGGATCAACATCCCGTACACGGCCCTCATGGGCGTGATCACGACGAACCCCCTCGAGCGCACGGCGCTTTCATCGATCAAGTACGTGGGCGCCTTCGCCGGCGGAATGATCATCGCCGCAACGCTGCTCCCGATGTCGAAGGTCGGGGGCTGGCTCGGCGCCCAGACGGTCGAGCGGGGCTGGCAGCTCTGCTTCGTCATCTACGGAATCGCGGCCTGCATCTGCTTCACGACCATGTTCTTCACGACCCGGGAGCGGGTGGTGCCGCCTCCGAAGCAGAAGACCTCGGTCCTGCGCGACCTCGGCGACCTCCTGACGAACGGTCCCTGGCTCATCCTGGTCGCGTGCACGCTCGCTTTCATCCTGTACGTGGCGCTGCGCGGCAGCGTGACGGCGCACTACTTCAAGTACTACGTGGGCTCCCAGTCGGTGACGCTTCCCTCCTTCCTCCCCAAGGCCATCGCCGGGACCCAGACCTGGGGATGGGAAAGCCTCGTCTCCGTCTACAACACGAGCACCCAGCTGGCCTCGCTCGTGGGCGTCATCCTCATGCCCTTCGCGGCGCGGATCGCGGGCCGCAAGGTTGCGTTCATGGTCCTGATGACGATCGCCATCTGCTGCACGGGCTCGTTCTTCTTCCTGAAGCCCGAACAGCTCCCGCTGATCTTCGGAATCAACCTGCTCGGCTCGATCACCGGCGGCCCGATCATCGCGCTCCTGATGACGATGTACGCCGACACCGCCGACTACGGCGAGTTCAGGAAGGGGCGCCGCGCGACGGGGCTCATCTTCTCGGCCTCGATCTTCTCCCAGAAGCAGGGATGGGCGATCGGCGCCTGGGTGGCGCTCGCGCTCATGAACAGCGTCGGCTTTATCGCCAACACGGCGCAGACGGCCTCGTCCCTGCACGGGCTCGTGCTGCTGATGAGCCTCCTGCCCGCCGGAATCGGCGTCCTCTCGATGGCCATTCTGATGTTCTACCCGCTCCATGAGCGGAAGATGGCCGAGATCGAGGTCGAGCTTAAGAAGCGTCGCGCAGCCGACGGGGCCGAGTCGACCGTCGCGGCCTAGGGTCTTCTGCGCAGAACGACCGCGGTGCCGTAGCAAAGGACCTCGACGGCCCCGCCGTGGGGCTCGACCGATGAGGCGTCATAACGCGCGCCGAGGACCGCGTTGGCGCCCATCTGCTCGGCGTGCCTGATCATGGACTCGTACGCCTGCTCGCGGGTCTGTTCGCACATCTCCGTATAGGCGCCGATCCGGCCCCCAATGAGGTTCTTCAGGCCTCCAAGGATTCCCTGGGCGATCGTCGGCGAGCGCACGACGATGCCTCTGACCATTCCCTTGTATTCGGCGACCTCGTAACCGTCTATCTCGAACGTGGTGGTGACTTGCATGGGCTGGGCGGGATTTCAGGGTTTGGACGCGCGTCGTCCGCACAGGAGGCGCATGTGGAGCGCGGCCGCCGCGGCCCCGAGGCCGGCGCCGGCGAGCGCATCGAGCGCGACGTGCTGGCGGATCGCGATCGTGGAGTATACGATTCCCGCACACCAGACCCAATTGAGCGAGAGGACGGCAGGCCCCGCGCGCACCCCGGCCAGCAGGCGCCCGAGCCAAAGGGCCGAGAACACGGCGAAGGCCACGTGAAGCGAGGGGAAAGCGTTTCCCGACGCGTCCACCGCCTTCAGATAGGACAGCGACGCAACGGATGCCGTCGCGATCGTCGCCTTCGGCACCGTTGTCGGCCAAAGAAGGAAGACCGCGAATCCCGCCGCGCTGAGCCCGACCGCGGCAAGGCCGTAGCATCCGAGCTCACGGCGGGTCGTCAGCAGGGCGGGGGGAAGAAGGACATAGACCCAAAGCGAGACGTAAAGGGTCAGCGCCCAGGGGTGGAACGCAATCCACCGGTCGACGAAGATGGACGGCACCGTCGTCAGCCTGAACAGCGGATGGTTGAGGACCCAGAAATAGACGACGAAGAAGGCGGCCATGCAGACCATCGAGCCGGCCATCTTCGCCGGCCAAAGCACGCGGATCCGGGAACCGGCCTCACGCAGCCAAGCCGTGTCTTTCCGGCCCGTTCCCGGGGCGTCCGTTGGTTTCCTCAAGATCTGCGAAAGATGGGCGAAGCCCCGGTCCCGTGCGAACCTCTTTGATCGCCGGGAAAGCGGGAGGGGGTCCGCCGCCCTTTCAGTCGGTCACAAGCTGTATGCCAGCGGATGCTTGGGCTCGTAAAGCATGATGTCGTCCGCGCCGGGCACGGCCATCATGACCACGAGGCCGTACCCGTGATCCTGAATCTCGGCGCGGAACACCGCACCCTTGGCCTTCAGTTCGACGACCGTGCGTGCGATGTCGTCGCACATCAGGGCGATCATATGGTGTCTCGGCGATTCGTACGTCCTGCCGTCATAGACGCTGTGGGTCGGGTGCACGCCCATCTCGCTCGGCCCGGACTTGAAGATCAGCCAACCCGGGCCTCCACCCATCGGATCCTCAACGTAGGGCCAGCCGAGCACGTCGCGAAGGAATGCACGCGTTGCGGGGGCGTCGTCGGAATAAATCAGGGTGTGGATGCTGGTGATCACCGGACTGAACTCCTGAAGTCGCCCCAGATTGTGCGGTTTCGGGCCAATGCCAATCATGAAGCTGTTCAACGCTCCGGGTCCGAGATTGGGGCGCGAACCGGGATTTCGGGCGGAATTCGGCGTGACGTCACGGTGACAAAAAGACGCGGTGTGCGAGTCGTTGGCGGTGCGGGGTTACCACCTGTCGCCAATCGCCGCCCAAACCCCCGGTTTTTTGACGGCCCCGCGGGGCCGTGGTAGCGTTCTCCCATGGACCCGCCGAAGGACACCGCAATCATGCTCCGGCTGCGCGAGCTCGCGCAGCTCTTCAACTCGATGGACCCTTCACCGTTCATCGAAAGGGACCTCGATGCGGACGCGGAGGACTACATCCGCAGCTGGGCGCGCGAGATGCCTGCCGGCCACGAGCTCGAGCTCGTCATCCAGCTTTCAAATCCCGCCCCTCCGGAGAGCGTCTCGGGCACCGGGGATGCGGTCCGCAGGTATTTCGCGACGCTTGCGACCCTGAAGCGCCTGGAATTCAGCCAGCTGATGCGCCGCGGCCGCCTGAGTCTCTTCGTGGGATCGGTGTTCCTCGCGGCATGCCTCCTCCTTGGGCATGTCGTAGCGAAGGCGCCTTCCGGCACCGTCTCCGACATCGTGAAGGAGGGTCTCACCATTGCCGGCTGGGTCGCAATGTGGCGGCCCCTGGAAATCTATCTCTACGACTGGTGGCCGCTCTTTGAGGAGAGGCGCCGCCTCGAGCGCCTGGCGCGGATGCAGGTTCGAATCGAGATGCCCGCCGCAAACACCGAAGGGAGCGGGGCGATCGAATTCAAATCCGAAGAATCCCATAAGGCAGCTGCCTAAAATTAGTTAGGGAATAAATGTACCGAGATGCTTGACGAGCCCCTTTTTTATAACCACTACCTTGTTATATAAAGGTAGCTTGGATTAAAACTGACCATGATCATCAACGAGAAATTCTCGGCCATCCGAAAGGGACTCCTCGAGTTTCTCGTCTTGAAGATCATCGCCGCGGACAAGGTCTACGCGGCCGACATCCTCGACCAGCTGAGCGGCACCGAGTTTTCCACGCAGGAGGGAACGCTCTACCCGCTCCTCAGCAAGATGCGCCGCGAGGAGCTTGTGGACTACGAATGGAAGGAATCCGAGGCGGGTCCGCCGAGGAAATACTACCAGCTAACGGAGAAGGGCCGCGAGCAGCTCCGCGAGACATCAGATTACTGGCAGAAGATCATCGAAACCGTAAGGAGCCTCGGAACAAGGCAGGGCCAATAAAACCAAGGGTCACCCCATGAACAAAGTCATCACGATCAACCTCAATGGAAATGCCTATCAGCTTGAGGAGGATGGGTACGAGGCGCTCAGGACCTATCTTGAAACCGCCGCGCAGCGGCTCGGGAGCAACCCCGACCGGGACGAGATCATCGCCGACATCGAGCAGGCGATCGCCGACAAGTTCCGCGGGGTCCTCGGCCCGAACAAGACCGTCGTCGTCTCCAAGGAGGTGCGCGACGTGATCGCCCAGATGGGGCCCGTCCAGGACGACTCCGGCGCGGCCAGCGAATCCGCCACGCCGAAGGCCGCGGGCGGCGCAAAGAACGGCCCCGGCCCGACCTTCCCGGCGGGAACCCCGACCGGCACCCCGAAGCGCCTCTACAGGATACGCGAGGGCGCCCAGCTGGCGGGCGTCTGCAACGGCCTTGGCGCCTATCTGGGCATCGACGTGACGCTCATCAGGATCCTCTTCGCCGTCAGCATGCTCTCCTTCGGCGCCGGCGTTCTCCTCTACATCGTGATGATGTTCGTCATTCCCGCAGCAAACACGCCGGATGAGGTTGCGGCCGCCCACGGCGTCCCCGCGACCGCCGAGGAATTCATCAGGAGGGCGAAGGAGGGCTACTACGCGTTCGGCGACCGAAGGGCGTTCAAGGAGTGGAAGTGGAAGTTCAAGCAGGACATGCGGCAGTACCGCAGGGAAATGAGGGAAAACGCCCGGCATTGGCGGTGGGGCTGGCACCCGCGCTGGACGCAATCCGCCGAGCCCCACCCCGGAATATGGATTCTCGGGTCCACCGCGGGCAATGTCCTGTCGATCCTTTCGATCCTCTGCCTGCTTTCGGTCCTCTCCCTGATCTGCACGGGCTCCGTGTGCGGGATCCTCCTTCCCTGGGGGATGCCCCTCTGGGCCCAGATCATTGTCGTGATCCTTCTGTTCAAGCTGGTCAAAGTCCCCTTTCGCGCGGTCCGGTACGGAAGCTATTACGAGGGGTGCTGGGGTCCGCCCTTTGTGAGCGCATTCGTCCATTTCTGCTTCTCGATCCTGTGGCTGCTGCTCTTTCTCCTCTTTCTCTGGTACGTCGACCACCACTCCGAAACGGCGCGCGAGATCATGGGCCATCTGGGCAGCGCCGCCAGCCACATGGTCGACGCGATACGGGCCTGGTGGTCCCGCCCATCGTAGGTCCACTTTCCCGTTGTCTTGGAGGGGCCTCGGAGGCAGTCGTATGGGGCGCCAAAAGATGAAATCCCTGATCCTCGCTCTTGCCGCCGCGGCGACCCTGTCGGCCGCCAGCGTGCCCGATCACCTGGGCCTGCAGCTCTACAGCCTGCGCGTCATGGCCCTTCAGCAGGGATGGCGCGCCGTCCTCGACCAGACCCGCGCCTTCGGCCTCGCGTATGTCGAGGGCGGGTCGCCGCCGAAGGGCCTCACGGCGGAGCAGTACAAGGCCGAGCTTGCGGCCCGCGGCCTCACGATGGTGAGCGCCGGATTCCCCTACGAGGGCCTCGCCAAGGACATTTCAGCCGCCGTGAGCGAGGCCAGGTCCCTGGGGGTCAGCTACGTCATGTGCGCCTGGATCCCGCACAAGGACGACACGTTCACAGACGATGACGCGCGGAAGGCCGCGGAGGACTTCAATGCCTGGGGCGCCGCGTTCAAGGCAGCCGGGATCAGGTTTGCCTACCACGCCCACGGCTACGAGTTCCGGCCCGACAAGAACGGCGACACGCCTTTCGACGTCCTCGTGCGTTCCACAAACCCGGACAGCGTCTCATTCGAGATGGATGTCTTCTGGGTCACCCACGGGGGGCAGGATCCGGTCAAGCTGCTTGCCAAGTATCCCGACCGCTGGGTCATGATGCACGTGAAGGATATCCGAAAGGGGGCGCCGACCGGCATCTACACCGGCCACGCCCCGGCGACGGACGATGTTGCGGTGGGCTCGGGCCAGGTCGACTGGCCCTCGGTGTTCAGGGAGGCCCAGGCGGTGGGCGTTAAATGGTACTTCATCGAAGACGAGTCGCTCACGCCGCTCCAGAACGTGCCCCAGAGCATCGCCTATATCCGGTCTCTGAAGCCCTGACGGGCCGGAATGCCTAGCGCCGGCGCCGGCGCTTCGGGCTCCAGGAGGCGGTGATGACGGACGTCACGCCGCCCCTGCCCTTCCAGTCGGAAACCACCGTGAGGCTCCGCGGCCGCAGCAGCGAACCCAGGTCGTCGCAAATCTTGTTCGTCACCGCCTCGAAGAAGATGCCCTCGTTGCGGAACGCGTGGAAGTAGAGCTTCAGCGACTTCAGCTCGACGCACCTCTTGTCGGCCACATAGCGCACTGAAATCGAGCCGAAATCCGGGTGGCCGGTGATGGGGCACACCGAGGTGAACTCGTGGTGGGTGTGCTCGATCAGATAGTCGCGCCCAGGCGCGGGATTCGGGAAAACCTGAAGGATCTTTGGGTCGGCCATGGTTCAAAACAAAGCCCAATTCGGGGCGAATGCCACTCCTGAACGTCCCAGGGGGCGGGTCAGTCCTCCAGCGCCTGGTAGGCAAGCACCTGAACCTTCGATTCGAGGCTGTCGCCGCCCGTCGGGTGGAGCTGGGCCATGCTGATGACGATCATGTCCTCCTTTGGATCGATGACGAACTCCGTGAAGAAAAACCCGCTCCAGTTGAAGGAACCCGGCGAACCCAGTTCGGGAAGCGGGCCCTTTACGCCGTCGACGCCGAAGCCGAGGCCGAACCCGCGCTCGCCGTCGATCTTGCCCAGCTGGTCGTGGCTCATGAGTTCGACCGACTTGCGGCTGAGGATCCGCACGTTTCCAAGCGCGCCCCCGCCGAGCATCATCTGGCAGAATCGCGCATAGTCCATGGGGCTTGAGACGAGGCCGGCGCCGCCCGAGAAGAGCTTCCTCGGCCCCTGATAGGGATAGTCCGCCGAATAGGCGAAGGTCCCCTCGACGATCGGCTTGTCGGGGAATCGTCCGAGCCCCGTTCCCTCATAGTAGGTGTAGGCCGCAGAGAGCCGCCCCACCTTCTCGGGAGGGAGGAAGAAATACGTGTCCTTCATGCCGAGGGGATCGAGGATCCGCGTCCTGAGGAACCGGTCGAGCGGCATGCCCGAGACGACCTCGACCAGGCGCCCCAATACGTCCACCGAAAGGCTGTATTCGAAGCGTTCTCCCGGGTTAAACAGGAGCGGGACCGAGGCGAGGCGCCTGACGCTGTCTCCTATCGTCCCGTCGTACGGGAGGAGACCGCTCGCCACGTTGGCATCGGCATAGGCCTGGCCAAGATCGGTGTTCCAGTTGTAGGTGAGCCCCGAGGTGTGCCGCAGAAGGTCGCGGATCGTGATCTCGCGGGCCGCGGGAATCGTGTAGGGCTGCCCTGTCGCTGGCTTGACGAGAACCCTCGGGTTCTTGAATTCGGGAAGATACTTCGAGATCGGGTCCTCGAGGAGAAACCTGCCCTCCTCGTAGAGCATCATGACCGCGGTGCTCGTGATGGGTTTCGACATCGAGCAGATCCGGAAAATTGAGTCCTTCTGCATCGGCTTCGACGCCTCGCGGTCGGCCATGCCCCTTGCGTCAAACCAGGCGACCTGTCCGTGCCTCACGACCAGCGTGACGGCGCCCGCGATGCGCTTGTCATCGATGTCCCGCTGCACGGCCGCGCCAATCCTCTGAAGACGTTCGGAGGAAAGTCCGACCGCCTCGGGCTTCGCCGACGGGAGATCCTGCGGGAATGCCGGCGCGCAAAGGGAAAGGGCGCCGGCCAGCATTAGGGAAAAGGGATACCTCATGGTCAATTACGGGGGGATATTCGTGCCGAAATCACCCTAGGCGAACGGCCGCCGTGCTGGCGAGCCTCGGCGCGCCGCAGCCGTCCCTTGCGCCCGGGCGACGATGCAATCGAAAGGCATTCATGGGGCTCCCCCTCCACAAAGGCCCGTTAATCAACGCAGCTCGGCCTCTTGGAAGCGTGTGGTATATATATAGATCGAACGCCCGCAAAACCGCTATCAATGTCACTTATAGTCGGTTGCGTTAATATTCGCGCGCTGTTATCTTAACGAAGGTGACTAAAAAGCGTGGAATCGCCCGGCGTAAGGATGACCTTCAATATCGTTTCGGTGCCGTTGTCAGGGACTGCCGGCGCAGGCTGGGCATTTCGCAGGATGAGCTTGGCTGGAGGGCGGGACTTCACCGCACCTACATCACCGACATCGAACGCGGCGTGAGGAACATTTCGCTGAGGAGCGTATCGAGCCTCTCGAAGGGGCTCGATGTCTCCATGTGGAGCCTGTTCGCGAGCGCCGCGGGCCTGGCGGAGGGAAACCCCGGCGCAGGCGGGCGCGAATCGGGTCCGGCATTCGGCGAGATCCTGATGGTCGAGGACAACCCGGTCGATGTCGAGCTGGCGCTGCGGGCGTTCAAGCGCGCGCGGTTCGTCAATCCCGTGAGGGTCGCGCGGGACGGAGCCGAGGCCCTCGATTATATATACGGGGGCGGGCGGCTCTCCAGGAAGAGGGGCAAACCGTTGCCGCAACTGATCCTTCTCGATCTATATATGCCCAAGGTCTCCGGAATAGAGTTCCTCAGGAAGCTCAAATCCAACGAGCGGACGCGCTCGGTCCCGGTCATTGTCCTCACGTCGTCCAGGCACGATAAGAACATCCTCGAGTGCTCGAGGCTCGGCGTAGAGAACTACATCATTAAGCCCGTGGCCTTTGACGCGCTCAGCAAGGTCACCGCTCAGCTGTCGCTCGGGTGGGCTTTATGGCCGCAGCCATCCGGTGATTGAACGGGGCTCCGGCCATGCCCACGATCCATCAGTTCAAGGCGTCCCTCAAGGAGGTTGAGGACCTCAAGGCTGCGCTTGACCAGCACGCAATCGTCGCGATCACCGACCCCCAGGGGCAGATAACCTACGTCAACGACCGTTTCTGCGCGATCTCGGGGTATTCGCGCGGGGAGCTGATCGGCCAGAATCACCGCCTCGTGAATTCGGGGCTCCATCCCAAGGAATTCTTCCAAGAGATGTGGTCGAGCATCGGCCGCGGGCGCTGCTGGCACGGCGAGATAAGAAACAAGACCAAGGGAGGCGACTTCTACTGGGTGGCGACGACCATCGTCCCCTTCCTAGGCGAAGGCGGCAAGCCCCGCCAGTACGTCGCCATCCGCACGGACATCACCGAGCGAAAGCGCGCCGAGGAGCTGAACCTCCAGATCAACCTCGAGCTCGAAAAGCGCGTGGCCGAGCGAACGGCGCAGCTCGAGGCGTCGAACCGGGAGCTCGAGGCTTTCTCCTATTCGGTTTCCCACGACTTGAGGGCCCCCCTGCGGGCGATCAACGGCTTCTCCCAGGTGGTGGTTGAGGACTTCGGCCCCCAATTGCCGCCGGAGGGCCAGCGCCTCCTCGCAACGATCCGGCGCTCGGCCGAGCGCATGGGGTGCCTTATCGACGACCTGCTTTCCTTCTCCCATCTCGGCAGCCAGGCGCTCAACAAGGTCGACGTCGACATGGACGCGCTCGTCCGCGCCTGCGCCGCCGACCCGGCGTTCCGCGCGGAGGGCCGGAGGATCGACCTGAGGATCGGCAGCCTGGCGGCGTGCCACGGAGACCCGGCGCTCCT
This sequence comes from uncultured Verrucomicrobiae bacterium, assembly GCA_963830965.1. Lineage (GTDB taxonomy): Bacteria > Verrucomicrobiota > Verrucomicrobiia > Opitutales > Opitutaceae > Palsa-1447. The sequence goes on along the minus strand of CAWHOL010000006.1, from coordinate 102,833 downwards.
GAGGCAGGTTTGGGCAAATCTGCTCTCCAATGCGCACAAGTACACCCGCGGGCGCGCACGCGGCCTCGATCGAGATCGGATGCCGATTGGGCGGCGCGTCTCCCGTCTACTTCATCCGCGACAATGGCGCCGGCTTCGAGATGCGCTATGCGGACAAGCTCTTCGGCGTGTTCCAGCGCCTCCACCGCGCGGAGGACTACGAGGGGACGGGCGTCGGGCTCGCGATCGCGCACCGGATCGTCACCCGCCACGGCGGGAGGATCTGGGCGGAGGCCGAGCCCGACAAGGGGGCGGCGTTCTTCTTCACGCTCGCCGCGGAGGCGACGCCATGAACCCGACCGGCTCCGTCGAGATCCTCCTCGTCGAGGACGACCCCCAGGACCTTGACCTCACGCTGCGCGCCCTGCGCCTTGCGAGGCTCACGAACAACATCCGCGTCGCCCGCGACGGCGCCGAGGCGCTCGACTACATCTTCGGCGAGGGCCCGTGGGCCGGGCCGCAGCCCGCCCGACATTGTCGTCCTCGACCTGAAGCTTCCCAAGGTCGACGGCATGGAGGTCCTGCGGCGCGCGAAGTCGGACCCGCGCACGCGGGCGATCCCGATCGTCGTGCTGACATCGTCGAGGCAGGAGCGCGACGTCGTCGAGAGCTACAAGCTGGGCGTCAACAGCTTCATCTCCAAGCCCGTCAGCTTCGAGCAGTTCACGGAGGCCGTCCGCCAGCTCGGATTCTACTGGGCCCTCCTCAACCATCCGCCGCCCAGAACAGCGACCTAGGAAGCCTCCATGTCAAAACCCCTTAAAGTGCTCATCGCCGAGGACAGCCCCGAGGACGCGGAGCTCACGGTCAGGGGCCTGCGCAAGGCGGGCTTTGTGCCCGAATACCGCGTGGTGGAGACCGAGGAGGATTTCAGGGCGGCCCTCCTGGGCGGCGTCGAGCTCGTCCTTTCCGATTACAGCATGCCCCGGATGAACGCGCTCAAGGCGCTAGAACTGGTCAGCGCGTCCGGGCTCGACCTGCCGCTCATCATCATTTCCGGGACCATCGGCGAGGAGACGGCGGTCGACGCGATGAGGAAGGGAGCGGCGGATTACCTGCTCAAGGACCGGCTCGGCCGGCTCGGGCAGGCCGTGAACGCCGTCCTGGAGCAGAAGAGGCTGCGCCTTGAGCGACATACGGCCGAGCGAATTCACGGGGAGTCCGAGCGTCGGTTTCGCGAGATGCTGGAAAACGTGGAGTTGATCGCCTTGATGCTCGACGCGGACGGGAAGGTCACCTTCTGCAACGATTTCCTCCTCCTGACCACGGGTTGGCGGCGGGACGAGGTGGTCGGCGCCGATTGGTTTGCCCGGTTCATACCGGAAGCGGGCGACGAGCTTCGGAACCTCTTCTTCCTGAGGCTCAAGGAAGGCAAGATTCCGCCCCATCACCAGAGTCCCGTCCGCACCCGGACGGGCGAGTTGAGGGAGATCCTCTGGAACAACACGATGCTGAGAGACTCCGAGGGGAGGACCATCGGCGTCGCCTCCGTCGGCGAGGATGTCACCGAGCGCCGGAGGGCCGAACAGGCGCTCCGGGCCAGCGAGGAGCGGTTCCGCCAGATCGCCGAGTACATCCAGGAGGTCTTCTGGATCGAGGACCAGAATGCCAAGGAGGTCCTCTACGTGAGCCCCGCCTACGCCACGATCTGGGGGCGCTCGTGCGAGAGCCTCTACAAGACTCCCGGAAACTGGATCGATTCCATCCACCCGGACGACCAGGAGCGCGTGAAGGCGGCGGCAACGGCCAAACGGAGCAGCGGCTCGTTCGACGAGACCTACCGCATCGTCCGCCCCGACGGGGTGACGCGGTGGATCCGCGACCGCGCCTTCCCCGTTTGGGACCAGGAGGGAAGGATCTACCGGTTTGTCGGGACGGCCGAGGACATCACCGAGCACAAGAAGCTGGAGGAGCAGTTCCTGCGGGCCCAAAGGCTCGAAAGCCTCGGGATGCTCGCCGCGGGCATCGCCCACGACCTGAACAACGTGCTGGCGCCCGTGCTCATGGCGGCCCCCATGCTCAGGGAGAACATCCAAGACAGCGAGGACCTCGCGCTTCTCACCACCGTCGAGAAGAGCGCCTCGCGCGGCGCCGCGCTCGTGAAGCAGATCCTCAGCTTCGCCCACGGGATCGGCGGCGAGCCGGTCGTCGTGCAGGTCCGGCACCTGGTGAACGATGTGGCGGCCATCATCCGCGAGACGTTCCCGAAGAACATCCGCCTGGAGCTCCAAATCGACCAAGATCCCTGGACGATCACGGGCAATCCGACCCAGATCCACCAGGTGCTGCTCAACCTCTGCGTCAACGCGCGGGACGCCATGCCGGAGGGCGGCGCGCTCCGGCTCCGCTGCGAGAACTGCGTGTTTGACGAGCGGGCCGCGATGGCGATCAAGGGGGCCAGGGCCGGCCCGTGGCTCGTCCTCGATGTCGAGGACACCGGCACCGGCATGGAGCCCGCCGTCGAGGCGCACATCTGGGAGCCCTTTTTCACGACCAAGACGGCCGACAAGGGAACGGGCCTCGGCCTAAGCACCGTCCGGGGAATCGTCGAGACGCACCGCGGCTTCATCTCCCTTTCATCCCAGCCGGGACAGGGGACGCGGTTCCGGGTGTTCCTGCCCGTTACGGGCGGGGAGGCGGGCGTCGAGAACCCCGTTCCGGCCGCCCCCCGGGGGAGCGGCGAATTCATTCTGGTGGTCGATGACGAGGCCACCATTCGCGAGATGGTGAAAGCCATCGTCTCCAGCCACGGCTACCGGGTGCTGGCCGCGGTCGACGGGATCGAGGCCATTGCGATGCTTGCCCCCCGCACGGGCGAGATCGACATCGTGGTCGCGGACATGCTCATGCCGAGGCTCGGGGGCCGGCCCCTGATCGACGTGATCCGGCGCCTCAACCCGAGCGTCAAATTGCTCGCCATGAGCGGAAGCCAGGAGGGTTGGGAGTCCGTCGAGGGCCGGGGGAGCCGCGCCGACAGCTTCATCATGAAGCCCTTCACCGGCGAGGAGCTCCTGACGAAGATCCACAGCCTGCTCCATCCCGTCAAAACGCCCGGCGCGTGAGCCGTCAGCCGGCCCGCCCGTACTGTTTCGGCCATGCCGCGTTCACGGCGAGCGCCTTCGCCGCATGGAGGGGCCAGTAGGGGTCGCGGAGCATCCCTCGGGCGAGGAGCACGGCGTCGGCCCTCCCGCCGGCGACGATGTCCTCGGCCTGTTCCGGCTTCGTGATCATGCCGACCGCACCCGTGGCGACGCCGGTCTCCCGGCGGATCGCCTCGGCAAACGGCACCTGATAGCCGGGGCCGACCGGAATGCTCGCGCCCGGAACGAGGCCGCCGCTTGAACAATCGACCAGGTCCACGCCGGACTCCTTGAGGAGCCTGCAGAATTCTATGGACTGCCCCAGGTCCCAGCCTCCCTCCACCCAGTCCGTGGCCGACAGGCGCACGAAGAGCGGAAGGCGCTCGGGCCAGACCTCGCGCACGGCGCGGACGACCCGCAGCGGCAGGCGCATCCGGTGGGAAAGCGGCCCCCCGTAGTCGTCCGTCCGCCGGTTTGAGAGGGGGGAGAGGAACTGGTGCAGGAGGTAGCCGTGCGCCGCATGGAGCTCGACCAGCCGGAATCCCGCCTCGAGCGACCGCCGGGCCGCATCGACGAACTGTCCGACCACCTGGTCGATGTCGGCGGCGGTCATCTCGGTGGGCACGGGATAGCCCTCCTTGAAGGGTACCGGGCTTGGTCCGATCGGCTGCCAACCCCGCTCGCCGGGGGCCAGCGCCCGGTCGCCAAGCCAGGGGACCTGGGTCGACGCCTTGCGGCCGGCGTGCGCCAGTTGGATGCCAGGGACCGAGCCCTGCTCCGCGATGAATCCCGCGATCCTCCGCCACGCCTCGACCTGCGCCCCGTTCCAGATCCCGGCGTCGTCGGGCGAGATTCTCCCGGCGGCGGAGACCGCCGAAGCCTCCGTCAGGACGAGCCCCGCGCCGCCGACGGCCCTGCTTCCCAGGTGGACGACGTGCCAGTCGGTCGGAATGCCCTCCGGGCTTGAATACTGGCACATCGGGGAAACAAAGACGCGGTTCCGGAATTCGACGTCCCGGAGCCTGAGAGTGGAGAAGAGCTTGCTCATTTGAGTGGAGTGAGGAGCCCGGAGAATGCGCGCACCCGCGCGTTTTGGCAAACGCGGGGACCGCGAGATCGGGCTTGGCCCAAACACGGGCCGGGATAGCGTCCGAGCGTGCATCCGCGCATCCGTTCAATCCTGGCGATCGCGATCCTCGCGGGACTGGGAGCGCCCCGGATTGCGGCGGATGAACCGGGGGTCGGCTCCAGCCGCGATGAGATCATCGCGTGCTACGGCCCGCCCCGCGCGGTGCTGAGCGCGGGCGCCAGGGAGATTCTCACCTATGGGAACGGCAGGGTGATCCTGGAGAATGGGCGCGTGACGCGCCTCGATCTCCCGCCTCCCCCCAGGGCGGCCGCCGCCGCGCCGGCCGCAAGACCGCAGACCGCGGCACGGCCTCCGGCGCCCGCGCAGCCCGCAGCCGCAGGCGAACCCTGGCTCACCGATTTCTCGGCGGCCGAGGCCGAGGCCGGCGCCAGCAAGCGCCGCATCCTCGCCCTTTTCACCGGGAGCGACTGGTGCCCCGGCTGCATCCGCTTCGAGGAGGAGGTGGCCCACAACCCCGAATTCCTCGCGACCACCCGGATTCCCTTTGTCCTTCTCAAGCTCGACTACCCGAGGGCCACGCCCCAGCCGGACGCCGTGCGGAAGGAGAACGAGGCCCTGCGAAAACGCTACGGGATCTCGGCATTCCCGACCCTTCTGATCCTCAATGCCGACGGCTCCGCAGGCGCCCGCGTCGATACGTCCGCGCCCCGCCGCGCAGACGACCTGGCGGACTTCTTCGTCCAGGCCGTCGACGAGGCGCGGCGGAAAAAGCCCGAGGAGCGGAAGGGATGGTGGCCGTTCTGATCCGCCGCGGCGAGATCGGCGCCAACCGCAGCCTTCCCCAAAACCCCGTGAAGACCCCCATCATTCCAACCCTTAGGGCCCTGGCCTCCCTCCTTGCGCTCGCGGCGGCGGCGCTCGGGGCCGAGGCGCCCGGGCCCCCGACCCGCACGGTCACGGTCGACTGGGCCAAGACCACGTTTGTCAGCAAAACCACGCCCACGCTCCAGGTCGTCGTCAACCCGATGCTGCGCCCGGGCTCGCCCATCCACGATGGCACCTTCGCCGCCCTGAAGGCGCTCCATGCCGACTTTGTCCGCTACGTCCCGTGGTTCCCCTATCCGCGCCTGGTCGTTCCCGAGCTTGAGCCGCCGACGAAGGCCGGCACCTCGTGGGATTTCTCGCTCATCGACCCCATGACGAAGGATTTCATGGAGGCGGTCGGCGACAGGACGACGGTCATGAACTTCAGCACCGTCCCCGCTTGGATGTTCAAGACCGATAAGCCCGTGCCCTATCCGCGGGATGCGAACGGGCTCGCCTGGGACTACGTCCAGGGGACCGAGCTCAGGGATCCCACCGGCCGGGAGCTTGGAGACTACTTCGCGCGCCTCGTCGGCTGGTACGTCGCCGGCGGGTTCACCGATGAGAACGGCCTCAGGCACGCCTCCGGGCTCCACTACCATTTCCCGATATGGGAAGTGCTCAACGAGGTGGACTTTGAGCACGCAACGACCGCCGAGCAATACACGCGGCGCTACGACGCGATAGTCGAATCGATCCATCGCGTGAGCCCGGAGACGAAATTCATGGCCCTCGGCCTTGGCGCCCCGTCGGACAATGGAGCCATGATCGAATACTTCCTCGACCCGTCGCACCACAGGCCGGGCATCCCGCTCGACTACCTGTCGTACCATTTTTACGCCACGCCCGAAACGGGGGAGTCGCCCGACACGTGGCAATTCACGTTCTTCGACCAGGCCGACCGCTTCCTCTCGACCGTGCGCTACATCGAGCTGATCCGAAAACGCCTCGCTCCGGCGACGAGGACCGATACGGACGAGATAGGCTCCATCCTTCCCGGGGACCCCGGCACACTCTCCGGACCCCCGCCCACGATACCCGATCGGTACTGGAACGCATCCGGCTCGCTCTTCGCCTACGTCTACGCGAACCTCGCCCTGCAGGGAATCGACATCGTCGGCGAATCCCAGCTCGTGGGCTACCCGAGCCAGTTCCCGAGCGTCACCCTGATCGACTGGAGGAACGGGCGCCCCAATGCGCGGTACTGGGTCGTAAAGCTGCTGGTCGACCATTTCCATCCCGGAGACCGGATGGTGGAAACGAAGGTGAAGGAGGGGACGGACGTCTTTGCCCAGGGCTTCATGACGGCGTCGGGCAGGACGCTTCTCCTCGTCAACAAAAGGAATCAGACGGCCAGGGTCGTCCTCCCGCAGACCGGGGCCACCGCGCAGGTGGTCGACGGGGCCTCGGGCGAGGACCCTCCGCGCGAGTCCCGCCTGGGGACCGGCTCGATCGAGCTGGCTCCGTTTGCCGTCGCGACGCTATCGTGGCCCTGACGCCCGCCCACGTCGAAGCCGCTCGCGGCACCCGAGGCAACAAGGTCCGTGCGTCTGGGGCCTGGATCCGGGCCCCGACGCTTCCGAGGCGATCCCAAGCAATGATCCCGGCCCCCTCCTCCCGCTTCGCCGAGTTGCTGCCGCTGCTCCGAGCGCCCGGCTTCAACGTCTATTTTGCCCGCGCCGTCCTCGAGGGCCGCAATCAGGGACACCGTCTATGTGGACGAAACCGAACGTCCCAGGGCCGCCTACATCCTGCATCCCTGCGGCATGTCCCTCATCTGCGGCTTCCCGTGCGCGGAGTCCTTCAAGGACGCGCTCGTGGATCACATGCTGGACACCGAGCCGGGTCCGCAGGACCGCGGAGCTCGCGCAGGCGCTGCCGGACGCCTGGCACGGACCCTGTCCGAACGCCTGGGTCCGCGCCTCTTGGGTTTCGCAGATCCTCGCCGTGCGGGACTCGATCCTGCGGCCGTCCAAAGGCTGGGCGAAGGCAGGGTGGTCGAGTGGCGGCGCCTCAATTACGAGTTCGACCGGGCTACCTTCGAGGCCATGGCGGGGCCGCCCCTGCAGGACGGGCTCCGGCTTGAACGGGCGGGAGGGGATGTCTTCGGTCCCTGGCAGGGCACCGTGCTCCCCCGATTCTTCTGGGACGACCCGGCGGCATTCATGCGCGACGGGGTTGCGTTCGCGGTCTACGAGGGAGCCCGCCCTCTCTGCGTCGCCTTTTCCGCCTGGGTCTTCGATGATGCCCTGGAGATCGGCATCGAGACACGCCCCGAGGCCCGCGGCCGGGGTCTCGCAAAGGCGGCCTGCGCCATGTTGATAAGGCATGCCCTGGCGCGGGGTCTCCAGCCCGTGTGGTCTTCCCACATCGCCAACCAGGCGTCCCTGGCTCTCGCTTCAAGCTTGGGGTTCAGGGTGACGCGCCAGCTGCCGTATTATCGATTGGTTGAAGGGCGAGTCTAGGCCGGCCGCCAACCGGGCCTCGCATCCCCCGCCTCCCGGGCCCCCGGGGAGTTGCAACCGTCCCGAGCCCGCGGAAAGATGCGCGGATGACGATCCGCCCCGCTTTCCCGGATGACACCCCCCTCCTGCTGAAATTCATCCGCGGGCTCGCGGACTTTGAGAAGCTTTCCCACGAGGTCGAGGCGACCGAGGAGCGGCTCATGGCGACGCTCTTCCCCGGCGAAGGGCGGCCCGCCGCGGAATGCGTCCTTGCGTTCGAGGGCGGGGAGCCCGCGGGCTTCGCCCTCTTCTTCACGACGTATTCGACCTTCCTTGCGAAGCCCGGCCTCTACCTGGAGGATATCTTTGTCGTGCCGGAGAAGCGGGGCCGGGGAATCGGACGGGCGCTCATGGTCCACCTCGCCCGCCTCGCAAACACGCGGGCCTACGGCCGGATGGAGTGGTCGGTGCTGGACTGGAACCAGTCCGCAATCCGGTTCTACGAGTCCCTGGGGGCCCGGCGCCTGGAGGAATGGACCCAATGCCGGCTCACGGGCGAGGCCCTGTCCAGGTACGCCTGACGGGATGGCCGGCCGCCGCGCCGCGAAACGGCTCGCCCCAAGTTGCCTCCGGGCCTAGGGTCCGCCGCGGTCATCGCCGCACCCGGCCTTTGACCCAAAGCCCGGCGCGACCCGCCGGTCCCGACCCCAGAAGCCCATGGCAACCTCTACGACCCCGCGAACCCTTCTAATCCTTCTCGGCCTGGCCCTTCAGGGGCTTGCCGCCCAGACCGCTCCGACCTTCCCGGTGCCCTACAAGGTGGCTGCCGTGATGCCCGACGTGGTGGAACCGGTCGAGCCCTCGGCCGTGAAGCTCGAGGGTTGGCTCGGGGCAAGGATCGACGCAAACGTGCGGGGGCGCCTCGAAGTCGTGGACACGGTGCCGCTCCTCGCCGGCTACCTGAAAAGGCCCGGCGACCACCCTTGGATCGGCGAGCACGTCGGCAAGTGGCTCCATGCGGCGACCCTCGCCTGGGCCTATACCGGCGACCCGGCGCTCCGGAAGAAGCTGGACCAGGTCGCAGCCGAGCTCATCTCGACGCAGGAGCCCGACGGCTACCTCGGCACCTACCTGCCCGCCCAGCGCTTCGGCCTCTATCCCGGCGCCGACTGGGACGTGTGGTCGCACAAGTACAACCTGATCGGCCTGCTGACCTATTACCGGTACACGGGAAACGAGCCCGCTCTCGCCGCGGCCCGCAAGATCGGCGACCTCCTGATCGCCACCTTTCCGGCAAAGAAAAGCATCCTCGCGGCGGGCACCCATGAAGGGATGGCCGCCACCAGCGTCCTTGAGCCCATGGTCCAGCTCTACCGCGTCACCGGCGACCCCCGGTACCTGGCCTTCGCCCGCTACATCGTGGGCTCCTATGACGAGCCGAACGGACCGGCTGTGGTCCGGACGCTTCTCACGGTGAAAGAGGTGAGCAAGACGGCCAACGGCAAGGCCTACGAGATGCTCTCGAACCTGGTAGGCCTCTGCGAACTCGCGCGCGTCACCGGCGACCGGGAGCTCCTGACGGCGGTCACGGACGCCTGGACGGACATCGTCGAGAAACGCCTCTACATCACCGGAACATCAAGCATCCACGAGATCTTCGGCGGGGACCACGAGCTTCCCAACGGGGAGGACGCCCACCTCGGCGAAACCTGCGTCACGACGACCTGGATCCAGCTGAACCTCCAGCTCCTGCGGCTCACCGGCAGCGCCGCCTGCGCCGACGAGATTGAGCGCTCCCTCTACAACCACCTGACCGCGGCGCAGAACCCGAGGGGGGACGACTGGTGCTACTACACCGCCCTTGAGGGCGCGAAGCACTACGACAAGGGCATCACCTGCTGCCATTCGAGCGGGCCCCGCGCCCTGGCCCTAGCTCCGACCGCGGCCTACCTGCAGGCGGGCGGCACGCTCCTCGTCAGCACACTGGAATCCTCGCAGGCGCGTTTCCAGGTCGATGGGGCCGCCGTGGAAATCGAGCAGAGGAGCCAGTTCCCGACGGAGGGCCGCTCGACGCTCGTGGTCCGTACGTCCCGGCCTACGCGATTCGCCCTCAAGGTCCGCGTGCCGACGTGGGCCGCGCCCCTCTCGATCGACGGCACCGCCTTTTCCGGGGGCTGGGCCTTGGTGCCCGAAAGGACGTGGCGCGACGGCGACACGGTCGCCCTTCAGTTCACGCTGCAAGGACGGGTGGTTGAGGGAAGCTACACAAACTTCGGCCGGGCGGCGCTCGCCTGGGGACCCTTTGTCCTCGCCGCCGATTCCGCGCTGAACCCCGGCGTCGAATCCGTCCCTGCGCTGCGTCTGGCGGCCGACGCACCCCCGGCGCTTGCCGGCTCCGCGGGCGGGCTCCGGTTCACGACCCAGGTCCGCGGTCCCTGGGACAACGCCCCGCGCACCGTCACGCTGGTCCCCTTCGCCGACGCGGGCGCCACGGGCGGCGAATACCGCGTCTGGCTGCGCGCGCCCCTCTGAGCCCGCCCGGAGCAGGGTGCCTGGGCCGGATCCCAGCGCTCAGGAGGGGATCATCCAGGCCAGATAGAACGCCTGGAGGTACACGATCACGCAGATGGCGCCGAGGAGCGCGAGCGAGTGCCGGATCGCAAACCGGAAAAGCGACGCCTCCTGGCCCACCATTCCGGTCGCAGCGCAGGCGACGGCGAGTGACTGCGGCGAGATCATCTTGCCCATGACGCCGCCGCTCGTGTTGGCGGCCGTGGTGAGAAGGGGGCTCAGGCCGAGCTGCTCGGCCGCGGTCTTCTGAAGGCCGCCGAAGAGCACGTTGCTCGACGTGTCGGAGCCCGTGAGGAAGACGCCGATCCAGCCGAGGATAGGCGAAATGAGCGGGAAGAGGCGGCCCGCCCGCGTGGCGAAGAGGCCGAGGCAGTTCGTCATTCCCGAGGCATTCATCACGTAGGCAAGCGCGAGGACGGAGGCGATCGTGAGCGCCGGCCAGCGCATGTCGGAAAGCGTCCGGCCGAGGATGCGCACGGTCTCCCTGAATCCCAGACCGCAGACAAAGGCCGAGAGGACCGCGGCGACGAGGACGGCCGAGCCCCCGCTCGCCAGGTAATCGAGTTTGAACCTTGCGGCAATCGGGGCGGCCGCGGCGCCCGCCGCCTTGGCGATCATGTTGTCCAGGCCCGGCACCGGGATCATGAGCGTGCGGCTGTTGAGCGCCGCCTTCACCGAGGGCTGGCCCCAGAGAAGCACGATGGCCGTCAGCGCAAGGTACGGGATCCACGCCCTGGCGACCTGGCGCCGCGTGTAGCCGTGGGTCTCCGCCTTCGTCCCCTGCTCATGGTCGAAGCGGTAGATCGTCCTCGGGCGCCACACCCGCAGGAGGAGCATCAGGGCCGCCATGCTGGCCAGCGACGCGAGGAGGTCCGGAAGGTACGGTCCCAGGAGATTGGCCGTCGCGCACTGGCAGATCGCGAACGTGGCCCCGCAGGCGATGACGGCCGGGAGGATCTCGATCGACCGGCGCAACCCCACCATGATGAGGACCATGTAGAGCGGGACCACGAGCGAGACAAAGGGAAGCTGCCGGCCGACCATCGCAGAAAGCTTCATGAGACCCGCGTCGTTCATGCCCGCGGCGCCCGCCATGGCGACGATCGGGATGCCGATGGTCCCGAAGGCGACCGGAGCCGTGTTGGCGACCAGGCACAGGCCCGCCGCCTCAAGGGGCAGAAAGCCCAGCCCCACGAGCGTGGCCCCCGCGATCGCGACCGGGGCCCCGAATCCCGCCGCCCCCTCGATGAAGGCGCCGAAGCAGAAGGCGATGAGGAGCGCCTGCAGCCTCCGGTCGGGAGTGATCCCGGCTATCGAGGCCCGGATGATCTCGAATTGGCCCCCTTTGACCGTGATCCGGTAGAGAAAGAGCGTCGCCATAACGATGAAGAAAACCGGGAAGAGCCCGAAGGCCGCCCCCTGGGCCGCCGCGAGCCCGGCCAGCCCGGCCGGCATTCCCCAGAGCGTCACGGCGATCAACAGGGCGGCGGCAAGGGCTAGCATTGCGGCGTGGTGCGCCTTCATCCTCAGGGCGGCCAGGCAGACAAAGATGACGCCGAGGGGGATCGCAGCCACGAGCGCCGACGGCCCGCCAGCGCCGCCTATTGGGGTGTAAGCCTGAATCCAGGGCATGTGCAGCGAACCCGCCGGGCTACCCGGGGAGACGACCCGTCTCCCCGCTCCCGGCGGACAACGCGGGCGAATCATGCCGACCCTCCGCCATGAATCAACCGTTTACGCCCGATTGTCCCGCCCGCTTTTCGCACGGCCCGGCTTGCGTAGGCCGGAGCACTGGTTAACCCGTTCTTGTCCCGCGCGGCCCGAAGCGCGCCGGAACGGCCCCCACCCGCCCCATGACCGAACTGACACGCCGCACGTTCATCAAGGCCTCCGCCGCGGCCGGAGCCGCCGCCGCGCTTGGAAGGATCGCCCCGGGAGCGGCCCGTGCGGCGGACCTGACGGCCCTGGGCCCTCCCCCGCCCTCCTGGACGGACAAGCCCATGCGATGGGCCCAGCTGACGCTCGTCGAGAACGACCCCGGCACGTTCAGCCCCGAATTCTGGCTCGACTACTTCAAGCGCACGCATTCGGACGCGGCCTGCCTGAGCGCGGGCGGATGCGTGGCGTACTACCCGACGCAGGTCCCCTTTCACCACCGAAGCGCGTGGCTCGGCGACCGGGACGTCTTCGGCGGGCTGGTCGATGGCTGCCGCAAGCTGGGCATGACCGTCGTCGCGCGCACCGACCCGCACGCGACCTATGACGACGTGCGGGCCGCACACCCCGACTGGATCGCCGTCGGGGCCGACGGCAAGCCGAGGAGGCACTGGGCCTCGCCCGAGATGTGGCTCACCTGCGCGTTCGGCCCGTACAACTTCGAATTCATGACCGAAGTGAAGCGGGAGATCATGTCCCGCTACAGGGTCGACGGCATCTTCATCAACCGCTGGGACGGCGCCGGGATCTGCTACTGCGAGCACTGCCGCGCCAACTTCAAGGAGGCGAGCGGCCTCGAGCTGCCCCGAGGGGACGGGGCCCAGGATCCCGCGCACCGCGCCTACCTCCTGTGGCGCCAGGAGCGCCTCTTCAGCCTCTGGCGCCTCTGGGATTCGGAGGTCCGCAAGATCAACCCGGATTCCTGCGTCATCCCGAACACGGGCGGCGGCGCCACCAGTTCGCTCGACATGAAGCGCATCGGGGAGCTGGCCCCCACCCTCTTTGCTGACCGCCAGTCGCGCCACGGCGTCGCCGCTCCGTGGTCGAACGGAAAGAACGGAAAGGAATTCAGGGCCACGATGGGAGCGAAGCCGATCGTCGGCATCTTCTCGGTCGGCCTGGACGACGACCACCGCTGGAAGGATTCCGTGCAGTCCGCCGACGAGATTCGCCTCTGGGTCGCGGACGGGATCGCCAACGGCCTCAGGCCATGGTTCACGAAATTCGGGGGCGTCATCTACGATCCGAGGTGGCTGAAGCCCGTGGAGGAGATCTACGGCTGGTGCAGGGGCGCGGAGGCGTACCTGCGCAACGAGCGCCCGCTCGCCCGCGTCGCGATCGTCTACTCGCAGCAGACGGCGTGGTTCCAATCGGGAAAACCGGGGGCCCCCGACCCCGTCGAGGGCGCCGCGCTCGGCTGGTACCAGGCGCTCGTCGAGGCGAGGATCCCCTTCGAGATGGTGCACGACCGCCTCCTGGACGCCGGCCGCCTCGCCGCCTTCAGGACCCTCATCCTCCCGAACATCACCTCGCTTTCGGACGCCCAGTGCGGGCAGCTCCGCGCGTTTGTGGCGCGGGGCGGAGGCCTCGTGGCGACCTTCGAGACCTCGCTCTGCGACGAATGGGGCAACCCGCGCGCGGAGTTCGGGCTCTCCGACCTCTTCGGGGCGACGTGGAAGGGCGCAACGGAGGGGCCGATGCGAAACGCCTACATCCGCCTCGAGCACGACCGGGCTCCGGGCCACGCCCTCTTCCGCGGCCTTGAGGACGCGCCGAGGATCATCAACGGCGTGTGGCGGGTCGAGGCCGCGGCCCGCGCCGGCGGCCCGGAGCCCCTTCTCACCCTGATACCCTCCTACCCGGATCTCCCGATGGAGAAGGTCTTCCCCCGCCAGCCCCGGACCGACATCCCGCAGGTGTTCCTCGGCGGGTCGCCCGGCGGGGGCCGCGTCGTGTACTTCCCCGGGGACATCGACCGGACCTACTGGGAGGTGCTCGCGCCCGACCACGGCAGGCTGCTTCGCAACGCCGTCGAATGGGCGACGAACGAGCCCTCGCCCGTGACCGTCGACGGGCCAGGCGTCCTCGACGTGACCTATTGGCGGCAGAGGCGCTCGCTCACGGTCCACCTGGTCAATCTCACCAATCCGATGATGATGAAGGGGCCGGTCCGGGAGCTTTTCCCGGTCGGGGCGCAGCGCGTCCGGGTTCGGCTCCCCGACGGGCTCAGGGCAAGGCGGCTCGAGCTGCTCGTCTCCGGCGGGTCGCCGCCGTTCATCCAGACAGGCGACACCCTCGAGGTCGTCGTGCCCTCGATCTCAGCGCACGAGGTGATTGCGATGGACGTTTGACCGGGACGGGCCCGCTAGCGGGGCGCCTGGACAAATCGGGCCACCGCGCCGCCGCCCGCCGCCATGCGCAGGTCGACCGTGTCGTCGGCCGTCACCATCCGCTCGCTGGTCTCAATGTGCTCGGCGTTGTCGGAGGAGTCGGCGGCGTCGTGCCAGAGGCGCATCTGCCATTTTCCCGGCCCGAGGAACGAGAGCTTCGTCGAGCAGACGCGCGGGTTGCGGTTGGTCATGCTCCCGAGGAACCAGTCCGAGCCGGAACGGCGCGCGATCACGAGGTATTCGGCGACGGACCCGGAAAGGACCCTGGTATCGTCCCAGACCGTCGGCACCAGCTTCAGGAAATCGATGCCGGGCTGTCCGCGCAGATTCTCCGGATGGTCGCAGACGCACATGATGGGGCTGTCGTAGGCGACGAACAAAGCCAGCTGGTTCGCTCGCGTACCCTGGACCTGGGTCGGGGACACGTGCGTCTGGAACTCGGACACGGACTTGTTGACGAAGCCCCCGGGCGTGAAGTCGCCGGGCCCGGCCAGGAAGCGCGTGAACGGCAGGGTCAGCTTGTGCTCCGGGGTCACCCGGGCGCTCCATTTGTTGTACTCATTTCCCATGATCCCCTCCCGGGTGATCTGGTTCGGCCAGGTGCGGATCATTCCCGTCGGCTTGAAGGCGCCGTGAAAATCGACCATCAGGTGATGGTCGGCCGCGCAGCGCGTGATCTTTTCGTACCAGTTGACCATCTCCTGGTCGTCCCGGTCCATGAAATCGATCTTAACGCCGGCAATGCCCCATTTTTCGTAAAGCGCAAAGGCCTTCTTGTAGGCATCCTCCCGGTCCGCATCGGTCCAATAGAGCCAGACCCAGAGGCGCACGTGCTTCTGCGCGGCGTAGCGCAGGAGCTCCTGCATGTCGACCCCGGGGGCCGGGCGGGTGATGTCGCTATTGGGCATCGGGCGGCCCGTGTGCGTGCCCACATACCAGCCCCCGTCGACCAGCTCATAGGGCCAGCCCATCTCCGAGGCGAACGCGATGAACTGTTTGAGGGTCGCGGTGTCCATCTTGCCGACCCCCGACCACCAGTGGTCCCACGCCATCATCCCCGGCTTGATCCAGGAGGCGTCGGCAATCTGCGAGGGCGTGCTCAGGTTGAGGATGAGGTCGCTTTCGACCAGGCGCCCGGGAGCCGCGCCGATCATCAGCACCCTCCAGGGCGACTGGTGGGGAAGCTGCGCCCTGACAAGCCCCTGCCCGTCCAGGCGGGGGGCAAGCGTGGCCCGCAGGGTCACGGCCGTCGTCCCCCCGACCTGGGGCGCCCGTGTGAGCCACATTCCGGACCAGTCGAAAAGATCCGCCTCGGACACCGCCACCCAGGCGCTCGGCGCATGGATTAGGAGCGGCAGGCCCGTGACCGTCTCGTCCGAAAGGTCCGAGAGGCGCTTCCTCTGGAATTCCCACTCCTGGGAGCCTGCGAACCCGCCGCGGATGTCGTAGGTGTCGCTGGGCACGGTCGTGTGGTCTCCCGCGTAGCAGACATTGTCCGCGGTGAAGGCGAACTCGGTGAGTTCCTCGTCCACGATGAAGTCCTTGTCCGTCGGCGAGCGGGCCAGGGAATAGCGGAAGCCCACTCCGTCATTGTAGGCGCGGAAGATCACCTCGAAGGTCCGCTCCTCGGTGCCCCGCTCGCGCAGCGTGAGCTTGAGCTGCCTGTACCAGTCGCGCACCTCGCTGTGCTTGCCGAGGACATTGGTCCAGAGCGAGTCGCTTTCGGTCTGGTCCACGCCGACGAGCGTGACGTCGGCGCCGAGGTAGCCCTGCTCCCTCAGGCGGAGCCCCATCTGTGAGGTATTCAGGACTGGGATACCGTTGTAGGATATCCGGTACGTGAGGCGGCCCTCCGTGTTCACGACGACAACGATGTTCCCGTCGGGCGACCGAAGCTCGGCCGTTGGGCCCGCCGGAAACTCGGCGCCGTCCACACGCAGGCCTAGCAACGCGGCGCAGGCAGCGACGCCGATGGAGGCGAGGAGCCGTGCCCGCGGGATCTGCGAAAGGGCAAATAATGATTTCATTGGGGTATTGGGGTTGATAGCGCGGGGCGCATGCCCCGTTCAAGGGGAGGCGGGCCGCGTCAGATCGTGGGATTCGGTATTGGGGCGGAGGGCGGGCGTTGGAAGGCCCCGGGGTTGCCCGCCTATGGTGTAACCCAGGAGGCGCCGGGAGGCAACTCGAACGCGCAAAGGAATGCCGAAAGATAAGTATTCATCCCCCAAATCATTAGGATAAAAACTGGCGGGGGCAGCGGAACCCGGCGCTTGGACCCACGCGCCGGGCCGCGCCCCGAAGGGACCCTCCGGCGGTCGCCATGCGGGCGGCCGGGAAGCCGCGATGGGCCCGTGCGCCGCCCCCCCGGGCCTGACGGGATAATGACGGGTCTGCCGACATCGGCGCCGAAGGGGCTAGAAGGCCACGTATATGAAAGGCGACCCGGGCAGGCCGATTCTATATAGGATATAATGAAGCACCAGGGCGGAGAGCATCCCCGCCGCTAGCGAGACGGCAAAGGTCGCCGCCCAAAGGGATGCCCGACGGAAGCGAGCGGGCTTGGATGGGGTGGGTTCGCCGGTGCTCACTTCAGATAGGAGAGTTTTGCCGCCATGGCCCGAACTTCGGGCGCCACGAGTTCGGCCAGTTTCGCTCCGCCGGTCTTCGACAGATGGGTGCGGTCTCCGTAGTCGTCGTCGGTAAAGTCGCGACCGTAGTCCGTCGATTCGACGCCCGCGTCGCGCCAGATCCTGACGGCATCGCGGAAGCACTGGTCGTCGCGCGCCTGCTCGTCGGGTGTCAGCCGCCGGCGGTAATAGGGGCTGCCCCGGCTGACGAGGATCAATGTCCGGGCCTTGAGGGCCCCCGGAAAGACCTCTTTGTAGTTCACCTCCATTTCGTTGAACTTTGCCCTGGCGAGCATCCAGTCGCCAGCCTTGGTCTTGCGGTAAAAATTGGCCGAGACATTTCGCACGATCCGCATTTCTGCGTCGAGGACGGAGGCGGGATACTTGGCCGCCAGCGCCTGGGGGGCAAAGGCGTCGGGCTCGTCGTCGGCGAACAAACGCCTGGGCTTCAGCATCGCGGGAACATAGTCCCCCAGGAAGGACGGCACCGTGCAGAATCGTTCGAAGCAGATCCTGTTCCACAGGTCGTTGTAATGCAGGGCAATATCAAACCAATTGCTGATCGCCCTCTCCCTGAAGATGCGCCGTTGTCCCTTGTCCAACTGATATTCCTTAATAACGCGCGTTCGCGCGGGCGTTTCGATCAAGAGTCCCCGGAAGTACGCCTGCCAGAAGATGTACCGGTACGGCTCATGGGCGATCGGTTCGACGCCATTCAACGGATTCTCGTCGGCAATGAGGATCTGGCGGGGATACTCGTTTCGCAGCACCTCGGCCACCACGGCGCCGCCGTCGGACGGCGAGCCTCCGCGGAAGGCAAAGTTGATCACGCAGTAACGGTCCCCAAGCAGGTCCTGCAGGTGGCGGGACCAGAGGTCCGCCACGGGCTGCCAAACGCCCTCCAGGATCGAATTGCCCCCGACAATGACGAGGACCTGGTCGTGCCGGCACCGCGCGCGGACGATCGCCGTCATTTCATTGAGGGTGGGATAGTAATTGGTCTCGGGGGAGATCGCGGGATAGAAGCGCGCGAAGCCCGGGTGATAGTCCGTCACGGAGGCCCTCCACCCCATCCACGACAGCCACGCCAATCCGAGCGCCAGCCCGGCCACGTAGCCGCTCGGGCGCAGCCAGGGGGGGCGGGGACAGGGATCCAGTGGGGGGGTGCTGCTCATTGCCCGAAAAGTTGCTGAGCCATCCGCCACGCCTCGTCAGGCGGGTAAAAGAAGAGAAGCCATCCAAGCGAGGCATAGAGGAGCGTCAACGCCCGGCCCGTGAGCGGCTCCTTCCGGAAGATCGCGGCGGCCGCGGGCCCAACCCAAGGCAGTTTCGCGTAGGTCGTGCAGACGCCGAGGCCGAAGCCGTGGTAGAGGCCCCAGAGGACAAAGTGCCAGGCGGGCCCGTGCCAGAGGCCGCAGATTGCGAAGGCGGCCACGCCTCCCATCACCTGCCGGGCCGGGCCGCTCCGGCTTCCCCCCATCGGGATATAGATGTAATCGCGAATCCAGCTCGTCAGCGACATGTGCCAGCGCCGCCAGAAATCCTGGAGGTTTTGCGCGAGATAGGGCCAGTTGAAGTTCTCGGGCAGCCGTATTCCAAGCGTCTGGGCGCATCCGATCGCGATGTCGCTGTACCCCGAAAAGTCCATCAGGATCCTGAACGAGATCGCCGCCAGGATCACCCATCGTCCGCCCAACGTCTCATCGGCAAAGTGGGGCTGCCAACGGTCGATGTAGAGCGTAAGCTGGTCGGCGATCAGGACCTTCTTTCCGAAGCCGGTCGCAATCCGCAGGAGCCCGGCAGCGACATCGGTGCCCGACGCGGGCGCCGCCGTCGCCGATTCGAGCGAGGGAAGGAACTGCGGGTACCGCTTGATCGGGCCTGCGACAAGCGAAGGGAAGAAGATCGAGAAAAGCAGGAACTTGACGGGGCTGCGGATCGGCTCGCCGCCCCGGCGCACCTCGAAGAGGTAGTGGACGAATTCAAACGTGAAGAAGCTTATCCCAAGCGGCGGCGCCCCCGGCATGACGGCTCCGGCCGCCTTCGTCATGGCCGAGGCGAGACTCGCGCTCATCGGCTCGATAATGGCCCCGGTCAGGAAAAGCGTGTATTTGTAGAAGCAGAGGGCCGCCACGCAGATGCCCATCGCGGCCAGGCAGACCGCCCGGTTCCTGGACCGGCCCGCGAAATACGTGAGGATCATGAGGACGATGATCGGGAGGACCCCGGCGGGACCCGCGAAGTGGATATGAAAGCAGGCGCAGGCGACCGCGAGCCACCAAAGCCGCCACGTCGGGCGGGGCAAGGCGTGGAACCCGACTACCGCCGCCAGTGCGAAAAACAGGAACCAGTAGGTCGTGAAAATCATCCGAGGCGGGCCCGCCATCAGATTGCCTGAGCCTATGCAGCTCAAGCAAAACACGCCCATGCGAATTTCGGGCCCGATTCCGGCGCCCGCGCACCCCCGTCCGGGATCCTTTCGCGGCCTTCAGAATGAAAAAATCCGCTCCCGGGGTTTCAGGCGATTGCCCCCAAGCCGCATCGAATCCCGCCCGCCAGGCTACAGGGGACGGCCCAGCCCGCGGACAAGGCTCCGCAATTCTCCAAGGGCCGCAGCAACGCCCGTCCAGGCCTGCGATGAGAACTCCTCGCCGAAGCCCAGCTGCTCGGCCCGGATCGTCAGCCACCATGCCTTCGGGACGCGCCCGTAGACATCGCGGCAGAGCGCAAGGAGCGTTGCCGGCTCGAGGGAATGCGCCGTCACCTCGGAGGATTCGGCGGCGGACAGCGGGCGCAACTCCGCGTCCCTCGCCTCCGTCGCCGCCGCATCGACGAACACGACGGCCTTGGCCATCGAAATCACCTCGGCGTGCTCGGGCGAAAGCTGCGCCTCGACGAGTGTGCGCACCCCCGGCAGGCCGAGCTCCTCAAACCGCTCCGCGACATAGGGCCCCACGCCGTCGTCCTGGCGAAGCGTGTTGCCGTAGCCGATCACAAGCACCTCGTCCAGAAGGGCGGGGATCGAAGGGGTTTCCACGGGGGCCTCGCTCATGGGGACTGGGGCCGCCGTTCTCCTAGTCGCGCAGCACTTCCTTGACCACGCGCCCATCGGGGGCGACGAGCCTGACGTGGAGCGCCATCCGGCCGGCGGCGTGGGTGGAGCAGCTCAGGCACGGGTCGTAGCAGCGGATCCCGTGTTCGATCCGGTTTAGCATCGGCTCGGTGATCTCACCGCCCTTCAGGAAATGGCGCGCGATCTGGGCCACGGTGCGGTTCATCGCCAGGTTGTTCTGCCCGGTGGCGACGATCAAATTGACCTTCTGGAGCATTCCGTTGCGGTCGACGGTGTAGTCGTGGAACAGGGTACCCCGCGGGGCCTCGCTCGCCCCCACCCCGCGGAGGCTGTTGATCCCGGCGTCGGCGCGCAGGTCCACGCCAAAGAGGTCCGGGTCGTCGAGCCCCCGCTCGATGTACTCGAGCGAGGCCAGGATCTCTATCAGGCGGGCGTAATGGTAAAGGAAGGAGGACGTCACCGAGTCGTGGCCAAACGTCCTGAAGTGCTCGAACTCGGCGTCGGCGCGCGGCACGCCCATCCGGTTGCAGATGTTCAGCCGCGCAAGCGGACCCACCCGGTAGACCCCGTATTCCCTGCCGAGCGGCAGGTAATACGGCGACTTCAGGTAGGACGTCTCCTGGACCGACTCGCCTATCACGCTCTTGTAGTCCTTCGGGTCGACCTGGTCCGCAAGGATGCTGCCGCTGCTGTCCGTGAAACGCAGCTTTCCGCCGTGGTGCTCCCAGGTGCCGTCCGGGGTGACCATTCCCATGAAGAGCGAGGGGAAATTGCCAAAGAGCTGCGTCTCGCGCTCGTGGTCGACAAGGGTGTTCTTGAAGAGGTCGAGCGCCACACGGGTCGTCGCAAACGCCTCGGGCAGCCACGCGCGGATCCTGTCGGCTCCGTCCGGCGTCAGCGCGCTGCGGACGCCCCCCGGCACCGCCCACGAGGGATGGATCCGCTTGCCGCCGAGGACCTCGATCACCTCCTGGCCGAACCGCCGCAGCCGGATGCCGGCCCGCGCGAGGTCGGCCTTCCTCGAGATCAGGCCAAAGATGTTCCGCCTCTCGGGCGGAGTTTCCCAGCCGAGGAGGAAGTCCGGAGCGCTCAGATGGAAGAAGCTGAGCGCGTGGCTCTGGACGAACTGGCCCAGGTTCATCAGGCGCCGCAGCTTGTCGGCCGCGGGCGGGATGCTGACCGCCATGATCGCGTCGCCCGCCTTCGCCGAGGCCAGAAGGTGGCTCACCGGGCAGATGCCGCAGATGCGCGGCGTGATGCCCGGCATCTCGGAATAGGAGCGTCCCTCGCAGAACTTCTCGAAGCCGCGGAACTCCACGACATGGAACTCGGCGTCGGTCACGTTTCCGTCGTCATCGAGGTAGATGCTGATCTTCGCATGGCCCTCGATGCGCGTGACGGGGTCGATTATGATGCGCTTCGACATAGGGGATCGGTCCGGGGTTTTTGGACGGTTCAGCCGAACTTGAGTTGCGCGCCCTCGAGCTTCGGCGCCGTGCCGTCAAGCACCTGCAGGAGGACCATCTTGATGCGCTCGGCCGGGGGCGGGCACCCCGGCAGGTAGTATTCGACGGCGACCATCTCGTGCACGGGACGCACGTTCGGGAGCAGCGCGGGCACGATGCCCTCCTGGCCGGGCAGGCTCGGGCGGTCCTGGGCGTTCTCGATGTAGGCGCACTGGAGGACCTGGGCGGCATTGTCCGCGCCTAGCTGGTCGCGCATCGCCGGGACGTTCCCCGTCACCGCGCAGTCGCCGAACGAGACGAGCACCTTCGTCCGCGCGCGCACCTTGTGCAGCAACTCGAGGTTGTCCTCGTTGCAGACGGCCCCCTCTATGAGGCAGAGGTCGACGCCCTCGGGATACTCCTTCCGGTCGATGATCGGGCTGAAGACGACGTCCACCTTGCCGGCGAGTTCGATCAGGAACTCGTCAAGGTCGAGGAAGGACATGTGGCAGCCGGCGCAGCCGCCGAGCCAGACTGTGGCTATTTTTAGACGCTCCATTGTTTTTTCTCCCGGGCGGTGACGATGAATTCGAGCCTGGTGCGGTCGCGCTCGCTCTCGCCTGCGGTCGCGCCCTTCTGGAAGAGGGCTCCCGTCGGGCACGAGAGGAGGCACTTGCCGCACGACGTGCAGGTCTCCGACTCGCCCCAGGGTTCGTTCAGGTCCGAGATGATCATCGATTTTCCCGCCGCGCCCCGAGACGTTCTTCGTGCCCGCGCCCTCGATGTGCCAGCAGACGCGAACGCACCGCGTGCACAGGATGCACCGGTCGTGGTCCATGCCCATCGTGGGGTGCGTGAGGTCCATGCCCCACTTCGGGAAGCAGTAGTCGTAGCGGACGTGATCCATGCCCTGCTCATAGGCGAGCGTTTGGAGCTCGCAGTGGCCGTTCGCGACGCAGACGGAACAGACGTGGTTTCGCTCCGCGAAGAGCAGTTCGAGCGTCATCCGGCGGTACTTTCGCAGGCGCTCGCTGTGGGTGGTGATCTCCATCCCCTCGTAGACCCGGGTCGTGCAGGCCGACAGGAGCTTCGGCGTGCCCGCAACCTCCACGAGGCAGAGCCGGCATGCGCCCACGTCGTAGACGCCGTCAAGATGGCACAGCGTCGGGATCTTGATCCCTGCCTCGGTGGCGGCCTCTAGGATCGTCTTGCCGGACTCGGCGCTGATCTGCCTGCCGTCGATGGTGAGTGTTTTTGCAGCCATTGGAATCGGTTCAGTTTGCGGCCGTCGCGGCATGGGCCCCTTCGGCGCCGTTGCCGCCCTGCGCGTAGGTGTCGGGCTGGAGCAGCTCCTCGTACTCGTTGCGGAAGAAGCGGAGCGTGCTCATCACGGGATTTGGCGCCGTCTGGCCGAGGCCGCAGAGGCTCGTGTTCCGGACCATGTCGCAGAGCTCCTCGAGCTTGGCCAGGTCGCGGGCCGTGGCCCTGCGCGCCAGCAGCTTCTCGAGCAGATGGTACATCTGCACCGTTCCCGTCCGGCACGGAATGCACTTGCCGCACGACTCGTCGACGCAGAATTCCATGAAGAAGCGGGCCACGTCCACCATGCGGGTGGCGTCGTCCATCACAATCATCCCGCCCGAGCCCATGATGGACCCGAGCTTTGTCAGCGACTCGTAGTCGACCGGCGTGTCCAGGTGCTGCGCGGGAATGCATCCGCCGGAAGGGCCTCCGGTCTGCACCGCCTTGATGAGGCCGCCCCCGAGGGCGCCGCCGCCCATGTCCTCGACAATCGTGCGGAGCGGCGTCCCCATCGGCACCTCGATAAGGCCCGTGTTCCTGATCTTGCCGGCCAGGGCGAAGACCTTGGTGCCCTTGCTCTTCTCGGTGCCGATGCCGGCGAACCACTCCGCGCCGCGCCGGATGATGGCCGGAACATTGGCGAAGGTCTCCACGTTGTTGATCAGGGTCGGGCAGTCCCAAAGGCCGCTCTGGGCCGGAAAGGGGGGCCTAGGGCGGGGCGTGCCGCGCTTGCCCTCGACGGAGGCCATGAGAGCCGTCTCCTCGCCGCAGACGAAGGCTCCGGCTCCGATCCGGATGTCGATGTTGAAATTGAAGGGCGACTCGAAGACGCCCATCCCGAGAAGGCCCACGCGCTTCGCCTGCCGGATCGCCGTCTGGAGCCGGCTGATGGCGAGCGGGTACTCGGCGCGCACGTAGATGAATCCCTGGTCCGCGCCGACGGCGTAGGCGCTGATCGCCATGCCCTCCAGCACCGAGTGCGGGTCGCTTTCGAGGACACTCCGGTCCATGAACGCGCCCGGGTCGCCCTCGTCCGCGTTGCAGATCACGTACTTCTTTTCGCTCGGGGTCTTGGAGACCGTGCTCCATTTGAGGCCCGTCGGAAAGCCCGCCCCTCCCCTTCCGCGGAGCCCGCTGCGGGTGATCTGCTCGATGACCTCGGGGGGCTGCATCTCCGTAAGCACCTCGTGGAGCGCCTTGTAGCCGTCCGCGGCGACATAGGCCTCGATCCGCTCTGGGTCGATCTGGCCGCTGTTGGCGAGAACGATGGAGAGCTGCTTGGTGAAGAACGCCGCACCCGGGTCCGCCTGCGCAAGGTCCTTCTTGACGCCCTGCAGGGCCTCGATGATCGCCGGCGCGTTCTTGGGCGAGACCTTCACGTAGAGCGTGTTGAAGGGATCGGCCTGCACGAGCGGGCCCTCGCAGCACAGCTTAAGGCATCCGACGCCGCGCACCTCGACCGTGTCCTGGAGGCCGGCGGCCGCAACCGCCTTCGCAAGCTCCTCCTTCACTCCCTTTGCGTCGGACGACATGCATCCGGCCGCCATGCAGCACCGCAGCACCACCTTCTTGCGCGCGGCCAGCTCGTCCTCCTTGATCTGTTGTAGGTCGGCGAACGTCATAGGGTCTCCCACTCCTTGATCTTTTCGAGAGCGGTTTCGGGGGTCTGGTAGGGCGTCACGATGCCGTCGTAGATCACCGTCGGCCCGATCCCGCAGGCGCCGATGCACCGCGCTGTCTGGAGCGAGAGCTGGCGGTCGGGCGTCGTCTCGCCGGCGACGATGCCCGCCCGGCCCTCGATGGCCGCAAGCACCTTGTCGGCTCCCTTCACGTAACAGGCCGTTCCGAGGCAGACGACGCAGGTGTGCGCGCCCTGGGGCTTCAGCTTGAAGAAATGGTAGAAGGTCGCGACGCCGTAGACGCGGCTCGCCGGCAGTTTCAGCTCGTCGCAGACGAAATGAAGCACGTTGTCGTCGAGGAACCCGAAGAGCTCCTGCGCCTTGTGGAGCACCTCGATCAGCGCATCGTGGCGGTGCTGGAACTTCTTTATGTGAGCCTCAAGGATCTTGTAGCGCTTGTCGGCGCCGATCTGCTTGGCGACGCGTTCGGCGGCAGTGGCTCGTTTCTGGACGGGCGCTAGGACCATAATGTTAGCCTCCGGTCGGGGATTAGGCCCCCGCGCGCCGAGGCGCGCGGGGGCTCCCGGGTGGACGCATCCAGCCTCGTTCCGCCCTCGGGATTGGGCGGCATTGCGACGCTTGGGTTGGTGTATGACTGGATGTTACGCATCGTTCTCAACTGGGGATTGCCGAGAACGCCCGTTCCTGTCCGCTGACCGATGGGAACATTAAACAGACGCGCAAAATCCCGCTGCGCACCTCTTGAAAGATGCTGCGCATTTTTTGCGGTCGCCGAAACCCGCCCGGCGGACTCCGCGCCCGTCCGGGGCCCCAAGGGACCGATGGGTCTTGAATGCCGGAAGCGCGCGACGCTAGTCTGCCGCCCCTGGGACCGCCCGTGCTGCGCGGATATTTTTCGAGTGCGGCCCGTCCATCGGGCACCCAGGCCACCCCTAACGCCCCATGCTGAAGAGCCTGCTCCTGGGAAAACTTCGCCTCCCGCTGGTTGTCTGCGCGTTCCTGCCCGGACTCGCGCGGGCGCAGATTGAGAGCGCAACCCTCCTGACGGCCCATCCGGAACGCTACGGGCGCGTGGACTTTGTCGTCATGCTGACTGCGCCGTGGGAGAACCCCTACCGCTCGAGCGAGATCATGCTGACCCTTGAGCTGACCGCGCCATCCGGGCGCAGGCTCTCCGTTCCCGGCTACTACGAGAGCGGATCCAGCGGAAAACCCTCGGTCTGGCACGCGACGTACGCTCCCGGGGAATCTGGAGCCTTCCGGGGGGAATTCGTGCTCGCCGTCGGCGGGAAGGCCGCGCCCGCGGCTCCCGTCGCGTTCACGGTGGCGCCTTCGGGCCGGAAGGGATTTCTGCACGGGGCCGGGCCGTGGGTCTTCCGATTCGACGACGGCGAGGCGTTTCGGGGGATCGGGGAGAACCTGTGCTGGGAGGCGCGCTCATCGGACGATTCGCGGTATTTCAAGGAGCTCCACGAGAACCCGAGGTTCAATTACGAGTACCTCCTGGGCCGGCTGTCTGAAAACGGGGGGAATTTCTTCCGCACGTGGATGTGCCCCTGGAATCTGCCGCTCGAGTGGCACCACGTCGTGGACACCGCGCGCTACCGAGACGACGAGCATCCCTTCAACGCCTCCGCCATCCAGAGGATGGACGAACTGGTCGCGCTCGCCGAGTCGGCGGACGTCTACTTCATGCTGACGCTCGATTCGCACGGGGCGCTTCTCGGAAAGTCCTGGGCCTTGAGCAGCTACAATGCCGCGAACGGGGGGCCGGCCGCCGCACCCGCCCAGTTCTTCACCGACCCCGCCGCCCGGGCCCAATACCGGGACAGGCTCCGCTACCTCGTGGCCCGATGGGGGTGGAGCCCCCACATCGCCGTGTGGGAACTCTTCAACGAGATCGACAACGCCATGTACGGGCAGGCGCCCGAGCGGATCCCGGACCGGGTCGTGGTCGAATGGCACGCGGAGATGAGCGCGTACCTGAAGGGCATCGACCCCTACGGACGGCTGGTGACGACGAGCATCTCGCACCGCGACGTGGCCGGCCTGAACCAGGTCGCGGGGATCGATTTCAACCAGAAGCACATCTACCGAAACACGCTCTCGATCCCAGAGACCATCCGCAGGTACGTCCGGGCCGAGGGGAAGCCCTATGTCATCGGCGAATACGGCTACGAGTGGGACTGGAGCAAGGACTTCAACCAATTCGCTCCCGAGATGGACCGCGACTTCAAGCTCGGGCTCTGGCTGGGCCTTTTCTCGCCGACACCGATCCTGCCGATGAGCTGGTGGTGGGAGTTCTTCGATGAGCGGCAGATGACGCCGTACCTCGCCCGCGTCCGCGCCATGGGCGATCGGATGCTGAAGGCCGGCGGCGGCGAGTTCGCGCAGGTCCAGTGCCGGTGGTCCGGCCCCGCGCTCCCGGTCTATGCCGTCCGGTGCTCGAGGACGCTCTTTGTCCTGGTCGTGAATCCCTCGAAGGCGGAGGCCTCCGGAGAGCTTCAACTCGGGCCGGAGCCGGCGGGGGCGCGGAGCCTTAGGATCTACGACACCGAGAAGGACCGCTTCGGCGGGTCCTGGCGATCGGGGCCTCGCAGGATCCGGCCGTGGCGCTGAGAATAGGCCCCGGGCGCTGCGTCATCGCGGTCGCCGAACCCCAGTCCCCCTGACGGCGGATCGGACCCGCCCGTGGGCGCGGATGCCTACATGCTCAACCCGCCATTCACTCCCAGTGACTGCCCCGTGACGCCCGCAGCCCTGTCGGACAGAAAATAATCGATCGCGTCCACAACCTCCCCAAGCGACACGCGCCGCCCGATCGGGATGGACGCGGCGGGGATGCGCCGCTCCTCGGGCAGGGAGCCCGCGCCCTCGGTGCTCCCGGGTGACACCATGTTAACCGTGACCCCGTGTCCGATCTCCTCGAGGGCGAGCGTCCGGGTCAGCACCTGCAGCGCCGCCTTGTGCACCCCGAACGGGCCCATTCCGGCAGCGCCCTTCCCGTAGTCGCGCGACGACGCCCCAAGCATCACGACCCGGCCGAAATGCCTCTGCCTCATGAACGGGAGGACCTCCTTCGTCAGGACAAGCGGAGCGTTCAATATCACGTCCTGCGCAAGGCGCCATTCCTCGAGGCTCACCGAGTCGATGGTCTTGAAGACATCGATGCCGACGTTGTTCACCAGGTAGTCGACCCGTCCGAACTGCGCGCCGACGTCGCGGGCAAATCCCCTCAGGCGGTCAAAATCTCGCACGTCGCATTTGCGCAGGTGAAGGGTGGCGCCGATTCGCGAGAATTCCGCCGAGAGCTCCGAGGCGGCCTGCTCATCGCTGTGGTAGAGCGTCGCGACCGCGGTGCCGCGGTTCGCGAGGCGGAGGGCGAGCGCGCGGCCGATTCCGCGGGTGCCGCCCGAGATGATCGCCACGGGAGCCGTCATGGGGGCCGAACCGCGCTTCCCGTCCGGGCCGGGAGGGCCGGGCCGGGAGCGGCGCACGCTAGAGCGCCTTGTGCGAGCCGTCGCAGAGCGGCGCCGACTTCGAATGCTTGCAGCCGCAGAAATACACGGTCCCGGACTCCTGCGCCTTGAAGATCCTGGGGGCGAGGCCGGTCCCCTTGTGCGAGCCGTCGCAGAAGGGCTGGCCCCGGCTCCCGCCGCAGGCGCACCAGGCGTAGGTCTTGCCTGCCTCGACCTCGACGCCGTAGGGGGATTTCTGGGCGATGATGGGAGTGCTCATGCGAATGGGGGTTCCGGGGACGCTGCACCGTGCCCGGGGACTTTGCGAGCCTCGACCTCGGCTCAGGGCGCGACGAGCTTGTAGATTGCATAACTCACGGGAGCCATCTCGAGCGAAAGGCTGCCCCCTCCCCCCGAGATTCGCGCCTCCTTGCCGGCCAACAGCCGCAGGCTCTTGTAGGGCCTTGCGAACGCGAATGAAGCCGCAGCCGGACTTCCTGAAGGATTCAGGGCGACCACCAGCACGTCGGCCCCCGAGGCACGGGCATAGACGAAGGGATAGGCGTTCTCCTTTGCAAAGAGCGGGATGAATTCGGCATAGGCGGCCAGGGCCGGCTCGGCGTGCTTGAGGGCGATCAGGCGGCGCACCCGGTTCAGGAGCGATCCGGGATCCTTCTCCTCGCCGGCGACCGTGGGGGCGCCTGGATCGGCGTCGACCGGGAGGTACAGCTGCGACGGCTCGGCCGTCGAAAAGCCGAGGTTCCTGCCGGGCGCCCATTGCATGGGCGTGCGGGCGCCCGCCCGCGGCTTGTAGCATCCCTCGATCTGGGGGAGGTCGTCGCCGAGCTGGCGCATTCCGATCTCGTTGCCGTAGTAAAGGAACGGTATCCCCGGCATCGTCATGCCGAACGCCATGATGATCTCCAGGTCGTCGGTGCTCCTGCGGTTCCCGAGGCGCGCGATGTCGTGGTTGCCGAGCGGCAGGACGATGTAGCCCTTCGCACGGGTCGCGTCGAGGTCGGCAAGGTACCGCTTGAGGAAGAAGGAAATGTCACCCTTGCCCTCGGCGTCGAAGAAGCTGTGCCCGTCGGACATGCCGTTGAGGATGCGCCAGCCCTCCTTCTGGTAGAGGTCGTTGAACCCCTCCGACCAGTGGTAAAAGCTTGCGTGAAACGCCTCGCCGAGCGCCGCCTCGGGGTCCGACCACTCGGCGACCGTAAAGGCCTGCGGATAGCTTGCGGAGAGGATGGAACGGATCTCGCCTCCAAAAGGCCTGCGTCCGGCGATCCGGGTCGCCGCCCTTTACGAGCGCGCCGGCCATGTCCGCACGGAATCCGTCGGCGCCCATGTCCATCCAGAAGCGGACGACCTTCTTCATCTCCTCGCGCAGCGCCAGGACGTCGGGATGGCGGGTCGAAAGCTGCCACGGTTTGTCCGGATCCGGACGCCCGTAGCCGTAGTTCAGGGCCGGCTCGTTCCAGAAGAAATTGCTGAGGAAGTTCCCGTTGCGCTGGCCGTACCCGTGCACAAACCCGTTTTCCGGCTCAAACTTCCACACATTGTCGGTCCAGACATACCAGTTCGACGTGGCGCTCGGCTTCTGGAGCGCGGAGGCGGTGAACCAGGGATTGTCGATCGAGGTGTAGCTCGACACGAAGTCGAAGAGCACGCGGATCCCGCGCCTGTGGGCCTCGGCGAAGAGCCTGCGGGCGTCGTCGTTCGTTCCGTAGCGGGGCGCCACCTTGAAGTAGTCCCGGATGTCGTAGCCGGCGTCGTTGAACGGCGAATCGAAGAAGGGGTTCAGCCATATGGCGTCCACCCCGAGGCTCTTGATGTAATCGAGCTTCTCGGTGATCCCCCGCAGGTCGCCGATCCCGTCCCCGTTCGAGTCGTAGTAGGTCTGCGGGTAGATCTGGTAGACGACGGCGTGGCGGATCCAGTCCGGACCGTCGGGAATGACGTCCTTCCCCGTGATCGGCCGCTCCTGGGCAGCGGCCGCGGCCACGAGACAGAGGGATGCGAGGCCGTTGCGAAGGAGCGCGTGGAGTGGGAGGTGCATGGTAAGGGAGGGCCCGGCAGGGTCCCCGGGCCGGGAACTCAGGGGATGTGCGCCGTCACCGGCGCACCGCTGTAGGTAAGCGTCGCGTCGGCGGCGGGATCAAAAGAGAATCCGGCGGAATGCCCCGGGGCGGAAAGCACGACCCGGAATGTCCGGCGCTCAAGCATGCCCGGGAATCCGCCCTCACGCCTGCCGAGCGTGAGCGTGCGCGCCGCGTCATCCCACGAAACCGGGATCCACGCCATCGCGCCGTGCTCATAGGCATTCGTCAGGCCGTCGTCCTCGTAGATCCGGAAGCTCCCGTTGGCCCCCGCATAGACGAAGAGCGTGATCGGGTCCGCCGCCTTTTCCATCGCGTACTGGGTCTCGGGGCCGGTCGGCACGATCGAACCCGCGCGCACGTGGACGGGGATCCGATCGAACGGGGCCGCCGCGTCGACCGTCTGGCCGCCCGCGGCCTCGGCGCCCGTCCAGAAGTCATACCACGACGCGCCGGCCGGAAGGTATACGGGCCTCGAGCGTTCCTGGTACGAGGTCACCGGGCTCACGAGGAGCGAGGGCCCGAGGAGGAACTCGTCGCGCACGTCCCGCGCCCCTGGGTCGCCCTGGAACTCGAGCACCAGGGGCCGCAGGATGGCCGCGCCGTCCCACGTGGCGGCTCCCGCGAGCGAATAGACGTAGGGCAGCAGGCGGTACCGGATGCGGTCGAACCGGAGCTGAGCCGCGTAGGCCGGGCTTGAATCGCCGCCAAACTGCCACATCTCCCGGTAAGGGGTCTGGCCGTGGACCCGCAGGAACGGGCAGAAGGTGGCGAACTGGAACCAGCGGGTGTTGAGCTCAGCCCATTCGTCCATCGCCGCGGCCGTCGGGTTCGGGTTGTCGTAACGCTCGGGAACCGAGAACCCGCCCGAGTCCATGGTCCAGTAGGGCACCCCCGAGATGGAGAACCCGAGGCCCGCCGTGATCTGCTTGCGCATGGCGGTCCAGGTCGAGCTCGTGTCGCCCGACCAGGTCGCGGCGCCGTAGCGCTGCTGTCCGGCGAAGCCGGAGCGCGTCAGGATCACGACCCTCCGGTCGGGGGCGGACGCGCGCTGGCCCTCGTAGACGCCCTTTGCGTTTGCGAGGGCAAAGCCGTTCAGGACGCGCGTGCTGGGCCCGAGCGCGGTCGGGTTCATGTGGTCGCGCAGGCTCGGGAGCGTCGGGTCCGGGGTCATGTCGGGCTCGCTCGCATCAAGCCACCAGCCGTCCATCCCGAGCGGGAACAGGGTCGACTGGATCTGGGACCAGAACAGGGCGCGGGCCCCCGGATTGAACGCATCGTAGAAGGTCGAGGCGTAGCCGAGCCAGTCCTTGAGGCCCTCCCGGATGTTGGGCTCATAGAGGAAGCCCTTGGCGAGAAGGGCGTCGTAATTGGCCGTTCCCTTGTAGAACTTGGGCCACACGGAGATCACGACCCGGGCGTTGCGCTCGTGGATCGCCCTCACCCACCCCGCCGGGTCCGGGAAGCGCGCCGGATCGAACTCGTGGGAGCCCCAGGCGTCGTCCTTCCAGTACCGCCAGTCCTGGACGATCGTGTCGAAGGGGATGTGCCGCGAGCGGAAGCCGTCAACGACGTCGAGGCTCTCCTGCGAGGTGCGGTAGCGCTCGCGCGACTGCCAGAGGCCGAAGGCCCACTTGGGCATGAGGGTCGCTCGGCCCGTCAGCTGGCGGTAGCCGGCGACGACCTCGTGCAGGTCGGGCCCGTAGACGAAGCTGTAGTCAAGGCCGCCCCCCACCTCCGACCAGAGCGAGGTGGCGTCGGACTGCGCGGGAGGCGTCCATGTGAATGAGAATCGTCCCGCGACATCGTCACGGACCCAGTCGAGGCGGATCGAATGCCTCGTCCCGGCCACAAGCGGGATCCTCGCCAGGTCGATCCAGGGAAGCCAGGACTGGCGCCAGTGGTTCACGACCCTTTTGCCGTCGATCCAGAGCTGGGTGTCGCCGGTCGCGAACGTCCGGAAGATGAAGTCCCCCGACCGCGGGGCGGTCACGAAGCCCTCCCAGCGCACGCTGATGTCGCCCTTGGGGGGGAGCGCGGGGTTGATCGCAAGGTTGAGGGTCGCGCTCTCGGGGGCGGTGAAGTCGAACTTCGAGTCAATGCGCCTGGAGACCAGCTTCGTGAAGCTGCCATCCGCATAATAGGATCCCGTGAGCCCTCCGGAAACCCCCTCCGCCGTGGAGAGGAGCGGCGCATCGATCTGCCGGGGTTCCGCGAAGTCGCCGAAACGCGTGTACGAAAGATTGTTCCAAAGGATCCCGTAACCCCTGCTCGAGACCATGAAGGGAATCGCGACGGTTCCGTTGTGCTGCCACAGCTCGATCGGGTATCCCTTCAGGTCGAGGAGGCCGAGCTGCTGCTGTCCGAGGCCGTAGAGGGACTCACCCTCCTCGGGCTCCCACTGCTGCTGGACGTGGTAGGTCTTGACGCCCTGGACCTCGGCCGGATCCAGCCGGGCGCCGCCGCGCTCGGAAAGGATCGGCGCGCCGTCCTTGTCGAGGAAGGACACCGCCCCGTCGGAAAGGGCGATCCGGACCTTGAGCCGCGCGGTGGACAGCTCGGCAACCGCCGCATTCTCGGTCGCCGACCAGCTCGGGCGCAGCGCGCCCGGTGCCACCATGACGGCATCGGGGCGGTTGAAGAAGTCCGCCGAGGGCGCCACCTCGATCCGGACGATGTTCTCCGCCCGGGGCTCGATCTTCATGAGCCGCCCGTCGTCAAGCTTGATGAGCACCCCGTCGGCCGTCCTTTCCATGGCGGGCGCCGCAGGCGGAAGCGCGAAAAGGGCGAGCGAGGTCAGAAGGATGGGGCAGGTCTTCATGGGTGGTTGCGGCCCAGCGGCACCCTCCAGGGGCCTGGGGCGGTCCCTTCCAGGATGGGCGGGCCGCGTCGCCGGTCAACAAAGCCGATCTCCTCCGATGCCGCAAGTCCGCCGGGACCAGCCGGTAGAAGCGTTCGGAATGGAGCCCAACACGGTCCCGAATGCGCCGGCCGCCGGGGCGCGGGCGCCGACCCCCGGGCGGGGACCAGAGCAAAATCAGCCCATAGATTGTCAATAAACGCTGAGGCGGCGCCCGGGCGTTGCAGTAGCTTTGGCCATGGATTCCAAGGATACCTCGAGCCAGCCCGCGCCCGCACCCGGCCCGGCTCCCGCAACGCCCAATCTCGCACCCAAGGCCCGCCCATCGAACCTGTCCGCAAACGGGGAGCGCCTCAGGCCGCTGAAGAAGGAGCGGGCCCTCCTCACCGACCCCCTCCTCAACAAGGGGACGGCGTTCACCGAGGCCGAACGGGACGCCCTCGGACTCAGGGGGCTCCTTCCGCCGCGCGTCTTCACGATCGAGGAGCAGGAGCAGCGGACCCTCGCCGCCCTGCGCCGCAAGGCGGACCCGATCGAGAAGTACATCTACCTCGTCAACCTGCAGAACCGCAACGAGGTGCTCTTCTACCGGATGGTGATCAATCACCTGGAGGAGATCGTCCCCATCATCTACACGCCGACCGTCGGGGAGGCCTGCATCCACTACGGCGCGATCTTCCGGCGCGCGCGCGGCTTCTTCATCAGCCGCCACGACCGGGGCCGGATCGCACAGGTCCTTCGCAACTGGCCCCATGCCGAGTCCCGCCTCATCGTCGTCACCGACGGCGAGCGGATCCTCGGCCTCGGGGACCTGGGGGCGCTCGGCATGGGCATCCCGATCGGCAAGCTGTCGCTCTACTCCTCCTGCGCGGGGGTGCACCCCTACTATACGCTGCCGATCACGCTCGATGTCGGCACCGACACGGCCTCGCTCCACACGGACCCCGCCTATATCGGCGTCCAGGAGCCGCGGCTGCGCGGCCCGGAGTACGATGCGTTCATCGAGGAATTCGTCTGCGCGGTGAAGGAGGTCTTCCCGAAGGCGCTCCTGCAGTGGGAGGACTTTGGCAACACCACCGCGTTCCGGCTCCTCGAGCGCTACCGCACGAGGCTCCCGAGCTTCAACGACGACATCCAGGGGACGGCCGCGGTCGCCCTGGCGGGCCTCATCGCGGGCCTCAGGATCACGGGGGGAGCCCTCCGCAACCAGCGCGTCCTCTTCCTCGGTGCCGGCGAGGCCGGCACCGGCATCGCCGGGCTCTTTGTCGCGGCCGCCGCTGCGGAGGGCGTGAGTGCGGAGGACGCGCGCAGGCAGTGCTGGTTCGTCGACTCGAAGGGCCTCGTCATCAAGGGGCGCGGAGATCCGCTCGCCGAACACAAGCTTCCCTACGCCCACGAGCATGCGCCGATATCGGGCCTCGCCGAGGCCGTGCGCGAGCTGAAGCCGACCGTCCTCGTCGGCGTGTCGGCCGTCCCCTCGGCCTTCACGCGCGAGGTGGTGGAGGCCATGGCGGCCGTGAACGCGAGGCCCATCATCTTCGCCCTGTCGAACCCGACCTCCAAATCGGAGTGCACGGCCGAGCAGGCGTACACCT
Organism: uncultured Verrucomicrobiae bacterium; assembly: GCA_963830965.1. GTDB lineage: Bacteria > Verrucomicrobiota > Verrucomicrobiia > Opitutales > Opitutaceae > Palsa-1447. The sequence continues at coordinate 68,540 of CAWHOL010000006.1, read as the reverse complement.
GGTCCGAGGGCCGCGCCGTCTTCGCAAGCGGAAGCGCCTTTCCCCCGGTCGAGATCGGGGGCCGGCGCATCGTCCCCGGCCAGGGGAACAACGTCTATGTCTTCCCGGGCGTCGGGCTCGGAGCGCTGGTGACCGAGGCCTCCGAGGTCACCGATGCGATGTTCCTTGCCGCGGCCACGACGCTTGCGGGCCTCGTTAGGCCCGAGGACCTGGCGGAAGGCCGCGTCTACCCTCCCATCGACAGGATCCGGGAGGTGTCGCTCGAGATTGCGACCGCGGTCGCGAGGGTCGCCCACGACTCCGGAAAGGCCCGGACCCGCAGGCCCCGCAACCTCAGGGCGGACATCAGGAAGCGCATGTTCGAGCCCGTCTACCGGAATTATGTATAGGGTTTCAGGCGCCCGGGCCTCTTAAACCTGCCGCGGGGGCCGGCCCGCCGCACCCGGTAGACGATGAAATAGGCGTTCGAGTCGACCACCTCGTAGCGGCGCAGGAGATCGTCCATGAACTGCGCATAGCGGTCGGAGCGCATGAGCCTCATTCCGGGAACCGACCAGGCAAAGTTCCACCAGAAGCTCTTCTGGTACAGGACGACGATCCTCGGGCGGCCGGACGCGACGGCCTCGCGAAGCTCGCCGTAGGTGAGGATATGGCGGGCCGCGGCCGTGGCCGGGTCCATTTCGCCGGTGACGCCGAACTTCCCCATCTCAAGCCTCGGAAAGGGCAGGCGGCCTGACTCGAGGACGAGCTCGGGCATCCCCGTGAGCACCCGGTCATTCTCGCGGCTCTCGCGCCGGATGACCGCGGCCGTGCGGTCGATCGCATCGAGGTAGCCGGGGTCGATGCGGCTCGGGCCAAGGAGAAGTCCGAGGCCGGAGAGAAGCCCGACCGCGCAGAGCGGCGCGGCCCCACGAAGGGAGGCCCCGGCCGCGCGCGCGCCGCCCAGCACGAGGCCGAAACCGACGATGACGAGCGGAACCGAGGGGACCGCGTATTCGGCGTGAACGCCGGACGCGAATACCGGGACCGCCCATCCGATCAGCCCGGAGGCGAGGACCCAGGGCCCGGGACCCGAACAGGGGCCGCCCGCGGCGCCAGCGCCCCCCCGCGCGAGCCCCAGGACGGCGAAGAGGCCCGCCGCCCCGAGGACCGCCGGCACCGGAGCCAGCGAGACCGACTCGAGGAGGGTGCCCAGGCGCCTCGCGGGGATCAGGCTCAGGCCGTGGTAATCCCACGTCCAGAACGCCGTGTTCTGCGGATCGAGGGCATAGAAGGGCCCGAGGAGCGCGAGGGCCGCGAGGAGGGGCAGCGCGGCGGCCATGAGCGCAGAGACGCGGCCCCGGTTCAGGAATACGAACCCGGCCCAGAGGACGGCCGCGGGAAGCGCGGACGTCAGGCGGCAGGCGGCCGCAAGCGCGCAGAGCGCCGAAAGGGCGCACAGGCGCCGGGTCGGGCCCGCCCAGCCCGGCAGGAGGCAGGCCGCCGCCCCCAAGAGGAGGAGCCCGGAGAGGGCGTAGGTCTTGCCGATCGTGTCATAGTAGACGAGCGCCCCGCACAGGCACCACGCGAGGACGAGGACGGCCCTCCACGCCGCGGGCAGGCCGCTCCGGGCCCAAAGGCAGACGGCGAGCCCGACCCCAAGCGCGCCCCAGAGCACATTCAGCCAGCGCTCCTGCCTGACGCCGTACCCCACGGCCGAGAAGACCGCCCCCTGGACGTAGGGGAGAAGCGGCGTCTGGGTGTAGGCAAAATCGTGATACGGCACCCGGCCGTGCATGACCGCGTAGGAGGCATAGGCGTAGAACCCCTCGTCGGCGTTCGCCTCGCCGCGCTCGGCGTAAAAGGCGCCCACGATGAAATACGCGGCCGCGGCCAGGAGCGCGGCCGCCAGGAGCCCCGGTCGGCCCCCTGGGCCCATGGGGTCTTCACCTACCATAATTTGGGGCCGGGCCGCCACGGCGGACCCGTTCCGACGCTCTTGCAGGGGGCATTGGGACCATCAGGGCGGCCATCATGGCCGGGCCCGCGCGCAGATAAAGCCCGATCCGGGGACGATGATACGCCTTCACATCCCCCAGGGAACGGGATTACCCTCTTCACGCCATGAATGCGCTGCTGGTCTACCCCGAATTCCCCGAGACCTTCTGGGGATTCAAGCATGCACTGAAATTCGTCTGGAAACGCGCCTCGCTGCCCCCGCTCGGCCTCCTGACCCTCGCCTCGATGCTCCCCGAGCGCTGGAACCTGCGCCTGGTCGACATGAACGTGCAGTCCCTGAAGGACTCCGACCTGAAGTGGGCCGACGTCGTGTGCGTGAGCGCCATGATTGCGCAGCGGACGTCCGTCCAGGAGGTCATCCTGCGCTGCAAGGCGGCGGGCAGGACCCTCATCGCCGGCGGCCCCCTCTTCACGAGCGAGCATGAGCGCTATCCCGAGGTCGACCATTTCGTCCTGAACGAGGCCGAGCTCACGCTGCCCGAGTTCCTGCGCGACTTCGAGGCCGGCAACGCCCGCCGCGTCTACGCCTCGGCCGCCTACGCCGACATCCACCAGTCCCCCGTGCCGCGATGGGGCCTCGCCCGCCTCCGCCGCTACGGCTCGATGAGCGTGCAGTATTCCAGGGGGTGCCCGTTCGACTGCGAGTTCTGCGACGTGACCGCGAAGTTCGGCCACCGGCCGCGGACGAAGACCGCGGCGCAGGTGATCGCCGAGCTCGACGCCCTGGTCGAAAGCGGCTGGCGCGGACCCGTCTTCTTTGTCGACGACAACCTGATCGGCAACAAGCACACGCTTAAGACCGAGCTCCTTCCTGCGCTGATCGCGTGGCAGCGCTCGAAGCACAACAGCGTCCCGTTCTACACCGAGGCGTCCGTCAACCTCGCCGACGACGAGGGGCTCATGAGGCTGATGGCCGACGCGGGCTTCGACACGGTCTTTGTGGGGATCGAGACGCCGGATGCGGCCGCGCTCGTCGAATGCAACAAGCGCCAGAACCAGGGGCGCGACCTCGTGGCCGACGTGAAGCGGATGCAGCGCGCGGGCCTCCAGGTGCAGGGGGGGTTCATCGTCGGCTTCGACAGCGACGCGCCGAACATCTTCCAGAGGCAGGTCGACTTCATCCAGAAGAGCGGGATCGTGACGGCGATGGTGGGCCTCCTGAACGCGCTGCCCGACACCCGGCTCCACGCGCGCCTGAAGGGCGAGGGCCGGCTCACGGCGGATTCGAGCGGCAACAACGTCGACGGCACGATGAACTTCTCGCCGCGCATGTCCGCCAAGATCCTCCAGGACGGCTACCGCGACATCCTTCGGCGGATCTACTCCCACCGCCTCTACTACCAGCGCATCCGCACGTTCCTGCGCGAATACAAGCGCCCCCGGGCCTCGGCGCCCCTCAGCTGGCGCCACGTGCTGGCGCTGTCGCTCTCGAGCGTGAGGCTGGGCCTCATGAGCCGCGGGCGCTTCCAATACTGGCGCCTGGTCTGCTGGACCGTCCTCCACCGGCCGGCCCGCCTCCAGCTCGCCATCACGCTCTCGATCTACGGCTACCATTTCCGCAAGTGCTGCGACTCGATGGGGATCAACTGACAAGCCGGGGGGCGCCGGCCCCATTTGGTTCTTGTGGCAATCGGGGGCCATCCGCTAGCCAACCTGTCGTGGCAACCCTTCGACTGAGCCTGCGCCGGGGCGCAAAACGGCGTTCATGACCCAGGCCCGTCCAACGCCGGCGGCCCGGCGGGCCCTTCATGCGGCCGGATTTCTGGTTCTTCTCGGGTTTGTCGCCGTCGCCGCCAGCGCCCTGGAGGGGCGGCCCTTCTGGCACGCATCCGCGGCGGAAGGGGCGTCGGTCCTCCTTTGGGCTCTCGCCCTCCACGGGCTCCTCCTCGCGGGCGCACGCCTGTCCCAGGGACCGTCACCGTCCCCGCTGGCCGACTACCTTAGGGCCCTCGGCCTCCTCCTCTTCTCAGCGGCGACCCTTGTCTTCTACTTCACCCCCAACCGGATCGGGCCCATTGACGCCCAGTGGTACGGGAACATGACGGCCGACTTCCTCGCGCAGGCCCGCTCCGGCACCTTCCCGGTCCTGGCGGGAGCCACCCCCTACGCGTTTAACGGCGCGGTCCACCCGTTCCGGTCTGCCCCGTGGCAGTTCATTTTTGCGGATTTCTTCGACATCGCGACGGGGCGCTCGATGGCCCCCCTCGCCCTCGAGCACCTGACCGCCATCGCGAGCTACTCGGGGGCCGTCCTCTTCCTCTACGTGGGCCTCTCAAGGTCCCGGCCCCGGGCGAAGCGGGCCGCGTGCCTCTTCGCGCTCATCTACGCCACGAGCCCCTGCGTGACCGGCTCCCTGTTCCAGCACGACATGTACATGACGCTCATGGCCGCCCCTGCGATGGTCGCCGTCTTCCTCGGCCTCCAGCGGGCCCTGGACGAAGGGTGCCCTGCCGCGTACGGATGGCTCGGGGCCGGATGCGCGGCCCTGTGGTACTGCCATCCCCCGACCGCGCTCCTCGCCTGCCTGGCGGCGGGCTTCTGCATCGTGTGCCACGGGGCGCTCTCCGGAACCCTCGCAAGGACCGCGGCCATGTCCGCCCTCGCCCTCGCCGTCTTCGGCGCCCTCGCGGCACCCTATTTCCTGTCGATGTCGGAGATTGTGAACCCGGGCTCCGATCCGCTGGCGGACGTCGCGATGCCCGCCCTGGCCCTCCTTCTGCTCGCGGTCTCCTGCGGGGGGCTGCTCCGGTCGGGATCGATCCTTTGGCTCGCCCCCCTGGCGGCCGCGTTCCTGTGCCTGCACGAGTTCAAGGCGCCTCTCCTGCCCTTCGCCCTGTGCTTTTCGGTCCTTGTCTGCGCGGTCGCGGCCCTGGGAAGCCGCTTCCCCCGCCTCAGGGCCCGCGAGCAGGCCTATCCGTGGTTCTTCGGCCTCGGTCTCGCCGCGGCGCTTCTCGCAGCCACGGTGTTTTCGCGCGAATCCCTCCCCGCCGACGGCGCGGTTTCGAGCTATGTCGGGATCTCCGCCTCGAAGTGGCGGAACTTCTTCATGCCGATCTGGGGGGGGATTCTGGACCAGCCGGGCTACCTCTCCTGGTTCCTCTTCGCCGGGGCGCTTGCATTCATGGGGAGCGCGCGCTCGTCCTTCGCCCGGATCGGGGCGGCCGCGGGCCTGGGGTTTGTATGCGCCCTCGGGATCCTGGGGCCGCTCTCGCTTCTCCTGTGGCTCAACTGCCCGGGGGAATTCACGAGCGTCTTCGAGGTGGCCTACGACCTGCGGATCCTGCCGGTCATGGCCCCGCTCATCGCGGCCGCGACCTTCATCTGGTTTGTCGACTTCAGGGAGGACCATCCCCGCCTCGGCCGGGCGGCCCTCGGCGTCGTCGTGGTGCTCATTCCCTGGACGCTCGTCGAGCACGGGCGCGACATCGTCTGCGCCGGAGCCTATCGCCGCGACGCCGCCTACACGGCCGACCGCTATCGAACCGAGAACACCGTGCTGCAGCGCTACAGCTGGGACCTCATGCTGGTCCCCAGGTTCTTCTCGAACGGGGTCATGGATCCGGCGCTCGAGTCGCGCTTCTGGAGGAAGGGGGACCCGACGCACGCCTTGATCGACCCCGACCGGATCGAGAGGGCCCTGGAGGCGCCGGGCCAGAAGCCGGTGCCGTTCACGGCGACCCCGATCCCGACCGGACCCACGTGGCTCACCCTCTCGCCCAAGATTGAGCTCGATCCCGGGGAGCACGTCCTCGTCCGCTTCGACTTCCTCGGCCGCGTCCCGGAGGGCTGGCTTATCGTCCAGGGGCAGTCCATCTACCGGGAATACATCCTGCCCTCGTCGGGGCAGGAGTTCTCGTTCGGCTCGTTGCCCGACCGGTCGCACACCCTCTCCCTCTGGAATTCGGGGCCAAAGCATGAATCGCTCGAGCTTTTCGTCATCCGGCCGGACGCCCGGGCGCTTGACCCGGGCCCCTATTGCCTGGCGTACATCACGCCCTACGTCCCCAAGCGCGCGCCGATCGAGATCCTCTCCTTCATGCCGTTGCGCCTGCGGGTGGACGCCCCCGAGGACGGTTATCTCGAGACCTTTCGGAGCTCCATCCCGGGCTACAAGGTGTACGTCGACGGAAAGAGGGCGAGGGCCTATCGGTCGGGCAACGGGCTCGTCTCCGTCCCCCTCGCGAAGGGGAGCCGCGAGGTCCTCGTCTGGTTTGACGGGACCCTTGCCCTCCACACCGCGGTCCGCTGGGCCTGCGCGGCGTGGCTTGTCGCGCTTCTTGCGCTTGTCCTCCACGTTGCGCGCGAGTGCGCCCTGGCGGGCCGGGGCAAAGTCTTGAACTGAGCCGACGGCGCGGCCTGACTACCCGCCTCGGCTCCGCGTACCGCGGAGCGCGCCTCCCCTCTTTTCCCATGAACCGAGCGTCCGCCGGAGCCCTCGCCGCCCTCCTTGCCGCAGCCGCGGCCGCGGCATCGGACTACCCGATCGCTCCGGTCCCCTTCACCGCGGTCCACCTGGACGGGGGACTGTGGCAGGCCCGCCAGGAGATCAACCGGACCGTGACCGTGCCCTATGCGCTTCAGAAGCTCGAGGAGTCCGGCCGCCTCAGGAATTTCGACCTGGCCGCTGAGACGCTTCGGCGCCGGGCCGCCGGCGAGGCCTCCTTTCAGAACACGCCGGCCACCAAGTTCCCGTTCGACGACTCCGATGTCTACAAGGTCATCGAGGGCGCGGCCTATTCGCTGAGCGCCCACCCCGATCCGGCGCTCGAGGGGCGGCTCGACCGGATCATAGCCCGGATCGCCGCGGCGCAGGAGAGCGACGGCTATCTCTACACGTTCCGCACCATGCACCCGGATTCGCCGGTCCAGGAGTGGATCAACCCGAAGCGCTGGCTGAACGATCCCACGGGCAGCCACGAGCTCTACGATGCCGGGCACCTGTACGAGGCCGGCGTCGCATATTTCCAGGCCACGGGGAAAAGGGAGCTCCTCGACGTCTGCCTCCGCAATGCCGACCTCGTGTGCCGCGACCTGGGGTCCGGAACTCCGAGGATCGCTCCGGGGCACGAGGAGATCGAGATGGGCCTCGTGAAGCTCTACCGCGCAGACCGCCCGCGAACGCTACCTGGGCATGGCGAGGACCTTCCTCGAGAACCGCGGTCCCGGCGGCAAGGACTACAACCAGGACCGCCTGCGGGTCGTGGACCAGCGGGAGGCGACCGGTCATGCCGTGCGGGCCAACTATCTTTACTCCGGCATGGCCGACGTCGCGGCCCTTGCCGGCGACCCGCGCTATGTCGCGGCGATCTCCGCCATCTGGGGGAACATGGCGGGCAGGAAGCTCTACCTCACGGGCGGGGTCGGGGCCCTGGCCGAGCAGGAGCGCTACGGGGCGGACTATGAGCTCCCGAACAACGGCTACTGCGAGAGCTGCGCGGCCATCGCGCTCATGATGTGGAACCACCGCATGTTCCTCTTGACCGGCGACTCGAAGTACATGGATGTCCTCGAGCGCAGCTGCTACAACGGCGTTCTGAGCGGCGTGTCCCAGGGCGGCGACCGCTTCTTCTACACGAACCCCTGCGTCTACGACGGGCAGTCGAGGAACAACGGCGGTTTCGCCGGGAGGGCGCCCTGGTTCAGCGTCTCCTGCTGCCCCACGAACGAGATCCGCACCCTGGCGGACCTGTCCGGCTATTTCTACGGGGTCCGAGGAGACGTCGTGTACGTGAACCTCTACGGCCAGAGCGAGGCGGACGTGGCGCTGGGCGGCGGGACGGTGAGGTTCACGCAGACAACCGATTACCCGTGGAGCGCCAGGGTGACGATCGGGGTCGCTCCCTCCGCGGCGACAGCCTTCACCCTGCGGCTGCGCGTCCCGGGATGGGAGCTCGGGCGGCCGGTGCCGACCGACCTCTACGGCTACGACGACGGCCGGCCGGGGGATTGGAGCCTGGCGGTCAACGGGAGGGCGGCCGGGAGGCAGCTCGCCCAGGGTTACGTCTCGATCACGCGCACCTGGCGGGCCGGCGACACCGTGGACCTGAATCTCCCGATGCCCGTGCGCCGCGTTCACGGAAATCCCAGGATCGAGGCGACCCGCGGAAGGGTTGCGTTCGAGCGCGGCCCGATCGTCTACTGCGTCGAGGGCGCGGTGGGCGGAGTCCGGCCCGAGGACCTCGTGGCGCCCGAGGGGGCCCGCATCGTCGCCGCGTTCCATCCCGAGCTTCTCGGGGGCGTCGAGACGCTCACCCTTGGAAACGCAACCGAAAGGCCACCCGTCACCGCCATCCCCTACTATTCCTGGGACAACCGCGGACTCGCACCGATGGCCGTCTGGCTCAGGCGCGCGGCCGAATAGGTCCCGAAACCGGCCGGATCCGTCCTGGAGGAGTTGCCCAGGCCGGCAAGTCGGCCTAATGGTAACGCGCCGGTCCGCCCATTTTTCAGAAAACCAAAGCCCCCATGCCCTCGCACCCCAGCCTGACCCGCCGCGAATTCATCGCCTCAACGGGAGCCGCCGTCCTCGCCTCGGCGCTTCCCTCAACCCTGAGGGCCCAGCCGGGCCCCCCGCTGACGCTCGCCCTTGTCGGCGCGGCCCACATCCACACTCCGGGCTACGTGAAGACCCTGAAGGCGGCCCCGGGCGTCGTCGTCAAGTGCGTCTGGGACCACGACGGCTCCCGCGCGGCCAAGTCGGCCTCCCTGCTGGGCGCCCGGGTCGCCGGGACGCCGGACGAGATCTGGTCCGATCCGGAGATCGCGGGGGTGGTGATCCTGTCCGAAACCAACCGCCACCATGACCTCGTCCTCGCCGCGGCCAGGGCGCGCAAGCATATGTTCGTCGAGAAGCCGCTCGGCATCACGGCCTCGGAAAGCCTCGAGATGGCGAATGCGATCGAGGACGCGCGCCTCATCTTCACCACGGGCTACTTCATGCGGACCGACCCAAAGCACATCTTCCTCCGCCAGGAGGTCGCCAAGGGGAATTTCGGCGTCATCACGCGGGTGCGCGGCTCGAACTGCCACAACGGCTCGCTCGGACGGTGGTTTGACACCGAATGGCGCTGGATGGCGGACCCCAAGATCGCCGGCATTGGCGGATTCGGGGACCTCGGCACCCACAAGCTGGACATCCTGATGTGGCTCTTCGGGGCGCCGGATTCGGTTGCGGCCGCGGTGAAGCCGGTGACGGGCCACTACGGCGACTGCGACGAGACGGGGGAGGCCCTGATCAAGTTCAGGAACGGGACCCTCGGAACCCTCGGGGCGGGATGGGTGGACATCGAGGACCCGGTGAAGCTCCAGATCAGCGGGACCGAGGCCCATGCGGTGATCATCGACGACCGGCTCTACTACAACTGCGCCAGGCTCGGTTCGGACGGAAAGGAGCCCTACGTGAATCTCCCTGCGGAACCCAAGGCGCCCATGCTCCAGTTCCTGGCGGCCCTCGGCGGATCGGCGGACCAGCCGCTCGTGACGGCGCGGGAGGCCGCCGCGCGGGTTGCGGCCATGGAGGCCATGTACAGGGCCTCCCGCGAAGCCGCATGGGTGAAGGTCGGATGAGACCCAGCCTTCCCGCATGAGCCCCCGATTCCTGCGCGCCGGGACCCTCCTCCTCGTCCTCGCGGGGCCTCTGGCCGCTCAGCCCGCCCCCGCCGGGCCCGGCCGCCCCAGAATCACCGGGCTTTCGCACGTGGCCCTGTGGGTCGGGGACCTCGCCAGGTCCCGGGCGTTCTACAAGGGCTACCTCGGATTCGACGAGCCTTACTCCCTGACGAGCAAGGAAGGCTCCATCGACCTCACGTGGATCAAGGTCAACGACCGGCAGACCGTGGAGCTCTTCCCGATCACGCCGTCCTCGTCCTTCCGCGGCGACAGCCTTTACCATGTCGCCCTGGAGACCGACGACGCCCGGGCCATGCTGGGGTACCTCAAATCCAGGGGCGTCACGGCGCCCGGCGGCAAGCCGCTCCCCGAGCGGGTCGGCAGGGGCCGGATCGGAAACCTGAACTTCTTCGCCGAGGATCCCGATCATCACACGATCGAATTCGTCCAGTACGAGCCCGAGGGCTGGACCCTGAGGAATGCGGGCAGGAACCTGCCCGGGACCCGGATTGCGGCCCGGATCAGCCATGCGGGCATCACCGTCAGGAACCTTGGCCGCTCGCTGTCGTTCTACCGCGACATACTTGGCCTGAGGGAATTCTGGAGGGGAAGCAGCGACAGGGTCACGCTCAGCTGGGTGAACGAGCGCCTTCCCGAGGGCGACGACTATCTTGAGCTCATGCTGGTCGGCAAGGAGCCTTCCCTTGACCAGCTGCATACGCTCAACCATCTCTGCCTCGAGGTGAAGGATGTGCGCGCGGCCGAGGCGGTCCTCGCGGGGCGGACGCCCCCCGCGGGCTGCCGGGCGCCCACCGCGATCCGAACCGGCGTCAACCGCAAGCGCCAGATCAACTGCTTCGATCCGGACGGCACGCGGGTGGAGATCATGGAGGCGGGCACGATCGACGGCGCGGCCGCCCCCTCGTCGGCCGCCCCGCCCCCGGTTCCCCAGGGTTGACGCCCCGGCACCGGACCGCTCAGCGCCAGGAAGGCAGGGGCGTCAATTCCGGCGCGGGAAGGACCGGCCATCGCCTGCCGACGGGCGTCAACAGGACCGCGATGCGGAGATCCGAGGGTGCGGCCGGGCCGGGCACGTCCAGGACCAGCATCGAGCTTCCCCAGTTCTGGTTTTCCTCGGGGGTCGGCGGCCGGGTCGAGCCGACGCGGAACCGGGCGCCTCCCGGCGAAAGGGCCTCCACGCGGAGCGTGCGGCCTTCCTGCGAAAGCGTCGCGGCCGCCCCATCCGGTGAAACGGCAATCCGGGCGTACGTGACCATCGCCCAGTGGAGGGTGACTCCCTCCCGGGCGTGCGTGAGCTCGTCCAGGACCAGCACGCGGGACCGGTCAAGGAGCGCCACTCCCCGGAGGATCTTCGCCGCCTCGTCCGGATAGGCCGACGTGAGGTCGGCGACCGCAAACGCGCGCGCGGGAGCGGATCCGAAGGCCGTGATCGGGGCGACGGCCTTCAGCCGCTGCAGCTCGCCTCCCGGGGTCAGGGTGTTCTGGCTGTGGTTGTTGAGCCGGAAATACGTCCAGCGCTTCCTCCCGAAATAGTCGGGCAGGTCGTAATTGTCGGAACCGAGGTTGACCGCCCACCGGACGCCGTCGGCGTCCATCACGAAGGAGCCGAGGTCGAGGTGGGAATGGTTGGTCGTGTTGTCGCCGGCCTTGAATCCGACAAAAAGCGCGCCCGGGTCGTCCCAGGACCCGCGCAGGATCGCCAGGTCGGCGCGCCCTCGGAAATGGAGGTCGAGCGGCTCCGCGCCGTGGGAGCCCTCCGCCTCGGGCGGGGGGAACCATGCAGCCTGGAGCGCCAGCATCCGGTCGCCGCTCCTGCCGGTCCGCAGGACCTCCCGGGAGAGGAGTTCGCGGCTGTGCCGGAGGGCGGCGGGCGGACCAAAGCGCTCGGCAAGCCAGGTGTACGTGGCCGAGCCGTCGATATGGGGGCCCCCGTCCGCGTAGTTGAAGGCGAGCCCGGTGGGCCCCTGGACGGCCAGCCGGTAGAGGGCCGTGCGCCGGAAGCCCGGGGCGGAGCCGAGCCCGAAATCCGTGCCGAGCGCCCCCTCGAGCTCGGCCAGGATGATCACGTTGTATCCCGTGCCGTAATCCCAGTAGGCGGGGCCCTCCGGGTATGCGCCGTCCGGCTCGTAGGCGCCCATGGCGCCCGGCAGCGTCGCGCGCACCCCCGAGATCACGGTGCGCGCGATCCCGGGCTCCTCATCGGCGAGCGCGAGCGCCGCCGTCAGGAGCCCGCCGTTGCAGACCTGGTTCCAGTTCATCGTCGCCGTGACCCAGAAGAGGCGCCCGTCCTTCGCGCTGTCGCCCCCGTAGGCCGCGGGCGCAAACGAGAGCGCCTTCTGAAGGAGCGCCGTCTTTATCGTGAGGCGGTCGCCGGGGCTCAGGTAGGAGTAGAGCCAGTCGTAGCCGATGCCGACCGCGAAGCTCATCTCCGCGACGTCCAGGAAATGGGAGGGGTTCCAATCGTCGAATGCGGAAACGTTCAGCATCTCCCGCCTCGCGCGCTCGGCGAACCTCGGGTCGCCCGTCAGCCGGTACGCCATCGCACAGGTGGCGATGTGCTCGATCGCCGTCCTGGACTGGTCGAGAAGCCGGATGCCGGTCAGCCGGTGGACGACCGGGGGCGCGGAAAGGTCGAGCTCGGCGGCGGCCACGATCCGCGCGTGGAGCGCCGAGCGGAGCGGATCCGTCTTCGCCGCACGCAGCGCGGCCGCAAGAAGGTCGTCCGTCATGAGGAGCCTCGGATGGCCCGGCCGCAGGCCCGGCACCGAATCCCCAGGCGCGCCGGCGCGGGCCGGCGCAGGGGCGCAGAGCGCGGCGAGGAGAACCGGGACCAGCAAGGTGGGGAGGGAGCGCACCGGGGGGGCAACACCCTGCATGCGCCCGGCGCCGCCCGCAAGCCCGGCCGGAACCCGGGGGCGCGGCCCCCTTGGGGGGGATTTCACCGCTCGCCTCGTCCGCCGGGTTGAGGCATTGATTCTGCGCCGCACGCTCCCCCTGGATCCGCGCCGAGGCACCCGATGAAGCCCGAACCCGCCGAGACTAGCCCCTGCCCCCCCCAGGCGGGACGCGGCGGCGAACGCCCGGCCGGAGGGCCCGCGCCGGACGAGCCCGTCTACATGGGACTTCCCCATGAGCGCTACCTGCGCCCGAAGTTCTATGTCGCCCTTGCGCTCACGGTCCCCGTCCTCGCGCTCTCCATGGGGGAGATGCTCCTGCACGGCGCCTTCCCTTCGTGGCCGGCCGGCCTCAACGGATGGGTCCAGCTTCTGTTGACGACGCCGGTCTTCTTCTGGAGCGGCGCGCCGTTCATCAGGCGCTGGTGGAAATCGATCCGCGAGCGCGACACGAACATGTTCACGCTGACGGTGACGGGCACGGGCGCCGCGTATCTCTACAGCGCGGCCGCGGTGCTGCTTTCCGGCCGTCTGCCCGCGGCCCTCGGCGGAGGGCGCGCGCCCCCCCTCTATTTCGAGGCGACGGCCTTCATCACGACCGCCGTCCTCCTCGGCCAGATCATCGAGCAGCGCGCCCATTCGCGAACGGACGCCGCGATCAGGGCCCTGATGCGGCTCGCCCCGAACACGGCCCACCGGATCCGCGCGGACGGCGCCGAGGAGGACGTTCCCGTCGCGGAGGTCCGTCCGGGCGACCTCCTGCGCGTGCGTCCCGGCGAGAGCCTCCCGGTGGACGGGACGCTCGCGGAGGGCCGCGCCGACGTCGACGAATCGATGCTGACCGGGGAACCGCTTCCAGTCGGAAAGGCCGCGGGCGACGGCGTCAGGGCGGGCACGCTCAACACGACCGGAACCTTCGTCTTCCGCGCCGAGCGGGTCGGGGCAGACACCCTCCTTGCGCAGATCGTCCGCCTGGTCGAGCAGGCCACCGAGAGCGAGGCGCCCATCCAGCGCCTGGCCGACCGCGTGTCGGCCTGGTTCGGGCCCGCCGTCCTCCTGTTTGCCGCGGCAACCCTCCTCTCCTGGGGGCTCTGCGTCCCGGACCAGGGCTGGCTGCGGGGTCTCCTCTACTCGGTCGCGGTCCTGATCATCGCGTGCCCGTGCGCCCTCGGCCTTGCGACGCCGGTGTCCCTTGTGACGGGGATCGGCCGCGGCGCGCAGGCGGGCGTCCTCGTGAAGGACGCCGCCTCCCTCGAGCGCCTCGCGCACGCGACGACGCTCCTGATCGACAAGACGGGCACCCTGACCGAGGGCCGCCCCCGGGTCGTCGCGATCGAGCCCGCCCCGGGGTTTGACGGGAGGGAGCTCCTCCTCCTCTCGGCCGCGGCCGAGAACGGGAGCGAGCATCCGCTCGCGCGGGCCGTCGTCGCCGAGGCGAGGGCCCGCGGGCTCCCCTTTCCCGCCGCAACCCAGTTCTCGGCCGAGCCCGGGGTCGGCGTCCGCGCCACGGTGGGCGGCCGCAGCGTCACCGCCTCCCGGGCGCCCGCCGACCTCCGCTCGCCCCATCCCGGCGCCACCCTGATCGAGGTCGCCGTCGACGGCAGGCGGGCGGGGACGGTCGCCCTGTCCGACTCGGTCAAGCAGACGACCCCGGCCGCGATCGCGGAGCTCCAGCGGCTCGGGCTTCGCGTCATCATGGTCACGGGGGACCGGGAGGCGGCCGCGCGCGCCGTGTCCGAACAGCTGCACCTGGACGGCTTTCACGCCGGGGTCGACCCCGCGCGCAAGCAGGAGCTCGTCCGGGAGCACCGCCTGCTCGGGGAGATCGTGGTCTTTGCGGGCGACGGCCTCAACGACGCGCCCGCCCTGGCCGCGGCGGACGTCGCGATCGCCATGGGCACCGGCACGGACGTCGCGATGAACAGCGCGGGCCTCGTCCTGGTCAAGGGGGACCTGGCCGTCCTCGTGCGCGCCGTCCACCTGAGCCGGGCCGTCCTGCGCAACATCAAGCAGAACCTATTCTGGGCCTTTGCGTACAACAGCGCGGGCCTCCCGCTCGCGGCGGGCGCATTTTATCCCGCGTTTGGCTGGCACCTAAGTCCGATGTTCGCCGGAGCGGCGATGAGCCTGAGCTCGGTGACTGTCGTCCTGAACGCGCTCAGGCTGAGCCGGATCAAACTATGAAGGGGCGTCAGTAGCGGATCCTCACGCTTCGCACCGAGGCGGTGTCCAGGCTGAAATCCGCATAGCTCGAGTCGGACACGCGCCCGGTCTGGAAGGAAACGGGGGAACCGTCGACCTCGACCGACCCGGCGGCTTCCACCCCCTGCGGGAGCAGGAAGTGGCACTCCATCCTGGCCGCGCTGCCGGTCAGGCTCGCCCGGATCTCCCTCGCGGCGGGATCATGGGCGAACCGGTAGGCCACGTAGCCCCCGGAGGCCGGGTAGCGCACGGCCACTCGGATCACGCGGGCGATTCCGAGGTCCCATCTGGGCGAGACGACCGGCCGGGAAAGCACCTGGCTCTGCGGTCCGTCGCGGACCCCGGCCATTCCCTCGATCAGCGCCGCCATTGCGGTGGCTGCGGCCCAATTGTCGGGCCCCCCGTACGACACGGGGCTCGGCGGGAGGTAATGGGCGCGGTCGGAAAGGGTCAGCCCCAGCACCGTGTAGATGCCGTCATCGTCCGGCGCCCGCAAGCGGATCGATGCGATCGTCTTCTCCGGATGGGGATTGTCGATCGCGCACCACGAGAGCCCCACGTCGTCGCTGACCGGGCTCGGCCCATGCCACGCGACGCCGGAGGTGCCGCTCTTAAGCTCCGGGAACCACCAGTACGTCAGCTGCCTTCCCATGATCACGTACTGCACCGCGCGCGTCCCGTCGGCGTAGCTGAAGGAGATGCTTCCGCAGACGTTTTCCGAGCTGGGCTTAGAGGACGTATGCAGGAGATAGATGCAGCCGGCTGTCCGCCCAACGGGCACGTTCACCGAATCCGGAAGGCCCTTCGCATGCGAGACGGCGACGGCGGCGCGCCGCTGGTTTCTCGCCGGGTCGACCACCCTGAAGTTGATGCCGGCAAACTGCTGTTCGCCGGTCGGCAGCCCGCGGAGGTCGTCCCCCGGCCTTCCCGAGAGCATCCAGCGCGCCGCGCCCGGCCCGCCCTTGTCCCAGAAGTCCATGTTTGCCACGGCCGAAAGGTCGACCGGCGTGTAGCGCGGGGCGGGCGGAGGCGGCGGGATCGAGCCCGTGTAGGCGAACGCTATCTTGTTGCCGTTCCTGCGCGCGAGATCCGTGAGCCGATCCAGGATGTCGCGCCCATAGGGCTCGAACCCGTTCTCAAACGCCCCTCGGGCGAGCTCCCCGGCGACGTGGCCCCCCACCCCGCCGTTCATGTACTGCCAGACCGCGTCGTGCTGGCCGAATCCCCGCTGGAACGGCGGGTAGATCGCGTACCATTCGCCGGGCGAGCCGACGGGCAGGTGGTCCCTGAGGTCCAGGTACGTCCGAAGGATCGCGACCGAATGATCCCCGCCGATCCCGCGGTTGAGGCTGTAGGCGTTCCCCTGGGCGATCTGCGCCCCCTCGTCGACCCCCAGGTTTCGCTTCACGCGGGGATCCTCGTCGATGAAATGGGTGAAGAAGCGTCCGTTCCAGGAGACAAGGTCCAGGCGCCGGCGGATGTCGCGGGCCCGCTCCAGGTACCTGGCCGCGTCCGCGGAATCGCCCGTGTGCCCCAGCATCTCCGCCAGTTCCTCGCAGGCCGCGGCATAGTAGACGTTGTCGCCGAAGAAAATGCCGAACTTCGATTTCCGGGGATCGATCAGCATCGTGTTCGTGAGCCCGATGTCCGGCGTGTACGCGTCGTCGACCTGGAAGTCCCAGGAGTCGATCGTGTAGACGCGCTTCAGCAGATGGAAGCGCTGGCTCCAGCGCGCAGGATCCGTCACCGAGTAGTCGAGCGCCCGCATGGCGGATGCGAGCGAGCGGTCCATCCAGGCATCGTCACCCGTCGTCTTCCAGCTCTGGTAGATCGAGCTCACGTAGATGTA
This sequence comes from uncultured Verrucomicrobiae bacterium, assembly GCA_963830965.1. GTDB lineage: Bacteria > Verrucomicrobiota > Verrucomicrobiia > Opitutales > Opitutaceae > Palsa-1447. The sequence goes on along the minus strand of CAWHOL010000006.1, from coordinate 51,968 downwards.
TTCGGGGTGGTTCTCGGCCGGCTGCCGGACGAAATAGCGGTCCCCGTACTGGCGGACATAGCCGAAGGGACCATACGCCGTCTTGTAGTACGCCGTGGCCCCCTCGTTAAGGTTGCTCCAGATCATGCCGTCCTCGCGCTGGGTGCTCCGCATCATGTCGAGCAGGTCGGTCATGTAGGGGCTGAAGTACCGCATGCCCTTTCCCGTGTGGTAATTGTCGAGGACCCAGTTGACGAAAAAGTGGTAGGTCCGTCCGTTCCAGAGCGCCGTCTCCACCCCGGTCGGATTGTAGGCGTTCATGCCCGAGCGAAAGAGGCTGAACATGTCGCGGTACTTTCCCCCGTCGTCGACGGCCGTGTCCGCATCGAGGCTGAAGGTCGACCGGCCGGTCTCGAGACCGGCCGCGTCGCGGACGACGACGGTCTGCGTGCCAAGCGCCCCGCCCGCCCTGAAGCTCACCGGACCGGGAAGCCCCGCCTTGAAATAGACCCTTCCCGCTCCGTCCATGACCTCGACGGAACCCGCGCCCGGCGCCTCCACGACCAGGGGGTCGAGCGGCTGGACACGGCCGACCGGGAGGGGGGTCCCGTCCTCGGCGCCCGCGAGCAGGAGAAACGCGGGCTGCGCCTGAGCCGCCCAAAGGGAGGCCGCAAGGGCGGGGGCCAGGATCATCAGGAGCGCCAGGCTGCGGGCCGTTTTCATGGGGAGGGTCTGGGGAAGGACGAAGCATGCCCGGGATCGTCCGGCGCTTCAACCGGTAGTTTCCGTGACGGGGCCCTGAGGGCGGGGCGCCCTCCCGGACTCCGAGGGCCGGCTCAGGGGTCCGCAGCAGGGGCCTTGGCCCGCAGGGCCTCAAGCCGGTCGTACAGCTCCTGCGTCGCCTTCGGGTCGGTTCCAAAATCGCCGCCGTTCATGAGCTCAAAGGAGTCGTAGACCATGCTGGCCGACTGGACCACCAGCAGGGAGGACGTTCCCAGGCGATCGATCTTGATGCCCGCAGGAGGCAGGAAGGACACCGAGCGGCGCATGTCGTAATGGTGCTCGGGATCGTTCCACGTCATGAACCACAGCTTGTCCCCGGCGAGCGCGAGCACGCCCGACATGTGTCCGATGGGCGATGCGTCGAGCGTAGAGAATCCGCCCGTGTTCGGAAACCAGATGGCCCGCATCACCACCGAGGCGGCCGGCGTCCCGTCCGGAAGGCATTCGGCGACCTCCCTCCTTGTGTCGGCGCTCTTGGTCACGTCGGCGGAAACGCAACCCAACAGCGCGAGCGTGGCCGCGGCGACGGCCGGCCCCATCCAGAAACGAGTGTGCGAAAAGGTCCGCATGGCATCAGCGGCCCAATCCCTTGCCGAACGAATCCATTGTCAAACCATTGCCGCGCGCGCCCCCCGAGCGTCCCGGCCATGGGGGCGGAGGGATCACGGCTTTCGCTCCAACGCCTCGATCCTGGCCTCGAGGGCCGCGATCCTCGCCTTTTTGCCCGCGCCGGACTTTCCGGCGGGCCGGAAGACGGCGATGAGGGCAGCGACGACGCTGGCCCCAAGAAGGAACGGCACCAACGGAAACATCCTGTGGATGAATGCGAGCATCTGATTTGTCCTCTTGTTAAGTTAATCCGAACCCGTGTTCACCTAACGATGACGCACCGGGACCCGGCGGGGTTTCACCGGGCTGCGCGGATCGGCAGAAATCCCGCGTCGCAGGGGGACGGGCCTAGCGAGGGACCCAATCCCTCCCCAGGCCCGGCGAAAGGGCCGGGCCCGTTGGGCCGGTGTCCAATCCCGTGGACTGCCGCCCCGAATCACCCGCAGGGGCCGGCCCAGGTCTCCCGTCCCCGTGCCGGCCAGGGGAGCGCCTCAGGAGGCAGGCTTTGTCGGAGGGGCTTCCGTCTTCGGCGCGGCGGCCGCGGCAGCCAGCCAGTACCAGACGCTGAGCACGGCGAGGATGACAAACGCAACCAGGCTCCACCGCCGTCCGAAGGAGCAGCTGCCGATCTGGACATATAGGCCAAGGAAGATGCGGACAAGATGGGCAAGGCCCATCAGGCCGAAGATCACACTGGCGCCGCGCAACGCACATGTTGGCGATTTCATAGCTGGATACTTATCTGGGGTTTCGCCCGCTGGGGGCAGGACTTGCAGGTGTGCGAAGCACACCACTGTTTCAAATATCACGGCGACGGCACCCATACAAACCCGAAAAACCAGGGATATTGGACTCCCGGCCAACACGGGCCCTCTTCGCGATGCACCGCGCCCAACCCTGTTGCATCACTCGGCCTTTAAAAGGTGCGCCACGTCCACGCGCGCGGCGCGGGCGGCCGGAAGCGCGCTCGAGGCGGACGCCGCCACCATCAGCGCCGCAACCACCAGGGCGAGAACCGCGGGGTCATAGGCGGGGGTTTCGTAGAGAAGGCTCTGCAGATAGCGGGCGAGAGCCAGGGCGCCCGCGACGCCCGTCGCGACTCCCAGACCGGCCAGCAGGAGGGCCCGGCGCAGGACCAGGGCCGCAAGGTTCCGGGGGGAGGCCCCAAGCGCCATGCGGACGCCGAATTCGCGCATCCGCTGGTCCACGGTATACGCGAGCACCGAAAAGAATCCGATCACGGTCAGGACCGTGGCGATCGCCGACAACACCTTGAGCACCGCCGTGGCAAAACGCTCAAAGTAGAGCTGCTTGTCGCGCATGTCATCCATCACATCGACCTGGCTCGTGACAATCTTGGGATCAAATTGGTAGATGGCCCTGCGGAAAACCCCCTCCACCTCCCTGCCCGGCTTGCCCCTCATGAGCACGATGAAAGTCGTCATAGCCGCGGGGCTCCACGTTCCCGGACAATAGATGGTGTTCCCCGGCGCCGTGCGCACCGTCTCCCGCACATCCGCGACGACTCCCACGACGAGCCAGCCCGCGGGGCCTTTCAGTGGCATGCCCTTGAGCTTGATGATCTGGCCGATCGGGTCCTCTCGTCCGAACCGCGCCTTGGCCAGCGACTCATTGATGACGACTTCAACCTTTTCCGAAGTGCGGAGCCAACGCCCGCGCTTCAGGACCAGTCCGGATGTCTCCCGGAAATCGGAGGGGAAAAAGTCGGGCGCGACATTGATCGTCGTGCCGTCGGCCCGCAGGATCTCCATTCCTCCCCCCTCCCAGCCAGCCATCAGGCTGTCGGAGCCAAAAACCGCCGAGGAGACACCCGGCACGCGCAGCAGGCGTTCCTGCAATCTTTCGAGGAGGGCGAGCCGCTCCTCGTTTCCCTCCACATATCCGCTCGGGAAACTGAGGCGCACCCGGACCCGCTGGCTCGTGTCGAATCCGAGGTTCACGTCCTGCAGCTTTTGAAACGTTCGCACCATCAGTCCGGCCCCGGTGAGGAGGATGACCGCAAAGGCGGCCTGCAGGATCACAAAGAGCCCGCGCACGCGCGCGAGGCGGACGCTTTCCCCAACGGCCGCCCCCCCGTCCTTGAGCCCGGCCTGGATGTCGGCGCGGAGCACCCGGATCGATGGGACGACCGCAATGGCGCCGGCCGTGAGCACAGTCGTCGCTCCCAGGACAACGATGGCCCGCCAGTGGAGTGACCACGTTGTCCAACTAGCGTTCTCGGCATTCGTGCCGGCCAGCACGCTGAAAAGGGGGACGAGCCAGTTGGCGATGAAGACCCCGGCGACACAGGCAGCCAGCGACAGGGTGCAGCTCTCAAACAGGAACAGCCTGATGATCCGCCAGCGCCCGCCGCCCAAGGCGAGCCGGATGCTCACCTCCCGCTTCATCCCGAGCATCCGGACCAGCATCAGGTTCGTGGCATTCAGGCAGGCGATCCCGTACAGAAAGCCCACGGCGCCAACGAGCATCCAGTATATCTCCGGCCGGTTCAGCTTCTTTAGCTGCGCCAGCGTCGAGAGCATGGGCGTCTTGTCCGCCCCGTAGCTCGAGTATGGCGCCGGCAGGTCCACCTTCGCCCCCGCAAGCGCCGCCTCCGCCTGATGCGGGGTGAACCCGGGCCTCAGCCGCCCAAACACCACGAGATAGGGATCCCAGGGAGTCTTCGGATTCGGACGGTAGGCAAGCGGGCGGAACACCTCCGAGTAACAGTACGGCGGCAGCTGCTGCCCCGGCTTAAGGACACCGACGACGACGCACACCCGGCCCCCGACCGTGATCTTCCTGCCGAGCGCGCCTTCGGCGCCTCCAAAATGCTGCTCGCTGAAATGGTCGCTGATCACGACGACGTCGTTTCTGCCCTCAACATCCTCCCCGGGGAGAAACCCGCGTCCGAGCGCCGGAATGATTCCCATCATCGGCAGGAAATTTGGGGATACGCCCACGACGCTGCTCTGGACCGGATCACCGCCGATCGCGACGTTGGCCACCTGGTAGCCGCTGAGGCCGTATTCCGTGAACACGTTGGTCTGCGCACGGTAGGCGCTCAAATAGACATCCCAGAGCATAGCCGACGGCTGGGCGGATTTCTTGTCACCCAGGCCGACCAGATAGACGTCCGTCGGAAACCCGTCCGGCCGGAACAGAATCCAGTCAACGACACTGAATATAGCGGCGGCCGATCCTATGCCGAGCGCGAGCGTAAGGATCGTCACGAGCGTGAAGCTCCTCGCCCGGCAAAGGGAGCGCATCACGTAGCGAAGGTCGGAGAGCATCTCGTCGGGGCGTCTGCCCCGGGAGTTTCCACGGCCCCCCTGCAATCTCAAGGTAGATATAATATCTCAGGTTATAGCATGCCGTTTCATAGGCGGCATTGCGTCCCCTGATGACAGCCCTTGCGCGGGGCCCATTCTACCAGGCCCTGATCTTCGGCGCCGAGACGATCCTGATGAAATTGCCCAGCTGCTGAACGACACCGGAAAAGGATTCATAGTCCACGGGTTTCCGGACGTAGGCGCTGCAGCCCAACATGTGGCATCGCTCAATCTCGCGCGGATCGTCGGTCGTGGACATCATGATCACCGGCAACGCCCTCAGGTTCGGATCCGCCTTGACCCTTCGCAGCACCTCAACGCCGTCGACCTTGGGCATCCGAATATCGAGCAGAATGAGAAACGAATCCTTGTGGGACGCATTCATTCCCCTCCTCGTCATCCCGCAGAGGAAATCCAAGATTGCCTGTCCGTCACAAAACTCGACGAACGGGTTCGGCAGTCCCGCTTCAGCGAAGCCCTGCCGTATCAGAACGGTGTGACCCTCGTCGTCGTCAACGATCAGGATTGTAGGAAGTCGAGGCATGAGACCGTTCGGATCTTGCGGACCGAGGCCAGGCCCGACGACCTGGACCTTGGATCGTCGGTTACAAGAAGGTCGTAATAGTTGACGAGCAGCGCGGCCCAGACCGCCTCACCGTCCTTTGCCGTCTCGATCCGGCATCCGGTGCCCTCCAACGCGTCCGCGACGAGTCCGCGCACGACAGGGTCGTCCTCGACGACAAGGATGCACTTGGATCCGGAGTGATTCATGGATGGCGCACCCTTCCCTCACGTGAGTTTCCTTTGGGACAGGTGCCGGCTTGCGAGCAGCAGATCCTCGACCAGGCGCCGATACAGTAGGGAGGCCGTCGGACGGGCACCCGTCCTTCGCCCATGCCGCATACGCCAGCGCGTCCACCTCGCTCGAGTCCGCAGGCGCGGCTCCGCACGGGGCCCTTGTTCTACGCGAGCCGGCAATCCGCGAGAGCGTCTTCACACGAACGGCACTATATCAGCCCTGTCGACCGACGATGAGTGACACTGCGCCCAAAACATCGCCTTGTATCAAAGGCTAAAGCGCGGCGCCCCAAAGATATAGTGCGCGTTGCGCATCGCCGACTGATTTCACATCAGCAGTGCGATTTTCCCGATTATCCGCAATCAATCATGCTTTTTCCGGGCCTTTTCTCTGCGGCGGGCGGCACTTAAAAAACGCGATTCCGGATTCTTTATATCAATGTCCGGAGCCTCGGCGGCCGTATGATAGACGCGCGCAGGACCGCGCACCGCGATCCAAACCCACGGTGTAAGGATTAAGTTATACAAAAAATATACATAAAACCACTTGCGGCCTTGAGATACCGGTTATATAGATCTTGGATGGATATAGTATCCCTTGAAAGACAGCTTAAGAAACTCGAACGGGCCAGGGTTCGTCTGCTGAAAAGAGCGGAGGCTCGAAACAGAAAGTTGCTGATTGCGGCTGCCCAAGAAGGTCGGCCTGGGTTCGGTGGAGGAGTTGATCGAGGCGTTGCGCGGGGTCACGGGCAAGCGCAAAGCGGCACTGCCCCCGAACGGGAAGAGGCGCAGGAAGCGCGCCGTCATCACAGATGCGACGCGCGCCAAGGTGAAGAAGCTCGTGCAGGACGGCAAGACCGGCAGCGAGGTTGCCAAGCTGGTTGGCATTTCGCTTCCGAGCGTCCAGAATATCAAGAAAGCACAGGGATTGGTTAAGGAGAGAAAGTAGCCTTTAGGAGAGGACCGACCGGAAACGACGGGGGCGCGATTGGGAGATCGAAGATCCTGGTCGGCGGCGGAGACGGGGTTTGCCCTTTTAACCTGGAAACTCATGAACCCCGGGGATGACCCCGAAGGGCAGGAGAGAATTGATAAAATTATAACCTACAATGAGTTCGGGAAAGAATAGCCGTGCGATACCCAAGAAACCCAATTGATGATCGATCTGCCGCCATTCTTGGATACGCTATGCGATCGTTCGCGCAGCGTCATTTTTCGTTCGCCCATTTTGCGTGCCGATAGATTTGGTGCACTTTCTTGTAATTCCGATCCTGTGACTGATTCCTAAGGTTGAGAGCGAGTTGGTCCGCCAAAGAAGCTGCAATGGTCCGGTTTCTTTTGTGCGTCATTCGGCCATTGGTTGGTGGGTGAGTTTTGCCATATCTCGAAGATGTCCTAGTGCCGCCGATGGACGATTCAAGCCCAGCACCCAACCGGCTATTTCTGCGGCGGACCGCGAATGCGCTTGTCGACCGGGACCGCGTTGCAGCCGGGGTCCTCTGTCACATCGGCGCGGAGGAAGCACGATGTGGCGGCCGAATACATGCAGCGGGCGGACGCCTTCGCGGGGGAACGCGCGGATTCCGCTCGGTTTGCCGGGAGGCCGATCCATTGGGCCTGAATAGGCCCTTCGTAAACGATGGACCCGGAGGGAGCCCTGATGCGCCATGACAAAGCCGCTGCGCTGCCTGCTCATCGAGGATTCTGAAGACGACGCGGCGCTCGTGGCGCGGAGCCTGAGGGCGGGAGATTTTGACCTGACGCTGATGCGCGTCGACACCCCGGAAGCGATGCGCGATGCGCTCAATCGGCAATCCTGGGACATCGTCCTATCCGATTACAGGTTGCCCCGATTCAGCGGGAAATCCGCGCTGGAGCAGCTCAAGGCCAGCGGCTTGGATCTGCCCTTCATCATCGTCTCGGGGACAATCGGCGACGAGATCGCCGCTGAGGCGATGAAGGTCGGCGCCCACGATTACATCCTGAAGGACAACCTCGAACGCCTTGTTCCCGCAGTGGAGCGCGAATTGCGGGACGCCGCGGAGAGGCGTCGGCTCAGGCAGGCTGAAGCGGCCCTTAAGGACGAGCGAGCCCTGTTCAACGATCTCGCAAGCACGATACCTGACCACATCTATTTCAAGGATCTGGACAGCCGCTTCGTGCGCATCAACGACGCGATGGCCAGGCTCTTCGGCCTGCAGCATGCGGAGGAGGCCGTGGGCAAGACTGATTTCGACTTCTTCGGCGAGGAACACGCGCGCCAGGCCTACATTGGCGAGCAGGCCGTGATGAGAACGGGGACGCCGATCATCGACCTTGAGGAAAAGGAGACCTGGCCCGACGGCCGCATCACCTGGGTTACGACGACCAAGGTTCCCCAACGCAATGCGGACGGCGCCGTGACGGGATTGATCGGCATCTCCCGGGACATAACCCAGCGCAAGCGGGCCGACGCCCAACTCCGGCTCCTGAGCGCGGCGCTCAGTTCCGCAGCCAACGCCATCGTCATCACCAATCGCGACGGCGTCATCGAATGGGTCAACGCTTCCTATAGCACCCTGACCGGTTACACCTCGGACGAGGCCATCGGTCACAACCCGCGGGAGCTGGTCAAATCGGGAAAGCACGACGAAGAATTCTACAGGGATTTGTGGACGACGATCCTGGCGGGGCGCGTGTGGAAGAATGAGATGGTCAACCGGCGCAAGGACGGCTCGTTCTACAGCGAGTATCAGATGATCACGCCCGTGAAGGACGATCGCGGCGAAATCAGCCATTTCATCGCGGTCAAGGAGAACATCACGGAGCGAAAGGAGGCGGAGACCCGGATTCGCTACCTGAACCGCGTCTATGCGCTGCTCTCGGATGTCAACCAAAGCATCGTGCGCGAGCGCGACCTGATGAAGTTGTTTGGCTCCGCGTGCCGGATCGCGATTGAGAAGGGTGGCTTTTACCTGGCATGGGTCGGATTCGCAGACAGGCAGGCCAACTGCCTGAACGTGGTCGCGTCCTCCGGCGCGGAGGAGGCGTTCATCAGGCGCCTGCCCCCTGCGCTCGGCGGCAGTCCGGCCAACGGCGCGGCCTTCGCCCACGTTTTTCAAGCCGGAGCGCGCTTGGTCTGCAACGACATCGCGTATGAGCCCCGCCTCGCGGAATTGCGCGGGGAAGCGCTGCAGCTGGGCTTCCGGGCCCTGGCTTCGATTCCCCTTCACAAGGAGAATGAAATCGTGGGCACCCTCAATCTGGTCGCCGGCGAGGCCCATTTCTTCAGCGAGGAGGAGCTGCGCCTGCTGGATGAGCTGGCGCTCGATATCTCGTACGCAATCGAGGTCCATCATCACGAAACGGTCCGGAGGCAGGCCGAGGAAAGGATTCGCGAGCAGGCCCATGCCATGGATCTGGCCCCTGTGGCGATCACGATTTATGATGCCGCAGGAAAAGTCACTTACTGCAACAACCTCTCCTCTTCGCTGTTTGGTTTCAAGAGCCCGAACGAGATGCTCGGCCTAAGGACCGAGGACATATTCCCCGCCGAGGCCTTGAAGGCATTCGGCCCCGCACGCACCCAGGCAATGGAGACCGGCACATGGCAGGGCGAGGTCTCGTTCGTCACGCGCGACGGGCGCCAGATAGTGACCGCCCACCACCTCAGCCTTATCAAGGATGAAAACGGATGCACCAAAGGGCGCCTCTCGATTGCCGCCGACATCACGGAGAAAAAGCAGCTTGAGGCGCAGGCTTACCGCGCGCAGAGGCTCGAGAACCTTGGAATGCTCGCGGCCGGCATTGCGCACGATTTCAACAATGCCCTGGCGCCGATCACGATGGCTACGCCGCTACTACGGCGGCAGGTTCGCGATCACGCCGGTTTGCGCATGCTTGAGATCGTTGAGCAATCCTCGGCCAGGGGAGCCTCTTTGGTTCGCCAGATGCTCTCGTTTGCCCGAGGCGTGTCCGGCGGCAAGCAGCTCACCCAGATGAGCCACGTGCTGCGGGAGGTGGTAGCGCTTTCGGAGTCGAGCTTTCCAAAGCAGATCAGGATCGAGGAGAACCTGCCAAACGACCTTTGGCCGATCGTCGCCGATCCTACGCAGATGAACCAGGTTTTCATGAATTTGTGCGTCAATGCCCGGGACGCGATGCCGCAGGGCGGCCCTCTGACGATCGCCGCGGCGAATCGTGTGCTCGATGGCGCCCAGGTCGCCGAAATCGCAGGCGCGCGGGCCGGCATTTTTGTCTCCGTCGAGGTGCGGGACACCGGCTCGGGCATCCCTTCAGGGGTCCTGGAACGGATATTCGACCCGTTCTTCACGACCAAGGGAGATGGAAAAGGTACGGGCCTCGGGCTGTCCACCGTCCGCGCCATTGTCAGTCAGCACGACGGCTTTCTCGTCCTGCATACGTCAACGGAAAAGGACGGCGACCACGGCACGGCCTTTACGGTTTTCCTGCCGGCGGCGTTGGGCGAGATTCCCGAAAAGCCCGCGTTAAAGCCCGACACATGGAAACGCGGACAGGGTGAATTGATCCTCCTGGTGGACGACGATCAGCCCGTGATCGACGTGGCGATAAAGATCCTCGTAGAAGGGGGAGGCTACAGGGTCATCACAGCTCAAAACGGAGCCGACGCGGCGTCTATGTTCCTGCCACGCGCCAACGAGGTGCGACTCCTCATCACCGATCTTGATATGCCGTTGGTGGGCGGGCTGGATCTCACCGCCGCGCTCAGAAGGATGAAGGCCGACCTGCCCGTCATCTTCATGACGGGTGGCAGATTGGAGACCGACGAGACGATCAGGACTGTCGCGGATGCGATCCTGCCAAAACCGTTTAAGGCGGAAGACCTGCTCGAGCTCGTGCATAAGACACTCAAGGAGGCCGGATCGAGTTCCCCCTTTCCCCCGCACAGGGCCTGATTTGGTCTCCGGCGTCGTTCAGAAACATCGCGAAGGGAAATCCCGACTTGAGTGCGGCCAAGGTTCCCGCACGGCAGTCCCTCATGGCTGTCGGATGAACACCCGATACGCAAATGAACCCCGATGGACGCCCGCCACAGGCCGGAACCGCGTCCTCGGGGCAAATCAGATTGCCAACCGCGACGCTCTCCAGCGAACCCGGGTCGGCCTGTTGCCGTTGTTGCCCGCTAATCCCCCGGCTCCTTGAAGGATTCGACTTCGTAGACAAAAACGGCGGTTCCCGGCTTGCGCCACTGCGACGGATCGCAGCCCGCTTTTCTTGCGAGACTGTCAAGGAAGGCGGCCTTGTCGGGCAGCTGCTCCCAGACCTGCGGCAGGTACGTCGCGCCCCGGTCGCCCATCTGCAGGAACACGCCGTCGACGCCGGGCTGGAGCTTCTGCAGAAGGTCCTCCGGAGAGGAAAACCACAATCGCTGCATCCCGGAGAGGACGCTGACCTCGATCCTAATGGAGTCGACCTCCCGCGCAACGACCGGCGAAAAGCGCGAGTCGTCGAGGGCGGCGGCCCGCGCGTTTTCGGCGACGCCCTCCGAGAGGGGACCGTGGGCCTCGAGGTTGCCGATGCAACCCCGGAGGTTTCCCCGCTCGGTAAGGGTCACGAAGCAGCCCCGGCTCTCGGAAGCCGGACCCGGCGGAGCGGCCGCAACCGCCCCGGGCCCCGCCCCCGCCCCGGCGGCTTCGCGCAGGGATTTCCGGGCGATCCCGAGGAGGGCGCGCCGGCCCTCCCCGTCGATATGGCGCCCAAAAGGCTCGTAAAAGGCGATGGCCGCGTAGCCGACGACGCGCGCCTTGTCGCCCGCGGTGTCGCCGCTGTTGCGCCAATCCAGCAGGCGCGGTATCCAGCCCCGCTCCTTCGCAAGGTGCATGAGCGCAAGGATCGGGATACGGCCGCACGCCTGCTGCTGCTCCATCGACGCCAAATCCAGTCGGCAGATCGCGTCGACGCAGCCCCGGTCGAGTTCCCGGGCCTGGTTGTAGGGATAGTAATGGCTCAGGTCCGAACTCGCGACGATGAGCGTCTGCCCGTCCAGCACCCGCGCCAGTGCGGCCGCGACGCGGGCCGGATCGACGGACCCGCAAATCACGGGGACCATTTCAAAGCGGCCGAGCGTTCTCTGAAGGAAGGGCACCTCGACCTCGACCGAATGCTCCCAGGTCTCCGCCGTCTCGACTTCCGGGGCCGTCCGCGAGGATTCGGGCCACCAGTCCGGCCGCTCGACGGCGCACTTCGGCTCGAGGGAAAACGGGGCAATCTCCGCAAGGCGCCGGGCCTTTCCGGAAACGGGCACATCCCCGAGCGGGGTCCGGTAGAACGCTGCGTCCGCCACCGAGGCGCCCCTCAGGTCGGCATAATGGCTCGGCCCCATCACGATCACGGTGTCGTAGTGGCGCCCCTCGAGGAGCCGGTAGGCATAGGCCGCCACCGGCCCGGAATAGGAGTAGCCGGCGTGGGGACAGATGAGGGCCCTTATCTCCCCGACGGGCTGCGCCCGGGCGTCGGAGAGAAAGGAGTCGACCATCCTGGACAAGGCCCCCGGTTCCCTGGGATAGAAGATTCCGGCAACCGCCGGCTCGCGAACCTTGGAAGGGACGGCAGAATCGGACGCTGCAGGGGCGGACCGGCCCGGATGGGCGAGGGCCAAGGTCAACATCGCAGTCAACAGGCCGCGAACTAGGCGACGGGCGGGTCTCATGGGAAGCCTCCCTTCAGTTCGGCCACATTGTGGCCGATGGGCCACCCGTGCCAATAGCCATTATTTGGCGTCCGGCGCCCATCGGCCGCGCCGCGCGATGAACGCCAGGGGTCCCTGCGGGGCCAAGAACCACGCCTTCAAAGGCAAGAAGTGCATAGCGCAGCCCCGCAGGGGGACTAGGCTTGTGCCGCAATGGCCCGTGACCACGCAGCCTTGCCCGCCCTCTCATCGCCCGGTGCGCGCCCGCAGCGGGAACGCGCTCCGCAGCCGCCAGGGAGCCGAGAAAACGGCACATCATGTCCTTCATCGGCATAAATATCGGAGCCCTCTCCGTGAAGGTGGCGGCCCTGAAGGGCGATTCGGTCACCGCCCTCACCCAGCCCCACCTGGGCCAGCCGCTGGCGGTCCTTGGCAGGATGCTCCGCGAAACCCAATTTTCAGACGGCGAATTCTTCGGAGTGTCCGGAGCGCTCGGCCATATCACCGAGGTCGCCGCCATCCAGCGCGCGCTTCGCGAGATCGGGAAATCCTACGACGCCGTGGCTTCGCTGGGGGGCGAGTCGTTCCTCGTCTACATCCTCGCCGGCAGCCAGATCTCGAACGTTCTCTCCCACAACAAGTGCGCCGCCGGAAGCGGCGAGTTTTTCGTCCAGCAGATAGGCCGCATGGGCCTCGGCCTGGACGAGGCGATCCGTCGCTCCTGCGCCGGAAAGGTCGTCCCGCTCGCCTCGCGCTGCTCGGTGCACTGCAAGTCCGACATCACCCACAAGCTCAACCGCAACGAGGCCACGCCCGAGGACATTCTCCGGACCCTGCACGACAGCATGGCCGGCAAGGTGCTCGCGCTCCTGGAAAAGGGCCAGTGCGAGATACGCCGGGTCCTCCTGATCGGGGGCCTGACCCAAAACCCCGCAATGATCGCGGCGCTCCGCGAAAAGAGCCCGGCCGTCGAATTCTCCGTGCGCCCCGAGAGCGCGTGGTTCGAGGCATGGGGATGCGCCCTCCTGGCGAAGGACACCCCCCGGTTCCGCACGCCTCAGACAAAACCCCCTCAGGTCCTTGCGCGCCTGCCGCCTCTCGTCACCTATGCGGACCAGGTCCGCGTGTTGCCGCCTCCCCCCGACCTGCCCGTCCCTGACGTTCCCATGGTGCTCGGGGTGGACGCCGGGTCCACGACGACCAAGGCCGTTCTCCTCGACCCCTCCCGCCGCGGGCTGGTCGCCTCCCATTACGCGCGGACCAACGGGGATCCGATTGCCGCAATCCGCGCGTGCCTGCGCTCGCTCGCCGAGTCGGTGGGCAACCGGAAGGTCGGGCTCATTGCCACAACCGGTTCCGCCCGCGAGCTGGCGGGCGCCTACCTCGGGACCGCGCACGTATACAACGAGATCTCGGCCCACGCGACCGGTGCAGCCCACTATGACCCGCAGGTCGACACGATCTTCGAGATCGGCGGCCAGGACTCCAAGTATGTCTCGCTGCGCAACGGGGTGCCGATCGACTACGCGATGAACAACGCCTGCTCCGCAGGGACCGGCTCGTTCCTGGAGGAGAGCGCGCACGGGGACCTTGGAATCGACGTCGGGGACATCGCCGCCATCGCGCTTTCCGCAGCGTCCCCGGTGCAGTTCAAGACAACCTGCGCCGCGTTCATCAATTCGGACGTCCGGATCGCGCAGCAGCAGGGATATTCCCGCGGGGACATCGTCGCCGGTCTCGTGTATTCGATCGCGGGCAACTACCTGAACCGCGTCAAGGGACCCCGGCCCGTGGGCTCAAGGGTGTTCCTCCAGGCGGGTGGCGCTCAATGCGGCGGTGGGACACGCCTTTGCGCACAGCGTGGGCCGCCCTGTCCTTATCCCGCCGCACCCGGAACTCCTCGGCGCCCTGGGTGTCGCCCTCCTCGGGCTTTCCCGCTCGCCCGGGGCAGCCGGGGAGCCGGTCGACCTCCTTTCGCTCGGCTCGCACGAGATGACCCTCTCGGGGCGCTTCACCTGCCGCGCCTGCAGGATGTTCTGCAGCATAGACCGCTTCGAGGTGGCTGGCCGCCACTTCCCGTTCGGCGGCCGGTGCAGCCTCTTCGAGCACGTGTGGAAACGCGGCGCACGCACGGTGGCCGTCCCCGACCTTGTCGAGGAGCGCTCTGGCCTGATCTTCAACGCCCGGCCCGTGCCTGCGCCCGTCGAGTCCGAGGCCCCAGAGGGGCCGCCCCCCTGGGACCTCGCCTCTGCCGTCGACGCGGCGAAGAGCTTCCTTGAGGAGCGCCGCGCGGGCTGGGCCTCCTCGCCCCCTCCCCCCGTCCTGCCCAGGCGGATCGGCATCCCCCGGGCCCTGACCACGCACTCGCTTCACCCCCTCTACACCGCGTTCTTCCGGGGTGTCGGAATCGAGGTCGTCCTGTCGGAGATTGATTCGGCGGGAGACCTGAAGGCGAATTCTGGGTTCTGCCTTCCCGGGCAGATTGCGCACGGAGCCGTGCTCGATCTCGCAAGGAAGGGCGTCGACCTCGTTTTTCTCCCCCAGGTCACGCGGATGCCCCAGTTTGGAACCTGCCGCGACTCGCTCCTTTGCCCGATCACCCAGGCGAGCCCGTATTTCATGGCGAAGGCGTTTCCAAAGCTGCGGTTCCTCTCGCCCGTCCTCGATTTCACCGAGGGCTACGACCGCTGCACCACGATCGTGGCCAGCGTCATCCGCGACTACGGCGTCCCACGGCCGGTCGCCGAGCGCGCCTGGAAGGCGGCCGTGGCCGCGCAGATTGAGGTCGACCGGGCCATGCAGGGCCTCGGCCGGAGGGCGCTCGCCGAGGCGGTCGCATGCGTCGGCCCCGTCATCCTTCTGGCGGGTCACAGCTACAATGCGTTCACTCCCGAGGCGTCCCAATCCGTGGGCCGCAAGCTCGCGAGCATGGGAGTCCGGGCCATTCCGGCCGATTGCCTCGTGATGGACGGAGGGGGCCCGACGGCGTGGCACTTCAGCAACCAGATCATGAACGCGGTGGCGCTCGCGAAGCGCCACCCCAACCTCTTCCTCCTCTGCGTCAGCAACTTCAGCTGCACGATCGACGCTTTTACGCACGCGCATATGGCCTCTGAACTCGGGGCGAAGCCCTACCTGCTGCTTGAGATCGACGCGGCCACCGCGGACGCCGGGGTCCAGACCCGCCTCGAGGCCTTTCTCGACATCATCCGCAACTACCGGGCGGCGTCCGACAAACCCCGCACGCCCTTCAGGCCGGCGCGGCTGTCCGGAACGGGCGAGGTGGTCCGCTCGAACGGGGCGCGCGTTCGGATCACCGACCCCCGCGTGAAGCTCTACCTGCCCAATTTCTCCCAGTTCCATACCCAGGCGATTGGGCTGGCGATGCGCTGGCTCGGGCTCCACGCAGGGGACGGGCTGCCGCTCGACCGCGCGCAGCTCGACCGCGGCCTCAGGTTCACCTCCGGCCGCGAATGCCTGCCTCTGCCGGTCTGCATCGGCCAGATCCTTGACATCCACGAGCGCCGGGCGCCGGGCGAGATCATCGGCTACTACATGATGCGCGGGGGCGCCCCATGCGTCAGCGACGCCTACTACGGATACTTCGAGCGCTTCATCGCCCAGGAGCAGCTTTCCGACCTGTTTCTCCTGAACGCCTCCCCCGAGAACGGCTTCCTCGGCTTTGATGAGGCGACGCTCGCGCGGCACGTCTCGCCGATGATCGTACTCGCCGACATCCTGGTAGAGATCGACCAGGTGCTCCGCATCGTCGGCGGACCCGGGTGCGTTTCCTGCTTTCAGGCAAAGTGGGAGGAGGTCGCCGCGGCCGCGGGCTCTCTCGATGCCTTCAACGACAGCCTCGCCCGATTCGTGAGCTTCCTCGCGGCGCTCCCCCGCACGCGCGACCCGAGAAGCTGCCCCCGCGTCGTCGTCACGGGCGACTTCTTCACGAGGTTCCACCCCTTCTTCATGGAGGGGGTCTGGGATCTCTATGCCGCCAAGGGCGTCATCCTGAAGCCGGTGGATCTCGCCGACCTCCTCTTGTACGGGACCTACGACGGCCTCGCCGAGGCCGCCCATTCGTGGGGCATGAAGCCCGGAAAGCTCGCACTGGCCAAGGCGTGCACGCGGATCCTCCAGCCGGACGGCCAGCAGTTTCTGCGTAACTGGCTCGCCTACCAGGCGGAGCGGCGGGTCGAGCAGCACTATCGCGGAATCTTTTCCCGGAGCGGCCTCCTCGTGGCCGGAGAGAACAACGTGGCCTGCCTCTTCGACCGTGCAGCCGAGCACATGTCGCCCACGATCTTCGGCGAGGCCATTCCCCCCGGTGGGAAAGGGACTGGAGGCCGCGGTCGAGGGTTACGACGGCATCTTTCTCGTCGGCCCGTTCAACTGCCTGCCCTACAGGATCTCGGAGGCCATCCTTCGGCCGGTCTGCCTGCGGGGAGGCATGCCCCTGTTGACCTATGAGAGGCGACGGCTACTCGGTCGCTCCCGCATTCTTCCGGCAGGTGGAGGTTCATTTCCAGCAGGTGCTTCACGGCGCCGCGCGAGCGGGCGTCTCCCGTCCGGCGTTCGAGCCGCATCCCGTCCCTCCGAGCGGGCCGCCATGGGGGCGGCGCGAGGGAAGGCCGCCGAGAATTGGGTGGCGCAGGCGCAGCCCGGCGAGTATCTCAACGTGAACCGGCCCCGGGAAAGAAGGGGGCCTGGATTTCTCGGACTCTATGTTCAACCGGACCGGGCTTTACTCTTTGATGCGGCCTCTCGTCGACGCCCTGACGGGCGCCGAGGGGGAGCAGTGGCTGCGCAAGGCGGCCGACATCGAGATCTTCAAGATGGTCTCTGCGCTGTCGCCCGAGCGGTTCCGCGCCCTGGAGATCTCGGGGCGAAACTGGGAGGGGCGGGTCCGGTTCAAGTCCTATTCGGCCATCGATTATCCGGAACACGATGTGTGCAAGGCCATCCCCCCCGGCGATTATGACATCATCATCGCGGAGCACGTGTTTGAGCATCTCCCCTATCCGTATCGGGCTGCAAAGAACGTCCATGATGCGCTGAAGCCGGGCGGCTATTTCCTGATGGTGACCCCGTTTCTGGTCGGCCTCCATCCCTGCCCCCATGACTGCACCCGGTGGACCCCGGAGGGGGCGAGGTTTTTCCTCGCCGAGGCGGGCTTCCCCATGGATCCGATCCAAACGGGGTCGTGGGGAAACCGCCAGTGCGTGAAGGGCAATTTTAACTGGGCCGTCCGCTACCGCAGGCGGCTCCACTCGTTGAAGAACGAATCCAACCTGCCGGTCACGGTCTGGGCCCTGGCCCGCAAGCCCGCCTGAATATCCCTTTCCTAGGCCCAGGACTCCGAAAGAAAATCACCATGAAACTCACGGGCAACACGATCTTCATCACGGGCGGCGGCTCGGGAATCGGACGAGGGCTGGCGGAGGCATTCCACAAGCGGGGCAACAGGGTGATCATCGCCGGGAGGCGAAAGGGCCTTCTGGAGGAGACGGCCCGCTCGAATCCGGGGATGGAGTCGGTGGAGCTGGATGTCGACAGCCCCGCCAGCATCGCCCGGGTCGCAAACCACCTGGTGATCCGATACCCGGAGCTAAACGTCCTGGTTAACAACGCGGGCATCATGAAGATGGACAATGTTTCGGAAGTGGTGGACGACGCCGTCCTGGTCTCCACGGTCGCCACGAACCTCATGGGGCCAATCCGGATGACGTCGGCGCTTATCGAGCACCTAAAGCGGCAGACGTCCGCCACGGTCATCAATGTCTCCTCGGGCCTGGCCTTTGTGCCCCTGACCGCGACCGCCGTGTATTCGGCGACAAAGGCGGCCATCCACTCCTACTCGCTCTCGCTCCGCTACAAGCTAAGGGACACCTCGGTGAGGGTCGTGGAGGTGGCGCCACCGTGGGTCCAGACGGACCTGTTGGACAGCAGGAACGAGCCCCGGGCGATGCCGCTGGAGAAGTTCATCGAGGGGACCCTCGAGGCGCTCGGAACGAATGCCGACGAGGCCCTGGTCGAGCGCGTGCGGATGCTCAGGAACAACCCCGGGCCCGGCGAAGCCGCGTTCGTGACGCACTTCAACGACATGATGACGCAGCGGCACTGATCGGGCCGCTCCAGGGACCGGCGCCCTCAGAACGTGACCCGCGCCGTCAGGACCCAGTTGTGGTTGAACGTCGGCGTGATCGGTCCCGGGCCGTATACCCGGGAGACGGCCGTCTGGTATCCGAGGCCAACGATGAGCTTCGAGCGCTTGCTGAGGACCATCCGGCCCACGATCAAGCCGGGGGTCAGGTAGGTTTGGGTGCGCTCGCCCCTCGCGCCTCCGATCCAGTCCGTGCGGTTCATCTCGATCTCGGGCCAGAGAAGCTTCGTAAGGTGATATTGGGCCGTGATGTTGGTCGGGATCGACCTGCCGGAATTCGAATGGTCGTGGATCGGAATGCCCTCACCGATCGTCGCCTGGACGTCGAAATCCCCAAACCCCTTTCCGGCCGCAAGGGTCGGCGTGAAGACATCGTTGTGGTTCGTCAGGACCAGGGCGCCCGTGGGCAGGCCGTATTGGGCGAACACGGTCACGATATAGTCGCCCGATTTCGCATCCGCGCTCAGGATCCGGTACTTGACGAGGATGCCCGGCCAGTCGTTCAGCCCGGAGGAGGGCTCCGTGCCCGTGCGCACCTGGTAGGGCGGCATCGTGACGATCACCTCCGTCCGCTCGGTCGGTATCACCTCGAGGCCCTTGCCGCCGCCGTACACGTCGATCCTGCCCTTTCCCTTGATCAGCGTCTCGAAATCCTGGTCGTAGCGGAACTCCTGCTCGAGGCGGGGAGTCGTCGTGGCGAGCGGCGTGATCCAGCTCGGCTGCGAGGCCTGGGCCGCCTGGACCGTGGCCGTCCACGAGTCGACGAACGCCGCAAACGGATCGGCGGATGTTTCCGACTGCGCCGCGACCCGGGCGCCGGCGAAGGCAAGGGTCGCGAGGAAAAATAGGGGCGGGATGCCGCGGCTGATCTTTGGAGGAGTCATGGTGTTGGGTGGCCCGTGCCAGGTGAGTCGTTATCTTTCATGAAAGATAACGCCATGGCCACCCCTTTTTCGAAACGCGACGCGGACGGCCCTCGGGCGCGGCGGCCCGTCAGGGAAGGCCGTAACCAAAGCGCGCAAAGACCTCGCGGCGCGGCCCTGCTCGTCAGGAATTCCAGATAGCGGCGGGCGGCCGGATTCGAGGCCCCGCGTTTCGTGAGCACCGCCCCCTGCGCGATGGGCGGATAGAGCGACCGGGGTATCTCGATCCAGCGGCCCTTTTCCTTCAGGTTCGGCGCGACCACGAGCGAGAGGGCCACAAATCCGATGTCCGCGTTGCCGCTGGAGACGAACTGGGCGGTCTGGGTGATGTTCTCGCCCACGACGATCTTCGGGCCCGCATCCCCCGAAAGCCCCAGGCGCGACAGGACCTCCTGCGCCGCCAGGCCGTAGGGAGCGGTCCTCGGATTGGCGATGGCCACCTTCCGGACCCTTGGGTCGCGGACCGCGGATTCGACCGAGCCGAGCGGGAGGTCCGCCCGGGTCGTCCAGAGGACGAGCCGGCCGAAGGCAAAGGTGACGGGGCTCGAACCCCCGGCCCCCCCTGCGGCGATCAGCTTCCTCGGAAAGTCCAGGTCGGCGGACAGGAACACGTCAAAGGGGGCACCGTTGTTTATCTGCGCGACAAGACCGCCGGAGGCCCCGGTCGCGCTCGTGACCGACACGCCCGGGTCCGATGCCATGAACGCGGCGTTGAGCGGCTCGAGGACGTAGGTGAGGTTGGCCGCCGCGGCCACCGAGACCCGCTCGGCCGCGGACGCCCGCAGGGCGACCGCCCAAACGGCGGCCGCGATGAAAAGACGCAGGGTGCGCATTCCCCTGCCAGAACACCGAAGCGTTATCTTAAGTCAAATATATCGCCGCCCGTGGAATGGCGGTCCCGGGGCCGATCACGGCAGGTTCAGCGGAGCAGACGGCGAAGCGCCCGCCAGTCCAACCGGGTGGCCGACAGGCACGCCGTTTCCATGCGGGTATAACGCCCGAGCACGTCCGCTCCGGCGGGGGTCAGCACCGCCCCTCCCCCCGAATCCCCCCCGCGCACGGCCGCCACGAGGGGTTTCCTGAAGTGCCGGTTCATGTCCCTCACAAGGCCCCAGGCCCTGTTGTAGGACATCGACATCCGGGCGGCGGCGGCGCGGATCGAGCCGGTCTCGGCTATCCGCCTGAGCAGCTCCGCCTTCCCCGGGCCGAACGCGGCATGGCCGGATTCGAGGACGCGCAGGCGCGGTTCGAGCATGGGTGGGTCGCGGGTCATGGGGATAACGGAGGCGAATATCGGCGAACGGGATGCGTTAGGCGAGCCGAGAGAGGTCCGCCCGGTCGCGGCGCCCGCCGGGAATAGATTTGAGAACGGCCGCTTCGGATGCATCTTTGCTCCCCCTCCCTCGCATGACTCTCACCGCCATTGTCGACCGTTACAGGAACCTTCCAAAACGCACCCGCACGGTGCTGCTGACCTGTCTCTACGGCATCGGCGCCGGGTTCGCGGCGGTCATGTTCCAGCTCGGGATGAACGCGGTCTATTTGCGCGGCTTGGTGGCGCTTTCGCGGCAGTCGTCCGCGACCTTCCTGGTCGGCAGCTTCGCCGTCATCATCTCGGCTTCGCTGATCGTGGGCTGGCTGCTCAACTCGTTCTGCCCGGAGGCCGCGGGCAGCGGCATCCCGCAGCTGAAGGCGGCGTTCTGGAAGGACTTCGGGTATGTTCCGTGGCGGGTGGTCTGGGTGAAGCTCGTGGCGGGCATCGTGAGCATCGGCGGCGGCTGCAGCCTCGGGCGCGAGGGCCCCTCCGTGCAGCTGGCCGGGGCGCTCGCCTCAAACCTCGCCGGGGTGGCGGGCGAGCCGAAGCAGAACCGCCGCTTTGGGGCCGCCGCCGGAGCCGCCGCCGGCCTCGCGGCCGCGTTCAACACCCCGATGGCCGCCATCGCCTTCGTCCTTGAGGAGATCATCGGCGACCTCAACAGCCGCTACCTCGGGGGCCTCCTGCTGGCGTCGGTCCTCGGAGCGTTCATGGTGCACGGGATCATCGGCCGGGAACCGTCCTTCCTCATGCCCCGCGTCGACACGCCGACCTGGATCGGCTATGCGCTGACCCCGCTCGTGGCGGCGCTGGCCGGTCTTGTCGGGGTGTATTTCCAGAAGGCCTCCATGGACCTGCGCGGGTACTGCAAACGGACGCGCCCCGTGCCCCCCTGGGCCCTGCCGGTTGCCGGGGGGCTCATCACCTGGGCCCTCGGCGTGGCGGTCTTCTTCAGGACGGGGCGCCTCGGGGTCTTCGCGCTCGGCTACGGAGACCTGACGGATGCGCTCGCGGGGAACCTGGGCTGGAAGATCGCCGGCGCGCTTCTCGTCGCGAAATTCATCGCCACCTTCACCTGCTACGGCTTCGGGGGGTGCGGCGGCATCTTTTCCCCCACGCTCTTCTTCGGCGGGATGGTGGGGGTGGTCGTGGCCGGGCTCGCGGGCCTTCAGTGGCACGTGCCGCAGGCCGATCTCCTGACGCTCGCGGTGGTCGGCATGAGTGCAACGCTCGGCGCGGTCGTCCGCGCGCCCGTGACCGGCGTCCTCATCGTCTTCGAGATGACCCATGAATTCGGGCTCGTCCCCGCCCTTTTGCTGGGGGCCCTGGTGAGCCAGGCGATCAGCAGGCGCATGCTCAAGCACAGCTTCTACGACGCCCTCCTGAAGCAGGACGGGGTGAACCTTGAGCAGGTGCAGCCGCCGCGGGACCTTCGCAGCTGGCAGCAGCTCCCGGTATCCGCGATCGCCAATTTCCAGCCGGCGATCGTCCGCAGCCTTGCACCGGCCGACCTCGGCCGGCTGCTCGGCGCCTCGCCCTACGCGCGGTTCCCCGTCGTCGAGGGCGAGCACCTGGTCGGAATCCTCGCGCGCGAGGAGGCGGAGCTGGCCGTGAAGGAGGGCCGCGCCCCGCGGCTCCTCGCTCCCGTGTCGGCGCTGCCGTCGGAGAGCGTGCAGGACCTTCAGGCAAAGCTGATCGAATCGGGTGCCGGCATCGTGGTGCTTCTCGACGGGCCCGGGGGCCGGGTGCTCGGGATCGTCACGCTGCACGACCTCCTGCGGGCCCAGACGACGATGGCCAAGGACAACGAACCCTAGGCTTGCCCCGGGGCAACGGGCCCCGGGGGCCGAAGCCGGCTACTTCAGCGGCAAGCCGCCCGAATCGGTCCCGTTCCCGGAATCCGGACCCATCTCCCTCCTGAGCGTCAGGGCGCTGCGCTGGCCGTATTTGGAGAGCGTTCCCTCGATTTCATTGGTCCCCTTCAGCCTCCCCTGAAAGAGCACGCCCCAGCCCGGCACCTTGATGGTCACCTCGCTTCCGCTCTTCGACACCTGTGCCGACACGACCCAGTGCTGCTCGGGGCTCTCGAGGGTTGATCTCCCTTCCGGGTCGACATGGACCACGAGCGGCATGAACGCCGTGCCCTTGCCCCTCCATGAGCCGAAAATGCCCGACAGGTCGCCGGTGGGCTCCTGGACGGCCTCGGACGCATCGTCGAGATTCCTCACCCTGCCGATGTCGACGCGGCCCTCGGGCACCGGCTTCATCACCAGCCCGTAGGTGTCCTGCCCGAAATACAGCGAGGCGGTCTGCGCCATGGCCGGCAGGTCCCTCTCGAAGTCGTGCCGGCGCTCGGAAAGGCTGAACCGCGTCTCCCAGAGGAGCTTCATCTTCTTCTGCCTCCAGGCCGTCTGAAAGTCGAACGCGCGCAGGATCACAAAATAGCGGTTCACCTCGATGGCGCTCATGGTGTCCCCGTGCACGTTGTCCAGAAACTTCTGGCGGAACGAGACGCCGAAGAAGGAGGCGCTCGGATCGGACAAGGGATCGGTCATCCCCTGGAAGGGCCCCTCCGTGTCGAAGCCCAGGAGCTTGGCGTTCGCATAGTTGACCTGATCGCGCAGATAGCCGTCGCGCGTGTTGACGCCGCCGATGGTCGTCCCCCAGTAGACCATGATCAGGAGCTTCGTCGTGTCGGGATTGCGGGCGGGGAGGTAGTTCTGCTCCGCAAGCGGTCCGGCAATCATCTTGGCGATGGCCTCGAATCCCACCTCGTCGAACGTGGGATCGCGCATATCGAGGTAATCGATCTTCCCTCCCTTGCCGAAGGCGAAGGTCTCGGGGCTGTACGAACCGTCGGCAAGCCGCGTCCGGACGTATCCGTTGTGCGCGCTTGAGGACACAGCGGTCAGCCTTTCGCTGTCGGAAACGGCGCTGAAGGGGCCCGCCCAGGCCGCCGACGCGGAGAGCGCCGCGAGGCAGGTGATAAATGGGGCTTTCATAGGGGGCGCACGGTCCAATCGCGTTGAGGAGGACGCGGTCCTTTATCCGGGGCCAATTTAGGGCCAATTGCGCAAATCCGCAAGGGTGGACAGCCGCCGGGTGCCGCCGATCCAACCCAGGCCGCGACGCGGATCCCGGTGGCGGCGCCCGCTGCTCCGCCCCCGGCGCCGGGCTCCTCCTGGCAAAGGGCCGCAATTTGCCGGTAAGCGGGTCTCCCGCTTTAATTTGCAAAACGAGCGTGCCTTTGAACGACTTGAGGCCTATAGATCGCCCCCACTCGTATCCCTAATGGCCATGCCACCCGACGTGGCACCGCCCGCAAGCGTCCCCCGTAAACGTGTCCATTCCCCAGCACGGCAAAGGTTCGACCGATCACCCTCCTTCGGCCGTCGGCACCGGCGGCGCACCTGCGCACGGCGATTTCGGGCGTCGGAGCAACCGCAGATGAGCTGGACGTTTCTCAAGTCGATGGTTCCCGCCAGCGCGAGGGATGCGAGATTCCTGGCCGTTCGCGTGCTCGCATTCGGGGCCGCCTACTTTGCCTGCGCGGGCGCGGGCCAGCTCATCTCCCCGTCCCATGGGCCCTTCGTCAACTTCTGGCTTCCGTGCGGGCTCTACCTGGGGACCCTTCTGCGCCTGGAGACGAGGCACTGGCCCGGATTCGTGGCGATGGCTTTTCTTTCGGGCGGGGCCTTCGACCTCGCCGAGGGCCTCCCGCTCTCGGTCGCCGTCCAGTACGCCGTCGCAGACGGCCTGGGGGCCCTGGCCGGGGCGTGGCTCATGCGCCGGTGGGTGGCCTATTTTCCGAACCTGTCGACCGTGCGCCAGGTCGGGGGCCTGATCGGATTCTGCGCGATCGTCGGTCCCATGGTGAACGCGACCGTCGGGCTCCTCAGGTTCACCCCGACCCTCGGGCTCGGCACCCTCAGGGACAACTGGCCCTTCTGGTGGAGCGGCGACATCCTGGGCGTCCTCCTGGTCGCCCCCGTCGTCCTCACCTGGGGCAGGGGCGCACGCGACCGGATTCAGCCGGACCCAGCAGCTGGAGGCGGCGGCGCTCCTCGTTGCGACCGGGGCCCTGGCGATCTTTGCGTTTCGCTTCACCCGCAACTCCAACCTCCATCTCGAATACCTGCTGATCCCCTGCGTCCTGTGGGCGACCCTGCGCTTCGGCTCGCGGTCCACGTCGCTCCTGAACCTGGCCGTGGCCTTTCTCGCGGCCGGGTTCACCTCGCGGGGCTACGGCACCGCCGCGGCAAACGGGCTCTCCCCGATGGGCCAGGTGGCCTCGCTCCAGCTCTTTCTTGCGATCGTGACGCTCACCGGGCTCTTCACGGCGGCGGCCATGGCCGAGCGAAACCGCGCCGTCGAAACGCTGAGGGCGAGCGAGGCGCGGCTGCGCCGCGCGGAGATCGCGGGCGGCTTCGGCCACTGGGAGCTCGATCTGGGCCGGGGCATCTTTCGGGGCTCCGAGGGCGCCTCGAAGATCTACGGAATAGAGGGCGTCGGCTGGCCTGCCGACACGATCCAGAGCTATCCCCTGCCGAAGTACCGCGGGGCGCTAGACAAGCAGCTTCGGGATTTGATCTCCGCCAAGGGCGGCTACGACATCGAGTTTGAGATCCGCCGCCCCGCGGACGGCCGGATCGTCGCCGTGCATTCGACCGCGTCCTACGACAGGGCGGCGCACAGCGTCTTCGGCGTCGTCCAGGACATTTCCGAGCGCAGGAACCTCGAGCTGGCCCTGAAGGAGAGCGAGGGCCGGTTCCGCTCGGTTGTCGAGCACGCGCCGACCGCCATCTTCGTCCAGCGCGACCTCCTGATCGTGTACCTGAATCCGGCGGCGCTCCATTTCTTCGGGGCGGAGGACGTGAAGCAGCTCGTCGGCACGCCCGTCCTCGACCGGTCCCGCGCCGATTCGAGGGACCAGGTCGAGGGCTACCTCCGGGAGCTCCAGGCCGAGCACCGTCCCTCCCCCCTGTCAAAGCAGGTGTTTCTGCGGGTCGACGGGAGCGAGGTGGAGGGAGAGGTCTCCGCGTCGGCCTTCATCTACGACGGCCGGCCCGCGACCGTGTTCTTCGTCCGGGACACGAGCGACCGCACGCGTGCCGAGGCGGCGCTGCGCGAAACCGAGCAGCGGCTCGCAACCGTGTACCGCGAGGCCCCGGTCTGGATCGCGCTCACGGGCATGGAGGACGCGGCGTTCGTCGAGGTGAACGACGAGCTCCTGCGGGTGTTCGGCTACTCGCGCGAGGAGATGATCGGCCGGACCGCCGCCGAAATCGGCTGGACGACGGCCGAGGACCGCCAGCGCCTCCTGCGAGAAATCCGGGAGCACGGGAGAATCGTCGGCCATGAGATCCTCTTCCGCAGGAAGGACGGCACGGAGCTCTACGGTCTCGTGAACGGCGAGGAGGTCGTCGTGAACGGGCGGCTCTGCCTGCTGACGGTCACGGTCGACATCACCGAGAGGAAGCGGGCCGAGGCGGCCCTGAGGCAGACCGAGGAGCGTTTCCGGCACGCGCAGAAGATGGATGCCATCGGGCAATTGGCCGGGGGCGTGGCGCACGACTTCAACAACATCCTGGCCGCGGTCCTGATGCACCTCGGCCTGATCCAGGAGGAGCCGTCGCTCGATGCCAACACCCGATCCTCCCTGCAGGAGCTCGAGCGGGACGTGCACCGGGGAAGCTCGCTGACCCGGCAGCTGCTGGCCTTCAGCCGCCAGCAGGCGATGGCACCCAAGGTGCTCGACGTCCGGGAGCTGATGCAGCGCCACCTGACGATGCTCGGCCGCCTGCTCGGCGAGCACATCGACCTCTCCATCGAGGCCGCCCACGGGCTCCCCATGGTGGAGGCCGACGGCGGGATGCTGGAGCAGGTCGTGATGAATCTCTGCGTCAACGCCCGCGACGCCATGCCGCGGGGCGGCAAGCTGAGGCTGCAGCTCGATGCGGTCGACGTGGGCCCCGAGACGGCGGCCCTGAACCCCAACGCGAGGGAGGGCCGGTTCCTGCGGCTCGCGGTCGCGGACACCGGCTGCGGGATGGACGAGAAGACGCTCCTGCACATCTTCGAGCCCTTCTTCACGACCAAGGGCCTCGGCAAGGGCACGGGTCTCGGACTCGCCACCGTGCACGGCATCGTCAAGCAGCACCGCGGATGGGTCGAGGTGCAGAGCGCGATCGGCCGGGGCACCACCTTCCAGGTGTACCTGCCCGCCTGCGAAACCCCCAACTCCGTTCCCGCCAGCGATGAGAACACCCCGGCCGCGCCCGGCCGAAACGAGGCCGTGCTGATCGTCGAGGACGAGGAAAGCGTGCGCGCGGCCACCATCGCGGCCCTAAGGCGCCACGGCTACCGGACCTATTCGGCGGTCGACGGTTCCGACGCCCTGCGCCAGTGGGAGACGCTCCGCGGGGAGGTCGACCTTCTCTTCACCGACATGGTGATGCCCGGCGAACTGAGCGGCCACGATCTGGCCCTGAGGCTTCGGGCCGCCAAGCCCAAGCTGAAGGTCATCATCAGCAGCGGCTACAGCCAGGAGGCCACCCAGAGGGGCTTTGACCCCGCCTCGAACATCGCGCTCCTGAGGAAGCCCTTCGACATGGCGAAACTCCTGCAGAGCGTGAGGCAGAGCCTCGACGCGCCAAGCTAGGCGGGTCCGATTCAGGGAAGGACCCGGAGGATGAGCGCCGACGGGTGGTCGGGATCGTGGTAGATCACGTCCCTCGCCACCAAGCCCTTGCCGGGCCCCTCGGGGCTGAGCCCCGTGTTCGGATTCCGGTCGAACCGGGGGAAATTGCTGCCCGCCACCTCGAGGCGGAGCCGGTGGCCCGCAAGAAAGACGTTGGCGGTCGACCAGAGGTCGATCCGGAGCCTGTAGACCCTTCCCGGCACCATCAGCTCGGCCGTCTCCATGGAATTGCGGTAGCGCGCCCTGAGGATGCCCTCGGTCAGGTTGCGCGTGGACCCGTCCGGGCCCACGTCGACCAGCTTCCCCGTGAAGTCGGTGTCGACCGCCGATGAGGAGACGTAGAGATCGAGCGCCACGGGACCGATCACCTCGAGGTCCCTTCCGAGGACGCCGGTCGTGTACACGAGGACATCGCTTCGACCCTCGACCGTCTTCTGGTCAAGGGGACCCGGGGGATAGTTGGCGGTGTCCCCAAGGACGGGGCCGCCGCAGGTCGGGACGGGGTCTTCCGGATCGGAGAGGAGGAGGTCGGGCGCCCCTGCGTCCGGCCCCGCCGTGTCCAGGCCGCCGTCGCCACTGACGGAGTTCGCCTTTCCCGCTGAACGCAGGAAAAAGCGGGTCTCAAGGGCGCGGGCGATCGGCCACTCGTCCTCGTCCCTCCAGGCGTTGCGGCCCATGACAAAGACCCTCACGGGCTTCTCGCGTTCGACCCCGTTGTCGACGCCCTTCATCAGGTGGTCGAACCAGCGGTATCCGATGCCGTCCAGGTCGAGGACCGAGTCCTTCCCGAAATCGACCTGCCCGACCTTGCGGTCAAACCCGGCATGCCCCCCGGGGATGATGACAAGGCGCACGCCGGCCCTAGCGGCCTCGGTTCCCCCCTCGCTTCGAATTCCCGCGTAGTTGCGGATCGAGCCGTCCAGGAAGAGGTCGTACCAGCCCGCGACGATGAGCGCCGGGACCTTGATCCGGCCGTAACGCCCCTCGATCGACCACTGCTTCCAGTACCCGTCGTAGGCCGGATGGGCGATCCAGTCGAAATAGGAGTCAGCCAGTCCCGATCCCGGGCCGGGATCGATGACGGGATACTCGGAGGGAGGGCGCATGTAGCCCCAGTGCGAGGGATTCGCGCTACCTCCCGCGCGGCGCTCCAATCCGTTGACCGCAAGGGCGGAACCCCAGGCCTGGGCCAGCAGCTGCATGAAGGCCCCTCCCTGGTAGGCCCAATGCTCGTGGTAGTTCGAGGCTGTGACGGTCGGGTAGATGGCGACCAGGTGGGGCGGCGACGCCACGGCGGCCAGCATCTGGGTGGCTCCCACGTAGGATCCGCCGATCATCGCAACCTTCCCGTTCGAATACGGAAGCGCAGCCGCCCACTCGACGCTGTCATAGCCGTCGGCGGACTCGTACTTGAAGGGATACCAATCGCCCTCCGACGCGTTTCGCCCGCGCACGTCCTGGAGGATCACGACATAGCCGCGGGCCGCCCCCTTCAGCCCGGAATCGATGTTGCTGTACTTGTTGTAGGGGGTCCGCTCGAGGAGCACGGGGAATTTCCCGTCGGCCTTCGGCCGGTAGATGTCGGCCCGCAGCGTCACGCCGTCGCGGGTCTTCATCGCGACGTTGCCTTCAAAGGCAACGGGATAGGCCTCCTCCGCCCGCAGGAGGCCGGAGGTGGCGATGAGTCCGAGGGCAGCGAGAATCAGGGAGCGACCGGGGTGCATGGGGATAGGGGGGCCTCGTCCGGGGGCTACGGCAGGTTCGCGGAGAGATCGGCCAAGGAGTCCCCGCGGTTTTCGATCCGGTTTCCGTTCAGCTGGTTGTGGTGGATGCTCACTTCGCGGGCCCCCGGGCCGACGACGATGGCCGTGCCGGGCAGGGCGCCCTTCACCACGTTGGGGTAGATCGTGAGCGAATTGTCGTGGATCATCGCCTGGCCGCCCAGGAGTTCAATCATGGGTCCATTCAGTATCCAGGGAACGAGCCGCGAGTCGGAAAGCGACACGAGGCCGGAATTCTCCCACTTGATCACGCGGTCGAGCTGGCCCCAGAAGCTCCCCCCTCGGACGTAGAGCACGACCGTGTTCGGCTCCGTGAGGTCCCTGCCGTTCAGCTGGCGCACCTGGAATCCGGCGTCCCCGCCTCCCCTGCCCCAGATCGCGATGCGGCTCGTGCCCCGGCTGTCGTTCGCGATCGCCAGGTTCGAGATGGAGACCCCGGGCTGCTGGGTCGAACGGGCGTCGATCCCGATGTCCACGCCGTCCAGGTCGACGTCGCTCATCTGCCCGTTGGTCGAGCCATCCTTCGACGCCGAAAGCTCAATGCCGACGTGATAGCCCCAGCTGAAGATGTTCTCGACGACCTCCCAATCGGCGCGCTGGAAGATGAACGAGGTGGCGTTCGCCTCCGTGAAATCGAGGACCTTCTTGTCCTGGGACCAGAACGGCCAGAAGTGGACGTCGTGGATGCGGCCGATGTCCGTGCACTTGTCGACCCAGATCCCCTTCAATAGCGGCTGTCCGTAGAGGCCGCGGACATAGTGGCGGCTGCCTCCCTGGGTCGCAAGATCGACGGCCTCGTAGGGATTGACGAGAAGGACGTCGATCAGGGCGGCGCCGTCCCCGGGCCCGCCGCGCACGGTCCAGGGATAGGCGGTCGGCCGATCGGCAATCACCTGATTCGGGTACAGGACCTTGATCCCCTGAAGCACGGAATTGGGGCCCGCAAGCGTGATGAATGCCGGGCCCTCCTCGTGGCCGGCCCCCTCGATTGCGAGGAGCGTCGTTCCCGGAGTCTTTTCCGAATAAAGCTCGGGTGCGCGCCCCACGCCGACGAGGGCCGTGCCCGCGGGCACGACGAGATGGGACTTGATCAGGTAGGTGCCCGCCGGCACGAGGACCGTTCCCCCGCCTGCCGCCCCCACGGCGTCCAATGCGCCCTGAATGGCGCGCGTGTCGTCGGCCCTCCCGTCCCCCGCCGCCCGGTACGGACGGCTCCGGACGTTCACCGAGGCGGCGGCAAGGGCCGGGAGGCCCGGGTCCGCCCACGCCACAGCCGGGGCCAGGGAAAGCGCCGCCAGAAGCGAACCCATCGCCAGAATGCGGGATCTGCGCGGTCTACGAAATCGGGTCATGGTTTGTGGGGTCGGGGTGACTGGGGGCGCGGGCCATCCTCCGCGGTGTCTCGGATCCGAACGCCGGAGGACGGCACCGCGTCCGCTAACCCCTGGCTTCCCAATGGGGCGGACTCTAGCCGGCTCCCGGTCGCGGCCAAGGGTTAAAATCAACCAAAGGAGGCGGAAGCCCCCGGGCTGGCGGTTCCCCCTTCAGGAACCGGAATCGCCGGGAAGCAGCCTCTGGGGCAGGTCCCGGAACCGAACGGGCTTCGCGCCGTCAAAATCGAGGATCCAGAGCCGGTCAAAGACGGCGTCGTTCCAGCCTGCCGGCGCTCCGGCCCAGCCGAAGGCCCGCACGATGCCCGGAATCTTCTTGTGCTCCCAGCAGACCAGGACGGTCTTCCCGTCATAGGCGGGATTCGTGAGGACGGCCCGGACCAGGGCCGCGATGTCGTCCTTCGTGAACCGCGTGTCGATCGCCACGCCGAGGGCCTTGGCGGTGGGCTCGAGCGTTTCGATCGATCGGACCGAGCCCCCGGCCTTGGCGGGCCTTGCCGAGAAGAGCGCGACCGCCCTGCCGAACGCCAAGACCCTGGCATCGGTCTCGAAGAGCCGCGGGAGCGCCCGCGCGCGCGCGTAGCCCCGCGCATTGAGGGTCGGCCCGTCCTCCGGCTTCTCCCCGTGGCGGATGAGGATGACCTCGGCGGGCGCCGCGACCGCCGACGCCGCAAGGGCCGCGCAGAGGAGCGCCAAGAGCGCCGATTTCAGAGATGGGGCCTTCACGGCCCCAGCGGAAATCGCCCCCCCAAGGGATGCAAGACCCGAGGTCGCCCGATTGTTACGGAATTGAAAACTGTTTGTCCACCCCGGCACCCTCCCAAGGAAAAGGGCGCGCCCCCGAAGGGGGACGCGCCCGGAATTTAAGAGCGGCGAACAGGGGTCAGAACTCCGTCGAAACCGTCAGGAAGTAGTTGATCCCCGGCAGCACGTTGTAGCCGTTGCTGGCGGGCGTGGACCCGACCGAGCTCAGGACCAGCACGTCGTGGTTCAGCAGGTTGTCCACCTGGAGCTTGAGCTTGACCGAGTGCAGGTGGGTCCATTTGGGCGTCTGAAGGGCGTAGCCGACGGCGAAATCCATCATCCAGAAGCCCGGGTTTTCGGCGGACTGCACCGCGACGGGCTTGCCGCCCAGCTGGCCGGTCGAGGTCTGCCCGTAGAGCCCGAGGTCCGGGTTCACGAGCGCGCTCGAATAGACCACAAAGGGGCCGACATACTTGTCGTTCAGCGAGGCAAACCAGCCCGCGTGGTTGTAGACGAAGCCCAGGGCGGCCGTCGAATTCGGGACGCCGTTGGCGCCGAAGGCGCCCAGCGACGCGACGTTGAACTGGGGGACCCCGGCGTCGGTCTTGTAGACCGCGCGGTTCAGGGACCCGTTGATATACCCGCTCAGGCCCGCGCCGATGTAGTAGGTCGCCTCGGCCTCAAGCCCGCTCACCCACGCGCCCTTCGACTGGAAATAGAGCGTGTTCGTCGGATCGTTGGGATCGGTGACGGAGGAGACCAGGTTGTCGATGTCGATCAGGTAGGCGTCCACATCGCCGTTGAACCGGTCCGTCTTGTAGACCGTGCCGACCTGGTAGTTGATCGTCTCCTCCTCCTTCAGGTTCGCCGGATTGTAGCTGAGCCCGTTCGCATCCTTCGCGTCGTTCGGGACGTTTTCCTCGTCGGTCACGATCGGATAGGCAATCCCCTCCGCCAGCTGCACGTAGGCGGACCAATCCGACGTGAACGCGTAATTGGCGGAGAAGTGGGGCTCCAGGTTCGTGTAGGTGTAGTTGTTGAAGTCGGGCTGCTCGGTCCCCTGGTTGACCGGGGCCTCGAGGTCGATCGTGAAGTTCGAGTCCTTGACGCCCGCCTCGATCGTGAGTTTCGGGATCGGCTTCCAGATCACGTCGGCATAGGGCTGGAAGGTCTTGTTCTCGACGTGCATGAGCCACTGGTAGCCGGGCTGCTGGGCGGCCCCCTTCGAGTTCGCGGTGTCGAGGGCCCCGAATCCCGTCCCGTCCTGGGGGTTGGCCGCCAGGTAGGCGGGGCTGTAATCGAGAAGGTAGGCATAGCGGTCGGCCTTGACGTACTCGCCCCACACGCCGACCTGCTCCTCAAGCGGGGAATCCTCGCCGTGCGTGAGCGCCAGGTAGTCGCCCAGCGCCCGGTAGGCGTTCACCTTGATGCGGCCGCCCGGGTCGTCGTCGTTGATGATCCCGGAGGCCTTCGTCTGGCCCTCGCCCGTGTTCGCAAGCGTGTTCGGCGAGTCGTTCACGTAGGCCGGGTCCCGCGTAGGCCGCTCCCGGGAACTTGGTGACCGAGCCTCCGGCCACCGGATCGGCGGAATTCTCGTGGCTGTCGTTGTTGTACGCGTAGGTGTAGGCCTTGTCGTTCAGGGTGAAGTCGCCGAACTTCGACTTCAGTCCGATGTACTCCATGTCGGCCTGTTTCTGCTGGTAGTTGTAGGGGTAGTAATTGTTGTTCGGGTCAAAGGGATTGCCGTCGAGCCCGTAGTTCCTGCCGAACTGGTTGATCTGCGCCAGGGTCGCGGTGCCCGGGTTGTTGAACTTGATGTTGTTGTAGTTGGCGACGACCGTGAGGGTCGTGTTCTTGCCGATCGGCTGGACGTACTTGAGGTAGTAGGTGTTGCGCTGAAGGTAGGAGAAGGTCCGGTACCCGTCGCTGCTCATGTACTGGTAGGTCGCGACGAGCGAACCCCCGTTAAGCGCCGCCACGTCGCCGGTGTTGACCTCGATGTTCCCGAGGAACGTGTTCCAGCTCCCGTCGGAGAAGGTGAGGACCGTCGCCTGGTCCGGGCGCGGGTCCTTGGAAAGGATTGCGATCGTGCCGCCGAAGGTGTTCTCGCCGATGTCCGCGGCCGTTCCCGGCCCGCGCTCGATGACCATGCCGCCGAGCACCTTCGCGGGGAAGTAGCTCGTCGTGTGGTGGGTCTCCCCGTTCGCGTCGCCGAAGGGGATCCCGTCGTACGTCACGTTGTACTGGCCGTCCTGGAATCCGCGCATGGAAAGCATCTTCGATTCGCTCAGTCCCGGGCCCTCGGTCTCGACGTTGACGACGCTCGCCGCGATGTTGGCGATCGTCGCGTAGTCGGCCGTCGGGGCGATCTGGTTGTTGATCGTCTGGGCGCTGATGACCGAGTTCGGCTGCGTGGAATCGAGCGGAGTGTCGGTCCGGGCCTGGGTCAACGCCGACGTCGGGGCCGAGAAGACCTCCATTTCGTCGAGGCGCACGGCCTGCTCGCCGGACGTGGATGAGGGAGGCCGATGACGCGGCTTGGGGCGTCGCCGCGGAATCATCGGCCCTAAGGCAATCGAAGCTCGCGACCGCAAGGATCGCGGCGAATAGAGACAGAGGTCGGTGGATACGGTTGCTGGGAATCACACCGACCATCCTGCCGTGGCTTCTGTTACACATCCGCGAAGGGATCCGTAACAAGCGCGTCAATTGATCGCGGAGTCGCTTAAGTCGTTCGGACGAGGCGTCCATTCCCCGGCCTGTCCGGAAGCCCTTCCCGGCGCGTTTCCCGGGAGGAGGCCATTTCAAAGGCTCCCTCCTTCCCTTCTTTTGCACCCCAGGCGCCCGCCGGCCCCAAAAAAGAGAATCCGCCCGGCGGCCCCGAGGGTCGCGCAGGACCCGAGCCGTCCCATAGGGTTCCCGTTAAACTACTTGCACAAAATGGGGCTCCGGGGGTCGAGCGCCGATGCCGCCGAACCGGCCGCCCTCTCTTAATAGAGCGTTCTCCCGGGGGTTGATGCATTCTTAGCGGGTTTGGCCCCGTTGTTTACTATGAGGCCCCGCCCGCCCGTGCGATAATGGACGCATGAAAATGGGTCCGCTACCGGTCCTCGAGGGCGTGGAGAGCTGCCGCCACGTGACCGAATACCATCCCCCCTGCAGGGCGGACGCGGTCGGCATGCCCCAGCCGGGCGAGATCCTCGACGAGCGCTTCCTGATCACGGAGGTGGTCAGCCGAAGCGGCATGGCCATGATCTACAGGGCCCAGGACCTTCACCATCACAACGCCGATGTCGCCCTGAAGGTGCCGCACATGGAGTGCGAGAGCGACGTCGGCTTCTCCACCCGCTTCCAGAGGGAGGAGGAGATCGGCCTGAGGCTCAACCATCCGTACATTCTCAAGTTCATCCCGATCACGACGCCGAAGAGCCGGCCCTACCTCGTGACGGAGTACCTCCGGGGCTGCACCCTCGCCCACCTCCTCTCGGCCATGGCGCCGCTGCCGGAGAAGGATGCGCTGCGCATAGGCTATCTTCTCAGCGAGGCGCTTCAGTACCTGCACGACGAAGGCGTCGTGCACCGGGACCTGAAGCCGCAGAACGTCATGGTCGGCTGCGACGGCACCATTCGCCTGCTCGATTTCGGACTGGCGAAGATCGACCGACCTGCGCCGCGTCACCTTCTGCGGCCTGACGCCCGCGATGGGCACGCCGGACTACATGGCGCCCGAGCAGGTCCAGGGAAAGCGCGGCGACGCGCGCACCGACATCTACAGCCTCGGTGCGATGCTCTACGAGATGCTGACCGGCCGGCCGCCCTTTGAAGGCGACAGCCCCCTGGCCGTGATGAACGCGCGGGTGGTCGGCGATCCCGAGCCGCCGCGCAGCGTGAATCCCTCCCTCTCGCGCGAATCCGAGGAGATCGTGCTGCATGCGATGGATCGGAAGCCCCTCGAGGAGGCACCCCACGGCGCGCGCCCTGGGCGAGGAGCTGAACAACCCGGGCACCGTGGAGGTCACGGGCCGCAGGGACCGCGTCTCCACGGCCTCGCCCCTGCGCGCCATGGTCCTCCGGCACCTCTGGGTCATCCTTGCGTTCGGCGTCCCGGTCGTGGTGCCGGTTGCGGCCGCCCTCTGGCTTTTCGTGACCGGCCGCTTCTAGCGGCCGCACGCGGGTGCCGGGCCCTTCCCGGAACGGGACCCCGAACCCATATTAGGGGGATGTCGGGTCCGAGGGCCCCGATTCGCGGGCCAGGCCGATCGTGAGCGTGTAGCCGACATTGCGTTCGGAAGCGATCAGGTTCGTCGCCCCGCAGGCCTCGAGCTTCCTGCGCAGCCGGGTGATGTAGACCCTCAGCTCGTGAAGCTGCGCCAGGCCGTCGTTTCCCCAGATCTCCGCGAGGATCTGCTGGCACGAGACGAGCGCGCCCGGGCGGCGGGCCAGGATCTGGAATATCGCCTCCTCCCTGGCCGTGAGCTCGAGCTTGAGCCCGTTCACGATGATCTCGCGCGTGGCCAGGTCCTCCGCCGGGGCCCCGCTGATGAAGACGTTCCCCCCGGACCGGCCCCGGTCCCGCAGCAGCGCGCGCACGCGCGCCATCAGCTCGGCGCCGTTGAAGGGCTTCACCACATAGTCGCACGCGCCGCCGTCG
The DNA here is from genome assembly GCA_963830965.1 of uncultured Verrucomicrobiae bacterium. Lineage (GTDB taxonomy): Bacteria > Verrucomicrobiota > Verrucomicrobiia > Opitutales > Opitutaceae > Palsa-1447. The sequence continues at coordinate 16,150 of CAWHOL010000006.1, read as the reverse complement.
AGCGCCCTCACCTTGTCCTCGATCGCCCGAAAGCGAGGAAAGGATCATGATCGGGGCCCGGCTGGAATCGCGAAGCGACCTGAGGACCGGGAAACCCCCGGGCCCCGGAAGATCGAGCTCGAGGATGATGAGGTCCGGCGTCGATGCCGCCGCATGGCCGAGGCCCTCCTCGCCCGTCCTGGCCGAAAGAACCCTGCAGTGCTCGCCCTCCAGGAGGATCCCGAGAAGGCGCTGGATCGCCGGGTCGCTGTCGACCACCAGTATCTTTGGATAGCGGTTCACCCGGCGTCGCCGCCTCGCGGGGTCAGGGGGCGGGGGTCGCGCTCATTTCCCCGCGGGAAACTCCCGGTCGAGCGCAAGGTTGAGGCGCAGCACGTTGACGCGGGCCTGGCCGAAGATCCCCCACTGGGGCGGCTCCACGAACCGCTCGACGAGCTCCCTCACCTTCTCCGCCGGGGCGCCGCGGGCCTCGGCCACGCGGCCGATCTGGAAGCGGGCGCCCTCGGGGCTGATGTGGGGGTCGAGGCCGCTCGCCGAGGTGAACACAAGGTCCGCCGGCACCGGCGCATCCGCCGGAAGCTTGTGCGCCTGGCGGAGCGCCTTCAGGGCGTTCGCCACGTTGGTCTGAAGCGCCGCGCTCGTCGGCCCGAGGTTGCTCGCCCCCGAGGGCGCCGTCGCATAGGTGCCGGCGGACGGACGCGGCCAGAAATACGTCGGCCCGGTGAACTGCTGGGCGAGGAGCTCCGAGCCCACGAGCTTGCCGTCGCGCAGGATGAGGCTGCCGTTCGCCTGGTCCCTGAAGGCCACCTGCGCGATGGCGGTGATGGCCAGGGGATAGGCGGCGCCCGTGACGAGGGTCCAGATGAGGGTCTGCCGGATGGACTGGAGGATGAGCTTTAGCATGGTCGTGGTTTTCTTGAGGGAGGGGACTCGGGTTACGGCGCGAGGTGGACGGCCACCAGCAGCATGTCGATCAGCTTGATGAAGACGAAGGGCAGCAGGATGCCGCCGATGCCGTAGATCAGCATGTTGTTGCGCAGGATGATCTTTGCGCCGATCGGCCGGTACTTGACGCCCCGAAGCGCCAGCGGGATCAGCGCCACGATGATGAGCGCGTTGAAGATGACCGCGCTCAGGATGGCGCTCTCCGGCGAGTGCAGGAACATGATGTTGAGCGCCTGCAGGGGGCCGTAGCCGCCCGGCTTTGCCGCATAGAGGAGGCCGAACATCGCGGGGAGGATCGCGAAGTACTTCGAGACGTCGTTCGCGATCGAGAACGTCGTGAGCGCGCCGCGGGTCATCAGCAGCTGCTTCCCGATCTCGACGACCTCGATCAGCTTCGTCGGGTTCGATGTCGAGGTCCACCATGTTGCCCGCCTCGCGCGCGGCCTGCGTGCCGGAGTTCATGGCCACCCCGACGTCGGCCTGCGCGAGGGAGGGGGCGTCGTTCGTGCCGTCCCCGATCATCGCGATCAGCTTTCCCCCCTCCTGCTCCTTCCGGATGCGGGCGAGCTTGTCCTCGGGCTTCGCCTGCGCGATGAAGTCGTCGACGCCGGCCTCGGCCGCGATCGCGGCCGCCGTCAGGGGATTGTCGCCGGTGATCATGACCGTGCGGATCCCCATGGCCCTGAGCTGGCTGAAGCGCTCCTTGATCCCGCCCTTGACGATGTCCTTCAGAAGGATGACCCCGAGCATGCGCGCGTCCTCGCTTACGACGAGGGGCGTGCCGCCCGCGCGGGAGATCCGGTTCACCTCCGCCTCCACCTCGGCCGGGTAGCTTCCGCCCTGGGAGGTCACCCAAGCCCTGACGCTTTCGGCGGCGCCCTTGCGGATCCTCACGGGGCCCATGTCGACCCCGCTCATCCGCGTCTGCGCGGTGAAGGGCACAAACACGGTGCCCGGCTGCGCGACCTCGCGGCCGCGCAGGTTGAACCGCTCCTTCGCGAGCGTGACGATGCTGCGGCCCTCGGGGGTCTCGTCGGCGAGCGAGGCGAGCTGGGCCGCGTCCGCGAGCTTCTCCACCGTGACACCGGGCGCCGGGACGAACTCGGTCGCCATCCGGTTCCCGAGCGTGATCGTGCCGGTCTTGTCGAGGAGGAGCACGTCCACGTCCCCGGCGGCCTCGACCGCGCGCCCCGAGGTCGCGAGCACGTTGCGGCGCATCAGCCGGTCGATTCCCGCGATCCCGATGGCGCTCAGGAGCCCGCCGATCGTCGTCGGGATCAGGCAGACGATGAGGGACAGGAGGACCGGGAGCGAGGTGAGGACCACGTGCTCCTGCCCGGCGGCCTTCTCGTTGTAGTGCGCGTAGGGCGGCAGCGTGAAGACGACGAGGACGAAGAGCGCCGTCATCGCCACGAGGACGATGTTGAGCGCGATCTCGTTCGGGGTCTTCTGGCGCCGGGCGTTCTCGATCATCGAGATCATCCGGTCGAGGAAGGAGTTCCCCTCCTCCGCCGTGCAACGGACGACGATCCGGTCGCTGGTCACGGTCGTCCCCCCGGTCACCGCGCTGCGGTCGCCGCCGCTTTCGCGGACGACGGGCGCGGACTCCCCGGTGATGGCGGACTCGTCGATCGTCGCGATGCCCTCCACGATCTCGCCGTCGGCCGGGATGTGGTCGCCCGCCTCGCAGACAAAGAGGTCGCCGATCTTCAGGCGCGAACTCGGGACCGGCGTCGTAGCGCCGGCGACCAGCAGCTTCGCCATCGTTTTCGTGCGCATCTTCCGCAGCTCGTCCGCATGCGCCTTGCCCCGGCCCTCCGCCATCGCCTCCGCGAAGTTCGCGAAGAGGCAGGTGAACCAGAGCCAGACGCAGATCTGGATGTTGAAGGCGTTGAACTGGCCGGGCAGGAACAGGAAGACCGTGGTCAGGATCGAGCCGAGCCACACCACAAACATCACGAGATTCTTGATCTCGTCGCGCGGGTGGAGCTTCTTGAACGCGTCGATGACCGCCTGTCCGGCGAGCGCTTTGTAACTGAAGGCGACTTTGGTGTTCATGGAGGAGGGTGTGTCGGGTGTTGAGGCTTCCGGTTTCCGCCGCTCAGAACGCGCGTCCCGCGGCCATGAGGCCCTGCTCGATGATCGGGCCGAGGCAGAGGACCGGGAAGAAGGTGAGCGCGGCCACGATCACGATGACGCCGGTCAGGCTGAGGCCGAAGGTCCAGCCGTGCGTCGGGAGCGTGCCGACCGACGCCTCCACGGTCTTCTTCGAGGCCAGGCGCCCCACGATCGCGAGCGCGGCGACAATGGGCACGAACCGCCCGATCACGATGCAGATCGCGGTGCCGACGTTGTAGAACACCGTGTTCGCATTCAGCCCCGCGAAGGCGCTGCCGTTGTTGTTGGCGGCCTCGCCGAAGGCGTAGAGGACCTCGCTCAGCCCGTGGGGGCCCGGGTTCGAGATGCCTGAGAGCCCCTGCGGGACCATGACGGCGATCGCCGTCGGGATCAGGCAGGCGGCGTTCGGCACCAGGACCCCGATCACGGCCCACGTCGCCTCCCACGCGCCCAGCTTCTTTCCGAGGTATTCGGGAGTTCGGCCGATCATGAGCCCGGCGATGAAGACCGTGATCAGGACGTGGAAGAGCATGCAGTACATGCCGCATCCGATGCCGCCGAAGATGATCTCGCCGATCAGGATGTTCCAGAGCGGCATGAGCCCGGCGATCGGCATCCAGCTGTCGTGCATCGAATTGACCGATCCGTTGTCGATCGCGGTGCAGCTGACGCCCCAGAGCACGCTGTTCATCACCCCGATCCGCTGCTCCTTGCCCTCCATGAGGGGCTGCAGGTTCTGGACGACCGGGTTCGGCTGCGACTCCGCCCACCACGCCACGCCGAACGACCCCACGAAGAGCGCCAGCATCACGCTGAAGAGGCACCAGGCGTGCTTCCGGTTTCCGATCAGGAGGCCGAACATGTAGACCTGGGCCATCGGCACGACGATGATCGCCAGGAGCTCGAGGAAGTTCGAGAGGGGCGTCGGGTTCTCATAGGGATGCGCGCTGTTCACGCCGAACCAGCCCCCGCCGTTTGTGAAGAGCTGCTTGATCGAGACGAACGACGCCACCGGCCCGACCGGGATCGCCTGGGTCTCCACCCGCTGGTCCACCATGACGGGCTGGTCGACCATGACGGGCTTCCCGTCCGCGCCCTTGACCGGGTTCCCCTTTTCGTCGGTCTTTGCGACCTGGGTCGTGACGGGGTTTCCCTTGTCGTCCGTCTTCTGGACCTGGGTCGTGTAGGGCTCGATCAGCGCGGCCGTCGGGTACGCCTTCCAGGTCTGCGGGACGCCCTGCCAGGCGAGCGGGATCGCCCAGAGCACCGAGAGCGGGATCACCAGGTACGTGAGGCCGCGCGTCAGGTCGGCCCAGAAGTTTCCGACGGTCGCCACGGTCGCGCGCTTAAGCGCCCGGCCCACCGCAACCAGCACCGCGAGGCCCACCGCCCCGCTCAGGAACTGGTGGACCATGAGCCCCAGGACCTGGCTGAAGTTGCTCATCGTCGACTCGCCCGAATAGGACTGCCAGTCCGCGTTGCACGTGAAGCTCCACGCCTGCATGAACGCCAGGTCCCAGGAGCAGTTCGGCAGGCCCTGCGGGTTCAGCGGGAGCCAGGCCTGGGTCATGAGGATCGCCATCAGCGACGCGAAGCCGACCGTCGTGAAGACGAGCACCGCCCAGAAGTACCCGAGCCAGGTCATCTCCTCGGCCGGATCGACGCCGCTCAGCCTGTAGATCAGCCTCTCGACCGGCGAGAGGAGCGGATGCAGAAACGTCCTTTCGCCATTGTATATACGGGCCATATATCGGCCCAGCACCGGAGTCAGCGCGATCCCAAGCCCGAAGAAGAGGATGATTTGGAGGATTTCAGTCATGTTTATAGCGCAAGAAGCGTGTGAATAATTCGTGCAGGTGCCGGGCCAACCGCCGATTCGTTTCAGTTAAGTTACCCGCGTTTTCTATTAAAATTTCATCAACGCGGCCCCCGGCGCCGAAATATATCGCGGCGCGATATTAGGATGGGGCGCCGGAACGGAGCCCGCCCCGGGCCCGGCGGGCCCCCGGCCGCACCAGCGGAAGCACGCCCGCCTCAGGGCCCCAGCGAGCGCGGGTGCGCAACCCGGGATCCAGGCCAGTCCGCCCTCGAGCCGCCGCCCGGATTCGCCCCGAGCTGCCCGTATAAAAGCCCGACAACGAAGCCCGCCATGGCCACAAGGACGAGCGCGGCAGACCGCAAACGGTCCCTCCCCTCGGGCTCCCCACCCTGGGCGGCGCCCCGAAGAGGCCTGCGAGGCGAACGGATACGGAAGCGCCCGGCTCTCCCCCTGAAAGAGCCTCTGGGCAGGACCGCCTATCGCGTGATCCCTCATGGCGGGCAAGTGTAAGGCCACGCGCCGTGCACCGCTAATTAAAGATGGGGCCAAAACCGTTAAGAAAAAGCTGAGAGGGAGGCCAGGGGCCCGCCCTTCCAGCGGCCCCTTCCCCCGCCTTTCATCCCGCGTTCGCCTTGGGGAGCGTGGCCGGAGCGGACCATTGCGGGTGGCCCGGGATCCTCATACGGCGTTTGAAAAGCGTCAGGCCGTCGGAGACATACAGCGTATCGAAGGCCGGCCCTCCCCAGCACAGGCTCAGCGCGGGCCCGCTGGGTGTTGGAAGCCAGAGGATTGCGCGGACCCGACCGTTCCGGTCGCAAACCTGGACGCCGAGCGGCGTCGCAGCGTAAAGGCCGCCTTGGACGTCGACCGCAAGCTCCCCGGTTCCGGAGCCGCCGGGGGCATCGGCGGGATGGAGCCAGTAGAAGGGCTCCCGGTCCTCGAGGGAGCCTCCCGCACCCACCACATAGCTCGCCACCCTCGTCGCGGTGCGCTCGGCCGCAAAAAAGAGCGCCCCATCGGGGGAGAATGCGATCCCCGACGCCGCAAGGAGCCCCTGGTCGAGGAGCGTCCTTTCGCCGCCGGGCCCGATCCGCCAGATCCGGCTCGGCTCGTCGGAATGGACGCCCGGCTCGCTGGCATAGATTTCGCCTGCGCTTGTCACGAGGAGACCATTCGCCCGGATATCTCCGGCGACCCTTCTCAAGGCCCCGTGGGCGTCGATGGCGACGATCTCGTTCTCAGCCGAAACCGCGGCATACAGGGTTCCGTCGGGGCCAAAGGCCTCCCCGGCCACGTCCGGGGCGTCCTTCAGGAACACCCCCGGCTTCCCGTCGGCCCCGATCCGGTAAAGGCTGCGGTTCTTCGAATCGCTGAAAACGACCTCCCCCTTGGGGTCGGAAGCGAGGCCCCGCGCCGTCCCGTAGGCACCCGGCACCCGCTCCCAGGCTTCGCCGGGGAGAAGGATCGCCTGCAAGAGGTCGTTCGCCGATCGGCCCGCACGCACGGGCGAGGGCCACCCCCGCCAGAGCCACCTCAGGACATCGGGAAGAATCACGTTGCCCGGGCCGCCGTCGTGCCCGTGGACTCCCCCAGGCATGCTCGACCTCGTAGCCTGAAAACGTAAGCGCGGCCTCCATGGCCTCGTTGGCCGTGAACCAGCTTCCGAAGAGCGGGTTCCAGGAATCCGTCGACCCGTCCTCAAGGAAGATCCGGATCGGCTTGGGGTCGGTCTTCCGGATGAGCGCCGGATAGTCGTGCCCTCCCCTCATGGAGACAAAGGTCCCTATCATGCTATAGACCCGGCTGAAGGCGTCGGGGCGCTCCCACGCCAGGGTGAAGCTGCCGATGCCCCCGGTGCTGGCGCCCATGACCGCGCGGTCCCCCGCCTCATGCGAGAGGCGGATCGGACGCCCGTCCCGGGTCGCGAGTGTTTCGACCCGCGGCAGGAGCTCGTCCAGGACAAACGCCGGGAAATTCCCGTTCGTGCTGTCGAATTCATACGAGCGGTTCCATCGGGACGCGTCGCTCCCCTTCGTCCTCCAGACGACGCCCGACGAGATCCCGACGGCAATCGTCACGGGCATGTCCCCCCTGGCGATCAGGTTGTCGAGGACCGTGGGCTCGTTCGCCCCGAGTCCGTCCAGGCGGACGAGGAGGCACGCCGGCCGGGCGGGGTTGTACTGGGCGGGGACGTAGACGCGGAAGCTGTTCTTGGTGCCGGGATAGATCCTCGAGTCGGTGATCGTTCCCTCGATGAATTCCCCGTGCGGGACGCCCGGGTGGGGCTTTGAGTCGTCCGTCAGGGGGCCCGGCAGTTCGCTCCGGATTCTCTGGACCAGATCGGCCGCCGAGGGCGGTTCAGCTCCGGCCGGCTGAATTCGGCCGGCGAGAACGAGGGACACGAGGAAGAGCGAGCGGCGAACGATCATGGGGGTTTGGGGTGGCTTGGATTCGGCTCCTCATCCCGCACGGCGGGAACACGCCGGCCGAAGGGGGGGTTGCGGCCGCCTACACCAAGGGTTGGACCAGGTTCACGAGATTGCCACACGTGTCTTCAAAGAGAACGGCGATTATCGGCCCCAAATTTGCCGGTTCTCCCCGAAGGCGCACCCCAAGTCCCCTGAGCCGCGCGGCATCGGCGTGCACGTCCTTCGTGATGAAGCTGATCGCCGGGATCCCGGCGTCAAAAAGCGCCTTCTGGTAGACGACCGCCGGGGGAAAGGCCCCCGCGGGCCTCAGGGAAAGCTCGACGCCCTCGATGCCGTCGGGCGAGACCACCGTCAGCCAGCGCGTCGCGCCGAAGGGAAGGTCCGCCATTTTTCTGAACCCAAGACGGCTCGTGTAGAAACCGAGCGCCTTGTCCAAGTCGTCAACCAACAGGCTGGCTATTCTTATTTGCATGGAATTTAGGGAGTTGCGGGAAACGTCCGGGGGACGGCTGCCGGGTGAAAAGGGTGGCCAGGGTCTCGATGACCTCCGTGAGTCCGCCGTCCGATCGAAGGAAGGGCCCAACCGCCTCGCCGACGGCGGCCTCGAGCCTGCCGGCCCGGGCGCCCAGCACCTCCGGCGACGTGGTCGACATCGAGAGCAGCCGGCCCGTCAGAATCTCGACCGAGACCGTCTGTTCCGTCCGGACCGAGAAACGCTCCCTCAACGCAAACGGGCTGCCGTCAAAGAAGGCCGCGGGATCCCTCCGGTAGTCGGCGTTGTCCTCCGGCGCCTTCAGGCTGTCGCGGAGCGCATGGTAGGCGGCCAGCCAGGGATTCAGTTTTTCAGCCGTGGTTGCGGCGCAGGTCAGGACCGCGCCGCCGGGCGCCAGCAACCGGTCGAAGGCCGCGACCGTCGCGCGCGGCTCCATCCAGTGGAGCGCCCGTCCAATCACGGCGACGGAGAAGGGCCCCGCTCCCGCCGGCAGGTCCTCGATGCGGCTCTCGTAAAGCGTCAATTCGACCCGGGCCTCCGCGGCCGCCCTCCGGGCGGCCGCAACCATGGCGGGCTCCGGGTCCACCCCGGCGACCCGCCCCACCCTTGGGGCGAAACCGAGGGCAAGAATCGCCGGTCCGCAGCCCACGTCGACCAGCGACTGGGTTCCATCCAGGCCCATCAGGTCCGCGGCCCTCTGGAAGAATTCCCTCGGGTAGGGCTGCCGGTAGCGCTGGTAGTAAGGCACCGTCGTCGCAAAGCGTCCCATGCACCATGATTCGCCCCGGCCATGTCCCTTTGGCAAGCAGAAGGCGCGCGGGCCCGCGGAACCCCGCCCCCTGGAATCCAGGGGGCCGCGGAATTGCCTCCCGGAAAGCCGCATTCGCAGGATTGCGTCCGGGCAAAGGCCGCTTGGGGGGACACCCGCCCTCAAGGGGCGTTCTCGGACGCGTCTCCTCGGGAGGGCGGCGCGCCGCTGCACCTCGCCAGCCGGAACGCGGAGCCGAGGACGCTCAGCCAAAGGAAGAAAAGGGCGGCGCCAAGCTGCCACTGCAGCGACAGCGTGAGGGGGGACGCGGACGCAGGGGGGATAAAGAAGAGATAGGCCAGCCCGACCAAATGGATGGCGGCAAATCCGGCCGCGACCACCACCGCCCACCTCGGCGTCCACCGCTTCCCCGCGAGCACCAGGCAACCCATGACGATACAGATGAGCGGGAAGCCCGCCATGATCCCGGCCAGAATCCGGTCCTCCGCGCGAACCGCTGCCAGGACGACGACGTTGCCGACATAGAAGGCCGCGGCGGCGAAGTAGCCCCCGGCGCACACGCCCGCCCACCGGATGGGATTCGGCTCCTTGGTCATGGGTTATCGCTAGAGGTGATTCCGGCCGGGGGAAAGAAGCAACGCCCGCGGATCGCAGGGGCCCCGAAGCCCGGCCGGGTGAGCCGCCCCTCAATTGCCCCGATAATCCGTGAAATTGATGCCGAAGCGCTTGTGGGGGGGTGAGGCGCTGATCCTCAGGTAGGCGGTGCCCCGCCAGAGGGTCAGGGCCATCGGCCCGTCCGCAAGCTCCCGCAGCACGGTGTAGGAATGAAAGTCGCGGACCCGGTATCCGTAGACCGCAACCACGACGTCGCCCAGTTGCAAACCCGCCTCTTTCGTCGCGGGGTTCTCGACCGAGATGAGCATCCCATCCCTTGGGGCGTCCGTCAGCTCGCTCGAGTCAACCGTCCTTAGGCCCCCCGTGATCAGCTGCTCCGACACGTTCTTCAACTGCGCCGCGAACTTGTCGCCGGGCGCCTCCTTTTGGACCCGCACCAGGAACCTCAGCATGGGAACGGGATTGTTGTACCGTTCGTAGATCGCATGGTAGAGGTCCAGCGCGCCGTCGTAATCACGGCGCATCTCAAGGAGCGTCGCCTTGGCCTGGAGCCCCGCAAACGAATAGACCTCGGCCGCCTTGTCGGCCAACCGGGTCGCGCTGTCGGGTTGTCCGTGGGACTCATAATACTTGACGAGCCATTCGCTGGAGTTGGCGACCGCCACGGGATCGCTGCTGCCGGCGAAGGCGTTTTCATAGGCCGCCGCCGCGTCGTCATCGCGCCCGTGCTCCTTGAGAAAGTCCGCCAGTTGATAGTAATAGACGGGCGAAAGAGAGGCGGCGCGGGTCATCCATCGCTCGAATTCGGCCGGCTCGCCCGCGAACGCGTGCGCGATCGTTGCGCAGGCCCAGGGGCTGTAGTCAGAGATGGCCTGGTAGGCCTCCAACACCTGCTCCCCCGATGGGTGGTCGCCGAACTTCACCTTCAATAGCGCCCTTGAGATCGACAGATCCCAGGGCGCGATCGAATGAAGCTCCTCGAGGCGCGCTTGCGTGTCCGGACGGTTCATCAGGCTCGGATGATCCAGCCGGGGATATATGTTGTACGCCGTCCCCTGGGGCGGATTGTGCTTGTGCCACTCGTTTATGAACGGGTGAGGCGGAGGCACGTACTTGGGCCATTCGGGGACGCTGTAGGAGACGTAGTTCCACACCGTCGCGGGGACAACCTGAGGCGCGCGCCTCACCAGCGCCATTTCGTCGTCCTGGGCCGCGCGGTAGTACGACTCCCTCATCGCGTTCAACCGCCGCACGAATGGATAGAGCTCCAGCCCCCAGAAATCGAGATCGGCCTCCTTGAGAAAATCACGGGCCCTATCAGGCACGCCCCAAAGCCTCGCCAGGAAATTATAGTCCGATTCGATGGTCTGGCAAAGGTGGCGTTGGAGGAAGGCGGCCCAGGTTCCCCAGCCGATGACGTTCACATGAACGACCCCGGCATTGTCGGAGGTAAGGCAGTGGGACGGCGGGGTGTTCAGGCTCGCCACGAGGGCGCCCTTGGCGAGCTTCGCTCCGCTTGACAGCTCGAACACCGACTTGATTTCCGCGATATCGGCGGGGAGCATCGTTGCCAGCAGCCTGTGGCCCACCCCCACGCTGTATCCCTGAACGCAGGCCATCCTGCCCCAGTCAGGCAGGCGTCTCCGGCTCTCCTCCAATCTCCCGACCTCCGACCAAGCATCGCCCTCGCCCTTTTGGGAGAGCAGGAGGTTAAAATACTCAAATTCCTCAAACAGGCTCGGCGTTGCGGGTCGCTCAAAGCTGCGAATGTCGCAGGTGTTCTGCAGGGTCAGCCCGCGACGCCATGCCGCGACCCCCGGCTCGGTCTCGGGAAGGTCGCGGACGAGCTTCTGGGAATCGGCCTCGTTTCTCAGGAGGCAGAGCATCGCCGCTTCGGCGACCCTGCCGTCGACCGACGGCTGCGTGTCTCCGCGAAGCGCCTTGGAAAACGCCAGGTGGGCGCTCATGCGGCACAGTTCCGAAAGAATCTGGTAGAATTTCCCCGAATGCTCCCTCAAGGCAAAAGCGGCGAGCACGAGCGCCGCCTGTTCATGCCCGACGGGCGCCGAGAATTCATTCTCCAGCTCGGCCGAAACGTTCTGGTTGGCGATCTCGATCACCTCGGCCCTCGGCTCGGTCAGCGTGTCGACAAGGCCCTCCACCTCGATTCCCTCGGCGGGTTTGAGGCTGCCGAATTCAACCGCGAGCGCGTCCAAGAGGGGTTGATAGGTGTCGGCGGAGAAAATCGTGTGCCGGATGGGAAGGGTCGCCCTGAAGACCGGATAGGATTCGACCCGGACCTCCACCAGGTAGGCCCTCTCATTGATCTCCGTTGCCGCGACTCCCGAGCCCCCGACGCGGGCCAGTTTTCCCATCCTGGCATAAATATACATCTCGATCAGATCCGCGGAGACATTCTCCACGATATATTGCGACTCATCCTGCCAATGCGTCTGGAAATTGGCGGCATTTGGGGCCTGCGGCCGGGGCTCGTACCCCGGCGGGCGGACATTCTGGCCGGCCTCCCTGGGGGCGGCCTCCGGCACCCTGGAAGGCGGGGCCGGGGTCCCCTGGGCCTCGGTTATCCGTGTTACAACTCCGTTATCAACGACCACTTGCATGTCGGGCCACTTGTAGACCGCCCTTCCCCCGATCGACATCTTTCCCAAGGGAGAGCCCTTCAGGGCCAGGAGGTCCGACTCCGACATCCCGGGTGCGACCTGGGCGCACAGCCGCACCGCAAGCAGCAGGAAAAGAAAAACCAGGCAGCCTGTCCGCTTTGTCATCGGCTCATATCGAGACTTTGATATAGCAGGAATGGTACATTAATGGCCGTCGCCCGCGGAAATACAATTCGCATTTGGCCCCGTTCAATTTGAACAGGCGGGACGAAGCTTTTCCCCTTCAGGCGGATTCGGCGGACTGTTAGGGTTGGATTTCCGAGCCAAGTCCGTTCCTGATGACGCTCCCCACCCAACCCCCAACCTTTCCACGTCTTGCGCCGCCTCAATAGCCTTCTTTGCCTCGCGTCGTTCTTCGCCCTCCAGTCGTCGGCGCTGGCGAATCCCGCCGGCATCCGGACGCCGTCCGATCTGATCGCCTACCTGAGGCAGATCTCCGGAACCCACACCATCTCGGGACAGTACGTGGAGACGGGCGACCTGTCGCCGATCAACGCCATCCACTCGAGCACCGGAAAGTGGCTGGGCCTCATCAGCGGCGACTACTACCACTACGACCAGACCGGGGGGACCCCGATCACCTCGTTTAATGCGAGCGCCATCGCCTACTGGAAGGCGGGCGGTCTCGTCCTCCTGAACCTGCACATGTCGAACCCGACGACGGGAGGCCCGGTGTATGACGTGTCCAGGCTCGATGGCGCCGGCCTGCTGACCCCCGGCAAGGCGACGAACACGGCCTTCATGCGGTCCCTGAGCCTGGTCGCCGCGGGAATCAAGGAGCTTCAGGCCGCCGGCGTCGTGGTCATCCTCCGGCCCTTCCATGAGAATGGCGGCGACTGGTTCTGGTGGGGATCAGGCTCCCGCCTCACCTCGAGGCAGGTGATCGCGCTCTGGCGCCTCACCCACGACTATCTGGAGAAGACCCAGGGGCTCCACAACCTCGTGTGGCTCTTCGAGTCCGGCCAGCCGGGAATCAATGTGACGGCCAACTATCCCGGGGACGCCTATGTCGACATCGTCGGGCAGGATGTCTACATGGACAATCCGGCCGATGCCTCGGTGGTGGGCGGCTACGACAAGCTGGTCGCCACCGGCAAGCTCGTCTGCATGTGCGAATTCGGCCCCGGATCGCCGCAGCTCGGAAACCTCAACTTTTCAGAGACCACCCTCGTGTCCGCCTTTCAGGACCGGATGCCGAGGACGGTCTTCTTTGTGCAGTGGTGGGATGGCAATGCGGGACGGGTCGGATGGGGCATGGCGTCGACCAAGGATGTCCAGGCGGCCTTGAGCCGCCCGTGGATCCTTAACCGCGACGACATAGCCTTTGCGCCCAGTCCGCCGCGATAGGTTTCTCCGGCCTTAAGGCCAATCCGGACACCGTCGAATTCAGGGCATCTTCCCCTTGTAGCCCAGCTGGGTCAGCAGCTGCTCGCACCGCGCTATGACTCGGTAGAGCCTGTTGATTTCGAGCATCTCCGATTCCGTCAGCTTTTTCTTCGGCAGGCTTCGGTCCAGGTAAAAAAACTTGGTCATGGAGTTGAACTCGCACTGGCTGCCGACCCAAACCAAATCCTCGTGGCCCGCCCATGTGATGAACTCGTGGGAATCATAGGGGGTTTCCCGGGTCTGGCGCACGTCGACCAAGTTAAAGTTGGGCCGTGTCGCGCCGTCGTGAAAATAAAAGCGCCACAACTTCATGTCCGGCGTCCTCGGCTGCGAAGGCACCTCCTGGTTCACAATCCGCTCCACCTTTGAAACCGCATCCTCGAGCTGTGCCTTTAGCTCAGCCGTCCTCGATTCCACCGTCGGCGGCTTCGAAGAATCCTGAGCCGCCGCCGGTCCATTCGAAGGCTCAGTCGCGACCAATTTGATCGATACAACGACGTCGTCCTTGAGCTTAATGACCGCGTCGGGATAGGTAAGCATGCGTACGGATCCGGCCTCGATCTGGCTCCGGGGATTTCCCTTTTCGGCAAGGACCTGCTGGTAGGTGTCGCCGATCCCGGAACCGTACGCCAGATGAGCTATGAGAGACACGAAGAATAAAAGCCTTGAGCCGCGCCTCACAAAGAAAGAGCCACGGGGCGCGGTAGACACATCCACATTCGATATCAATTCTTGGACCATATTCTCCTCCCTGTTTCAGCGAACCACTAAGGCACCGGAAGAGCCACTTTTTTCATTAGCGCCAGAAAGGAACGGAAAAAAGCAGCACGAACGCGTTCGCGAGTCCATGGACAATCGAAACCCGAACCCACGCCCTGTCCCGAGATTCGACCTCGAAAGCCTGAAGCATCAGCGTGAAACAAAAGAAGGCCCAGATACTGGCAACCTGGACAAGGGTCCCCATGTAGAGATGCATTGCCCCCCAGGCCACCCCGGAGATGACCGCGATCCAAGTGCGCGATAATCCGAAGCGTCGCAGGATAATGATCGGCAGAAAGCAGAGTCCGGTTTCGATGAACGGAGCGACCACAAGAATATCGAGGAGGGTCACCGAGAGTCTGACATGCTTAGATACGATGGGCCATGGCTCGTTCGGAATGGACGAAAGGGAGTGGAATCCGATCAATTCGCCGATGATCGCTACGACTACCGCGGGTATGCAGACGATGAGCGCAGCGCGCAGAATGAACCTAGCCTTGGGGCACTTTGTGTTGCACAAAGATTCAAGTAGGGCCCGAGAAAAGGTATGTATAGGGCTAACGGCGACCTGGCCCGAAGCTTCGCTTTCCATATCAAAGTCGTTCCAACTTCCGAAAAGGATCTAGAGATGCCACCTCCGAGAATGGGAATCGGCCTAGAAGGGCTGGATCGGGCTCTTGATATAGCGATGCTTGATATCCTCGGTCCTTGAGTCTCACCGGACGAAGAGCTTTGTGCCATCTCGGGCATTTTTTTAAGGATCGCGCGATATCCAATTACGGATGGACCACAAGGTTTGCGTTTTGACTGCCTTTCAAAGCGCGTGGAATTTCACCGGCAATGACGATTTGAAGCACCGTGACGTCTAGTGCTTCAGCCCAGCGAGAACGTTTCCACCATACAAGAACGCCGCTATCATTCCAGACACCCGCCGGATGAATATCGTTATCCGAATCGTAATGCGCCGATTCGCCAGCATAGTACTTCGAAAGGAACCTTTCTGCGTCCTCTTTCGTTGGAAAGTTCTGACGGTATTCCTGATAAACCACACGGGAAATACCATCGAGTTTCCGCCACATTCCCGACGCTCCCGGATTGTAGATACCGAGATTTCCTTTCCATGGGCTAGCTCTAGGCAGCATCGTAGCAGCGCGTACTTCACCGATCCATCCAAAAAATCGAACGTAATCCTTTCCAGCCCGAATAATCAGAGTCCCCTCTTGGGTGGTCGCACGAAGTTCACATCCTACAGGCAAAACGACCTCTTGTTTTTTTTCTGCTGCCGTGAGGCGATATGATAGATCGCAGTCAGCACCGAAGACTTGGGCTATCGCCGCAAGACATAATAGAGGCATAACAATGCAATTTGTTTTCATATCAGTCCCCAAATGAGGTTAGCGCGCCCAAGTGCAACGCGAAAGCAGCAATTCCTCCCAATGCATGGTAGTTGTAATTTGGATCGTGATTTGAAGCCAACTTGGTGAGGCACTTCAGCAATTTAGAGTCACATTTCCAGCGGCAGCTAAAGCACTTACATCCGCCGTAACAAATGTCATGTTCCTTGTAGCATTCGTCTTGGGCGTCGATAGGACCTCGGAGCGGATTGTTTAGAGCGTCTTGCTGTTCCGCTGGAGTCAGTTTATTCCACGGCTTCTTATAGCCGCCTGTCCAATTTGGCCCGCCCCAGTTTCCGTAATAGACAAACAATCCAAATGGGTCCTCTCGGTTGATGGAATTGTTGGAAACGTAAGTATATAAATTTGGTCCTTGTGCCATCTCGGCATTTTCTAAAGGATCGCGCGATAGCCACCGTGCCGTCACCGGATCATAGGCCCGATACAGCGTCAGATTTAGGCCGCTGGCCGCGTGGACATAATCCCCAGTGAAGCCGAAATCAGAATCCATATCTCCCTGGATTTTTGTGACGTTTCCATACGGATCGTAGTCGTATCTGCCGTGAATGGCCCCGTTATTTCCGGTCATCTCTCGAACCGAACCCAAATGGTCGCGAGTGAAGTAATAGGGAATTCCGGCGACCTGCTCTCCCTGCGCAAAAAACATCTTGGTGAGATTTCCCGTGCCATCCAATTCTTCGCAAGGCTGTGAGCCGCACCATACCCATTGTTTGATGATCGC
>CAWHOL010000005.1:0-242020 GCA_963830965.1 uncultured Verrucomicrobiae bacterium | reverse complement strand
ACATGTCCAGAGGGAGAGAATTGACAGCGGGGAAGGCGGGCCGTAGGCTGAAGGGCATGGACTTGTTTGAAGAGATCGTGAGGATGCGGCGCGCCGGAGAGCGCGGGGCGCTGGCCACGATTGTGCATACCAACGGATCGATCCCTAGCTTCGAAAGTTCGCGAATGCTGGTGCGGGAAGATGGTTCCGCCGTCGGCACCGTCGGCGGAGGCTGCGTGGAGGCCGATGTATGGGCGGCCGCGAGGGAAGTGATGCAGAAAGAGGCGCCTCGCAAGCTGGTTTTTCACCTGAACAATGAGGCGAGTTACGACAACGGGCTGATCTGCGGCGGCTCGGTGGAGGTATTCGTCGAGCCCATTCTGCCGCAACCGGTGGTCTACCTGTTCGGCGGGGGTCACGTTTCAATGGCCGTAGCAAAGGCTGCCCAGGCAGCGGGTTTCGGCATCGCTGTCGTGGACGACCGGGAATCCTTTGCAAACCAGCAGCGGTTCCCCATGGCACAGGAAATTTTCACCCGTTTTGAGGATGCCTTCGGGAAACTGCAACCGAATGGTTCGAGCTACCTGGTCATTGTCACCCGAGGGCATAAAGAGGATATGCGCGTGCTGGCGTGGGCTGTGCGCACCCAGGCGCGTTATGTGGGCATGATTGGAAGCCGACGCAAGGTGTTGAGCGTGTACAAAGCTCTCGAAAAAGAGGGCTTCCGCCTCGAAGAGTTTGAGAGAGTGTACGCCCCGATGGGACTCGAGATCGGCGCGCTGTCGCCCGAGGAGATTGCTCTCAGCATCGTCGCAGAGCTGGTTGCCGTGCGGCGCAATGCGGGATCTGCCGCTCACAAGAAATTGAAACTGGAGACGGGCAGCGTCGTCGAAACATAGAAGGGTGGCCCCATGCTGGCCGCGGTGATCCTCTCGGGCGGAGCCTCCAGCCGAATGGGCTCGCCAAAAGCCTTACTGCCCTACCGGGGCCGGCCGTTTCTTGAACATTTATTGGAAGTCACAACGCATCCGAAGATCGGAGTGCGCCGGGTGGTCCTCGGTGCCCACGCCGAGCCGATTGCAAGAGCAATTGCCTTGAAACAGGAAGAAGTTGTCGTCAACTGGGATTGGGAAAAGGGGCAACTGAGTTCGATTCTGGCGGCGTTGCGGACCCTTCCCGCGGGAACTGACGGCCTGCTGCTCTGCCTGATTGACCACCCGCTGATCAGCGTCGATTTGGTTGGCGGATTAATCCGGAAGTTCTACGAGACACGGCCAGCCATCGTTGTTCCCGTCTACGAGGGCCAGCGCGGTCATCCGGTGATTTTCTCTTCCGCATTGTATGGAGAGCTCGAGCAAGCTCCGCCCGAAGTGGGCGCGAGGAGCGTGGTGTGGGCGCATAAACTCGAAACCACGGTGTACGATACGACCGAGCAAGGCTGCGTCCTCAATTTGAACGACCCGGACACCTTCAAACGGATGACCCGATCTATTTAACGGGGTATTTCTGCGCGCTGCGGACGAGTTCTTCGAGAGCGTCGCAGGCCAGGTTCGCGGCATGGAGAGAGGCAGGCGGAAGTCCGCCAAGCGAGGCCGCGAGTGACTGGGGCGTCAGTCGGGGGAGCGAGACCAGTTCCCTGCCCTTGATCGACTCCGTCAGCAGGGATGCGCAGGCAATCGAGGCCGTGCAGCCGCGACAGAGGAAGCGCACTTCACGGATCTTGCCTCCTTCTAAGGTGGCGGCGAGATGGAGAACATCCCCGCAAACCGGATTGCTGACCTCGATGTTCACATTCGCGCCGGGAAGATCACCGGCATTGCGCGGATGCTGAAAATGATCGAGAAGCGTTTCACTGAACATGAAGGGGATTATCGCAGGGCCGACCAGGCACGGCAATCTGGATGCCTGCGCTCGGCCTCATTTCTTAGGCGGAAGGTACTGCTTGTCGATTGCTGCGATCACCACGTAGTTCGGGTCCACCATTTCCGTAAGGTGGAGCTTTCCCACTTTGGAGAAAAGCTCGTAGGCATCGAGGTCGGAAAGTCCATAGTCGCGGTGAATCCAGTGGACCAGTTCGGTGACGGCGATTCGCACGGCGTCGTCGACCGGCCGATAGATCCCGGTGGCCATCAGTTCGTGATCGTTTTCAAGACGCGGCCACTGCGTGCTCTTTCCCTTCACGAGCGCCAACCGGAAGCGTGCCTTCATGGGAACCTCAACGGCGCTGCCGGCAACTTCGCCATCCCCCATCGCGGCGTGGCCGTCGCCAAAATAAAACAACGCGCCCGGGACGCTGACCGGCAGATAGAGAGTGTTTCCCACGCTGACTTCCGGCACATCCATATTCCCTCCAAACTCTGCGGGGACGATGGAGCTGCGCACTTCTCCGTGAGCGGGCGCCACGCCGATGCAGCCGAGAAAAGGCTTCAGGGGAAACTGAGTTTTGAAATTGGAGTCCAACGCCTGAAAGGTGATCAGCTTTTTTTCGGCGTCGATTGGGTAATACCATGCCCGCTCGGGAAGAGGCTCCTTCTCGAGCATGGGCGTGTAGTGCGTCGAGTTTGCCGCGCCAAAACCCGGACCAAAGGTACCCACCCCCTGCTTGCTGTCGACCTCGAGATCGAGGATCTGGATCACCAGCGTATCTCCCGGCTCGGCCCCATCGATATAGAAAGGGCCAGTAAGAGGATTGTCGATCTTGATGCTCGAAAAGGGATCGCCTGGCTTCTGGAGAGCGTTTCCAAAGCAATCGAGAGAGTTTGCTTCGAGGATTCCCCCCGATCTGACGTGGGCCACCGGTTCGGCAGGGCCGAAGGTGGCCTTTACGTTGTCGATGGTGGCCCGGTAGTGGACCGTATCGCCGCCGGCTGGCGCCGGAGCCTCTTGCCCTTCGAGGTGGGTAGCAAACAAGGCCAGCAGAATCAGAGTGATCAGCCGCATCGATGCCTCCGGGTTCATGGAATCGCGGATTGCATTATACTCAGCCAGCTATGGAATGCGGGAATCTGGATAGTGCATCTGAAGAGAGGTATTGTTTTGAGCGATCTGCAAGTACCTGGGGCGAGGTTGCGGCAAGTGGTAGCGGCGGTCATTGAACGCGGAGACCGGCGACTGCTGATCGGGCAGAGGCGGCGGGACGATACCTCGCCGCTAAAGTGGGAATTTCCCGGCGGTAAAGTGCGTGAAGGGGAGAGGTTAGAGGAGGCGCTGGCGCGGGAACTTCGGGAAGAATTGACCGTGACGCTGACCAAGAGCCAGGAGATCGCCCGCGTGCGGCACCGCTACGCGCACTACCGGGAAGAGCTGGAGATTCATTTCTTTGCCGCCCAGTTTGCTGAACCGGAGATCGCCCCGAAAACGTTCGAACAAGTGGCCTGGGTGCTGCCGAAGGAGTTGGGACAGTACGAATTTTTGCCTGCCAATCTCGAGTTGATTGGCCATCTGGCCACGGGAAAGCTAAAGCCAGGGGAAGTATTGGCGCAGCTTCCCTAATTCACGACCGCCTTGTGTGATGCAGCCAGGGTGCAAGGCCGTGCCGTAGCGCCTAAGGCAACCGGCGCGTCTCCTCCCTTGCGGACCCGGCTCGACGGCGCAATGCTATCGAAGTGACTCGAAAATACCAGGACCAGTGAACCGCATGGCAGATGCAAAGCCCGTGCTCCTCCCGGGCAGCAGTTCTGAGGCAGTGTTTGACCGACGCATCTGGGCGTGTTGTGCACTGCTCTTTCTTTTCACCCTCCTGCTGTACGCCCGCACGCTCAAAAACGGTTTCATCAACTACGATGATCCGGCATACGTCACGCGAAATGCGCAGGTTCAGCAGGGTCTTTCGCTAGAGAATCTCCGCTGGGCGCTCGCGAGCACGAGCGAGGCAAACTGGCATCCACTTACATGGCTATCGCACATGGCGGATGTTACTATTTTCGGCCCGAACCCCGCCGGACATCACCTTACGAGCATTCTCCTTCATGCCTGCAATGCGGTTCTGCTGCTCCTGCTGCTGTATTCGGGAACGGGACATCGGGGACGAAGCCTCATGGTGGCAGCACTTTTTGCCGTCCACCCGCTCAATGTGGAAAGTGTCGCGTGGGTTGCGGAGCGCAAATCCGTTCTATCCACGCTGTTTTTCTTGCTGGCGATCGGCGCCTATGGAGCCTACGTTCAGAGAAAGTCCGCGGTCCGCTATGCGGCCGTCAGCGTGCTGTTTGCGCTGGGGCTCATGGCCAAGCCCATGGTCATCACCCTTCCCTGCCTGCTGCTGCTTCTGGATTATTGGCCGCTGAATCGAATTGCGGTTCCCCTGACGGACTCCTCTTCCAGCGGATTCCTGCTCTCGGCCGTAAAATGCTTTGCGGAGAAACTGCCGCTGTTCGCCCTGTCGATCGGGAGCGCGGTCATTACCATCATCGCGCAGCACCGGGGAGGCGCCATCGGGGAGACCCTGCTTTTACCGTTGCGGTACAGGGCAGAAAACGCAATCTATTCCTACGTGGCTTACCTTGTCAAAGCTCTCTGGCCGGTTCCTCTTGCCGTGTTTTATCCCCATCCCGAGGGTCGGCTTGGCCCCGCGCTCGTTGCGGGTTGCGCCCTGCTGCTGGTGGTTTGCTCTCTTCTTTGCTGGCAATGGCGGGAGCGTCGGTATCTGTTGACGGGCTGGTTGTGGTACCTCCTGGCGCTGGTACCGGCGATCGGGATCATCCAGGTCGGTCGCCAGGGGATGGCGGATCGCTACGTATACATCCCGCTGATGGGTATTTTTGCGGCCGTAGTCTGGGCTGCGGCGGAGTGTCTGAACTCGAGAATTTTGCCCCCCTGCTCGCTGCACTTTCAGCCGGCGTCGTGCTCGCTTATGCTTCCGTCACGCTGATCGAGATCGGCTATTGGAAAAACAGCTACACGCTGTTCGAGCACGCCGTTTCGGTCACCAGAGAGAATGGCACGGCGGAATTGAATCTCGGCGAGGCGCTGACCGAACAAGGACAGGCCGGCCTGGCCGAGCCACATTTCCGAAATGCGATTCGCTATGCGCCTGGCTTGGGCGTAGCACACTATGACCTGGCGACCATTCTCCAGCGCCAGGACCGCACGGCGGAGGCTCTCGACCAATACCAGCAGGCGCTTCCCCGGATGAGCGATCCGCTCGAACTCGCGCAGACGCACAATAATTTGGGCGTGCTCTATAAAGGCCGCGGGGAATATGCGAAAGCGCTCGAGCAATTTGAACTGGCTGTGCAGCTCAATCCCAACGAAGTGAACAGCTACCTGGGCATGGGGTTGGTGCACTTTGAATTGGGACAGACCGATCAGGCCATGGCCAGCTTCACCCAGGCGAGCAAAAGAGCACCCTCTCCACTCGCTTGGTTCTGGATCGGGCGATGCCACGAAGCGCGGGGAGAGAAGGACCTGGCGATCGAGGCTTATCAGCTCACGCTGAGGCTGGCACCGCAGTTCGCGGAAGCGCAAACGCGACTGGCCCTATTGCAGCAGAGTAAAGAATAACTCGGACGTTTCCAGAAGATCGTTTCGACTGCAGAGTTAGTGCGGAGCGGGCCCAAAATACTGGTAATGTCAGGTGATCTTCCATTCGAACAGGACGTCTTCGGCCTTTGGTCCTTGGCCATTATTATGAACAACCAGATACCGGCCCGAAGCCGCCTCGCGATCCACAACGATGCCGATGTGCGGGATATTGCCGCCAAGATCCCAACTGACCAGGTCGCCCGGATGGTAGTCAGAGGCATTGCCGGTGATCGGCAAACACTCACCTTTCCTCGCAAAAAATAACATCAGGTTGGGAACACGCCGATGATCGATGTTGCTGTCGGTACGAAAAGTCATCCAACGCAGGTGATTCGGATATTCCCAAAAATGGGCCTGCATGTCTTCGTGGACTTCCTTCTGCAGATCAATTCCCAGAGCGCGGTAGGAGCGGATGACCTCATCTGTGCAAACACCCGTGTTGCCTGGAACATCGCCGCCCGGATAAAGGATGCGCACGTAGGCAGGATCGTAGCGAACAGCATGGTGCGTGCGCTCGATGGCCGCCTCCGACAACTTCTCTAGGAAAACCTGTCGCTCGAATTCGCCCGGCCCCGCCCCGGCTGCCCATGGCAAGCAATGGAATAGGGCAAAAGACAGGAGCAGCGATCCTGTCACAGAGTGGATTCGAGCTCGACTCATGCTATGGCCGTCCTTAGGACGTGACCGGGTTCGGCTTGTCGGGGTTGATGCCCAGGTCTTTGATGGCGTTCTGGACGGTAGCTTCGCCGACCAGGCCATCCTGCGCGAGTTCGTGCAACGTGGCGACAGCGATGAAGCGTGCGTCAACTTCGAAGAAGTCGCGGAGAGATTCGCGGCCTTCACTGCGGCCGAAGCCGTCGGTGCCCAGGGTAGCGATCCGGCGGGGAACCCACTTCGAGATCATCGAAGGAAGTACCTTCAGATAGTCGGTGGCAGCAACGAAAACTCCCTGTTCCCCCTCGAGGCACTGGGTAACGTAGGGGACGCGCGGAGTTTCATCGGGATGAAGGCGATTCCAGCGCTCCACCTCGACAGCGTCGGTATAGAGACATTTGTAGCTCGTAACACTCCAGACGTCGGCGGCAACGCCGTAGTTTTTCTCCAGTATTTCCTGGGCGCGGATGACTTCGTTCAGGATAGCGCCGCTGCCGAACAGTTGCGCGCGGAGCTTGGATTTCTTGTTGGTCGCGGCATGGAATTTGTACATGCCCTTCAGGATGCCTTCCTCGACGCCCTTGGGCATTGCGGGCATGGGATAGGGCTCATTCATGACCGTGATGTAATAAAAGATATTTTCGCCGTCCTTGTACATCCGACGGATCCCATCCTGAATGATGACGGAAATTTCGTAAGCGTAAGCAGGGTCGTAGGCGAGCAAGTTCGGAACCGGGAGCGCGAGGACGTGGCTGTTGCCGTCCTGGTGCTGCAGCCCTTCGCCTGACAGCGTGGTCCGGCCGGAAGTGCCTCCGAGCAGGAATCCGCGCGAACGCATGTCGGCGGCCGCCCAGATGAAGTCCGCGATGCGCTGAAAACCAAACATGGAATAGTAGATAAAGAACGGAATGGTATCGATGCCGTGCGTCGAATACGCCGTGCCGGCAGCGATGAAGGAGGCCATGGAACCGGCCTCAGTAATTCCCTCTTCGAGAATCTGGCCGTTCTTGGTCTCCTTATAATAGAGCAGCGTGTTGACATCCACGGGTTCATATTTCTGGCCGACACTCGAATAAATGCCGACGGTCCGGAAAAGCGACTCCATACCGAAGGTGCGGGCTTCGTCGGGAACGATGGGAACAATGAGCTTGCCGATTTCCGGGTCCTTGAGCATCTTGCGAAGCATGGCGACGAACGCCATGGTCGTAGAAACTTCGCGGCCGTCGCTGCCATCATGGAATTCGCGGAAGAGTTCGTCGTGATCGGCCACCAGAGGTTTCGAGCGCACCTTGCGTTCGGGCATGTAGCCGCCGAGGGATTCGCGGCGTGCACGGAGATAACGGATTTCTTCGCTATCCTCCGCAGGACGGTAGAAGGGCACTTCACCCAGGGCTGCATCGCTCAGGGGGATGCCAAAGCGGGAACGGAATTCACGGAGTTCGTCCTCGTTCAGCTTTTTCTGCTGGTGGGTGACGTTCTTGCCTTCGCCGGCTTCTCCGAGGCCGTACCCCTTGATGGTACGGGCCAGGATGACGGTTGGTCCCCCTTGATGTTCGGTAGCGGCCTTATAGGCGGCGAAAACCTTGCGGGGATCGTGCCCCCCCAGGCGAAGGCGGCGCAGTGCCTCATCGGGAAGAGGCTCAACGAGCTTCAGTAGGCGAGGATCGCTGCCAAAGAAAAACTGGCGGATGTAGTCGCCCGAGGAAACCACCAGCTTCTGGTACTCCCCGTCCACCATCTCTCCCATGCGTTTGACGAGGAGGCCTTCGGAATCACGCTCGAGAATGGGATCCCATTCCGAGCCCCAAAGTACCTTGATGACGTTCCACCGTGCCCCGCGGAAGGCGGATTCGAGTTCCTGAATGATCTGGCCATTGCCGCGAACCGGGCCGTCGAGCCTCTGCAGGTTACAGTTGATAACGAAAATGAGGTTGTCCAGCTTTTCGCGGGAAGCCAGCGTGATGGCTCCGAGCGATTCCGGCTCGTCGGTTTCCCCATCACCGAGGAAGGCCCACACTTTGGCATCGGTCCGCGGCTTCAGTCCCCGGTTTTCAAGATAGCGGTTAAAACGCGCCTGATAGATGGCCATGAGCGGACCGAGACCCATCGAGACGGTCGGAAACTCCCAGAAATCGGGCATCAACCAGGGATGTGGATAGGAAGAGAGTCCGCCGCCGGCCTTGAGTTCGCGCCGGAAATTTTCAAGCTGCTGGATGCTGATGCGGCCCTCAAGAAAGGCCCGGGAATAAATGCCCGGGGCAGCGTGACCCTGGAAATAGACTGTGTCGCCTTCAAAATTGTCCGATCGCGCGCGGAAAAAGTGATTGAAGCCGACTTCATAGAGAGTCGCAGCCGAAGCATAGGTGGAAATATGACCGCCGATGTTGTGTTCCAGTCGGTTGGCGCGCACAACCATGGCCAGTGCGTTCCAGCGGATAAGCGACTTGATACGCCGCTCGAGTTGCTGGTCGCCGGGGAACAGCGGTTCGAGACGTGCCGGGATGGTGTTGGCGTAAGGGGTGTTCGCTGTAAAGGGCAGGTCGATGCCGCTGACCGTCGCATGGGCACGCAGGCGCTCCAGAATTTCACGAGCCACATCCGGTCCGCTCGAAAGCAGGACCGAATCAAGGGACTCCAACCATTCCTGGATTTCAACGTCCTCGATGTGACGCGGAGCGAATGTTTCCTGGTCCATAGGAGCGATTGCCTTTCCTTCCTGCCGCCGGGCGACCACGGGATTACTTACACTTATACGTCAACCACGCCCAATTTATAAGAATACACCTTCGAGCGGAAGTGCGCACAAACCGGCGTAGAGATTTTCTCGATTCGATACAGTGAATTTTCAAATGGTGAGCTTCGGCAGCGCGCGGATACGGGGAGGCCTAAGCGGGCGGCAGCTCCGCCGTGCTGCGAACCGAGATCAGAGAGTCCTGCCGCCGTCGATGACCAGTACCTGCCCAGTGATGAACTCGGCGGAGATCAAAAATAGGACTGCATCGGCAATCTCTTCCGGGCGGCCGGAACGGCCGAGGGGGGCGCGCTTCATAAAATCCTCCTGCCATTCCAGGGGGTCGCCGGGCATGGTGATGGTACCGGGAGCGAGAGCGTTCACACGGACTGCGGGGGCCAGTTCTTTTGCCAGTACCCGGGTCAGAAGGACAACGCCGGCCTTCGAGATAGAGTGAGGGAGGAAGTCACGCCAGCCGAGCAGGCCTCCAATATCCGCGAAGTTGATGATGATTCCGCGGCCGGATTTAGCAAGGTACGGAGCAGCCGCCTGAGCGCAAAAGAACGGAGCCTTCAGATTGGTATCGAGGGAAGCGTCCCAGGACTGTTCGGTGGTTGTGCCAAACTTGGTTTCCAGAAAGTTTGCGGCATTGTTCACCAAGATATCGAGATGACCAAAGTGAGCGTCGGCATCGACAACCAGCCTCTGGATCGCGGAGACATCCCTGAGTTCGGCGGAGAAAGCAGCCGCCCGCCGCCCCATTTTTTCAATCGAGGACACGACTTCTCGAGCCTCATCGGCAGATTTTCCGTAATGCACGGCGATATCGGCACCTTCGCTCGCGAGCCGCAAGGCGACAGTGCGGCCGAGTCGCTTTGCCGCGCCAGTGACCAGCGCCACTCGGCCTTGCAATTTCTTTTCTTCTGCCATGCCGCAAAGGTAGCACAACCCCTGATAGAATCGCGACGAGATGAGGTGCCTCGATGAAACTGGACCTGCTGGCGATTGCCGCCCACCCCGACGACGTGGAGCTCACATGCGGGGGTACGCTGCTGAAAATGGCCCAAAAGGGTTACAAGACCGGAATTCTCGACCTGACCGAGGGAGAGATGGGTACCCGCGGGACACGGGAGACGCGCGCCAGGGAAGCCGCTCGGGCTGCGAAAATCCTCAAGGTCTCCTGGCGCGGAACCTTGGGAGTCCCTGATTCCGACGTGCAATCCACGCGGCAGCACAAGCTGCGGCTAGCCAGAGCGATCCGCCGGACGAATCCGGATTTCGCCTGGGCCGCCGCGACGGCGGTCGGGCGCTGGCAGTTCACGGCGCCGACCGTCAAGGGCAGGCCGGTCGACGTGCTCGTGAGCATTCCGATGAACTACGAGCCTGCGGCCGCCAGGCAGACCGAGGCGGTTTCGGCCAAGACCGCGGCTCCGACGACCTAGACCCGAGGCCGGCGGCCGGCGGGGGGGAGGGCGCAGCCCCCAACATCGGGGCCTGGCGCCGGATTCGGAAGTGCCCGAGCCAGATGCAAATCGGCTTCCGCGGACCCGGGTGAGTGCCCGCAGGTCGCTGCGAATGAGGCCGCTGCGGCTTTTTCCCCTTGCCAACCTCTCCTTCACTCTATGGTTTCGACCGCTCCTCTCATGCAAAAGACCAAGAAGTCCGTCGCCAAGCGCTTCAAGTTGACCGCCCGCGGCAAGCTGGTTCGCCGCACCCCCGGCTTCCGGCACCTGCTCGCGGCAAAGTCCACGAAACAGAAGCGCCGCGCCACCAGGGACAAGCTCGTCGATCCGGGCCACGCAAAACCCCTTCTGCGCTGCCTTCCGTTCGGTCTCTGAGCGGCGCCCAGGTCGCCTCCATCCAAACCACGCCTGGCGGGTGATTCCCTAAGCCGACCCGCCGGCGAACAACCAAAAGGAACAACACAACATGGCTCGTGCAACCAACTCACCCGCGTCGCGCAAGCGCCGCAAGAAGGTGCTGAAATACGCCAAGGGCTATTTCGGCAGCAAATCCAAGCTCTTCCGCTATGCGAAAGAGGCCGTCCAGCACGCCTGGCAGTACGCCTACCGGGACCGCAAGAAGAAGAAGGGCGAGTGGCGCTCCCTCTGGATCGTCCGCCTGAACGCGGCCTGCCGCGCGGCCGGCATGAGCTACAGCCGGTTTGTCGAGGGCCTGAAGGCCGCCGGCATCGGCCTCGACCGGAAGGTCCTCGCCGACATCGCCGTCAACGACCCCGCCGCCTTTGATTCCCTGGTCCTGCAGGCCCGCGAGGCCCTGAAGGCCAAGGCCTCCGCCAAGACGCCCTGACCTGCGCAGGCAGGACAGAGATGCAAGAGCAACTCTCCTCGCTTCTCGCCAGGGCCGGCGCCGAACTCCAATCGATCCGGACCCGACCGGAGTTGGAGTCCGCCAAGGCGAGGTACGTGGGCCCCAACGGGGAGTTCACGGCCCTGATGAAGCAGATGGGCTCCGTCGCGAAGGAGCTTCGGCCCGCGATGGGCAAGCTCGTGAACGAGTCGAAGGCGATCCTCGCGGCGAAGCTCGACGCGGCGCTGCGCGCGATCGAGGCGTCGGAATTGTCCGCCCGGCTCGGTCCGCCGATCGACCCCTCGCTGCCGTCCCCGGACGAGGGGCCGGGCACGTTCCACCCGCTGACGCTCGTTCGCGAGGAGGTCTGCCGGATCCTGAGGAAGGTCGGGTTCGTCGTGGCCGACGGCCCCGAGGTCGAGACGGAGTTTTACTGCTTCGACGCCCTGAACACGCCCCCGGACCACCCGGCAAGGGATCCCCAGGACACGTTCTATTTCCCTCAGTCGGCCCGGTTTGCCAATGTCTCGAAGCACGAGCCCGGCGAACGCTACCTTCTGCGCACCCACACGTCCTCGGTGCAGGTGCGCACCATGCTCAAGGGTCCGCCGCCGATCCGCATCGTCTCGCCGGGGCGCGTCTACCGGCGCGACACCTCGGACGCCTCGCACAGCGCGAATTTCCACCAGATCGAGTGCCTGTACGTCGACCGCAACGTCACGGTGCGCGACCTTAAGGCGCTTCTGGACTATCTTTTCGAGGCCCTGATGGGGCCGGGGACGAAGACCCGCTTCCGGCCCCATTACTTCGGCTACACGGAGCCGAGCTTCGAGGTGGATCTCTCCGCCAAGCACCTGCCGAAGGTGAACAAGGAATGGATTGAGATCGGCGGATGCGGGATCGTCGACCCCGAGGTTTTCCGGGCGGTCGGCTACGACCCCGAGGTCTGGACCGGGTACGCGTTCGGGATGGGGATCGAGCGCCTCGCGATGACGCTCTACGGCATCGACGACATACGCGTGTTCTATCAGAACGACCTGAGGCTCCTGAGGCAGTTCACCGGCGCGACCTGACCCGGGACACCGATGAAAATCTCGCTCAACTGGATCTGGGACTACGTCGCGCTGGATGCGCCCGCCGAGGAGCTGACCCGGGCGATCACGTTCCTCGGATTCGAGGTGGAGCACGTCGTGCAGACCTGCGCCCCCGAGCTCCTGAGCGTCGTCGTCGGCGAGGTGCTGACGCGCGACAAGCACCCGAACGCCGACAAGCTCTCCGTGTGCTCGGTCGACCTCGGGCCCGCCGGAGGCGTCCGCACGATCGTCTGCGGCGCGCAGAACTACAAGGTGGGCGACCGGGTTCCGGTCGCGATGCCGGGCGCCGTGCTTCCCGGCGGTTTCACGATCAAGCAGTCAAAGATCAGGGGCCAGCTCTCCGACGGCATGATGTGCTCGGCCCGGGAGCTCGGCATGGGCGACGACCACGGAGGACTGCTGATTCTGGACGGCAGGCCGCCCCTCGGGGCTCCGATCAACGAGGTGCTTCCGCCCGGGGACATCGTCTTCGACATCGAGATCACGCCCAACCGCCCCGACTGCCTCTCGCACCTCGGCCTTGCCCGCGAGCTCGCGGCGTGGTTCCGCCGGCCCCTCGTCTATCCCCAGGAGAAGTTCCGGGGCGACGTGGCCGGGCACGAGCGCGTCGACCTCTTCAGCGGCGTCCTGGTGGAGCACCCCGAGGACTGCCCGCTCTACTCGGCGCACCTCGTGACGGGCGTCAAGGTGGGCCCCAGCCCCTCCTGGATGCAGGAGCGGCTGAAGGCGGTCGGTCTGCGCCCGATCAACAACATCGTCGACGTCGGCAACTACGTGATGCTCGAGTACGGCCAGCCGCTTCACGCCTTCGATGCGCGCAAGATCGCGGGGGGGCGCATCATCGTCCGCAGGGCGCATGAGGGCGAAAAGATCACGACCCTCGACGGCAAGGAGCGGACGCTCACGGCGCGCAACCTCGTGATCGCGGACGCGGACAAGGCGCTCGTCGTCGCGGGGGTCATGGGCGGCGAGAATTCGGGCATCGACGAGACGACCACCTCGATCGTCCTCGAGAGCGCGATCTTCAAGTCCTCGTCGATCCGGCGCACCTCCCGCCAGCTCGGGCTCTCCTCGGACTCCTCGTACCGCTTCGAGCGCGGCGTGGACCCGCACTGCGCGGTCGATGCCGCCCGGCGGGCGATCGACCTGATCATGGAGACGGCGGGCGGCGCGGTCGCGGGGCCCGTGTGCGTGGTCGGGGGCGACGTTCCCTGGAAGCGCGAGGTCACGCTCGGGTCGGGCTTCGTGACGAAGAGGCTGGGCTTCGAGATCGCCCCGGCCGAGATGAGGGGCGCGCTCGAGTCGCTCGAGCTCAACGTGACCCGCGAAAACCCGGCCGCGGACGGCGGCGTCGAATGGGACGTCTCGATCCCGAGCTGGCGCGACGACCTGGACCGGCCGATCGACCTGGTCGAGGAGATCCTGCGCATCTACGGAACCGAGCGGATCCCGGCGGCGCCGGTTGAGTCCGTCGGCCTTGCGGCCGAGGACGACCCGGTCGTCGCCTTCAACCGGAAGGCGACGTCCTACCTCGTGGGGCACGACTTCCACGAATGCGTGAACCTGACGCTGCGCCCGGGCTCGGAGCTCACGACCTGGGTCTCCCAGACGGCGGCCTCGGAGCTCGCGCTCGCGAACCCCTTTGTCGAGGACCAGTCGCACCTGAGGCCGACGCTCATCATGGGCCTCCTCGACTCGCTGCTCCTCAACCAGTCGCGGGGCGTTCCGGCCTCGCGCCTCTGCGAGGCGGGCCGGATCTTCTTCGAGTCGAACGGGCACAACTACGAGGGCGCCGCGGTCGGCTTTTTGATCGCCGAGGATCCGCAGAGGCACTGGAGGCGCAGGGAGCCGGCCGATTTCTACACGGCAAAGCACCACCTGGAGGCCGTCGCGGCGGCCGCGGGCATCGACCTCGGGGGCGTCCGCGCGGAGGCCCTCCTCGGGCCCGGATTCGGCTGGCAGGAGGGTCATTCGGTCAGCATGGGCTCCCCTGAGCAGGGATGGGCGGCGCGCTACGGCCTCGTGAACCTGGCGATGCTCCGGGCGCGCGGGATCGAGGGCGCGGTCCTCGCCGGGCTCTTCACGGTCCTTCCGGAGAGGCTCGCCGCCCCGGGGGCGCGGGCGCGCTTCCGCGACTTCAGCCTTTATCCCCCCGCGCTCCGGGACCTCGCGCTCGTCGTCGACGCCGGCGCGAGGGCGGGGGACGTCCGCGCCACGCTCGCCGAGACCGCAGCCGCGGCCGCCGGGTCGCTCTTCGCGGTCGAGTCGGTCGAGGTGTTCGACGTCTACCAGGGCAAGGGCCTGCCCGAGGGAAAGAAGAGCCTCGCGTTCTCGCTCGTCTTCCGTTCGCCGACGCGCACCTTGACGGACGACGAGGTCAACGCCGTCCTGAAGAGGATTCAGGACCAGATCGCGAGCGCCACGCCTTTCCAGGTCAGGAAATAACCCAATCCGTGCCAAAATCCGAAGACTTCAAGCTGGACCACGTGGCCAACCTGGCGCGCATCGACCTGACGGCCGAGGAGAAGGGGCGCTTCGCCGCCCAGCTGGGCGATGTCCTCGCCTTCATCGCGCAGCTGAACGAGGTGAACGTCGACGGGGTCGAGCCGACGGCCCATGCCTTTCCGGTCGTCAATGTCTGGGCCGATGATGTCCCTGAGCCGGGGCTCTCGGTCGAGGACGCGCTTCGCAACGCGCCCGAGAAGCGCGACAACATGTTTGTCGTCCCGAAGGTCGTCGAATAGCGCCCCCGTGCCCGAGGAGCTTTACAACAGCACGATCACCGAGCTGAGCCGCCGAATGGCGGCGGGGGAGGTGTCGTCCCTCGAGCTCATGGCGTCCGTCCTCGCGCGGACCCGGGCGGTCGACGGCCGCGTCCAGGCCTTCAACTCCTTCGATGCGGAGGGGGCGCTGGCCGAGGCGCGGGCCTCCGACGCGCGGCGCGCGCGGGCGAAGGCGGCCGGATCGCCGGTCGGCCCGCTCGAGGGTATCCCGGTCGGGATCAAGGACGTGATCTCCGTCGCCGGCCAGCCGCTCACGGCCTCGAGCCGCATGCTGAAGGACTTCGTGTCGCCCTACGACGCCACGGTGACGCGGAAGCTGAAGGAGGCGGGGGCCATCTGCTGGGGCCGGCTCAACCTCGACGAGTTCGCGATGGGCTCCTCCACCGAAAACTCGGCCTTCCGGGTGACCTCGAACCCGTGGGATCTGGAGCGGGTGCCCGGGGGATCGTCCGGCGGGAGCGCCGCCGCGGTCGCCGCGGGCGAGGCGATCGCCGCCCTCGGGTCCGACACCGGCGGCTCGATCCGCCAGCCGGCCGCGCTCTGCAACCTCGTGGGGCTGAAGCCCTCGTACGGCCGCGTATCGCGCTACGGGCTGATCGCCTTCGCCTCGTCGCTCGACCAGATCGGGCCCTTCGCCCGGTCGGTCGAGGACGCGGCGCTCGTCCTGCGCGCGATCTCGGGCCACGATCCGAAGGACTCGACGTCGCTCAAGATGGAGGTTCCCGACTACCTGGGCGGGATCGAGGCGCTGCGCCGCTCGGGCCGCCCCTGGAAGCTCGGGATCCCTAAGGAATATTTTGGCGAGGGGCTCGACCCGGAGATCGGCGCGGCCGTCCAGGGCGCCATAGACGCGTACCGCGGGATGGGCTGCGAAATCCGCGAGGTCTCGCTTCCCCACACCCGGTACGCGATCGGGGCCTACTACATCATCGCGACCGCCGAGTGCTCGTCGAACCTGGCGCGCTTCGACGGCGTGCGCTACGGGCACCGCTCGAAGGACGCCAAGGACGCGCTCGACCTCTATTTCAAGTCGCGCGCGGAGGGATTCGGGCCGGAGGTGAAGCGCAGGATCATCCTCGGGACCTACGTGCTTTCGAGCGGATACTACGACGCCTACTACCTGCGGGCCCAGAAGGTGCGCACCCTGATCCGCCGGGACTTTCTCGAGGCGTACAAGCAGGTCGACGCGATCGTCACCCCGACGTCCCCGACCCCCGCGTTCAAGAAGGGCGAGAAGGCGGCCAATCCGCTGGCGATGTACCTGAGCGACATCTACACGATCGGCGTCAACCTGGCGGGGCTCCCCGGCGTCAGCATTCCCTGCGGATTCACGAAGGGCGGCCTGCCGATCGGCCTCCAGGTGATAGGCCAGCCCTTCAAGGAGACGGAGCTCCTCGCGATCGCGGGGGCGTACGAGGCCGGCGCCGACTGGCTGGGGAGGCATCCCGCGCTATGAACTACGAAGCGGTAATAGGCCTCGAGGTGCACGTGCAGCTGAAGACCCGCTCGAAGATGTTCACGCGGGCGGCAGCCGGTTACGGCCTGCCCGAGAACACGCTGACCGACCCGGTCGTCCTGGCGCTGCCCGGCACCCTGCCGGTGATGAACAAGGAGGCGCTCGACAAGATCATCAAGGCGGGGCTCCTCCTCGGCTGCGAGATTGCGCGCGTGTGCAAGTGGGACCGAAAGAACTACTTCTACCCCGACTCCCCGAAGAACTACCAGATCTCCCAGTACGACCAGCCCCTCTGCAAGGGGGGTTCGGTCGAGATCGAGCTGCCCGGCCCCGCGCGCAACGTCATGGGCGAGCACAAGCGGATCGAGCTCACCCGGATCCACCTCGAGGAGGACGTCGGCAAGCTCAACCACGGCGAGGGGGTGTCGCTCGTCGACTTCAACCGCGCGGGGACGCCGCTGATGGAGATCGTCTCCGAGCCGGTTATCCGCAGCGCCGACGAGGCCTTCGCCTACCTGACGGCGCTGAAGACCCTCATGATCTACGGGGGGATCTCCGACTGCGACATGGAGAAGGGACAGCTGCGCTGCGACGCGAACATCTCGATCCGGCCTGCGGGCTCGACCGCCCTCGGCACGAAGGTCGAGCTGAAGAACCTCAACTCGATCTCGTTCGTGCGGGACGGTATCGCCCATGAGGTTCGCCGCCAGACCGCCGTCGTCGAGTCCGGGGGCAGGGTCGTCCAGGAGACCCGCGACTACGACGGGCAGACCGGGACCTCCCAGTCGCTCCGCTCGAAGGAGATGGCCCACGACTACCGCTATTTCCCGGATCCCGACCTCATGCCGGTCGAGGTCGGCGAGGACTGGAAGGCGGCCATCCGGGCGACGTGCCCCGAGCTTCCGTTCGACAGGCAGAGGCGGCTCCTTCAGCAGTACTCGGTCCCGTACACGATCACCTCGGTCCTCGTTCCGGACCGCGAGCTCGGCGACTTCTTTGAGGAGGCCGCCCGGCTCTGCGGCAAGCCCCAGGCCGCCGGAAACTGGATTGCGAACGATCTGCTCCGGGAGCTTGGCGCCGCGAAGGTGGGCCTCTCCGATTCGAAGGTGAGGCCCGCGCACGTCGCCGGTCTCGTCAGGCTCGTCGAGGAGGGCACCCTCCTAAGCAACGCCGCCAAGGAGGTCTTCATCGAGATGTTCCACACCGGCGAGGCGCCCGAGGCCGTCGTCGCGAGGAAGGGCCTGAAGGCCGAGACGAACCTGGGCGACCTTGAGCGCTGGTGCGCGGAGGCGATCGCCGCCAACCCGAAGTCCGTCTCCGACTACAAGGGCGGAAAGGAAAGCGCGCTCAACGCCTTCAAGGGGCCGGTGATGCGCGCCGCGAAGGGCAAGGCGGACCCGAAGAGGGTCGACGAGATGCTGCGGCGCCTCCTGGCCCCCTAGCAACCCGGGCGGGGGCTATTCTGCGGGGCGGACTTGCCAGAGCGGCCCCTTGGGCTACGTTCCCGCCATGACGAGACGCGAAGCTATCAAGGTGATCGGCGGCGGGGCGGCTCTGGTCAGTCTGGGAGCCGTGACGGGACTGGCGGGTGAGGCCGCCTCCCAGAACGCCGCAGCGGGCGCCACAAGGCAGCCCTTTGTCCTTCCAAAGCTCCAATATGCGTACGACGCCCTCGAGCCGCACATAGACGCGATGACGATGGAGATCCACTATTCAAAGCACCACGCCGCCTACATCAAGAACGCGAACAAGGCCCTCGAGGGCCACGCGGAGCTGTCGGCGATGACGGCGGAGGACATTCTCAGGAGCCTCGGCTCGATCGAGGAGCCGCTCAGGACCACGCTGCGCAACAATGTGGGGGGCCACGTGAACCACAGCTTCTTCTGGACGATCCTTTCGCCAAAGGGGGGCGGGGAGCCCCCCGCGGACCTGGCGGCCGCCATTGCGAGGGATTTCGGGTCGGCCGAGGCGATGGGCACCCAGTTCAACGCCGCCGCGATGAAGCGGTTCGGGAGCGGCTGGGCCTGGCTCTCGGTCAAGGGCGGAAAGCTCGCGATCCACTCGACCGCAAACCAGGATTCGCCGATCAGCGACGGCGGCGTGCCGGTCATCGGCATCGACGTCTGGGAGCACGCCTATTACCTGAAGCACCAAAACCTGCGCGCGGACTACGTCGCGGCCTTCTGGAAGGTCCTCGACTGGGAACAGGCGGGACGAAACTACGCCGCCGCGGTCGCGGCGGCCTGAGCGCAAACCCGGTCAGGAGGCCGGAATCGCGGGAACGGCGGCCTCCGTCTGGACGCGGCGGCTCGCGGGCGACTTGCCGAAGAATTCCACGATGTGGCCCACGTCCGTGTAGCCCTGCGCGCGGAGCGCATCCTCGACCGTCTGGACGGCGCGGCGCAATTCGCTGGCCGAGGCCGCGTCGAGCTCCTCGACCTGGTTGGTCTGCTTGCAGACCACGTGGTAGCGGTTCGGGTCGCCGAGATTGATCTCGTAGAGGCTCGTCCCGTTGATCAGGAACGCGCGCCGAACAAGCCCGATCGACTCAAAGGCCGCCATGCAGCGGTAAACGGTCACGATGTCGCAGGACTTCGGCCCGAGCTCGCCGTGGAGCGCATCGATGCTCGTCGGCCGTCCGGCCTTGATGAGCGCAGCAAGGATCGCAACGCGCGGCTGGGTGATCCTAAGCCCCGCCTCCTTCAATTTGTAACAGGCGAGCTCAACAGGATTTTGGTCCTTACCATTCTTGACCCCTATGATAGGGTGGTTGGTCTGCGTGGAGGCGATCATGGTTAGGCCTGAAAAGTAGGGAGAATCGGGCAAATTTGCGAGCCCAGAAGCGATTCTTTTGCAACTTGAAGGCATCGGCGCAGATAGGCTGCATTTGAACGGCGTTGTTGCGCCCGCTGGGCGAGCCTGCCAATTTCACGGCCAGCCATGCAAGATTCGGATTTCCCGCGCATTGTTGCACTCATATGCAAGGAGGACGCTCGATTCGACCGTAAAGCCTATGATTTTGTAAGGCTTGGCCTCGACCATACGGTGAAGGAGATCCGCAAAAAGGACCGGAGCCGGACCGGGAAAGCCCGGCATGTGACGGGCCCCGAGCTCCTCGAGGGGCTGCGGGTGTATGCCCTGGAACAGTTCGGCCCGCTGACGAAAACCGTCCTGAATTCATGGGGGGTCCGCCGCTGCCAGGATTTCGGCGACATCGTTTTTAACCTCATAGAATATAACGCCTTCAGCAAGACGGAGAACGACCGCCGCGAGGATTTTGCGGACATCTACGAGTTCGACGACGTCTTCGTGAAGCCGTTCCTGCCGACGAATCGCCCCCGCGGGGCGTCCGCTGCCGAGGCCGTGGGTTCGACCTGAGGGAGCGCGCTGATGCCAAGATCCAAACGCCCGGAACCGGACCGCGCCCTGCTGGATGCGATCTGGCGCGAACCCGTCGATCGCTCGGTCCTGCCGAACGGCCTGACCCTGCTCGTGAAGTCCGATCGCTCGGCCGCGCTCGCGTCGGTCCAGGTCTGGATCCGCACCGGCAGCATCCACGAGGGGGACCAGCTCGGGGCCGGCCTGTCCCATTACCTCGAGCACATGCTTTTCAAGGGCACCGCCCGGCGCACCGGCCGCGAGATCTCGGCGACCGTCCAGGCAAACGGGGGCTACATCAACGCCTACACGACCTTCGACAGGACCGTCTACTATATCGACCTGCCAAGCGAAAAGCTCGAGGTGGCGGTCGACGTCCTCGCGGACGCCGTGCTCCACTCGACGCTGCCGGAGGACGAGGCCCTCCGCGAAAAGGACGTGATCCTGCGCGAGATCGCGATGACGAAGGACGACCCGGACAACCGCCTCTGGGAGGCCCTGTTTTCGACCGCGTTCAGGGAGCACCCCTACCGGCAGCCGATCATCGGCCACAGGGATGTGTTCAGCGCGGCCGGCCGCGACGCCCTCCTGGGCTACTACCGCGCGCGGTACGTGCCGAACAACATGGTCGTCGTCGTCGCCGGCGACGTCGACCCCGCGCGAGGTCCGGACGCTGGTCGAGCGCCACTTTGGGGGCGCGCCGCGCTCGCGCCTGGCCCCGGTTCTGGT
The DNA here is from genome assembly GCA_963830965.1 of uncultured Verrucomicrobiae bacterium. Lineage (GTDB taxonomy): Bacteria > Verrucomicrobiota > Verrucomicrobiia > Opitutales > Opitutaceae > Palsa-1447. The sequence continues at coordinate 221,386 of CAWHOL010000005.1, read as the reverse complement.
GCCGGCGGAACCCCTCCAGCTGGGCCCCCGCGTGGTCCGCAGCTATGAGAAGGTGGAGGTCGTCCGGTGCGCCCTGGCCTGGCCGATCCCCGGGCTCACGGCCCCGTCGGCGCCCGTGCTCGACCTTCTCGCGCTCGTCCTCGGAGGGGGCGACAGCTCGGTCCTCTGGCTCGACGTCCGCGAAAAGCGCAAGCTCGTCCACACCATCGACGCGTCGAGCTGGAACCCGGGCTCGAGCGGACTCTTTTGCATCTCCTTCACCTGCGACGCGGGCAGGCGCGAGGCGGCGGAGGCGGCCATCCTGCAGGTCCTGGCGGCCCACGCGGCTCCCGGGGCCTTCAAGGCGGCGCAGGTGAGGAAGGCCTACCGGCAGTCGGTGGTGAGCGAGATCAACACGCTGAAGACCGTGAGCGGGCAGGCCTCGCGCCTCGGGACGGCGGAAGTCGTCGTGGGCGACCTCGAGTTCGGCCGCACGTATTTCGAGCAGCTCGCCCGCGTGAAGGCCCCCGATCTCTCAAGCGCGCTTCGCACCCATCTGGTGCCGGGGCGCCTGACGTCGGTTTCGCTCGAGCCCGAAGGGAGCAAGTCCTCGGCGGGGCCCGGATCGGCGGCTAAGGCCGGGCGCCCCGACTTCGAGGAAATCCGGCTTCCGAACGGCGCGCGCATCGTCTTTCAGTTGGACCGACGCCTTCCGAACCTCCACATGAGGCTCCTCACCCATGGGGGGCCGTCGAGCGAGGCGCAGGACAGGCGGGGAAGCTCGACGCTCCTGGCCACGCTCCTGACGAAGGACACGCGGCGGCGCAGCGCCGCCGAGGTCGCCCGGAGGATCGAGGAGGTCGGCGGGTCGTTCACGTCCTATTCGGGCGACAATACGATCGGCCTCGCCGCCGAGGTCCTGCCGGCGGACGCCGACCGCGCCCTCGGCCTGATCGCGGAGGGCGTGCTGGCCCCGGCGTTCAGGGAGGGAACCCTCGCGACGGAGCGGAGCGCCCAGCTCGCGATGCTGCGCGAGGAGAAGGACGACATTGTCTCCTGCGCGCGGCGGATGCTCCGTGCGCGGTTCTTTGGCTCCGACCCATTTGCGCTCAGCGCTCTTGGCGACGAGGGCGGGGTGTCGGCCACGGCCTCCCGGGACGTGGCGGCCCTCTGGAAGAGGCTCCTCGTCGGACCCGGGGTCGTCCTTTCGGTCGCGGGCGATTTCACGCCCAAGAGGCTGCTTCCGCGCATCGAGGAGTTCCTGCTCCGGATCCCCCGGGGCCAGGCCCTCAAGGCGGGCCCGCTCTTCGAAGGGCCGGCCGAGGCCGGCGAATTCGTCGAGAGGCAGCCGCGGGAGCAGGCTGTCGTCATGGAGGGGTTTCCGGGGGCCGTGCTCGACGCGCCCGATTACTACGCGGGCGAGGTGATCGACGAGCTCTTCAGCGGCATGGCGTCCCGCCTCTTCGAGCGCGTGCGCGACCAGAAGGGCCTGGCCTATTTCGTCCGTTCGGGGCGGATCGCCAGCCGCAGCGCCGCCGTATTCTACTTCATCGCCGGGACCCAGCCCGGCAAGGAGAACGAGGTGCTTGACGAGATCAGCGCCGAGGTGGCGCGCGTCCAGTCGGGCGGAGTCGAGCCGGACGAGCTCCGCCGATGCCAGGTCCGCCTCAAGGCGGGACACCGGAAGGGCCTCCAGGCGAATTCCGCGAGGGCCATGCAGGCCGGGCTCGACGTCCTCCAGGGCAGGGCGCCCAACCACTGGAAGTCCTACGACTCGCTGGTGGACGCCGTGACGATCGGGGACCTCGCCCAGTTCGCCCGGACGCGCCTCGTGCCCTCGCGCCGGACCCGGCTTGTCGTCAGGCCCTGAGGGGCTACTGGCGCTCGGCGGCGCCGCCGCTCCACTTGAGCTTGGTGCGGACGACCGCGAAATGGGAATAGGCGTTCTGCTGGACGAGCGGCAGGCGCACGCCCGCCACCGAGATCCTGATCGGCGTGTCCCGGTCGGCCTTGAGGCATCCTTGGCCGTCGATCCCCACGAGCACGCGCGTCGCCTCGGTGCGGTTGTACACCTCGAGCTTCACCGAGTCGCGGAAGATGATCGAGCGGTTGGTCAGCGTGTGCGGGCAGATCGGCGTCATCGCGATCACGTTGGCCGCCGGGTGGATGATCGGGCCCCCGGCGGAGAGGTTGTAGGCCGTCGATCCCGTCGCGGTCGAGAAGATGAGGCCGTCGCAGAGGTAGTCGGTCACGAGCTCCCCGTCGGCGAACACCTCGAGGTGGACGAGGCCCGTGCTGAGCTCGTCCTTGATGAGCACGTCGTTCAAGGCGAGGTTCGGGTGGGCGCCGGCGACCGAGCACTCGAGCATGGCGCGCTTGTCGACGCAGAAGGCCCCCCGAAGCAGGCCCTCGAAGCCCGCCCTGGCCTCGTCGGGCGAGAACGTCGTCAGGAAGCCGAGGCTGCCGCGGTTGACTCCGATGATGGGCACGCCCTCGAGCGCGGCCTCGCGGACGACGCCGAGGAGCGTGCCGTCGCCCCCGATGACGCAGCACGCGTCGCAGCCGCGCAGGTAGCCCCGGCGCAGCGGGAAGTGGGTCGTCTGCTTGAGCCGCACGCCCTGGGCGCGCGCGACGGCCACGAGCGAGCGGGCCAATTCGACGGCGCCCGGCTTATCGGAGTTGACGACAAATGCGAGTGAGCGGATCGGTTTCATTCGGCTGCGGTGCGGCCCCCCCTAGGCTGGCAAGCTTCTCCGGAGGCACAACAGGAATTCCCGGTTTCCCTCGGCGCCCTCGATCGGGGAGGCCAGGGATCCGACGAGCTCTGCGCCCGCCAGGCGCGCCAGCGCGAACTCGCGCACCGCGCTGAGCGCCGCCTCCTGCACGGCGGGGTCGCGGATGACGCCCCGGCCCCGGTCGGCCTCCGCCTTTCCCGCCTCGAACTGGGGCTTCACGAGGGCCACGAGGGTCCCGCCGGCGCGCAGGAGCGGCCAGACGGCCGGAAGGACCGTCCGCAGCGAAATGAAGGAGAGGTCCATGACGACCAGGTCGAACGAGGAACGCGGCAGGTCGCCCGGCTTTATGCCGCGCGCGTTCAGCTTCTCGATATTGGTGACCCTGGGGTCGGCCCTGAGCCTCGGGTGAAGCTGCGCGCGGCCGACATCGACGCAGACGACGGACGCCGCGCCGGCCTGCAGGACGCAGTCGGTGAAGCCCCCGGTCGAGGCGCCGACGTCGAGGACGTGGGCGCCGGCGAGCGCGAGATTGAAGCGGGCGACGGCGGCCTCGAGCTTTTCGCCGCCCCGGCTCACGAAGCGCGGGGGCTGCACGACGCTGAAATCGGCGTCGTCCGCGAATTCGCGCCCCGGCTTGTCGAGGCGCAGGGTCCCGCTGAACACCCTGCCGGCCATGATCAGGGCCCTGGCCTGGGTGCGGGACCCGGCGAGTCCCCGCGCCACCAGGATCTCGTCAAGCCGGCGCTTCATCCGAGAGTCGCGGCAAATGCCCCGAAGTCGGAAAAAACGGGCACCTGGCCCGACGCGACCTCGGCGATCGATTCCGGGCGCACCTTTCCGGTCCGGACGGCCGCGGCGCGGATTCCCGCGGCCAGCGCGGCGCCGATGTCGGCCGCCGAGTCCCCGACCATCCAGCAGCCGGCCGGATCGAGAGCGTGCTGGGCCAGCTTCTCCTCAATGAAGCGCGGCGAGGGCTTTCGGTAGAGCGAAGGCTGGCCGGGCGCCTCCGGCGCGATGCAGATGTCCAAGAAGACCGGCCGGGGCAGCCCGAGGAGCTCCTCCATCCGCTCGTTCACCCGGCGCGTGTCCTCGATCGTGTGCAGCCCCCGGCCGATCCCGGACTGGTTCGTGAAGAGGAAGAGCCCGAATCCGAGCGAGCGGGCGCGGGCGAGGCCCAGGGCGGCGCCCGGAATCAGCTCCACGCCGGCCGGGTCGGCGAGGTAGACCTTGTCGACGATCAGGGTCCCGTCGCGGTCGAGGAAGAGGGCCCGCTTCACGACCGGTGGGAGAGGTGGTCGAGGAGCTCCTTCGGGGTCACGGTTGCCGTCCCGAGCTTGCCGACGACGACCCCCGCGGCCGCGTTTGCGAAATGGGCCGCCTCCTCGAGGCCCGCGCCGGAGGTGAGGGCGAGGACGAGACCGGCGAGCGCGGTGTCGCCGGCGCCCGACACGTCATAGACCTCCCTGGCGGAGGTCGGGATCGTCCTCACCACGCTGCCGGAGGTGCTGAGCAGCATGCCGTCCTCGCCGAGCGTGATGACGACGTTCTTTGTCGCAAACCGGTCGTGGAGCCGCGCGCAGACGGCCGCGGCCGGGAACGGGGCCCCCTGGGCCGGCTCGATGCCGGCCATCTGGAGGGCCTCGCGCTTGTTGGGCGTGATGAGGTCGAGCCCCCTGAAGGCGAGGGGGTTCTTCGGCTTCGGGTCGAGCGCGATGAACTTGCGCTCGGCCCTTGCCAGCTTGGTCACCGCCGCGACGAGGCCGTTCGAGAGGAGTCCCTTGGCGTAGTCCGAAAAGACGACCGCGTCGGAGGCGCGGACCGCCCTGCCGAGGATCTTTTCGGCGAGGGCCTGGTCGACCGCGTAGGAGGCGGGCGGCTCCTCCCGGTCGAGGCGGCACAGCTGCTGATGCTGGACCATGACGCGGGTCTTGACGATGGTCATCGCCGTGCTGGCGGGGCTCACGGCCTCGACGCCCTTCCCGCGGAGGATGTCCCGCAGGCGCGCGCCGGACTCGTCCAGGCCGATGAACCCAAAGACCGTGCACTCGGCGCCGAGGCTCGCTATGTTGATCGCGACATTGGCCGCGCCCCCGGCCGTCCACGTGTCCCGTGCGATGTCGATCACGGGCACCGGGGCCTCGGGCGAAATCCGGGTCGCATCGCCCCAGATGTAGTGGTCGAGCATCACGTCGCCGACGACCAGGATTCGCAGGCGCGTGATCCGCTTGAGGAGCGCTTTGGCCTTGTTGGGTGAGATGGACATGAGGTCGCGGGTTTGGGATGGGGGCTTCCTTCAGCGCAACTCCCAGGCGTAGGGATAGTCCGAGAGCATGCGCGGGGAGCGCTCGGTCACCTGGACGACGTCCTCGATGCGGCAGGCTCCGACCCCGGGGTAGTAAAGGCCGGGCTCGACCGTGACGACCGTCCCCTTCTTCAGGGGAGCCTCCGACGTCGCGTTCATCCGGGGCGGCTCGTGGACCTCGAGGCCGAGGCCGTGGCCGGTGCCGTGGAAAAATCCCACGGACCCGCTCGCGGTGTGCCGGGTCTCGTAGCCGCGCGAGAGGAACGTGTCGGACACGGCGCGGTGGACCACGTTGGCGTGGACTCCGGCGCGGATGGCCGAGAGGGCCGCCAGCTGCGCGGCCCTGACCGCGGCGACGATGGCCTTTTGGGCGTCGCTGGCGCGCCCGCGCAGGAACGTGCGCGTCATGTCGCCGTGGTAGCCCGTCTGCGACACCCTGGGGAAGACGTCGACGATGATGAGCTCGTTCGCGCGGAGCGGGCCCTCGCCGCGGTTGTGCGGGTCGCAGGCCTGGTCGCCCCCCGCCGCGATCGTCGAATTCGAGACCGAGCCGGCCTCGATGCAGGCGGTCTCGATGGCCACCTTGAGGCGCTCGCTCGTGAGGACGGCGCCCCTGTGGAGGAGGCGCCCCCCGCGGACCTTGCACGAGCGCAGGAGCCGCTCCGCCGCGCCGATGCCGGCTGCGCTGCAGCGGTTGCCCTCGCGGATGGCCGCCGCCTCGGCGGGGGATTTCACCTCCCGGCCCGGAAACAGGGGGCCGTCCGAGACGTCGATCCGCAGGCCGAGGTCGCGCAGCTCCTGATAGAGTCCCGCGGGAAAGTCCCCCGGAACGGTCAGGGCCCTTGCCTTCCGCTCCCGGGCGACAAGCGCGATCACGCGGGCGGGCCCCTGCTCGCGGCGGGGCCAGAGCCGGCGGGCCTTGGCGACGTACGTCTCGAGCGACAGCACCTCGTCAAAGTCGGATGTGCGCTTGACCCGGCCGAATTCGAGGGCGCTGACGACGGCGATCTTCTGCCCCCTCAGGCTCATGGCGATGAAGGCGTCCGGCGCCTCGACCCGGCCGAAGTAAAGCGCGTCCGCGCTCCGCGCGGTGTCGGAATAAATCAGGAAGTCACGGTGTTTGTTGTTGGCCATGTTGCAGACGGGGATTATCTAAGCCGTCCTCCGGGGATTAACCTGTTTAAGCGTGAAAAATGCAAATCTAGTATCGTTGGGGTCCAGGGTGCTGGCGTGGGCGCTCCTCCCCCTTTTTGTCGCGGCCTGCGGTTCCGGAAAGTCGTCCTCCGGCCCGGCGGCCGCCCAGAAGACGTTCTACGATCACTTTGCGGTCGACGTGGGAGGCCACCCCGCAAGCCTGCAGGTCGCGGTCCTCCAGGCGGAGCTGGAGCGCGGGCTCATGCAGAGGCCCGACCTGGGCGCCGACGAGGGGATGTTCTTTGTCTACCCCGAGCCCCAGGCGCAGAGCTTCTGGATGAGGAACACGCCCGAGCCGCTCGACCTGGGCTACCTGACCCGCGACGGGAGGATCGCCGAGACCTACGACCTCCTGCCGCTCGACGAGAGGCCCGTCTCCTCGCACAGCAGCGACATCCAGTTTGTCCTTGAGATGCCGAAGGGCTGGTTTTCCGCGCACGGGGTCCGCCCCGGGACGAAGGTGGACCTCGCGGCGGTCGCCGGGGCGCTCAGGGCCCGGGGTTTTGACCCGGTCAAGCTCGGGGTCGAGAAAAGGCAGGCCGCCCCTTAGTCCCTCGGGATTTCGTTGTCCGTGCGCAGCACCGTCACCGGCTCCTTCGTCTTGACCCAGAGTTCGGTCTCCCGGAAGAACTTTGCAGGCACGCCCTCGAGGGCATCGCCCACCGTCTTGGCCGGATAGAGCCGGCCCTTCTTTGAGGCGTTGTAGTCGTAGGCCGCCTTGAGAAGGCGCTCCTGGACCGAGGCCGGGCTCTCGTCCTCGGGGATCTGGAGCACCCAGCCGGTGAAGTCGGACTTCGGGAGCTTGTCGCCGGGGTCGCTCACGAGGATGACGAACTGCTTCTTCACCGGCGGGGCCGCCTCCCCCTCGCCGGGATCGGGCTGCACCGCGAGATTCATCTCCTCGACGACGCGGCGCAGGACCGCGGGGTCGATATGGTTCTTCTTCAGGATCTCGGCGACCTTGTTGACGTCGATTTTGGGCATAATGGATTTGGGAGCTTTCCGGATCGGTGCGGTCATCGTCGATCGCGAAGCTGGCGGATCGCCTCGAACTGCTTCGGCGAGAGGAGCCGCCGCGGCACGCGCCGTTCGGCTTCCGAGATGAGCCGGTCCCAGTCGTCGGCGCTCGGCCCGTGGGCCGCCCACGACGTGAAGTGGCCCTGCTTGCGGAACCACTCGAGATTGCCTCCGTGGACGATCGCCTTCACCTGGTATTTTCCGAGCTCGGGGTCCTTGACCCACCATCCGAATTCCATGCTCATGACAGGGGGAATTCGGCGACCTCCGAGCCGAGGCGGAACTCCCCGCGTTTCGAGTCGACCGCCCGGACGCGGAGGGCGTCCGCGCTGATGTCCAAGGCCATGGCCCCGAAGGGCCTGCAGAAGGAGCCGGTATTGACGACGACGATGCCCGAGGCGGTCCTCCAGACCCCGGGCTTGTGGGTGTGGCCGATCGAGATGAAGCGGGCCTTCGGGCGGTGCCTGCCGGCGAGCGCGGCCGCGCGCCCGGGGGCCTCCCGCCACGCCTGAAGGATCGATAGGAGGCGGTGGGGAGGCCACACCGTGTCCCCCGCAAGCCGGATGGCGTAGCGCAGGGGGTCGCGCTCGGACTGGTGGAGCTGCGGGATGGTTGCGGCCACGGACCGGAATGCGGCAAGCCGGCCGTCGAGCTTGCAGCTTCCGTCCTCGGGAAGGGCCGCCAGTGCGGCGATGACCCGTTTCCTGATCACGACCGCGTCCCTGGACCAGGGGACCATGTTGTCGAAAAGGATGTCGCCGTGCGTGACGAGGATGCGGCCCGCGGCGAATTCGAGCGCGTGAAGCCTGGAGATGTCCGGGTCGTGGTTGCCGGTGAGGTAGGTGACCGGGGGCCCGATCGCCCCGAAATAATCAAGGACCTCGCAGCGCATCTGCGCGGCGTTGTGGCCGTGCTTGCTCGGGCGGGTGTCAAGCGTGTCCCCATTGAAGACAAACGCTCCGGCCCCCTCGAACAGCGGCCTCAGCTGGCTGAGCGAGCGAACGCGGCTCCCACGGTCCGCGTAGTGAACGTCGGATATGATGCGGGTAGGTAGGGCTCCCACTCAATTGTTCCCGTCCGAAGGCCGTGCGCCGGGGAAGCCGCGCTGCATGGCGCCGCCCATCATCGAGGCGAGGTCAAGCTTCTGCCAGCCCGCCGGGGGGGCGAAGAGGGAGTCGGGCAGGCTCGTCTTCTCGACCGAGGTGACCTCGAGCCGGAAGCTCTCGGAGCCGTTCGTGGTGGTCACGACGCGCATGGGAAAGAAGCCCTTGCCCTTCAGGGCCGACTCCCAGGCCTCCGGCGCCTGGGGCCTGCCGCCCGGGGGCCCCCCGCGGAAGATCCCGGCAAACGTGCCAAGCTGGTCGGTGGCCCAGACCTCGGACGTGCCCCTGGCGCCCGTCACGGTGTACTTCGTGCAGACATAGCCGAGGATGGTCTCCTTCGCGCCGCTGTCGACGAGGGTCTCCTTCGGCGCGGATGCGGGCGCCGCCGGGGCCTGGGGCATGCCCGGCTGGCCGGTGCTTCCGGGCTGGGGGATGGGCTGCACCATGTACATCCTCTGCTGAGCCATCAGGACCAGCATCTGCTGGTTCTTGAAATCCATGATCATCGCGGCGGCGCCGCGCGCGGTGGAGACGTCCGTGCGAAGGAAGCCTTCCTTGATGCTCATCGTCATCGCCTGGCTGCCGCCCTTCGAACTCGAGGACGTCAGGTTCATCGACACCTTGCCTTCAAACGTTTCTGCGGGGAGCGCGCGGGGTAAAACGAGCGCGCATAGGGTCAGGAGCGCTGGAATTAATTTCATGGCCCGCGCATTATCCAGTTGCAGAGGGCCGGTGCAATGAAAGAAGGCCAGAGGGGTGAATTACAGGCATGCCTTCCACGCGGGCAATTTTGCGGACGTGCTCAAGCATGCGCTGCTCGTGGGGCTCATCCGGGCTATGCAGCGCAAGGACAAGGGCTTCGTGTTCGTCGACACCCATGCCGGGCGGGGCCGGTATGACCTCGCCCTGGCCGCCGAGGGCGACTCAAAGGCGAGGACCCCGGAATGGCCGGGCGGGATCGGAAGGCTCTGGGGACGCTCGGATCTGCCGCCGCGGGTGGACGATTATGTCGGGATCGTCCGCTCGCATGACGCCTACCGCGGGAACGGGACGGCCGAGCCCCGATTCTATCCGGGCTCCCCGCGGATTGCGAAGGCCCTCGCGAGGCCGCAGGACCGGATCGAGCTCTGGGAGATGCACCCCGAGGAAGGCGAATCCCTGCGCGACGAGTTCCTCGGCGAGCGCCGGGTCTCGGTGCATCTCGCCGACGGCTACGGCGCATTGAGGGCGTGCCTGCCGCCGAAGGAGAGGAGGGCGCTCGTCTTGATCGACCCGCCCTTCGAGGCGCCCGGGGAGTGGGCCGAGGTCTCCCGGGCGCTGGCCGAGGGCGTGCGCCGGTTTCCCGGGGGGGCCTACATGGTCTGGTATCCGCTATCCGAGCGGGCCCCGGCCGGGGGCTTCCACGATGAACTTCGGGCGGCCGGGCTCCCGAGCCTGGCCGCGGAGCTGACGGTCGATCCAGACGCGTCCGGAATCCGGGGATGCGGAATCGCGGTCATCAATCCCCCGTGGAGGTTCGATGCCGAGGCCCGGTCGATTCTGGACTACCTCGGCCCCGTGCTGGACCGGGGCCATGGAGCCCAGGGTTCCGTCCGGTGGGTGGTCGCCAAATGACGAAGGTCAGGGCGGGCCGGCTGGACATCCAGCGGAGGCGGCCTGAAGATCGGCCGTGTCCAACTAACGTCCTCCCGCGGTGTTGCGCGAACAGCCGCTGCGTCTCTCGCCAGCGGTCGCGCTGGGAAGGTGTGCGCGTGCGGTGTCATGGTAATCCCTGGGACACGGCCCTATGAGAAAGGTCCCAAAATTTGTTGAGAAAAATTGCGGCCCCTCCGACGCCCGCGGGCTGCGACCGCCGCCGAAGCGGAGGGGCCGCCCGCGGGCGGGATGGGTTCCGGCTCAGGCGACCCGACCCAGGCGCACCGCCGGCCCCAGGGATTCCTGGAGCTTGGGCACCGACAGGGCGAGGACGCCGTCGTCAATGCTGGCTTTGAGCTTCGCATAATCGAAGCCCGCGCCGAGCCGCAGGCGCAGACGGTAGTCGCGCTGCGATCCCTCGAGGTTCAGGGCCTGCCAGTTCACCCGCACAAAACGGGTCTTGTGCGCGGTGATGACTAGGTCGGTCCCGGTGGCCTCGATCTCCACGCCCGAAGCACCGACACCGGGTACGTAGACGACGATGCTGACGGCGTCCGTGAGCTCGCGGCAGTCGTAGCTCGGCTGGCGGAACATGGCATGGGATGCCTTGTAGGCGCTGCGATGACGGCTGGGTTCACTCGGGGTGTGGTATCTCGTGTTCATGGTGGGAAAGGCAGTTGCCTCCTGGGGGCTTTTGGCCTCCGGGCTTCTGGGTTTCTAAACGTCTTCCTGGGTGGGAGGGTTTAGGCCTTGAAGCCCGAGCCGGCCGGTTTGTTCCAATTGGAAATGACGACCCGACGCATCATGGCGCAGCCCGTGGCGCAGGCCTTCGTAAACGAAGTGCCGGCGAGGCTGAGATGATGTTGGTGTGCCTGGGTCATTGGAACCGTGGACAAGATGCATAATGCAGACCCCGTGCCAAGTTTAATTCAAAATTATGACAAGGTCCCTCCGCGCAATTGCGCTGGCGGGCCGCGCCGGCCATGCTTCGCCCATGCCCGCATTATCCGATTCGACGACGAGGATCTCTGAACTCAAGGAGCGCGTGCTCGCGTTCGTGCACGAGCGGGATTGGGAGCAGTTCCACTCGCCGAAGAACCTGAGCATGGCGCTCGCTGCGGAGACCGCGGAACTTATGGAGCATTTCCTCTGGGCGACGCCCGAGGAGTCCAAGTCCGTGGCGAAGGATCCCGCAAAGCGGGCGAAGATTGCGGAGGAGCTGGCCGACGTCGTGATCTATGCGCTCGAATTCGCGAACTCAACGGGCCTCGACGTCGCGGCGAGCATCGAGTCGAAGATCGCCGCCAACGCCAGGAAGTACCCGGTGGAAAAGGCCCGGGGGCGCTCCGCGAAGTACACGGAGCTTTGAATAGGGCCCCCGGGGGGGCCCCCGAGCTCACGGCTTCCCGCCGAAGCTCGCGTAGTCGTCCATGTCGAGGAGGTCGAAGAAGCCGTGGATGTCCTTGCGGTCGGCCGCGTTGGTCTTGATGACCTCGCCGAACCATTCGTGGCCCTCGTAGCCCCCGGGGCTGTGCCGGCTCATCCAGCGGGACCAGGCCGCGATCTCGGAGGGAAGGCGGCGGGTGTGCCCGCCGACCCATTCGAGCATCTGCGAATCGCTCCGGCCGAGCTTGAGCTCCGCAAGGAGCGCCTCGGGGCCGACGCCCGTGAAGTCGAAGAAATGCCGGTCGAGCGGGCAGTTGAAGTGGTATTCGCCGATTTTGCCGGCGATCTCGGCGCGGGCCTTGTCCAGGAGGCGCGGGAAGTGGACGTAGCCTCCGAGGCGGACATGGGGGCTTCGCGGGGGGAACTGAGTGAGGTCGGGTGCGGATAGGTTGATCATCGATTTGTGGGGGAAAATCCGCCTGCATCGGGCCCTTTGCAACTGCGGGGAATCAGCCCTTCGGCCGGAAGGCGCTCATCGCCGCCTCGTTTGTCTCGAGCCGGGGCCCCCCGATCAGGTCGATGCAGTAGGGTATCGCCGGAAACACAGCCTCCAGGTTTTCGCGGATGGCCTTCGGCCGGCCCGGCAGGTTGACGATCAGCGTCCGTCCCCGGATGCCAGCCAGTTGGCGCGAGAGGATGGCCGTCGGGACGAAGGCAAGCGAGGCAGACCTCATCAGCTCGCCGAATCCCGGAAGGATCTTCTCGCACACGGCGGCCGTGGCCTCCGGAGTCACATCCCGCGGAGCCGGGCCGGTCCCGCCGGTCGTCACAACGAGGCAGCAGGAGGCTTCGTCGGCCATCCGCTTGAGCTCGGATTCGATGAGGGCGCGCTCGTCGGGCACCACCTTGTAGTCGACATCAAACGGAGTCGTGAGCCATTCGAGGAGGAGCGCCACGCAGGCCTTTCCGGGCGTGTCCTCATAGGCGCCCGAGCTCGCGCGGTCGGAAACGTTGATGACGCCGATGCGGATGGCCGCGGGGCCCGCCGGGGCGGTGCTCGGTTGCTTCATGCCAGCCCGTTCAGCTTTGCGAAGGGATCCCATTCCTTGTCCTCATGCCACTGGTATTCGGCGCGGTTTGCGACCCCGAGGCTCGCCTCCCTCCCAACGAGGTGGGAGATCAGCGCGAGGGCCATATCCATCCCCGCCGAGACGCCCGACGACGTGAAGAAGCGGCCGTCCTCGACCCACCTCGCCTCGGCGACCCATTGGACCTTGGGAGCGAGCGGCGTGAGAAGCTTGAAAACGCGCTTGTTGGTCGTGGCCCGGCGGCCGTCGAGGAGTCCGGCCATTGCGAGGAGCGCGCTTCCCGTGCAGACGCTGGCGACGATGCGGGCGCTTGCGGCCGCCCTTGTCAGGCTGCCGAGGAACGCGGGATCGCTTAGCAGGCGGCGGGTGCCTATTCCCCCGGGGACGAGGAGCACATCGAGGGGGGCGCAGTCTCCGAGGGCCAAGTCCGCAAGGCAGCGCGGTCCCTGGTTGCTCCGGATGCTCCCAGGCTCGGCCGCCAGCATCGAGATCTCCGACGCCGGCTCGAGCAATCCGAACATTTCGAGGGGCCCAAAGACGTCCAAAAGCTCGAAACCCTCGAAAAGGACTGCGCCCACCTTGAGCGGAGCCGGAGTAGGATTCACGTGGGGAATAGGGGCCGCAGGGACCCGGATCACTTTGCGGCGGTGACGGCCGCGCTTTTGAGCGCCGCCAGCATGGCGGCGAAGTCTGCGCCCTTCTCGTCGTCGCCCGCGACGCTCACGGCCGCCATCACGTCGTCGCGGAAATGAATGATGCCGACTCCGATGACCTTGAATTCGTCATGCTTGGCGGCCTTCCCGACAAGGCTTGCGTCGGTGAACACGCAGTAGGATCCGTAGGCCCCGCCCGACACGCCGAAGTCGCGAATCACCTTCTTCTTCTCCACGGACTGGTCGACGAACTGGTCGCAGACGCTCAGCACCTCGGCGTCGACCGTCTCCTTGGGAACGGGCTTCGGCTCCGGCACGAACGTGACGTTGATCAGGCATTTGGCGTTCTCATTGCCCGGCGGAGCGAGGGTGATGGCGACGCCGCTGTCCTCCTCCTTGTGCGAGGACAGCGTCCAGCCCTGGGGTACGGCGATTGAAAACGTGCCCCGGGTCCCGAGGTCCACCGTCTCCGCGGGTGCGATCAGGGGGAAAAGGAGGAGGGCCAACCGGAGGATGTTTCGTTTCATGGTCTCGTTCGGACGGCCGGCGACGGCGGGCCGCATTCAAAAAAGATACCAAACATGCCCGCCGTGAGCAAGGGGCGTTTGCGCCGGGGGCCCTCACGGGCCCGCGGGCTCCATGTCCTCCCAGGCCGCGCAGATCTCCGCGGGCCGCTCCCCGCGGGCCCGGAGCGCGCGGAGGCTGAGGGCGTCGTGGCGCTTGGCGAGCCTGGCGCCCCCCTCGTCGGTCATGAGGGGGCAGTGGTGGAAGGCCGGGACCGGCAGGCCGAGCGCCCGGTAGATCAGGAGCTGGCGGAACGTCGAGCGAACCAGGTCCATCCCGCGCACGACCTCGGTTATCCCCATGGCCGCGTCGTCCACCGCGCAGGCGAGCTGGTAGCTCGGGCAATCGTCCTTCCTCCACACCGGAAAGTCCCCGAAGTCGACGCCTGCGACCGCCTTCTGGGAGCCGAGGCGGGTGTCGTCGAAGGCGATGACCTGCCCGTCGGGCACGCGCAGGCGCCAGTTGACCGCGATCGCTTCGCCGAGGGGAGGCAGGGGGGCCCGCGGGTCCGGCCGAAACGCCGCCGGATAAACGGGCTCGTCGTCGGCACCGCCTTCATGGGGCGCGCCCGCGGCCTCGAGCACGTCCCGGCGCGACCGCGAGCACGGGTAGATCAGGCCCGCGGCATGAAGCCGCTCGAGGGCGGCCCGGTAAAGGGGAAGCCGCTTGCTCTGGTCGTACGGGCTATGGGGACCCCCGACGTCGGGGCCCTCGTCCCAGTCGATCCCGAGCCAGCGGAGGTCCTCGAGCATGGCGGAGGCGTAGTCCATCCGGTAGCGGGTCGCGTCGAGGTCGTCATTTCGCAGCACGAGCGCGCCATCGGCGCTGCGGGCGCGCCGCGCCGCGATCCAGAAGGTGCGCGCATGCCCGAGGTGGAGGAATCCGGTCGGCGAGGGAGCGAGTCGGCCCCGGTAGGAAAAGGGAGATTTCACGAAATTTGATTCATTTTCCCGGAAGGAAGCCCATGGTGTAGGCCAATTCCACCATGGCAAAGCTCCTGTGCGTATACTGCAGTTCATCCCGCCGCCTCGAGAAAAAGTATCATGCGGCGGCCGAGGAGGTCGGGCGGTCCATGGTGGCGAACGGATGGGGCCTGGTCTACGGCGGGGGCAATGTGGGCATGATGGGCTCGGTGGCCGCGGCCGTGAAGAAGGCGGGCGGCCAGGTGATCGGCGTCATCCCTGATTTCATGAAGGAGCGGGAGCTCGCCTACGAGCAGGCCGACGAGCTCGTGATCGTGGCCTCCATGAGGGAGCGCAAGCGCGTCATGGAGGAGCGGGCGGGTGCGTTTCTGGCGCTCCCCGGGGGGATCGGCACCCTCGAGGAGCTGACCGAAATCATGGTCCTTAGGTCCATCAACCGGATCGACAAGCCCATCGTCGTGTTCAACGACGGGGGCTATTATGACGACCTGCTTCGCTTCTTCGGGCGCATGGCCGAGGAGCGGTTCTCCTCGGCGGTCCTGAAGGACCTGTTTGCCGTCGCCACGCGGGTGGAGGATATTTGGCCGCACCTCGAGGCGCCCGCTTTGTTCACGGCCGACCCCATCTGGAAAAAGCTCGGCTGAGACGATGCACCGCGCGAGCGCCCTCGAGCTCCTGCAAGATTACCGGTCAAAGCCGCTTTCGGCTGAGGAGGCCCTGTCCGTCGCGAAGACGATCTCGTTCATCGAGCGCCATCCCGACTGCCTGCTGCGCTCCTGCCTGACCGGGCACCTGACCGGATCGGCGTGGATCCTGAGCCCCGATCGGAAGCGGACGCTCCTCACTCACCACGAGAAACTCGGCAGGTGGCTTCAGCTCGGCGGCCACGCCGACGGGGACGCGAGCCTCCTTTCGGTCGCGCTGCGCGAGGCGCGGGAGGAGAGCGGGCTTGCGCGGTTTGCGGTGGCCAGCGAGGGCCTGTTCGACGTCGACCGCCACTGGATACCGGCCCGCGGCGGGGAACCGGGCCACTGGCACCACGACCTCAGGTTCCTGATGGAGGCGGACCCGCTCGAGCCCCTTACGGTCTCGAGCGAATCGAAGGATCTGGCCTGGGTCGAGGTTGCCCGGGTCACCTCGCTCAACGGCGAGGAGTCGATGGCGAGGATGGTTCGGAAGACGCTGGCCCTCGGTTAGCCGGGCGGCCGGTGGGAGGGCGCCGCGGGCTCCTCCTGCGGGCGCCAGAGGAAGACGGCCTCCTTTCGGAGGATCCATCCCGTCTCGCCGTTCGGGAACGCGACGCGGATCCAGCCGAGGAAAGCCTTGTCGGCGATTGCGGCGCTGCCGGCCGCCAGCGGGGTCGTCTTCTGTGCGACGTCGGCCTCGGTCGGGATCGAACGCAGGATGCCCGCGCGCCAGACGATGACGGCCCGGGTGTCCGCCATGATCCCGTAGGCCCCGTGGCCCACATACGAGGCGACGGCGACGACCGAGCGCGACGCCCGCCAGCGCGGCCGACGTCGGAATCGCCCAGGACCTCCGGAGCATTCCATAGGCGGCGGCGAGGAGCAGGGCCAGCGCGGCAGCAAGAAGCGACGCCGATGCGATCCCGATCCGCTGCCAGGCGCCGGGAGAATGGAGCCTCGCCAGGGATTCGACCGGGCCCTGGCGCAGCAGGGCGTCCAGCGGTTCGGGGACAAAGCCGGCCTTGTCGCAGGAGAGCACGAGTTGCCGGACGGCCGCCGGCGCGTCGGGCGCGAGCACAAAGGCGGAGGAGGCCTCCGCGGCCGCCTCCCCCCAGCGGTCCTGCTGGGCGAGGGCGAGCGAAAGGTTGTGCCGGGCCGTCCAGTCGAGCGGATCCGCGCTCACCTGGCTCTGCCAGGCCTTCTCGGCGTTCGCGAAATCGCCGCTCCGGTAGGCCGCCTGGGGCTCGTCGGAGGAGAGGCACGGCGTGGACGCGACCAGGGCGAGAAGGAGCGCCGGGAAGAGGTTTCTCGGCAGGAACAGGCGGGCGGTCCTGAACGGCGGCAGCTTCTTGGCCTTCAGAGCCTCCTCGGCCCGGGCGACCCAGTCGGCCGGGAGCGCCGAGTCGGCGCTGTAAAGGAAGCGCTCCGCCTCGGACCAAAGCGTGGACCAGGCGGGGTCGCCGATCGCCGTGGCCGGGGGCGCGGCGAGTTCGATCTCCCAGAGGACGGCCGACTCCCGCTGCCAGGAAAGGAGCAGGGGGGGCCTCTCGGACGAAGGCGCGGCCCGCAGCGCCGTGATCAGCGACTCCAGCCGCGTCCTGGCCTCGCGCCGAGGCTTGAGCGGATCGGTGTCGGCCGCGCGGCGAAGGGCCAGCGCGCCCCAGAAAAGCAGAAGCAGGGCGAACGGCGCCGCCGCCCCGAGGGCGACGGTGCGTCGGCGCAGGGGGTGCGGCGCCGTGGCCGGCCCAGGGACGGGGTCGCCAAGCCCGGCGGACGGCGGTTCGGGCGGCTTCGCCTCGGTCGTGGGCGTGGAAAGGGTGATCTGCGGCGCGCCGGGTGCGGCGGGGGCCTGCCCGGGGTTCGCGGAGGCGGACGAAGCCGGCTCGGCCGTCACCGTGGCGCCCGGCGCCGAGATCGTCCTGTAGGCGCCGCTGCCGGGGTCGAAATAGACGAAATCGAGAGGGGGAAGCTCGAAGATGCCGGGTGCGGTCGGCACGAGGACGACGTCCTCCGAGAGCGTGCCCTCGAATAGCTTTCCCTGCGGCTGGGTGCGCTTCGGCTTGGGCTGGATGACCTGGAAATCCCTGGGCGCCTCGCGGGAGGGCAGACCGCGGATCTCGGGCCAGTTTCCGGAGCCCGACAGCTCGATCGTCCAGGTCACGGGCTCGCCGACCCTGACGTTCCGGGGCACCACCTTGGACGCGATCCTGAAATCACCCACCGCTCCCGCGAATCCAGCCGGGGCGGGCGGGAGCGGGCGCACGTCGATTGAGACCGGGGAGTCGGGCACCGCGAACTGCTGGTACTGGCGCTGCTGGAAGAATCCGAAGCCGGTCACCCCGACGCTCAGGTTGATCAGCTGGCTGGTCGGGTTCAGGCGGATGCGCCCGGGGTTCGGCGCTATGGCGCGGGTGTGGTAGGAGAGCCCGGTCCTGTTCGGCGTGCCGTGGTCGGTGAACGGCTCGGGCTGCGACCAGTCCTCCGCCACGAGGGGGCTCGGGTCCCACTCGAAGGTCCCACGGCCCCAGCTCGGATAATAGCCCTCGGCCACATCGATCGCGTATTTCAGGTCGAAGACCTCTCCGGCCCAGACGCTTTCCGGGAGGGCGGTCATCCGGGCCTGCGCCGCGTCCCCGAGCGCGACACCGGTGGATCCCACCGTGGCACCGGAGGCGCTGAAGTGGGCCGCGGGCACATGGAGGGGGCCCTTGTTCGTCTTTACGATGAATTCGGGGATGAGGACCTCCTGCGACTTCGAGAGCAGGATCGCGTAGGTCAGGGTCACGTTCCGCGAGAAGGAGCCGTTGATGAGCGACACTTCCGAGGTCTGCCCCTGGAAGTCCATGCGCAGACCGTCGACCTTGGGCGGAGCGGGCGTGTCCTCGGGGGAACAGTCTTCAAAGACGAGCTGCAGAGAGGAGACCTGGCCCACCGGGAGGCTTCCGCCCGGGGGCTCCCAGTGCGCTGATTGCGCGCGAAAGCCGGGGCGCGGCCATGAGCGCCGCCGCGAGGATAAGGGGAGTTAGGGTCGTCCTGGACATGCGTTTCACCAATTCTTGCCCGTGTTTGTGGGCGTGGGGATGGGCTCGCTCCGACGGAGCATCTCGAAGAGTTCGGCCGGCGAATCGTCGGCCTTGATCTGCTCAAGCTTCTCGAGCGGGATCGCCAGCTCGGGGTCCTTGCGGGCCGGGTCGTCGTTCGGGTCCTTCTTGACGCCCCCGACCTTCTGCATGGCCTCGCGGCCCTCCGGGCGCCCCGGGGTCGGGGTCGGCGGCTTGTTCATGTCGCCGAACGCGCTCTGGCGCTGGGCCTGGGGCTCGGACGGCTTCTGCTGCGCCCCCTTTGAATCCTCCGGCTTCTGCTGGCCCTGGGATCCCTGTTGCGGGTTTTGCTTCTGCTGCTGGTCCTGCTGCCGGTCCTGCTTCTGGTCGTCTTGCTTGTTTTCCTGCTGTTTTTGTCCTGCTGCGGGTTCTTGTCCTGCTGCTTATCCTGGGCCTTCTTCAGGAGATCCTCGAGGTCGGATCTCATGTGGACCCAGTCCGTCGCCTTTGGGTCGGAGCGCTCGCCGATGTCGACGCCGGCGAGGGCGTCCCGGACGGGGCCCTCGGGAACCTGGCGGCCGCCCGACTGAAGGTGCTGACCCCAGGTGAGGGTTTCGCGGCCAAGCTCGACCCAGTCGAGCGGGCTGCAACGGTCCTCGGCGGAGAGGCGAGCGACGACCTTGGAAAGGCGGTCCGCCGGATTGGAGGGCGGGTCGGCCGGGGCGGCCCGCGCCGGGCCAAGGAGGAGGAGGGCGAGGCAGGCGGCGGCCACCGCGGCGCGCGCCTTCGGAGACGCCGGAACGCTCAGCCGGAGGCTCCTCGACTTCGGGCGAACGGGGAATTCGAGCCAGAAGCTCGCGATAAGGCAGACAAAGGCCTGCGCGAGCGCCCACTGGTAGCGTTCGACGTAGCGGACCGTGTTGTGCTCGACGAATTGGCCCCTGCGCCCCTCCTCGACCGTGGAGGCGAGAACCTTCGATAGGTCGACCCATCCGCTCGCGTCGCGGTAGACGCCGTGGGTCGCGTCCGCGAGTTCGCGCAGGGTACCGCTTTCCAGCTTGGACAGGACGACGGCGCCGTTCTCGTCCTTCATGAATCCGCCCGATCCGTCGGGAATCATGCCGCCCGCGGACGTGCCGACGCCCAGCCCGATCACGCGGATCCCCTTCTTCGACAGCTCGGGAATGCGCTCGCGCCAGTCCTCGTCGGTCGCCTCGCCGTCGCTCAGGATGATGAGGTAGCGGTCCGCCGAGGAGCTGTCCCCGAACGCCTCGATCGCCGTGTCGATAAGCTGCCGATAGTTTGTCCCCCCCTCAGGGAGGAAGTCCGGCCCCAGGCTGGGGAGGAACTCCTTCATGATCTCGTAATCGGCGCTGAGCGGGGCCTGGAGAAAAGCGGTGCCCGAAAAGGCGATGAGCCCGACCCGTTCGCCCCTGAGGTGGTCGAGGAGCGACTCGATCAGGAGCTTGGAGCGCTCAAGCCGGGACGGTTTCACGTCGGGGGTGAGCATCGAGCGGGAAAGGTCGAGCGCGATGATGATTTCTCGCGACTGGTCGAACACAGGCTCGTCCAGCCGGCCCCACTGGGGCCGCGCCAGGGCCACGATGCCGAGCGCGAGCCCGGCGCACATCAGAAATCGCCTCCGGGACAGAGCCGGCCCCCTCGAGCCCTCTGGGGAGAGGCTCACGCTCCGCAGCCCCGCCTCGGCGCGGATGATCTTGGGGTGCTCGGAGCCGGAACGCCGGCGCGCCCTCGCGAGCTCCCAGACGAGGAGCCCCGCGGGAAGGGCAAGGAGCCAGAGCAGATGGGGCCAGACGAAGCTCATTGGGGTCTCGAGAGCCATGCGCCGGCGCAGAAGAGGGCCAGCCCGGGAACGGCAAGCCAGGGAAAGAGTTCGGACGTCAGCAGGTAGCTCTTCGCCTGGAACTCGATCTTCTGGCTTGAGTCGATGGCGCTAAAGGCCGACTCGATCGTGCCCGTGTCCGCGGCCCTGAAGAAGCGGCCTCCCGTGGTCGAGGCGATGTCCTTGAGCGCATCCTCGTCGAGGTCGGCCTCCACCCAGCTGTACGAAACCTTCTTGCCCTTGTCGTCGAAGACGGGAAAGGGAACGAGGCCGTCCTTGCCGGCGCCGATCGTGTAGATCGGGATTCCGCGGGCCTTGGCGAGCTGGGCGGACTGCATCGGGGTGAGGGAGCCCATGTTGTTGGCGCCGTCGGTGAGGAGGACGATGAAGGCGCCCTTGCGCTTGCCCCCCGTCTCGCGCGCCGACTGGTCGAGCCTGGAGAGGGCGACCCCCAATGCGTCCCCGATGGCGGTCCCGTCCTTGATCAGCCCGATCTTCACGCGCTCGAGCTGCCTGGCGAGCCACGCGTGGTCGGTCGTCAGCGGGGCGAGCGTGTACGCCCTCGAGGAGAAGAGGACGACGCCGATCCGGTCGGAGGGACGGCGCTCGATGAAGGCCTGGATGACCGGCTTGATGGCCTGGAGCCGGTTGATCCGCTCCCCGTCCTTCTCATAGTCCTCGCTCAGCATCGAGCCTGACAGGTCTATCGTGAGGATGATGTCGTAGCCCCGCGAGCGGACTTCGCGCTTGTCCTCTATCCTTTGGGGCCGGGCGAGCGCGCCGACGACGAGGGCGAGCCCGGCGAGCGTGCAGCCCGCGGTCCAGTTCGACGCGGCCGCCAACGACGAACGGTGCCAGGCTGCCGCAAAGGGGACGAGGAGCACCGGGACTCGGGCCCGGCCCCGGAGCCAGACGGCGAGCGGCAATAGGGCGATCGCCAGAAGCCAAAGCGGGTCCGCCAGCCGGAAGTTTATGGCCGCTACGGGAAGGTCCGGGTCTGCGAAGAGGCTCATCGCGAAGGCTACCAGCGGCTCCGGTTGCCCCCGGCGCGCATCCGCGCGTGGAAGAACCTGACGAGCGCGTCGAAACGGTCCTCGTCGGTGCGGACCACAAGGCGGCTCAGGGGGTCGGGGAAGAGCAGCTCCCAGGCCTGTCCCCGGCTTGCGCGCCATTCGGAGTGGGCGGCCCGGTCGGCGCTGCTTCCCTCGAGCGTCACGAGGCGCCCGCTGGCGGGGTCGTACGCGGTCATCCGGCGCTCGGAGGGCAGTTCGCGCTCCCAGGGATCGTCGACGCGGAACCCCATCGTCTGGTAGCGCCTGCGCATCACCCTCCAGCCCTCGGGCTCCGCCCTCGGGGGAAAATCTCCCAGCCACAGGAGGACGCTGTGCTTCGGCGCGGCGCGCGCGATGAATTTCCAGGGAATCTCCGGCGGCGCCGAGGCGGGCGAGGGCGCGGGCCTTCCCATCAATGAAGCCGCAGCTTGGAGGATCGAGCCGCGCCCGCGAATGGGCTCCCGGAAAATGGGGCCCTCGGGCGTGGCGTGGACGAAGCCGACCCGGTCGCCGTTGACGGCGCCGAGGAGCATCACAAGGCCGGCCAGTTCAAGGAGCGCCTCGCGCTTGGACTGCTCGCCGGAGCCGAAGTTGAGGGTCGGCGAATCCTCGAGGACGAGGAGGAGCGTCACCTCGCGCTCCTCGACGAACTTCTTTCGGTAGGGCTCGCCAAGCCGCGCCGTGACATTCCAGTCGATGTCGCGCACGTCGTCGCCGTATTCGTAGCGCACGACCTGGTCGAACTCGATCCCCCGGCCCCGAAAGGCCGAGCGGTATTCGCCGCTGAGGATGTTTTCGACGGCGTGGCGCACGCGCCACTCGAGCTGCCGCAGGAGCGCCAGCGGGTTCTTGGCCTGACTGTTGCCGATGGCCATCAAGCGGGCGGGACCGGCGTCGTCGAGACGACCTGGGCGATGACGGCGTCCGAAGTGATCTCCTGGGCCTCGGCCTCATAGGTGAGGCCCAGCCGGTGCCGGAGCACATCCGGGGCGAGCTCCTGGACGAGGTCGGGTGCGAGGTAATCCGAGCCCCTGAGCCAGGCCAGGGCCCGTCCCGCCTGGTAGAGCGCAAGGGAGGCGCGGGGCGAGGCGCCGAAGTTGAGGCGCCGGGCCGACGCATCGGGGTTATCGGCCAGCGCGCGCGTCGCCCTCACCAGGGTCAGGATGTAATTTTGGATGACCGGGGACACGTGGACGCGGTCGACCTCGGAGCGCAATGCGAGCAGCTCCGGCCCGGTCGACACCGCCGAAAGGGTGGGCTGCTGGGTGATCTGCCCCCAGCGCTGCATCATCGAAGCCTCGTCGGACGCGCTCGGATAGGACACGAGCAGCTTGAAGAGGAAGCGGTCGGTCTGCGCCTCGGGAAGCGGATAGGTCCCCTCCTGCTCGATCGGATTCTGGGTGGCCATGACGAAGAACGGGGAGGGAAGCGGGTGGGTCTGGCCGCCGATCGTGACCTGGTGCTCCTGCATCGCCTCAAGGAGCGCGCTCTGGACCTTGGCGGGAGCCCGGTTGATTTCGTCGGCGAGCAGGAGATTTGCGAACACCGGGCCCCGGTGGGGGCTGAATTCCCCCGTTTTGGGCTGGAAGACCATCGTGCCGACGACATCGCTCGGGAGCAGGTCCGGCGTGAACTGGATGCGTTCGAACTGGATCCCGAGCGCAGATCCTAAGGACTTTACTAACAGGGTCTTGGCCAAACCCGGCATCCCCTCGAGGAGGACGTGGCCCCCCGCCAGGAGCGCCACCAGCAGGCGCTCGATTACGGCGTCCTGGCCGATGACGGCCTTGCCAATTTCATCGCGGAGTTTCTTGGACCAAGCGGGGCCTGAGGACATAGGGTCTTGGAGGGGGATTCGTGGGAGGTTTAGCTGGAGGTTGAGGCGAGATTGGAGGGACCGGACCGCGGCGGCGAGGAAATGGTTCCGCCTAATCGATGACCTCGACCGGATCGCCGACCCGGATGAAACCGGCCTTGGACTCATTCACAAGGTTTTGTCCGAAATTGACATGGGTGGTCTCGGTCGGGTCGCGCCGGTAGGTGGCAAGGGTCTATCAGGGGCTCGGCCTCGCGGGCTCCCGTCACCTGGTCCGTGGTGGTCACGACACATCGGGCGCACGGGCCGGCGATGCGAAACACGGCCTGTCCCACCCGAACCCGCTTCCAGGCGTCCTCGGCAAAGGCCGTGCAGCCGTCCACGACGATGTTCGGCCGAAACCGGTCCATCGGAACCGGCGAGCCCCCTTGCTCGACGATCCGGGCATTCAGGTCGTCCAATGAGGCGCGGGTGACGACCAGGAAGGGAAAGGCATCCGCAAAAGCCACAAGGTCGCCCGGGCGGGCCGCACCGGGGCGCACGGGCCGCCTGAAGCCGGCGCCGATTCTCACGAGGCGGCACCGCGTGCCAATGACCCGGGAGAGCCATTCCGCCGGCTCCGCGCCGCAGTCCTCGGCCTCGAGGCCCTCGCTTTTCCAGACGCGCACGCGCACGGTCGGGGAGCCCGGGTCCGGGGTGCGCCGGATGCGCACGTCCCCGAACCCGTCGGAAAAAAGGGTGAGGGAGGCCTCGTCGATCGCGGCGCCGACCAGGGCCATCCTT
This sequence comes from uncultured Verrucomicrobiae bacterium, assembly GCA_963830965.1. GTDB lineage: Bacteria > Verrucomicrobiota > Verrucomicrobiia > Opitutales > Opitutaceae > Palsa-1447. The sequence continues at coordinate 197,586 of CAWHOL010000005.1, read as the reverse complement.
GCGAGCGTGCGTTGGGTGAGGAAGCTTCCCTCGGGGTCCACCACCATGAAGCGGCGATCGCCGACCGAGCCCAGGGGGTCTATCTCCACCCGGGGGACCGTCAGCCCGCGCAGGGATTTTACCGGGTAGATGTGCAGCTGCGCTACGTGCATCCGCTCGCGAATTGGGGTCAGCTCTTTTTCGCCACCTCGCGCACCTCGAGCTCGACCCGCTCTGGCTCGTTCAGCTCCTTCGTGCCCCGGGCCCCTAGGTCGGCGAACCTTCGGGCCCCGGGGATGAGGGTTTGCTCGAATGCTCCGACGGCCGCATTGAAATGTTTGACCGCGGTCTGAAGGCCGCCGGCCGTCTTGCCGAGGTGCTCGGCGAAGCCCGAGATCCGGTCGTAGAGTTCGCGCCCGAGCCTGCTGATCTCCAATGCGTTCCTGGACAGGGCGTCCTGGGTCCATCCGTAGTGGGCCGCCTTGAGGAGCGCGACAAGCGTCATCGGCGTCGCCAGGAGAACGCGCTTGCTGATGGCGCGGTCCATGATGGACGGGTCGGATTCGATCGCCGCGGAAAGGAACGAGTCGCCGGGCAGGAACAGCACGACAAACTCGGGCGAGGGCTCGATCTTCGCCCAGTATTCCCTGCTGGCGAGGGCATCGATGTGCCCGCGCACCTTCGAGGCGTGCTCCTCGAGTTTTTCCAGGCGCTTGGCGGGGTCGGACTCCGCGGACGCTTCGCGGTACGCCTGCGTGGGCGCCTTCGCGTCCACGACGATCTGCTGGCCCTTCGGCAGCCGCACGACCATGTCCGGCCTGCTTTGGCCGGCGTTGTCCGAATAGACCTCCTGCTCGGCGAAGTCGCAGTGCTCCGTCATGCCCGCCAGCTCCACGACGCGGCGCAGCTGGACCTCGCCCCAGGTTCCCGCGGTCCGGGTGGTGCTGAGCGCGTTTGAAAGCTTCGTCGTCTCCACGTGCATCCGGTCCTGCTCGGAGCTCAGGGACTTGAGCTGCTGGCTCAGGTCGCCGTACGCCCGCTCGCGGCGCTGCTCGAGCTCGTTGATCTTCAGATCGACCTTCTCCAGGGACTCCTTCAGGGGCTTCACAAGCGAGTCGATCGCCTGCTGGCGGCTCGTCAGGTCGCCCACCGACTTGTCGTGGAGTTGCGACAGGGACTGCTCCGCGAGCTTGAGGAAATCGTCGCGGTTGGTCCGGAGCGCGGCGGCCGAAAGCTCTGCGAATTCCGCCTTGAGGCGCTCGTGCGCCGACCTCAGTTCGGCGACGCGGGCTTCGGCCCCGGCGCGCTCCGCCGCCAGTTCGGCGCCGAGCCGCGCGTTTGCGGAGAGCAGGTCCGCCTTCGCCGTCTTTTCAGCGGCGAGTTCGGAGGCGAGGCGTGCGTTGTCGTTTTCCGCCGCCTTCAGCCGCTCGGCAAGGGCGGCCTTGCGCCCCGACAGAAAAAGCCAGGCGAGGCCGAAGCCGGCGACGAGTCCGAGAAGGGCAAGGGTGGCGGTCACGCGAGGATGTTTGACAGTCGAGGTGACACTCTGCAAACACACATCATGTTCCAGCTATGCCAGCGGGGGACAGTCTCGGCTAGATGGTGACCAAACCCCAATCCAATCCGGAGGGCGCGATACAACCCCGGCGCGTGCTCGTCGTGGACGACGAATACGGGCCCCGCGAATCGATAGCCTACACGCTCGCGACCTCGTTCTCGGTCGAGACGGCCGACAGGGCGGCGGAGGCGCTGAAGAAGATCAAGGACCAGCACTACCATGTCGTCGTGCTCGATATCCGGATGCCGGAGATGGACGGGATCAAGGCGCTGGAGGAGCTCAGGAAGATAGATCCCTACGTTTCGGTCATCATCCTCACCGGGTACGGGATGCTGTCCACGGCGCAGCAGGCCATGGTGGGCGGCGCAAATCAGTACATGCGCAAGCCGCCCGATGTAGCCGAGCTAATCGACGCCGTGCGCCACCAGGCGGAGGCAGCCCAGCTGCGCCGCCACCAGGCGAAGATGTCGAGCGAGGCGATCGCCCTGAATTCGGCGCTGAAGAAGGAGATCGACAGCAACCAGCCGCAGATCTGGCAGGCCCGGGCTTCCGTCGAGCTCGTGCACGACCTCAACAACCCCCTCACCGTGGTGATCGGCTACTCGGCGCTCATGGTCGAGGAGGCCCAGAAGCTTGCGCGCGCCGATCCCGACCTCGGCAAGAGGATGGCCGACTATGCCGTGATCGTCGAGAAGGCCGCGGAGTACTGCCACCACCTCTCTGAGAACTGGCGCACGGCCTCGAAAAAGACCGCCGAGTTCGCGCTGATCGACTTGGTGTCCATCGCCAACGAGGTGAAGAACGTGATCCTTTTCGGCAACGCCGCCGTGCAGATCACGGGATTGCCGGATGCGTGGATCAGGGGCTCAAAGTACGAGATCATGCGGATCTTCCAGAACCTCATGAAGAATTCGCTCGAGTCCGGTGCGACCCGCGTGACCGCGGAATTCGGGGCGAAGGGCGGCAAGTTGACCGTCGCTCTCATTGATGACGGCGCCGGGATGGACGAGGACCGGATTCACCTCGTCATGCACGGCGGGTTTACCAGCAAGGAAAACGGCACGGGCCTGGGATTGAGCATCTGCCGCCACCTGACGGGTGTCCACGGCGGCGAATTTTCGATCGAGTCAGAGCTGGGTCGCGGGACGACTGTGCGCCTCGCCTTCCCGGAAGCGATCACAAGAGATGACTGACCCATCGAGCTAAATCCGGGCATGGGCAACGCCAAATTGACGGAGGAGATTGAGTGCGCATGGCCCGCCCGGTTCGGATCATGGGCAGAGCGTGCACCTGATTGCCGGGCTCTATGCCGGACCGTCAGGCGGGTCCCCTGGCGGCTGCGCCCGCCCACGGTTGCGGACGTGCGCGAGGTGATCCGCGAGGCGACGATGAAGGGGACGGCGCTCTGGCCCGTCAGCCGCGGGTGCAACTGGGGCTATGGATCGCACCTTCCCGCCCGCGACGGCACGGTCATCGTGGACCTCAGCCGGCTCAATGTGATCGGCGACCTCGACCGGCCTTCGCTCAGCGTGCGGATCGAGCCCGGCGTCTCGCAGGGCGCCCTTTTCGAATACCTGAGGAAGAACGCCCCGGACCTTTCGTTCAACGTGACGGGGGCCGGCCTGGACACGAGCGTCCTCGGGAACGCCCTCGAGCGCGGGATCGGCTACAACGGCGAGAAGGACCGGGACGTCTACGCCCTGGAGGTTCTGTTGCCGGACGGCACGTCGGTCGGGCCCGTCGAGCGCCTCCACAGCAAGTCGAGGTCGCGCCCTGCGGGCCTCTCCACGGACGACCTTTTCTTCCAGAGCAATTTCGGGGTCGTCGTCGGCGCCCGCATCCGCCTGAGGATCCGGCAGGAGGCCGAGGACGCGATCGTCATTCAGGGCCCGTTCGACCGGGTGATCGCGACGCTCAAGTCCGCCTACGAGCAGCAGCTCATCGTGAACCCGACGCATGTCGCCGAGCCCGGCCGGGCGCACCGCATCGGCTACGGCCTCTTGCGCATGCTCTGGAAGCGAATCCCCACGGCCGAGGAGGTCGGCCGGTGCTTTCCCGAGCAGGATTCCTACACCGGAATCGTCGCCATCTACGGGAGGAGGCGCGTCGTCAACGCAGCTTGGCGCGAAATGCGCCGTCTTGCGGGCAGGGGCGTGAGCCTGAGGAGGGGCAATGTCGGCACCCTTGCGGCGGCCTCCAGGTGGCTTGGCCGCCTCGGCTTCCGAAACCAGGCCGCGCGGATGGCGGCTCTCAGGCCCATCCTCGGCCTCACCCTTGGGGAGCCCAGCGACGCGGGACTCACGTCGCTCGACGGCTACGAGGGCGGCGATCCCGACCATGCGAGCGCCGGCGCCATCTACGGAAATGCGGTCTCCGCGATCGGTCCCGAGCTCGCAAGGAAGGCGGAGGCCATCGTGAAGGGCCATTGGGCAAACTCCGCCTTCACCTGGATCATCACCGACAGCCGCTGCATGATCACGATCTACACCCTGCATTTCGAGGACGCCGAGTCCGCCGCCGTGCACGAGGCCAACCGGAAGATCGTCGACGATTTCCGCTCGGCGGGATTTCCGCAGTACCGCCTGGACGTGGACACGAGGCACGCGAGCGGCGCCGAGACGGTCGTGCGCCGCATCAAGGCCGCATTCGATCCGATCGGCGTCATTTCCCCGGGCCGCTACGAACCATGAAGCGCCGCGTAAAGATCACGGGTCTGGGTCCGGTCACGCCGGCGGGGATCGGCAGGGAGAGCTTCTTCCACGGGATCAATGAGTCGGTCAGCCGCGTGCGCGAGGTGACCCGGATCGACCCAAGGGGCGGTCCGTTCGTGGCGGCGCAGATAGAGGGCTTCGACCTGCGCGAATGGGTGAGCGAAACCCGCAACCCGAAGAGGATTCCGCGCCAGACCCAGTTCGCCCTCGCGGGGACCGTCCTTGCGCTGGAGGACGCGGGAATCTCTTTGGAGGAGCTGAAGGGCAAGTCCCCGGTCATCATCAACGGGAGCGCGCTGCAGGATCCCGAGATTTCCCAGCGCACGTACACCGCGGTCGCGACCAAGGGGCCGCGGTATGCCGTTCCCGCGGCGATCTTTGACGCCGGTCCAAGCTCGATCTCGAACGCCATCGCCAATCTCCTCGGAACCCAGTGCCGCACGGTGGCCCTTCACAGCGCGTGCTGCGCCGGCTTGGATTCCATCGGCCACGGTAGGGAAATGATCGCGAGCGGCCAGGCCGACATCGCCATCTGCTGCGGGACGGAGGCCCCGGTCTTCCAGCAGCCGATGATCGAGCTCACGCTCGCCAAGCTCTCCCCGCGCAACGCCCGAAACCCGAGCGAGATGGGGCGGCCCTTCGACCTTTGGAGGAACACGGGCGTGATCGGGGAAGGGGCGGGGGTGCTCATCCTAGAATGCGAGGAGAGCCCGCGCCGGGCGTATGCCTGGGTCGGGGGTTACGCCTATGGCAACGACGACGCGGGCGAGCCCGGCAACGGACTCGAGATGACCATCCGGATGGCCATCGCGAACAGCAGCTTCAGGCCGGCGGCCATCGATTACGTGAACGCATGGGGTCCGGGGCACACGGAGATTGACAGGGTCGAGGCCGGCTGCCTCTGCCGCACCTTTGGCGACCGCATCGCCTCGATTCCGGTGGCCTCCCTCAAGGGCGCCATCGGAAACCCGCTGGCGGCGGCCGGAAGCATTCAGGCGTGCAGCGCGGCGCTGTCGCTGCAGACGGGAAGGATCCCGCCTACGGTGAACTGGGTGACGCCGGACCCGGAATGCCCCCTGAATCTGAGCGGGGACTTTCGGGATGTCGGCTGCTCCGCCGTGCTCATCAACTCGCACGGCCTTTGCGGCACGAATTCCTCCCTGGTCCTCTTTAAGGGATGAATCCGGCAAACCTAGTGGCATTTGTCGCCAGCCTCGCCGTTGGCACCGGTGTCCTGTTTGCGAATGCAAAGCGCAACCTGAACCGGGCGTTCTTCCTGCTGACGCTGAACGTGGCGGCCTGGATGGCGAGCGTCATGTGGCTGACGGATCCCGCAAACCCCGATCCGGTCCTCTGGATCAGGATCGCGAGCGCGTTCGGGGCGCTTTTCCCGTTCCTGCTCTGGGTGATCAAGGACTGCGCGAAGGGCGGCGAGTTCGGCTGGAGCTATGTTCGCAGGGGATGGGTTTGGCTCGCCGTGGCGGGGATCATGATCGCGATCTGCTTCTCGCCGCTCTTCATCCCCCCTGAGTCGACGCGCGAGCACAACCTGCGCGGGTTCGGATGGAGCCTTTTCGCGGTCGTCAACGGCGCGGCGTACGTGATCCTGATCGTGCAGGCGATTTTTGACGTCCGGACCTGCAAGGGCATCCAGAAGATTGAGCTGCAGGCGCTGATGTTTGGCGGGGCCGCCGCCGGATTTGTCGGCCTCGTGCTGGCGACCCTGGGGCCCGTCTTCGGGATGAGGATGCTCTCGAGCGCGCTCCCCATGGTCATCACCGCGTTCTACGGGTTCACCGCCTGGGGCATCACCACCCAGAAGGTCTTCGATGCGCGGGACCTCTTCAGGTCGGTGCTCAGGGCGAGCCTGTCCGTGGGCATCGTGGCCCTGATCATCAGCGCCGCCGTCAGCGTGAACCCGGCCGTCATTCCCCGCGCGATCGTCGTCCTAATCTGCGCCATCCTTATCACGATCGTCTTCAACCTTCTGAGCCTTCGCGTGCTCCGGGACGCGCTGCTCGGGGTCGACATGCAGGCCGAGGCCATCCGGGCCGCGGTGATCAAGGCCGGGCGCGACGAGTTCGACCACGACGTCCTGGTGAAGCGTTTCTCGGCGATCCTGGAGGCCTGGAGCCGCAGCGAATGCGCCTATTTCCTGGACAGGGACAAGGGGGCGTTCACGCACCGCAGGGTGAGCCTGCCCCTGGACTCGCCGGCGGCTTCGGAGCTTCTCAGGGTCTCCTGGGCCACTCCGGAGAGCCTCCAGCGCCAGCGCGACGCCGGAGCGCGCCACGTCCTTTCCGGCTTCATGCGCGAGCATGCCCTCGGGGTGATGGTCTGCGCCCGCGATGACGACGGCGATGTTCCGTTCATCGTCGCTCTGAAGATGCGCCGCGACCGGGCGCCGTTCAAGTGGTCGGAGGTGAAGCTCCTCCAGGAATGGGTGGGCATGATCGCGAACACCCTTTCGCGCATCAGCCTCACCCAGCAGGCCCGCGAATCCGAGCAGCTGAGGACCGCCGGGCTGCTCGGAGCGAGCCTCGCCCACGAGATCCGCAACCCCCTCGTCACCCTCAAGACGATCGCGCAGTCGGCGAGCACGCGCTTCAACGATCCGGAATTCCGGCGCCTGCTGATCGAGCTGGTCCCTGCGGAGATCGAGCGGATCGAGGGCCTGGTGAGCGGCCTCATGGACCTGGGGCGCCCCCAGCATCCCCACTTTGAGCGGGTGCACATGAACGAGATCGTGGAGACGAGCGTCAAGCTGGTTCAGCCGAAGGCGCTCGATGAGTCGGTGAACCTCATCTGCGAGCTGGCGGCCAGCCCGGACGAGATCTTTGCCGACCGGGCCTCGATCCGCCAGGTGATCCTGAACCTCGTGATGAACGCGATCCAGGCGGTGGAGGGTCTCGACTCCAAGCGCGAGGTCCTCGTGAAGACCCGCGCCGGCGACGGCCAGGTTGTGCTCGAGATTTCAGACAACGGCGCCGGCATGCCGGCCGAGGTCCGCAAGAGGCTATTCCAGCCCTTTACCACCAGCAACAAGACGAGCGGGATAGGCCTCGGCCTGGCGATCACCGCCGATCTTGTAAAACTTCACCATGGACAAATAGACTTGGTCGAGGGGCGCCAAAGTGGCACAACCTTTAGGGTAACCCTTCCATGCCAGCAACCTTCATACTGACAACACAGGATTCCGAGCTCGCCTCCGGATGGGCTCTGCAGCTCCCGGTGCCGCCCTTGGCGATCGCCGGGGGCGACTCGTTGTCGAGGGAGCTGCTGCGGCCCGGGGCGCGTGTCTGGATTCGCGACGTGTGCGATCCGGACGCCCATTGCCCCGCCCATCCGGACACGGTGATGATCCTGGTGGGCGAGCCCCAGAGCCTGCCGTTTGAGGAGGGAAGGCGCGGCGGCCTGAACGCCTACTGCCTCTCCTATGAGGAGAGCCGGACCCAGCTCCGGCGCCTCGCCCCGCTGGCTGCCGATCTGGCGCAGAGCCGGGCCGTGCTTTCGGTCATGCAGGATCGCCCGAAGCGCAATGATCAGACGACGGCGGACCCTTTCGACCCCGCGCGGCGCAACGGCGACGACCTCGAGTTCCTTGCCGCGGCGATCGACCACCTCGATGACCGGATGCGCATCATCGAGGAATTCCGCAGGGGGGTGCGCGCGCGGATCCGCTCCTCGAGGGTGGCTGTCTTCCTGCGCGACGGGAAACGATTCGTGGCCGAGGAGGAACGCTGGGAGTGCTCCGCGGGCCACGACCTTGTCCGCTGGCTCCAGGAGCACGCGGCGATCGTCGATTCCTCGACCCTTGAGGCCATCGATAATGCCGCCACGGAGGCCGCGCTGCGCCAGAAGTTGGGTGAGTGGAACTCCCGGCTCCTCGTTCCCCTCGAGGTTCACGGCGCGCTCGAGGGGTGGGTCGTTTTCGGGCCCCGCGCCGACGGGCGGCCCTATTCGAATTCGGACCGGGACGATGCGCTCATGCTGGTGCGCCTCGTCTCGCGGCTCCTCGGCCAGCACAAGCTTCTCAGGGCCTCGCGGGCGGTGCAGCGCGACGTGGGGCTGCTTCAAAAGCACGGGCCCAAGTTCTGCGTGATCGACGCGTCGGGGAAGACGGAGGAGGCGCTTCCGGTCGAGGCCCGGGAGATGGCGGCCCTCGCGCTGCGCGACGGCAGGCGGGTCGAGCGCGAATACGGGCGGATCCGCGTCGCGGCGGGGCCGATCCCGGGCGCCGGCGGCTGCTGGGTGTGGTGGGACGAGTCCGCGATGACGGCGGAGTCCTCGGCCCAGAAGCGCGAGGCCGAGCGGCACCAGATCCTTCACGATCTCGGAATCATGATCTCCCACGAGCTCGCCAATGCGATGTTCTCGGTGAGCACGTATTTCCAGCACCTGCGCCGCCAGAAGTCCCCGGACGATCCGGGCCACCCCCTGATCGACCGCGTGGGCCAGGACATGGAGCGGATGAAGGCGATGCCCCACCTGCTCAGCACGCTCTACGAGATGTCGAAGCAGCCGACCAGCCAGGTCGACATGAAGCGGGTCGTCCTATCGGTCATCAAGGACGTGGGCGGCAACGCGAATCTGCCCGAGTCGGGCCCGATCATTTGGGGCCACGAGAAGAACCTCCACGACGCGCTCCTCTGGCTCTGCCGCGAGATCCTGGAGACCAAGGACCGGATGGAGCCGGTCGCACGGGACGCGAAGATAACGATCTCGCTGCAGCAGAGGCGCAGGGACGACGAGTCCATTTGCCTCGTGACCATTTCGTACCCGGGCCTGAGGATGGACCAGATCAAGGTCGGCGAGGCCAGGACGCCCGAGGAGTACCCGACGGTGCCGGTGTACCTGGCCCGCGAGGTGATCCGGTTCCACTACGGGACGGTCCACGTCGGGCAGGGGCTCGACGGTCCGGAGCTCATGATCGCGCTCAAGTCGCGCCGCGTGAATGTGATCGCGGAGGTCAAGGCGTCGGAGGTCTCGGGCTCGGCGACGCCCTTCGGATCGGCCGGCAAGACGGTCCACCCCGATCCAGAGGAATTCCCGGCGTCGGCATGAACGCGATGGCTGGAGGCTGGGACGCGGCGGTCTCGGCTTGGGCTGCGGCGCAGCCCGACATAAGCGCCCTCGTGCAGATCGGATCCAGGGTGCAACCCGGCGCGACGGCGGACGAATGGTCGGATTATGACTACCATCTGATCACCACGCGCCCGGACAGATACAGGGACGGATCGTTTGCGCGGGGACTCGGACCGTGCTGGGCCTGCGGCGCGCAGACCGCGTTCGGGAATGCGACAAAGGTTTCGGCGGTGTTCGACGGCGCCCTCGAGGTGGATTTCGTCGTTCTTCGCCGCCTTGACATCGTGATCCTCTCGGCGGCGATGCGCTGGCCCGCGACCGGGCGGCTGTGGCCATCGATTCTAAGAAAGGGCGTCGAAAGCTTCCGGATCGTGGCGGCGCCCGGATGGAAGGTGATCAAGGGCGGCGCCCTTTGGGAGCGCCGGTATTCCCGGATCGCCCCGTTTCGGGCCCCGCTCTCAAGGCGCGAATTCGACCTGCTTTGCGGCGAATTCTGGACCCAGCTCGTGTGGGCGGCGAAGAAGGCGGCGCGCGGCGAATTCCGGGCGAGCCAGCGGGCCCTCCACATGCATCTGCTGGAAAACAGCCTTCGAATGATGCAGGAGGAGGCCCTGATGGGGGGGCGAAAGGCCTATCCCTTCGGCCGGCGCGCAGAGGGATGGCTCACCGAGGAGGAGCGCAGGGCGACCCAGTTCCAGAGCGGTCCGGACAGGGCGTCCCTGGCCGCGGCGCTCGAGCGGGTCGCGGGCATTTTCTCGGAGGCTTCGGCGGCGGTTGCGGCCGGGAACGGCTGGGAGGTCGAGCGCCATCCCGAGATCCGCGCGTGGCTGGCGGGCCTCGGGCTCAGGTAGACTGGAAGAGCTCCGCAATCACGTCCTCGAGCGGAACGTCCTCGATCGTGATGTCGGCGACGGGCCCGGCCGCGAGCACCTCCTGGGCCACGGCGACGACGTCGTCGCTCGACACGCGGAGGGTGAAGGTCCCGTCATCGGCGCGGCTGGTCTCGCCGAAGCGCGAGCGCCACGCCTCGCCGAACGCGGAATCCTTCGGGACGAACCGGACAATCTTCTTCCTGCTGTCCGTCCCGGATTCCAGCCGGTCCAGCGCCCCGTCGTAGATCTTGCTTCCCTTGTGGATGACGATGACGCGCTCGCAGAGCTCCTTGATGTCGGCCATGTAGTGGCTGGTCAGGATGATGGTGACCCGGTGCTGGCGGTTGTAGTCGCGCAGGAACAGGCGAACGGCCCGCTGCGAGACGACATCGAGTCCGATGGTGGGCTCGTCGAGGAAGAGCACCTTGGGGCGGTGGATGAGCGCCGCGATCAGCTCCATCTTCATCCGCTCGCCCAGGGAGAGCTCGCGAACCATGACATTGAGCTTGTCGCCGACTCCGAGGAGCGTGACGAGCTCGTCGAGGCTCCTCTTGTAGTCGCCCGCCGGAAGCCCGTAGATGGCCCTGAGGAGGGCGAAGGACTCGATCGCGGGAAGGTCCCACCAGAGCTGGTTCTTCTGGCCAAGGACGAGGGCGAAGATCCGGCGGTAGGCGTTCTCCCTCTTCGTCGGGTCGAACCCGGCGACGCGCGCCTTTCCGGAGGTGGGGAAGATGAGGCCGGAGAGCATCTTCAGCGTCGTTGTCTTTCCGGCGCCGTTCGGGCCCAAAAACCCGACAAACTCGCCCTCGGCTATCGAGAAGGTGACGTCCTTGGCGGCCGCCGTCTCGTCGTACGTGCGGCTGAACAGCCCCTTAACGCCGCCCCAGAAGCCGGGCTGCTTCTTGTAGGTCCTGAAGACCCGAGTCAGATTCTGGACCTCTATCATGCGTGAGGGGACGCAAGCACATTATCGGCGTCAGATCGAACCCAGCTTCGAGAAATCGAGCACCGTGTGGCTGATGAACCCCGCGTCGAGGGCGGAGCGGTCGGTGAGGGGGGTGCAGGCCGAGGTGTCCTCGCCCAGCCTGAACACAAGCCGGTGGGTGCCGTCCTTCGACTGGGGGCTGAAGAGCCCGGGAAGGAGGACCCTGGCCGGAATCGTGCGCCGCAGCTGCGAATCCGGCGTGCACGGGTACGGGAAATTGAGGTTGTGGACGATGAAGCTGCGCTCCGCGGTCTGCGCCGCGAGCTCCGGAGCCAGCAGCGCTGCGTGCCGGGCCGAGGCCCGCAGGATCGAAAGGAGCGTCTCGTCGGCGCGGCCGCGCTCCTTGAAGGCGTCGTAAACCGGGATGTCCATGCTCTGCGACAGGGCGATTCCGGGCAGGCCGTGCATCGCCCCCTCGCAGGCGCCCGCGACCGTCCCGCTCCCGAGGATGAATCCGAGGCTCGCGTTCAGCCCCACGTTGATCCCGCTGAGGACCGCCTCGGGCCGCTCGGGCAGCAGGTGGTCGATGCCGATGTTGACGCAGTCGCTCGGCGTTCCGTCGACGACCCACACGGGGCAGCCGAGGCCCAGGTCAATCTGCGCCGAATGGACGTCGCGGTGCCTCGATTTTGACGCGCCGGTCCAGCTTTGCTCGCATTTCGGCGCCACGACGAAGACGGCGTGGCCCGCGCGGATGAGCGCGCGGACCAGCTCGTGCAGGAAGACGCATTCAGCGCCGTCGTCGTTCGTTACGAGGAGCCTCACCCGTCAGGACTGAAGGGGCTCGGCCGCCGGGGCGGCTTCGCCCTGCTTCTGGGCTTCCATTTCCTTCATGGCGGCCTTGCGCGACAGGCGGACCTTGCCGGAGCGCTCGTCGACGCCGATGCACTTCACCCAGATCATGTCGCCCATCTTGACGACATCCTCGGTGCGCCGGACGCGGAAGTCGGCCAGTTCGGAGATGTGAACCAGGCCCTCCTTGCCCGGGGTGCATTCGACAAAGCAGCCGAAGTCCTTGATGCCGGTGACGCGGCCGTTGTAGAGCTTTCCGACCTCGATCGGCGCTCCGCCGCCGCCGCCGCCGGGACCGCCGGCGCCGCCGCAGAGCCCGTCGATCTCCTGGATCGCGCGCGCCATGGCCTCGCCGTTGTTCGAGTAGATGAAGACCTTGCCCGAGTCGTCCTCGGCGATGTCGATCTGCGCCCCGGTCGTCTCGGTGATGCGGCGGATGGTCTTTCCGCCGGGTCCGATCAGCAGTCCGATCTTCTCGGGGTCGATCTGGATCGTCTGGATGCGCGGAGCGTACTTGCTCAGGTCGGCGCGGGGGGCCGGCATGACGGCGAGCATCTTCCTGAGGATCTCGATCCGGGCGTCGCGGGCCTGGAAGATCGCGGCCTTGGCGATCTCGAACGGCAGGCCGTTGATCTTGAGGTCGAGCTGGAAGCCCGTGATGCCCTTGGTCGTTCCCGCGAGCTTGAAGTCCATGTCGCCGAAGTGGTCCTCCTCGCCGATGATGTCGGTGATCGTGACCCATTTCGAGATGGAGCCGTCCGCGGCGTTCTCCGTCATCAGGCCGCACGAGATGCCGGCGACCGGGGCGATGATCGGGACGCCGGCGTCCATGAGCGAGAGGCAGCCGCCGCACACCGAGGCCATCGAGGTCGATCCGTTCGAGGCCATGATCTCCGAGACGACCCGGATCGAGTAGGGGAACGCGTCCTCCGGCGGAAGCACCGGCACGAGCGAACGCTCGGCGAGGGCGCCGTGACCGATCTCGCGGCGGCCCGGGGAGCCGAAGCGTCCCGTCTCGCCCACCGAGAACGGCGGGAAGTTGTAGTGGAGCATGAAGCTCTTGGAGGTGGCGCCGCCCGTCAGGCCGTCCATGTCCTGGGCCTCCTTTGTGGGCCCGAGGGTCGTGATCACCATGGCCTGGGTGTCGCCGCGCTCGAAGAGCGAGCTCCCGTGGACCATCGGGAGGACCCCGACTTCGCAGCCGATCTGGCGCAGGCTCTTCGCATCGCGGCCGTCGGCGCGCACGCCGCGCTCGAGGACCGTCCTGCGGTACGCCTTGTACTGGAGGTCCTCAAAGACGACATTCAGGTCGACGTCGGTGAACTTCCCTTCGCCGAGCTCGGCGACGAGCGCCGCCTTCGTCTCGTCCTTGATCGCCTTCACGCCCGAGGCGCGGGCGGCCTTCTCCTTGCCGAAGATGGCGTCCGGGATCTTGGGGCCCGCGACGCGCTCGATGATGGCGCGCGCCTCGGGCGTCGCCCCGACGAGCGGGAACGTGGCCTTCGGCTTTCCGGCGACCGCCACCAGCTCCTTGATCGCCTTGATGATCGGCTGGATCGCCTTGTGGGCGAACTCGAGGGCCTCTATGAAGCGCTCCTCGGGAAGCTGATCGGCGCTGCCCTCGATCATCAGCATGTCCTTCTCGTTTCCGACGTAGATCAGGTCGAGCGAGGACGCGAACATCTGCTCGATGGTCGGGTTGGCCACGAACTGGCCGTCGACCAGCCCGATCCGCGACGCGGCGATCGGCCCGTTCCACGGGATGTCGGAGATCGCGAGGGCGGCGCTGGCGCCGTTGACCATGGCGATGTCGGACTCGTTCTTCTGGTCGGCCGACAGGAGGATGCCGATCACCTGGACCTCGTTGAGGAAGCCCTCGGGGAAGAGCGGGCGGCAGGGGCGGTCGCACAGGCGCGACGTCAGGATCTCCTTCTCCGTCGGCCGGCCCTCGCGCTTGAAGTAGCCGCCGGGGAAGCGGCCCGCCGCGTGGTATTTCTCGCGGTAGTCGACCGTGAGGGGGAACCAGTCCTGGCCGGGCTTGGTTGTTGCGGCGACGGTCGCGGCGACGAACACGTTGGTGTCGCCGACGGCGACATTGACGGCGCCGTTGGCAAGCTTGCCGATCGAGCCGGTTGAGAATTTGATCCCGTATTCCTGGACGGTAACGTTGTGTTTCTGATTCATGTCTTTGGTTTCTGTTTTCTAAAGGGGGTTTTCGCCGGCGCTTTTTGAGGGCGCCGGGCTGAGTCGGGTGGGATGGAGCTGCCGCCCGGCGCGCGGGCCGTGCGTGCTTGCGTCGGTCTCGCTACAAGACTCGAGAGATTTCCGTTTGCCGCCCCCTGGGCGGCGCCGTGGCGGCAAACGGAAATGTCCCGGTTCTGTGTCGAGTGTCCTAATGACAACAGGCGACCCGCGGATCGGGTCGCCTGTGTGGCGAAAGCTCTATTTTCGCAGATTCAGTTTCTGCAGCAGTTCGTTGTACTTGGGCAGATTATGGTGCTTGAGGTAATCGAGCAGCTTGCGGCGGCGGCTCGCCATCTGAAGCAGCCCGCGCCGGGAGTGGAAGTCCTTCCTGTGGGTGCGCAGGTGCTCGGTTAGGTGGTTGATGCGTGCGGTCAGGAGAGCGATCTGCACCTCGCTGGAACCGGTGTCCTTTTCGTGGATCTTGTACTCTGCGATGATTTCTGGCTTAACGACTGTGGGCATTTGTTATGTAGTTGGGTTGCATGACTGTAGGGAGCCCTTGCAGGCCCCGTGCCACCAGCCCCGCCGGAGGGGATCCTCGGCCAAGCCGGCGTCACCGTTCCAGCCCGGCGGGATGCCGGACCAGTCATGGCGGGCCCCTCAACTGACGGGAACCCACTGACGCAAGGGAATAACTTCAAAAACCGATGCCCCAGGCGCAAGGCCAAAATTTGGGCGCCCGTTAGCCCTGGACCAGGTGCAGGTACTTGACGGCGGCGCATCCCGGTATCCTCCGGATCCGCTCGATGATCTCCGCCCGGTTCATGAAAAGCTCGTTTCGGACCACCGCGTGGGTGGCGTGGACGATCAGGCGGCCCCGTTCGTCGATGCGCACCGCGTTCGAATAGGACGCGTTCGCCGGGCCAACCACCTCGGGCCACCGGTCCCGGATGGCCTGCTCGGCGGTCGGCATGCCGATGCCGTACTTCGCCTTCAGCGCCTCGATCAGGACGGAGGCCTCCTGGGCGGGTTTGCGGCGGATGCCCCTCGGATCCTCGGAGGGCAGCCTGCGCAGGGAGGCTATCAGGTCCTCGGCATCCCTGCCGAACCGGTGGGGTTCCTCGGACATGGCCTTAGGCGGGAACCTCCGAAAGGGCGGCCTTGAGGGCCGCAAAGACCTGTTCGACGGTGAGCAAGCGCACGCAGAGGTTGCGGTAGGAGTCGCCGGGGACGCACGAACCCGGCGCGACGCAGGCCGCGCACGGCGCCGGGGGCGTGAGCACGGTGTGGCCCTGGCCGTGGGGCTGGAATAGGACGGGGTTCTGCGAGCCGTACAGGGCGACGACGCGTGTGCCGACGGCTGCGGCCACATGCATGGGCCCGCTGTCATGGCAGAGCATGAGCGAGCACGCCCGAGCGAGGGACGCGAGGCCTGTCAGGGAGGGCGCCGGGTCGATCGCAAGCAGATGGCTCCTCGCCTTCGAGCGGATGGAGGCGACAAGGCCTCGCTCGGCGGGCCCGCCGACGAGGACCACCTGGACGCCGAGCTCGTCCTGCACCCGGTCGCAGACGGCGGCAAACCGGTCCTCGGGCCAGAGTCTCCACGCGCTCCGGCTGCCGGGGTGGACGAGCAGCGTCCGGCCCTGGGCGCCCACCATGCGCCGCCAGTCACGGACCTCGGACTCGCGCGGCACCAGCCGCACCTCGCGCGTGACGACGGGCACGCCGGCCGGGGCGAGGGCCTTCAGGTAATACTCGGTGATCGGCTGGGCCTCGTGCTCGGCCTCGGCCTCGTAGGCCACGTCGGTGTAGAGGGAGCGCAGCTTGATCGGGTGGGCCCCGTGGTGGAGACCGATCCGCACGGGCGCGCCGCTCAGCCGGGCGATGACGGCGGTCTTCTCGGTGTTGTCCAGGTCGAGGACATGCGTGAAGCGCTCGGAGCGCAGCGCGCCGAGGAACGCCCTCCAGGAGGAGAGTCCCTTCGGGAGCTCCATGAACGCATTGAGGTCCGGGTTCAGCGTGAGGATCCCGGACCACGCGGGCTCGACAAGGACGACGACGCGGGCCAGGGGCCGATGCAGCCTCAGGTTGAGCAGGAGGGAGCCGAGGAGGACGACGTCCCCGAGATAGCGGCGCCGGATGACGAGGATCCTCGGGTTCTCGGTCATGGACGGGGGGCGGCGGCCGGCCACCGGCTAGGAGGCCTCGGTGCGCTGCTGGTCGTAGAGCGCACGGTAGAGGCCGTCACTTGCGTAAAGCTCGGAATGGTTGCCCCTTGCGACGATCGAGCCCTTGTCGAACACCAGGATAAGCGACGCGTCGCGGATCGTGCTGAAGCGGTGCGCAATGATGAGGACCGTCTTTCCCACCACGAGCTTGCGCAGCGCGTCCTGGATCATCTGCTCGCTCTGGGAGTCAAGGGCCGAGGTGGCCTCGTCGAGGATCAGGATGGGGGCGTTGCGCAGGAAGGCCCGGGCGACGGCAAGGCGCTGCTTCTGGCCTCCGGAAAGCCGGGCGCCGCGCTCGCCGACGATCGTGTCGTAGCCCTCGGGAAAGGCCCGGATGAACTCGTCGGCGTGCGCCTGGACCGCCGCCGCCCTCACCTCGGAGGGCGTGGCGTCGAGCCGGCCGAGAAGGAGGTTGTTCTGGACGGTGTCGTTGAAAAGCATCGGGTCCTGCGAGACGAGGGCGATGTTCCTTCTCAGGTCGGCCAGGCGCATCTTGCGGATGTCGATCCCGTCGATCGACACATGGCCCTCCTCGACGTCGAAGAAGCGGGGGACCAGGTTCGCGAAGGTCGTCTTTCCCGCGCCGCTCGGGCCGACGAGCGCGCACACCGTGCCCGCCGGGATGAGGGCGGTCACCCGGTTGAGGACCGGCTCGTCGGACTTGTAGCCGAACGTCACGTCCGCAAACGCAATGTCGCCGCGGACACGCCGGACCTGCGCCGGATCCGGCGGGTCCTTGATCGTGACCGGCTCGTTGAAGACGACCTCGAGTCGGTCGAGCGCCGCCTCGCCGCGCTTGACGTCGTTGTTGATGGCCCCGAGGCGCTTCACGGGGTCGTAGCTCATGAAGAGGGCGCCGACGATCGCCAGGAACGAGTCCCATTTCACGCCCGCGAATTTCGCATAGATGAAGACGACAGCGATGCCGAACGCCGAGATGATCTCGATCGAAGGCGCAAGGGCCTGCGCGTATTTTGCGACCTTGAGCTGGATCCGGATGAGGCTCGAGGTCTCCTTCGAGAACGCGAGCGCCTGGCGTTCCTCGAGCCCGAACGCGCGCACCTCCTTCGCGGCGCCGAGGTTCTCGCTCAGGCTGTTCGTGACCGAGCCCATCTGGGCCTGCATCTGGTAGGCGCGCTTGACCAGTTTCTTCCCCACGTAGCGGACCGGGAACACGCACAGGGGGACGATCGCCATGCACGCGATCATGAGGGCGCTTCCCTTCTCGTGGTACGCAAGGTAGAGCACGTAGCTGAGCGCGCAGACGAGCGTCGCGGGCTGCTTCATCCCGTCGTTGGCGACGGTCGTCAAGGTGGTCTGGAGCTGGTTCGTGTCGGCGAGGCCGCGGGAGATCAGGTCGCCCGTCGTCTGCCTCTGGAGAAACGCGAGCGAGAGGACCTGCAGCTTGCGGAAGTAGTCGAGGCGGATCGCCTCGAGGATGCGGACCCCCGCCACCTGGATCAGGTAGGTGTTCAGGTAGCCGGCGACTCCGCGGACGACGAAGACGAGCGGCAGCTCCATCGCGATGAACACGATCTGCCACGTCGTCATGGGGACCGCGTTCGCGTCAAACACGCGCGGGAACACGTGCTTGATGATGTAGGGGATGCCGAGGCCGTTCGCCGCGCCGAAGACGATGCCCGCCGCGATCGCGCCCACCAGCGTGCCCCTGACCGGCTTCAGGTAGGGGAGGTAGGGTTTGAATCGGCTGAGCATGGGCGGGGGCCGTCGGGCGGGGTCAGTCCTTGGACGCACGCACATCCAACGCGTCCCGAAGCCCGTCGCCGAGGAAATTGAGCGAGAAAAGCGTCGTGGAGAACAGGGCGCCCGGGAAGACGAGGAGCCACCAGTACTCCTCCATCTTCTCGGAGCCGTCCTTGATGAGGACCCCCCAGGAGCTCATCGGCGCCTGCACGCCGAGGCCGAGGAAGCTGAGGAACGCCTCGAGGAGCATGACCGCGGGGATCGTCAGGGTCGTGTACACAATGACCGGGCCGAGAGCGTTCGGTATCAGGTGCTTGAAGATGATGCGCCTTCGGCCGAGCCCGAGGGCGCGCGCCGCCTCTATGAATTCCATGCGCTTGATGGACATCACCTGGCCCCGAACGATGCGGGCCATCGTGAGCCATTCGACGGCGCCAATGGCGAAGAAGAGGAGGAAAATGTTCCTGCCGAAGAACACCATGAGAAGGATGACGAAGATCGCGAACGGCAGCGCGTAGAGGATGTCGACAATGCGCATCATGACCGCGTCGACCTTCCCGCCGATGAACCCCGCGACCGCGCCGTAGGTCACCCCGATCGCCAGGGCGACGAAGGTCGCCACGAGGCCCACCATGATCGAAATGCGCCCGCCGTAGAGGATGCGGGCCAGCAGGTCGCGCCCGAGCGTGTCGGTCCCGAGCCAGTGCTGCGCGCAGGGGGGAACCGCGCCCAGGTCGAGGTTCTGCTCCTCGTAGGACTGGGAGAACAACGGGCCGCCGGCGCAGGCGACGGCGAGAAGGATGAGGAGGACGCCGCCCAGGATGGCGAGGCGGTTGCTCCTGAGCCTGTGCCAGGCGTCGCTCCAGAGCGAGTGGCCGCGTTCGGTTTCGTCGGTCTTCATTCGAACTTCAGCTTTGGGTTCAGCCACACCTGCACGACGTCGACGACCAGGTTCATGGCGATGATGAACCCGGCGTAGAGGACGACGGTGCCGAGGACGAGCGTGTAGTCCCGGTTGAAGGCCGAGTTGACGAACTCGCGGCCGATCCCGGGGATCTGAAAGATCGTCTCAATCACGAAGGAGCCGGTGACGACCCCGGCGATCGCGGGCCCGAGGAAGGAGACGACCGGCGTGAGGCCGCCCCTTAGGGCGTGCTTCAGGATGATCCGCGCCTCGCTCGCGCCCTTGGCGCGCGCCGTCCGGATGTAGTCCTGGCTCAGGACCTCGAGCATCCCGCCCCGGGTGAGCCGGGCCACGTAGGCCGCATACACCATCCCGAGGGTCACGCTGGGCAGGACGCGGTCGATGGGCCCGTACCATCCCGAGGCGTTGAACCAGCCGAGGCGGATGGCGAAGAGGAGGATCAGGAGCGGCCCCATGACGAAGGTGGGGATGCAGATGCCGACCATGGCGAAGGAAGAGCACGCGTAGTCGATCCAGGTGTTGCGCTTGACGGCCGCGAGGACGCCGAGGGGCAGGCCGAGGCCGAGGGCGACGCAGAGCGAGAGGACGCCGAGTTCCGCCGATACCGGCAGCTTCTCGGCGATGATCTCGTTGACGGTGCGGGTCGGGTACTTGAACGAGGGCCCGAGGTCCCCCCGCAGGATGCTCCCGCAGTAGTCGAGATACTGGCGGTAGAGGGGCCTGTTCAGGCCGTAATGGGCCTCGAGGTTGCGCATGATCTCGGGCGTCACGGCCCGCTCGGCCGTAAAGGGTCCGCCGGGAACGAAGCGGATCATGAAGAAGGTCGCCGTGATGATGACCCACACCACGGGGATGGTCTGCAGAAGCCGCATGGCTATGAAACGGATCATAGGGTCTCAGTCCTCGAGGTAGAGGTCCTTGAAGGGGTGGTTGTCGAGCGGGTTGGGCCAGTATCCCCTGATCTTCGGGCTCATGAGGTAGGGCCGTGTGTAGTAGAAAATGGGGATCACGGGGAGTTCGTCGACCAGGATCGCGTCCAGCCGCTGGTAGATCTCGTAGCGCGTGGCGTCGTCCTTCGCGGACAGGGCGCTGTGGAGGAGCCTGTCATACTCGGCGTTTGACCAGAGCGTGTCGTTGTTGCCGTTGCCGGTCTCCCAGATCTCGAGGAAGACGTGGGGGTCCGGGTAATCCGCGACCCAGGCCGCGCGCTCCATCTGGAAGGCTGTGCGTGTGCTGGCTGTCGAGGTAGACCTTCCATTCCTGGTTGATGAGTTCGCTGGCGACCCCGAGGTTCTTGCGCCACATCTCCTGGATGGCCTCGGCGATCTGCTTGTTGTTGGCCTGGGTGTTGTAGAGAAGCTGGATGGGGGCAAGCCCCGCGCCGCCGGGGTAGCCCGCCTCTTCGAGGAGCCTGCGGGCGTCGTCGAGGGTCCCCGTGAGCCTGGCCCGGGGCGTGTACCCGGCGTCGCCCGGATAGCTGACCGCGTAGGCGGGCCGCTCGTCCCCTCGCGTCACGTTCCGGATGAGGCTTTCGCGGTCGATCCCGAGCGCGAGGGCCCTGCGCACCCGCTTGTCATTGAGCGGGGGCCGGGTCACGTTGCACCGGTAGAAGTAGATTCCGAGGTACGGGTCGATGTGGAGCAGCTCGGGGTGCTCGCGCTTGTAGGCGTCGATCTTCGAGATCGGTATCTCCTGGGTCCGGTCGAGCTGGCCGGCGCGGAACATCCGCTCCTCGGCCGCAAGGTCCTCGGTCGGGAAGAAGTCGATCTCGTCGAGCTTCACGCTCGCGGCGTCCCAGTACAGCGGGTTCCGGACGACGACGATCCGCTCCTGCGGAATCCACTCCTTCAGCATGAAGGGGCCGTTGCCGACGAAATTCCCGAGTCTCGTCCACGGGGTGCTCCGCTCGTCAAGCGCCCCGTACCGCAGGAGCACCTTGATCGGGACGATGTTCCAGGCGTAGTGGTTGGCGATGATCGAAAGGAGATAGGGGGTGCGGTTGATGAGCGTCACCTGGAGCGTGAGCGGGCTGGTCGCCTTGAAGCCGACCTTAGAGAAGTCCGTGATCCTCCCGTCATAGAAATCCTTCGCCCCGGCGACGAAGTTATAGATCAGGTAGGCGTACTCCGAGGCGAGCTTGGGGCTGATCATCCGCTTCCACGACAGCAGGAAATCATCCGTCGTGATGGGGCTCCCGTCCGACCACCTGAGGTTTTCCCTGAGGTGGAACGTGTAGGTGAGCCCGTCCGGGGAGACCTCCCACGAGCGTGCGAGCCCGGGGATGGGGTGGAGGTCCTTCGGGTCCGCCGTGAGGAGGCCCTCGAAGAGGGCCTTGATCACGTGGTCCTCGGGGGTTCCCTGCACCACCTGGGGGTCGATGTCCTGGGGCTCGTTTGTGTTGCCGTAGCGGAGCACCTGGGGCCGGCGCCCGTGCGCGGCTTCCGCGGGGGCCGGGTCCGTCTTCGCGCATCCGGCCAGGAGGGCCAGGGCCCCAAGGAGGGCGGCCAGCCGCGGCAATCGGGGAATCATCATCAGGGGCCGGCCGGTCCTCAGGGGGCCGCTGCGGCCATCATCGCGTCGTGGCGGGCCTTGAACTCGCTGCCGGCCTTCCATTGGGGCCAAACGTCCGTCGCCGCGAGCCTTCGGCCCATCTCGAAGAGCAGGTCCGCGTCCCACGCGGCGCCGCGCAGGTCCCACCAGGGCTTAATCTCGTCGGTCACCTTGTGGTAGTCCTTGGCGACATATTCGTCGCGGCGCATCTGGCCGTAGCCGTCGGGTTTCCCGATGATCTCGTTGCCCCGTCCGGTGTAGAACGCGGGGACCCCCACCTTGGCGAATTCGAAGTGGTCCGAGCGGTAGAATCCGCCCTTTTCGGGCTCGCGGTCGGGGACGAGGACACGGCCGCGGCTTGCGAGGATCCCCCTCGCCAGGTCGTCCATCGTGGTGTTGCCGTAGCCGATGACCTCGACGTCGCGCGAGGGGCCGGAAGGCTGCATCACGTCGATGTTCAGGTCGGCCAGGGTCTTCGCGAGCGGATAGAGCGGATGGAGCGCGTAATACTGCGATCCCAGGAGCCCCTGCTCCTCGGCGGTCACCGCGAGGAAGAGAATCGAGCGCGCGGGGCGCTCGGCCGCGGGCAGCTGGGTGAATTCCCGGGCGATCTCGAGGATGCCGGCGCAGCCGGAGGCGTTGTCGAGGGCCCCGTTGAAGATCTGGTCCCCCTTCAGGCGGGGGTTCCTGCCGAGGTGGTCCCAGTGCGCCGTGTAGATGATGTATTCGCCGCGCCGCGCCGGGTCGGAGCCCTCGAGCTTGGCGACCACGTTTCGCGAGTCGAGCGGGCGGATCCTGTTCTGAACGCTGAAGCTGGCCCTGGCGTTGAATGCGACCGGCCGGAAATCCTTGCTCACGGCCGCGGCCTTGAGCCGGTCGTAGTCCTGGCCGGCGGCCGCGAACAGCCTCCTCGCGTAGTCGAGGGTGAGCCAGCCCTCGACCGCCACCCGGCCCGCGCCCCCGTCCGCCGACTCAAGGACGAAGTTTTCGCGGCCCCAGCTTCCGGAGACGACGGCGAAGGGATAGCCCGCCGGTCCCGTTTCGTGGACGATCAGGCAGGCGGCTGCGCCTTTGGCGGAGGCCTCCTCGAACTTGTACGTCCAGCGTCCGTAATAGGTCATCTCCTTTCCCTTGAACATCGTGTCGTCGAGCTTCGTCGGATCCTTCGGGTCGCGCACCGGCGGGTCGTTGATCAGCATGACCACCGTCTTTCCCCTCACGTCGACCCCCTTGAAGTCGTCCCAGCCGTATTCGGGGGCGACGACCCCGTAGCCGACGAACACGATCGGGCTGTCCTTGACCTCGACGGACGGCGTGATCCGGCGCGAGACGGCGACATAGTCGTTGAGGACCGCGGGGGTCAGGGTCGCGTCGCCAGCCGAAAAGCTCGCCGAAGCGGTGGACACGATGCCGACCATCGGGACCTTCTGGATGTAGGTCCCGTCGGGATTGCCGGGCAGGAGCCCTATCTCGCTGAACTCCTGCTGCAGGTAGGCGACGGCCTTGTCCTCGCCGGGCGTGCCCGGTCCGCGCCCCTCAAACGCGTCGGAGGAGAGGACCCTGACGTGTTCAAGCATGCGCGCCGCCGCAGCCTCATCCGGGCCCGGCGTCTGGGCCTGGGCCGCCGCACAGGCGCCGGCCGCCAGGAGGAGCGTCAATCTTGCCGGGGTGATCATGCGCCAAGTGTCCCGGTGGAGATGAAAATGGCAATCCCGCCTTCGCAGCGCATCCCCCATGCCTGGGCCTAGTTGTGCGAGGAGAGCCGCCGGGGCCGGGGTCGGCCGCCCCGCGATCCGGCCGCCCGCAGCCGCGGCTCCGGCCCGGGTTCGGGCGATCGCGCATTGCGCGGCGTCGAAGTTTGACTGGCGGGGAGTGGGCATGGCAGCTTGGCCCTCGCGAACACCCAAAGGAGCCGGCCGTGCCGATCTACGAATTCTACTGTCCCGACAACCACCGCATCTACCAGTTCTATGCGCGCACCCTGGCGCAGGGACGGCTGACACCCAAATGCCCGGATGACCCGAGGTTCCGGATGCAGAAGGTCCTGTCGGCGTTCGCCGTGGTCGGCAGGGCGCAGGACAAGGGCGCCGGCGGGGGGGATGTTCCCGGGGGCCCCGGCGCCGGGCCTGACGAGGGAAGGATGGAGGCCGCCATGGGCGAGATGGAGCGGGAGTTCTCAAGCGTGGACGAGAACGACCCGCGGGCCATGGGCCGGATGATGCGGCGGATGGCCGACCTCACCGGCCAGAAGATGGACGGCCAGATGGAGGAGGTGGTGCGCAAGCTGGAGGAGGGAGCCGACCCCGACTCGCTGGAGGAGGAGCTCGGCGAGGAACCGGCCGGGGCGGAGCCCGGGCCGGGCGAGGCGAGGGAGGCTCGGTCGCGGTCGCGCTCGCGCCGCGCGGCGCCCTCGCGCGATCCCAAGCTGTACGACTATACATGAGCGACTACCTGACCGAACTCACGCGGCGAATCGATGCGGCCAAGGCCGCGGTGCAGGCCCAGACCGAGCTTCTGCACCGGGAATTCGGCCGCGCGGAGAGCCGCTGGAAGGGCGACGGCACGCGGGTGACGGCGGTCGACATCGCGATCTCCGAGAACATCTTCCGCGCGCTGCGCGCCGACTTCCCCGAAGACCAGATGTTCAGCGAGGAGCTGCCGGAGGGCGGCGGGCCGATCGGCGTGACCTCGAGGTTTGGCTGGGTCCTGGACCCGATCGACGGGACCAACAACTTCGCCCTCGGCATTCCCTATTGCGCGATCTCGCTCGCGTTGGCCGTGCACGGGGAGCCGGTCTACGGCGTCGTCTACGACCTGAGCCGGCGCGTCCTCATGCACGGCGGGCCCGGCTTCGGCATGTTCGATGGCGGGCGCAGGGCAAACGTCTCCACGGCGAAGCCGACTCCCGAGACGCTCATCGGCTTCCACAGCCCGACGGACAAGGCCCTGGTTCCCGCCGCCGACGCCGTGATCACGCATTTCAAGATCCGCGGACTCGGAAGCGCCACGCTCCACCTGGCGTACGTCGCGGCGGGTCTTTTCGGCGGCGCCGTCGACTTCAATGTGAAGATCTGGGACCTAGCCGCCGCCATTCCCCTGTGCAGGGCGGCGGGAGGGGAGGTCATCTTCCTCAACGGCGAGCAGCTTCCGATGAAGGTCTTCGACCTGAAGATGAGGCGGATCATGTACGTGGCCGGCGCCCCGCCCATGGCCGCGCACCTCAAGGGCCTCGTCTCGGGGCTCCTCGGCGCCTAGACCTGATACTGCTGCAGGGGGACGGGGTCGATGACGTGGGCCGCCGGCAGCTTCTCGGCAAGCTGCTCGGCGAACCACTGCCGCGCGTCGGGGTCGCCATGCGTGAGGACGATGCTGCGGGCGCTCGTCTGGACGGCAAACTGGAGGAGCTCCTCGCGGTCGGCGTGCCCGCTCAGCTCAAAGCGCTCGACCCGCGCCTTGACCTTCGTCTTCACGTTCGCCGTCTTGAAGAGGAAGGTGTCGCCGGGCTTCGAGGCGAGGAGGGCGCCGCCCGGCGTGTCCGGGTCGCAGTAGCCCACGAAGCCGATCGTGTTGCGCGCGTGGCCAAGGAGCCCGGACGCCAGCGTGTAGCTCGGGGTGCGCTCGACGAGCATCCCGGAGCTGATGATGTAGAGGGCGTTCTGCTGAGGGTCCTCGCCCGGGGTGAGGATCCGCGGCAGCGGCTTCACCCGGAGCTCCTTCACGATCCCGCGGTTGAACTGGATGTGGCGGGTCTTTCGGCTGATCTCGTCAAAATAGTCGACCAGGTCCATGCCGAGTCCCGATCCGTAGATCGGGCAGTCGACCAGCCGCCGGAACTTCCGGGCGTCGTGAACGATGGAGAGGATCTCCTGCATGCGGCCGAGCGCGAAGACAGGAATCAGGAAGGAGCCGCCCCGCTGGATCGTATCGTTGATCGATTCGACCAGGCGCTTCATCTCAAAGCCGCGCGTCTTGTCCGGATGGCGCTTTGTCGTTCCGCGGGTCGTCTCCGTGACCAGCGTGTCGAAGTGTCCCGCGGGGAACTTGGCTCCCGGAAGCGTGCGCTGGTTCTCGAAGAGAACATCCCCCGTGAAGAAGATCGCCCTGTGCTTGTGGCGGACCTCGACGGCGGCGGCCCCGGCGACATGGCCGGCGGGGTGCAGGATGACCTCGATCTCGTCGCGGCCGGCCTTGAACTTCTTCGGCACCCCGAACTGCACGGGCGTCAGGCGCTTGGACAGGCGGTCGATCTCGTCGTGGGTGAAGAGCGGGTAGTCGGGGATGTCCTGGTCCTCGCGCTGGCGCATCATCACGCTCGCCGAATTGTGGAGCATCCGCTCGATCAGCATGCGGCTTGACGTCGACATGATGACCGGCGCGTCCGGATGCTCCCTCATGGTGATCGGCAGGCTGCCGATGTGGTCGAGGTGGCAGTGGGTTACGATGATCAGGTGGAGGGTCTTCCCCCTGAGGGGGGTGTGGTCCGGGGCGGCCCGCCGGCCCACCTTTTTCGGGTGCAAACCCGAATCGATCAGGATATTGAGGTCCCCAAGCTGAACGAACAGCGAGTTGGCGCCGATGCCGCCATCGCGGTTCAGGTCAATGAGCTTCATTTATTGGCGATATTAAGAACGGCGAATTCGCACTGTTCAAGGCCGGGCACCCGCGCGTCCCGAAAATAAGCGCTCAATGGGGGACCACCAGGTCGAACGGGGGCAGGAGCACATGGATCTTGGTCCCCGATTCGTCCACACCGTGGAAGCTGCCGATCACATGGGCGTCGCAGCCCGTGATGTGGTGGCTGTTATAGGAGAACTCCTCGCCGGGGGCCAGTCGCGGGGTCTCGCCCACGATCTTGTCGCCCTCGATCACCTGTCGTCCGCCCTTGCCGTAGTCGATCACCCATTTTCGCCCCAGAAGCGTCACGATCCTGTCGGATCCGTTGCGGATCGTGATGTAGTAGACGAAGGCGTGCGGCTTGTCCTCAGGCAGACTGGCGCCCCCGTGGTGGTGGACGAGTTTGTCCAGGCGGGCGGTCAGGCCCGGTAATTCGAGGGAGGAGCAGCAAGACACGCCCCTAAGAGTGTCTCCCTTGTGATGCTCCGCAAGTGGCTTTCCGCTTGATGCGGCGCGCATGCGGCCGCACAAGAGCGGGGAACATGCGTAAACTCGCCCTCCTCTCGGTAAGCGACAAGCGTGGCCTGGCCGAGTTTGCGGCCTCCCTCGTCAACGATCACGGCTACACGCTCCTCTCGACGGGCGGCACCGCGCGGATGCTCCAGGAGAAGGGGCTGGCGGTGACGGAGGTCGGCAAGCACACGGGGTTTCCGGAGATCATGGAGGGGAGAGTGAAGACCCTTCACCCGAAGATACACGGGGGCCTCCTGTGCCGGCGCGACAAGCCCGAGCACCTGGAGCAGGCGGAGTCGAACGGGATCGAGCTCATCGACCTGGTCGTCGTGAACCTCTACCCGTTCGAGGAGACGGTGGCGCGCCCCGGGGTGGAACTCGAGGAGGCGATCGAGAACATCGACATCGGGGGGCCGTCGATGCTCAGGAGCGCCGCGAAGAACCATGCAAGCGTCACCGTGGTGTGCGATCCCGCCGACTACGGCGCCGTCCTCGCCGCGATGAAGGGCTCGCCCGCCGACCTGTCCGCGCTGCGCCGCCGGCTTGCCCTCAAGGTCTTTCAGCGGACCGCCTCCTATGACGGCGCGATCGCCCGGTACCTGCAGGCGGAGGCGGCGGGTCCCGACCTCGAGGCGCTCGGGGGCTTCCCGTCGCGGCTCTCCCTCTCATGGGAGAAGGCGCAGTCGCTGCGGTACGGGGAGAACCCCCATCAGAAGGCCGCCCTCTACGGGACGTTTCACGACCACTACAAGCAGCTCCAGGGGAAGGAGCTGAGCTACAACAACATCCTGGACATCACCTCGGCCACCTACTTGATCGGCGAATTCGAGAAGCCGACGGTCGCGATCCTCAAGCACACGAACCCGTGCGGCCTCGGCAGCGCGGCCACCCTCGTCGAGGCCTGGGAGAAGGCCTTTGCGACGGACCGCCAGGCGCCCTTCGGCGGCATCATCATCGTGAACCGCACGCTGGACGGGGACCTTGCGGCGCTGATCTCGGAGATTTTCACCGAGGTCATCATTGCGCCGCGCTTCAGCGCCGAGGCGCTGGCGATCCTTCAGAAGAAGAAGAACCTGCGCCTCATGGTCGCCAGCGAGGGGCTCGGTGCCGACGCCCTGCAGGAGATCCGCTCCGTCGTCGGGGGCGTGCTCGTGCAGGACCGGGACCGGACGCTCGGCGACCGCGCGAGCTTCAGGGTGGTGACCCGGCGCCAGCCAACCCCCGAGGAGTGGGATGCGATGATTTTCGGCTGGAAGGTCTGCAAGCACGTCAAATCCAACGCGATCGTGTACTGCCGGGGCGAGCAGACGCTCGGCATCGGCGCCGGCCAGATGGCGCGCGTCGACAGCTCGCGGATCGCCGTCTGGAAGGCGGGCGAGGCGGGGCTCGACCTCAAGGGATCCGTGGTCGCCAGCGAGGCGCTCTTTCCGTTTCCGGACGGCCTGATCGCGGCCGCCGAGGCCGGCGCCACCGCGGCGATCCAGCCCGGGGGCTCGGTGCGCGACGCCGAGGTCATCAAGGCGGCCGACGATCGCGGCATCGCCATGGTCTTCACGGGCATCCGCCATTTCAGGCACTGAGCGGGGCGGGGAACCCGTTCGGGATTGGCAGGGACCGGTCCATCGCGCATCGTTGCGCCATGTTCGATCCCGTTGAAAAGCTGAAGGAATTCATCCGCTTCCCTAGCGTCTCGACCGACTCGAGGTTCAAGGAGGGGATGGCCGGATCCCAGAAATTCGTGTCCGAGCTGCTCGCCTCGCTCGGCTTCGCGGTGGAGGTCGTGAAGACGGACGTTCACCCCATCGTGCTCGCAAGCCGCGGCGGGGACCCGCGCTGGCCCCACGTGGTGATCTACGGCCACTACGACGTGCAGCCGGCGGACCCGATCTCCCTCTGGAAGACGCCGCCATTCGAGCCGACCATCATCGGCGAGCGCATCTACGGCCGCGGCGCGGCCGACAACAAGGGCCCGCTGATGACCAATATCGCCGCGGTGGGCCAGCTGCTCGAGGAGAACCCGGGGCTCCCGCTTCGAATCACGTTCCTGGTCG
Organism: uncultured Verrucomicrobiae bacterium; assembly: GCA_963830965.1. GTDB lineage: Bacteria > Verrucomicrobiota > Verrucomicrobiia > Opitutales > Opitutaceae > Palsa-1447. Next base: position 168,835 of record CAWHOL010000005.1, on the reverse strand, counting down.
AGGGCGAGGAGGAGATGGGAAGCCCGAGCTTCCCCGCGTTCCTGGCCTCCCACGCTGACCGGCTCAGGAAGGCCGACTTTGTGTACCTGTCCGACACGGCGCTCCCGAACAAGGACCAGGTCGTCGTCACCTGCGGCCTGCGGGGCCTCGCCCTTCTCGACCTCATCGTCACCGGGGCCAGGAGCGACCTGCACTCGGGCCTCCATGGGGGCGCGCTGCGCAACCCGATTCAGGCCCTTTCGGAGATCTGCGCGACGCTCCACAACCCTGACGGAACGATCAACATCCCGGGCTTCTACGAGGGGGTGCTGGAGGTGGAGCCGTGGGAGAGGGCCGAACTGGCGAAGCTCTCGGGGGACGGGAAGGCCTACATGGACTTCCTCGGCATCGATTCGTTCTACACCCCGCCCGGCTTCTCGCCATTCGAGGCGATACGGTTTCAGCCGACGCTTGAGTTCAACGGCATCGGGGGCGGCTACCAGGGCGAGGGCACGAAGACCGTGATTCCGAGCAAGGCCTTCGTCAAGATCAGCTGCCGCCTTGTTCCGAACCAGGAGCCGGACCATATCAAGGCGCTGCTGAGGGATGCGATCCTGGCGCGCGCGCCAAAGGGCGTGAAGATCGAGTTTGTCGACCAGCACAAGGGCGACCCCTACGTGGTGGTTCCCCCGGGGCGGCCCAATACGCCGAAGGATCAGTCGCCGATCCTTGCGCGCGCGTTCCGCGCGACGGATTCGGCCGTTTCGGCGGTGTGGGGGCGCCCGCCCCTGTACCTGCGGGAGGGCGGAAGCGTGCCGATCATCTCCGACATCAAGAAGGCGACGGGTCTCGACTCCGTGATGCTCGGGCTATTCCTCCCCGAGGACAACCTTCACGCCCCCAATGAGGGCTTCAGTCTCGACGTCATGAGGAAGGGCGTCGAGACGGCGAAGCGTATCCTGTCCGGTATTACTACTTCTTGAGGACGACGAGCTCGTCGCGGCGGTCCTTGGCCATGGTCGCCTCGTCGGCGTTCTTGGCCGCCTCCTCGGCGCCCTTTGAAAGGGTTTCGATCTTGTCCGCGGCGACGCCGATCTGAAGCAGGTATTTCTTCGCCTCGTTGGCCCGGCGGTCGCCGAGCCCGAGGTTGTACTCAGCCGAGCCGCGCCAGTCGCAATGGCCCTCGAGGAGCAGCCTGTACTGGGGGTTCTTGTCGAGATAGTCCTTCGCGGCCTGAAGCTTCGGGCGCTCGGAGGCCTTCACATTCGAGCGATCAAAGTCAAAGTAGACCGGCTGGAGGAGCCCGCGGATGGTGTTGGCGTCCTCGAGGATATTGGAATCGCGGCTTGTCAGCGCGGAATTCTGGTCCGCCGTCGTCGAAACCTCAGTCGGGGTCAGCGCACCGCCGCCGGTTTGGGGCCCAAGCGCCGTGGCGCTCGGATCAGGCCGCACAGGCTTCTTCGAGCAGCCCACAAGGAGGGCGGCAGCACCGGCGACAGCGATACATAGCGACTTGGAGACGAGTTTCATGAGTTTGGGAAATGCTAGATTGAAAGGGTCATTTTTGGCCATCCTTTGGACGGCGGCAAGAAATTAAGATGGAGCGCGGCCTTCACGAATGGCCCCTGTCGTCGACAACGCCCTGCTCAAGCGCGTGGCGCGTGAGACTTGCGACATCATGTATGTTGAGCTTGCGCATCAAGTTTGTGCGATGGTTGTCGACCGTCTTCGCGCTGATTCCGAGCCTTGCCGCAATTTCCTTGGTGCTGTTGCCCTCGGCGACCAGCTGCAGAATCTCCCTCTCGCGTTCGGTGAGGAAGTCGGGCGATCTGCCCGATTCCGGGTTCGCGACGACCGTGCGCAGCACGCTGGCGATGGCGGGACCGAAGTAGGTTCCGCCCATCGCTATCGCCTCCAAGCCCTTCTTGAACTCCGTGAATCCGGCGGTCTTTTCGACAAAGCCATGCGCCCCTGCCTCGAGCATCTGCCGGACCATGACCGGGTTTTCGTAGCCGGAAAAAACCAGGACCCTGAGCGAGGGCAGCTTCTTTGTGAGCCTTCGCAGGAGCTCCACCCCGTTCAGGCTCGGCAGCTTTGCGTCGAGGACGACCACGTCGGGCTTCTGCTCGAGGCACATCTCAAGGCCTTCGAGGCCGTCGCCGCATTGCCCCACGAGCGTGAAGTTCTTATCGAGCGCGAGGATGACCCCCATCATCTCGCGGATGGCGGTCTGGTCCTCGATTATGACAAGTCGATGCATCGTGTGGGTGGGTCTGGATCGGCAAGCCCTGAAAGTTGGTGGGCTGGCTGGGATTCGAACCCAGAACCAATTGCTTAAAAGGCAACTGCTCTACCGTTGAGCTACCAACCCTTGAAATTGATTTTTATAAATACTGCGCTGGCAATTCGGCTACCGTACAATCCCAAAGTACGCATTCCTAGCAAGAAGTGCAGCGAAAAGCACCGCATGCCGAACACGATGCCCCAGGCGCCAAAGCACACCCCAAGCGGGGCAAGCCAAGGGGCACCATGTAGCGTCGATACTGAGCCCGCCGCAAGACCAAATGGACTCCCGTTCCGCCGGGGTCCCTTTTCGCGCCTTCGGTCCCTGGCCCCGCGTGCGGCGACGCGGGGTCGGCGCGATCCCTAGTGCGTCGCGATGCGCCTGGCGATCACCTCGAAATTCGCCGCGACCGCATCCAGATAGGCATTCTTCCCGGAGTGGAGCGGGCGTTCGAGGAACCGGTACACCGCCTGGAAATCGTTGTCCAATTTCGGACGCACGATGTGCCGCCAGAAATCCGGGGTGCGCAGGATAAGATCCTCCTCGGATTTGAACGCACGCTTATCTTCGGGGACGTTCGCAAAAAGGTCGGACTCGTGAAACTCGGCGTAAAGCTCCCCGAGTTTCTTCGGATAATGCGGGTCCGAAAGCTGGCCGAGGTAGTCCGACGTGGCCAGGGCGCATCCCACCAGGCGGCTCTCCTCGTCGCGGAAGCGCAGCCTGGCGATCTCGGAATTGGGCCCGGTGCAATTGATCGCGGATAGGACGCTTTCAACCTCGACGTCGGTGACCCCCAGACGGGGCAGGTAGGTGGCCGCGAAGGCGCAGCTCCTGAGGATGTGGCAGAAGGTGTACTTCGCCCCGGTTCCCTCGGTATCGGACCTCAGCTTCAGGTAACCCGAGTCGTGCAGGAGCACCCCGGCAATCGCGAGTTCGAAATCCCGGGGCCGAAGGTTCCCGTCGCCCGCGTGCTCGCCCTCGAGAATCAGCGACATGCACACGGTCGCCATCAGCGTGTGCCGAAAATTGTGGTACTTCAGGTCGATCGGCGAATAGTCCGGGTTGCGTCCCTCGAATAGCGCCGTCACATCGCTGAAGAAGCGGTGCAGCAGGGTGTCGTCCGCCCCCTTGTGGATGGCTGAGAACCGGGCTGCCACGAACGCCGCAACCGCGGCGGGGTCATCAAAATCGACGTTGGGAAGCATTCGCGGCGCTTTTCGGTGTGCGTTTAAGGTTCGGCGCATTCGGGTTCGCAAGGCCAAAAATTCCAGATTCAGGCGCAAGTTTATGAATCTCCGGAACTTCACGTGGCCAACGTCGTCTTTACAAAAAGGGGCCGGATGGGGCACTTCGAAACAATTGACCCTTCCCAAGTAACCCATTTCTTTCGTAGGTCCGTCTTTAAATCATTGGGAACAATTCACAAATATGCTCGTCAGAGCGTGGAGGACCGAATGTCAACCAAAGCTCACGAGGTGGCCCTGGACCAGATGCTTGTCGACCGTTTCAAGAACGGCGATGCGACGGCGTTTGACGAAATGGTGGAGCGCTACTGGGACCGTATCTTCTCGATGGTCAACCAGCTCCTTCGGAACTCCCAGGACGCAGAAGAGGTTACCCAGGACGCCTTTATAAGAGCCCACAAGGGGCTTGTGAATTTCCGCGGCGAGTCTGCGTTCTCAACCTGGCTGTACCAGATCGCCACCAACCTCGCGCGCAACCGGTATTGGTACTGGTGGAGGCGCAAGCGCGACAAGTCCGTTTCGTTCGACGCCCCGATGGGCCCTGACAATGACACCACGCTCGCTGAGATGATACCGGCCGAAGTCGAGACGCCCGACGACATCACGGTCACCCGTGAATTCGTCACCCGTATCGGCAAAGGCATGGAGCGCCTCGGCGCAAAACACCGCGAGATTCTTATCTTGCGAAACATCAAGAACCTATCCTACGAAGAAATCGCCGCAATCCTGGGCATTTCCGTGGGAACCGTAAAAAGCCGAATCGCACGGGCGCGGGAAAGCCTGCGCTCGAAGCTCGGCGAAGACTTCAAATGAACGACCGGGAATTCATCGAACTACTCAATCTATACGTTGACCACGAGATTAGCGCCGAGGATTCCCTCAGGCTCGAGGCCGAGGTCGTGGCCGACCCGAGGCGCCGAGAGGTCTACGACCAGTATTGCCGCATCCAGAAGGCCTGCTCGATGCTATCCGAGGAGCAGTTCGCCGATGCTTCGTCGGCGCAGGCCACGCCGAATCTGCTTCCGTTTCCGTCCAGCCGCTCGTGGCGGCATTCGGGACCCCTTTTCGCGGGCCTTGCCGCAGCCGCGGCGGTGGCTGTGGCCGTCGTCAGCCTGAGGAGCCCGAGCAACCTGAGTTCTCCCGACCTCGCATCGGCCGGCGCGAAGGCGAGGGTGACGTTGGCGGTCCCCGGTGCGGCCCCGGCCCGGGATGCGATGAAGCCCGTGTTTCTCGTCCATCTGCCCTCGGATCCGTCGTCAAACCTGGTCTCGGTTTTCAGCGCGATCGAACCCTCCTCCCAGACGGCCCAGTTCAATTGGATTGGCGACGTGCACATGGCGCCTGTTTTTAATGCGGCCAAACCCGGCACGCTGCTGAACCCCAAGACGGACCTGAAGGCGGCGGCGATCTCGGACGGCCCAAATGGCCGCGACGACCAGGAATCGGAGGAGATGACCGCGTTCCGCTTCGAGCGCTGAAGCTCCGGGACCCCGTCGCTTCGCGGCCCCTTCAGGCCAGGGCCATTTTGATCAGCGACTCGGTCGTGGCCCCCGTGCCGAGATTGAGGGAAGCCCTCCGAACGGCCTCGTCGGCGTCGCCGACCTTGTAGCCGAGCGCCACCAGGGCGGCCACGGCGTCGGCGTGAGGGCTTCTGGCCGAAGGGCCGCCGTCGGCCGAAACCATCGGGGAGGCGGCATTCCCCTCGGCCCCGACGCGGCTCTTCAGCTCGACGACCAACCTTTCGGCGGTCTTTTTCCCGATTCCCGGGCACTTCGCCAGGGTGGCGATATCACCGGCGCGGATGGCCCCCTGGAGAAGCGGGAGCGACAGGCGGCTCATGATGGAAAGCGCCATCTTGGGGCCGATGCCCGTGACATTCTCTATCATCAGCCGGAAAAAGTCGCGGTCCTCGGCCGTGGCGAAGCCGTAGAGCGTCTGGGCATCCTCCCTGTAGATGACGAGCGTATGGAGCCTGACCAGGCTGCCGACGGCCGGCAGGCGCTCCGCCGTCGTGACGGGCACGTTCACCTCGTATCCAAATCCGTTGACCTCGACGGTGGCCCGGACGAGTCCGGACTCGGCCAGGATGCCCTGGATCGACGTGATCATCGCTGGGCGGCTTCAGGCAAGTCCGAGGACATCCTGCATGTCGTAGACCCGGGGCTTCTGCGCCACGACCCACTGGGCGGCCCGGAGCGCGCCGTGCGCAAACACGGCCCTGTCGCTTGCGCGGTGGGTGAGCTCAAGGCGTTCGCCCGTGCCGGCGAAGATGACCGTATGGTCCCCCACGACATCGCCCCCGCGCAGCGAATGGACGCCGATCTCGGAGGATGTGCGCGGGCCGGTGATCCCTTGGCGGCCGTGGCGAAGCGCCGACCTGTCGAGCCTGCGCTCCTCCATGATGATCTCGAGAAGCCGGGCGGCCGTGCCGCTCGGAGCGTCCTTCTTAAGGCGGTGGTGCATCTCGATCACCTCGGCGTCGTAGTCGTCGCCGAGGGTTCTCGCCGCACGCCGCGCGAGCGAAAAGAGGAGGTTGACGCCCACGGAGAAATTCCCGGCCCAGACGCACGGCACGTGCGACGCCAGCTTCAGGAGCGCGGCCTTCTCCTCCGCGGAATGGCCCGTCGTGCCGATTACGGCGGGCTTGTGGCTCGCGACCGCGAGCTCAAGGAGCCCGCGCGTCGCCTGGGGGGAGCTGAAGTCCACCACGACGTCGACCGACTTAATGGCCGTGCGCAGGTCATCGCCCTGGTCGGTTGCGGCGCCGATCGCAATCCCCATGGCCGGGGCCGCTGCGGCAATGGCCGCGCCCATCCGTCCCCGGGCCCCGTTCAGCAGGAGGGTGAGAGGCATGGACGTGTCAGCGGCCAATTCCCGAAAGCGCCCTGACGAGGGTGGCCCGGCTTGGCGGCCTCCATCGGGCAGAGCGGGAGGCGGACCGCCTCGCTGCTGATGATTCCGGCCCGAGCCAGCGCCGCCTTGAGCGGCACGGGATTGGGCTCGACGAAGAGGGCCCTGAAGAGCGGGTAGAGCTTGCGGTGGAGCTTTGTCGCCCGGGCGAAGTCATTCTGCTGCGCAAACCGGACCATCCTCGAGATCTCGCGGGGAACGAGGTTGGACGCGACGCTGATGACGCCCTCCGCTCCCGAGGCCATGAAGGCCAGCGTGAGCGAGTCGTCGCCGCTGAGGACCGTGATGTCGTCGCCCATGGCCCGCTTCAGCTGGTCCACGCGGTCGACCGAGCCGCCGGCTTCCTTGATCCACCGCACATTCGGGTACCTGGACCTGAGGCGCTCGACCACGGGAACGCCTATCTCGACGGCGCAGCGCGAGGGGATCGAATAGAGGATGATGGGCAGGTCCGTCGCGTCGGCGAGCGCCGCGTAGTGGCGGAAGAGGCCCTCCTGGCTCGGCTTGTTGTAGTACGGGGCGACCACGAGGACGGCGTCGGCCCCGGCCTCGTCGGACATCCTCGTGTACTCGAGGGCCTCAGCCGTCGAATTGGAGCCCGTCCCGGCGATGACCGGAACACGGCCGCGGGAGAACTCTATGGCCGCGTGGATCACGTCCATATGCTCCTCGGAGGTGAGGGTGGGGGATTCGCCGGTGGTCCCGACGGGAACGATGCCGTCGATCCCGCCCCTGATCTGGTGCTCGATCAGCTTTTTGAGGTCCCCAAAGGAAACGTCCTTCCCGTGGAAGGGAGTTGCGAGGGCGGTGATCGCGCCTGTCAGGGGCCGTGGCTTCATGGGTCGGGTGCAGGGACTTGGCAAAGATGCCTTGCCGCCTGAAGGAGGCCAAGCTACAAAATCCAGAGCAACGCTAATCTGTCCCATGGATGCCGTCAGCCCCTCCACCGAGATCTTCAACGACCTGCTGAAGCTGGCCGTCGACAGCTCCGCCAGCGACATCGTGATCAAGGCGAACAAGCCGGGCTATGTCCGAATCTCAAACCGGCTCAAACCCGTTGACATGGACCCGATAACGAACCCCGAGGCCGAGGCCTTCGTGGAGGAGCACGTGCCCGAGATCTTCAGGAAGCGTTGGGCGGAGCTGGGCCAGATCGACTTCGCCTATGCGTCGGAGGGCATTGGGAGGTTCCGCGTCAACGCGTTCCACCAGCGGGGCCTCGTGAGCCTCGTCTTCAGGCACATCAAGAGCAAGGTCCCGAATTTCGACGACCTGAGTCTTCAGTCCGAGCCCCTCCTGAAGCTGGCGAACGCCAAGGACGGCATCCTGCTCGTCTGCGGGGCCACCGGCTCCGGAAAGAGCTCCACGATGGCCGCCATGCTCAACTGGATCAACCAGAACATGGACAAGCACATCATCACGATCGAGGACCCGATCGAATACACGTTCCAGGACGACAAGTCGGTGTTCCAGCAGCGTGAAATCGGCCTGGACGTCCCGACCTTCGAACTGGCGATCAAGTCGGTGCTCCGCCAGAACCCGGACATCATCCTGATCGGTGAGATGCGCGACCGGGAGACCTTCGAGACAGCCATCGCCGCAGCCGAGACCGGGCACCTCGTGTTCTCGACCATGCACGCCGCGACCGTGGCCCAGTCGCTCACGCGCCTCTTTGAGTTCTTTCCCCCCGAGCAGATGGCGCAGGCCCGCCGGCAGATCTCGGGTTCGATCCGGGGCTTCATCTGCCAGAAACTGATCCCGAGCCTTGACGGCGGCGGCCGGGTGCCGAGCAACGAGATCCTCAACACCGACGCGACCATTAGGAACCTGATTCTTGAGGGGCAATTCGACAAGATCAGCTCGCTGCTCGAAGGCGGGCTCGACGGCGCCAGCTACTCCTTCAACAAGGACCTCTACCGCCTCATCAAGGCGGGGCGGATCAGCAAGGCGGACGGGGTTCGATTCTCCCCGAACCCGCAGCAGCTCGAGATGAACCTGAAGGGGATTTTCATCAAGAGCTAGCTCCGGCGCCCGACCACCGATGCGCCTATCGGGAACCCTTGTCCTGGCGGTTATCACCCTGGCGGCGCGCGCCGGGGACCCGCCCGCCACCCCCGCGGCGGACTCGATCGCCACGGCCAAGAAGGATATTGCCGAAATCAAGTCGCCGCTCAACCCGCAGGACCAGGCCGGGTCGCTTCCTTCCCTAGAGTTTAAGGACCTGGGCCCGGTTCCGGGCGCTGCGGCCGAGGCACCGAGCGTGCCGAGCTCCCGAGAGGGAGGCGGAGATCGACCCGTCAAGCAGGAAGTCGGGCACGGGCAATTGGCTGGTCGACTCGATGGACAAGAAATCCGACAAATCCAGGAAGGCTTCGGAGCGCGACGGGGGGGGGCGCCTCCGGGGCGAAACCGACCTGCTCCGGGGGGACGAGCGCCTGAGCCTGCCGGGCGAGAAAGAGACCCAGGGCATGGACGAGGCGGGGGGATCGGCCGCGGAGGGCAAAGAGGTGACAGGGCCCGTCTACAACCCGCTGGAGCGTTTCATGAGCGGCTGGATCTCGGCGAAGGACCGCGACTTGCTCCTTTCAGGGGCCAAGGGCGAGGGCGCAGCGGCCGGGGATGCGGGACGCGCCCGCGACGATTTCCTTCCCGGCCTGGACGCGGGTCCGTCGGCCGACGCCCTGGTCGGCCAGACCGAGGCGCCTTCCCTGGACGAGCTCAGGACCGGGCCGAACCCCTACCTCTCCGCGCTCGACATCGCCCCGTCCCCGGCGACGAGGGGTTTCATGGGCGCGGACCTCTCCGGGCTCACGGCGCCGGGCCTGCAGGACTTTGCGCACGCACCGGGATCCGCCGGGGTCGACCCGCGACCGGTCGACCCACTAAGGAGCTTTATCCCTGATTTCGCGCAGCCTCCGGACGACGACAAGTATTTCAAGCAGATGAAGCGTTTCTGACGGGTCTTGCGCCCGCGGACGGAGGGTCGGATTCGCGCATCGCCCGTAATTTGGCTTGGATTCCCCGCCTCCGGGGGATTGCCTAGTCGGTTCTATAATGCCAATCGCATTCCTATTCGCAGGTCAGGGCGCCCAAAAGGTCGGGATGGGCAAGTCTTTGCACGGTTCGTCGCCCGCGGCCAAGGCGGTGTATGACGAGGCCTGCCAGGTGCTCGGCTGGGATCTCGCCAAGGTGAGTTTCGAGGGCCCCGATTCCGCGCTGACGGAGACGCGCGTGTGCCAGCCGGCGCTGTTCGTCCACGGGATGTCGATCGTGGCGGCGCTGCGCGAGCAGGGAAAGCTGCCCCCCATTGAGTTCGGCCTCGGCCTGAGCCTCGGCGAGGTGACGGCCTACGCGGCCGCCGGTGTCTTTGATTTTGCCACCGGAGTGCGGATCGTGGCCGAGCGGGGCCGCCTCATGCAGGGCGCCTGCGAGAGAAGCAAGGGGGCCATGGCGGCGATCATCGGCCAGGCGCGGGACTCGGTCGACGGGTTCTGCAGGGAGTTCGACGTGGAGGCCGCCAATTTCAATACGCCCGGCCAGATCATCGTCTCGGGCGAGCAGGCGAAGATCGAGGCGGCGGTCGCCGCCGCCAAGGAGCGCGCGATCAAGGTCATTCCCCTCAATGTCGCCGGCGCTTACCACAGCCGTCTCATGGAACCGGCGAGGGCCTCCTTCGAGGCATTCCTTTCGGATATCCCGTTCAGGGAGCCCCGGTTCCGGGTCTTCACCAACACGACCGGGAAAGCCATTTCGGAGCCGGAGGCCATAAAGAAGGCGCTCGTCCGCCAGGTGGTTTCGCCGGTCCTTTGGGAGGATTGCATGCGCAGCGCCGCCGCTTCCGGCGCCTCGAATTTCTGGGAGCTAGGGCCCGGCGGGGCGCTGGCGGGCATGGCGCGGCGCATCGACAGGTCGTGGAAGGTCAGGAGCCTCTCGGAGTACGCGGATCTGCTCGCCTGAGGAAGGTCCCGACTTGACGATGGACTCCCCGCTCACACGCAACTTTTGCATCATCGCCCACGTCGACCACGGGAAGACCACGCTTTCCGACCGGCTGCTGCAGGAAACCCACACGGTGTCGGACCGGATGCTCACGGCCCAGTACCTGGACTCGATGGACCTCGAGAGGGAGCGCGGGATAACCATCAAATCCCACCCGGTCACGATGAGCTACAAGGCCCTGGACGGGGTGACCTACAAGCTCAACCTCATGGACACGCCGGGCCACGTGGACTTCTCCTACGAGGTGTCGCGCAGCCTCGCGGCGTGCGAGGGCGCGCTTCTATTGATCGATGCGTCCCAGGGAGTGGAGGCGCAGACCGTGGCGAACGCCCATCTGGCATTCGCCCAGAAACTGAAGATCATCCCGGTTATCAACAAGATAGACCTGCCGAGCGCGGACCTCGATCTTTGCCTTAAGCAGCTGGAGGACATCCTGACGATTCCCGCGGAGGAGGCGATTCTCGCGAGCGGCAAGTCCGGCATCGGGATCATCGACATCCTTGAGGCCGTGGTGGCGCGGGTCCCACCGCCGCGCTGGACGGACTACCCGCAGATGCGCACGCTGGTCTTCGATTCGATCTACGACTCCTTCAGGGGGGTGATCGCCTACGCGCGCGTGTTCTCCGGCACGCTTCGGGCGGGCGAGGTCATGATGCTGATGAGCACGGGCCAGAAGTCGGAGGTGAAGGAGGTCGGCGTATTTACGCCGAAGATGGAGAAGCGCGACGTCCTCTCCCAGGGGGATGTCGGCTACATCGTCTCGAACATCAAGGATCCGAGCGAGGTGAAGACCGGCGACACGGTCACGTCGGCCGCCCGCCCCGCGCACGAGATGCTCCCCGGCTACAAGGCCGTGAGGCCGATGGTCTTCTGCGGGCTCTACCCGATCGACAGCTCCGATTACGAGAAGCTGAAGTCCGCCCTCGGCAGGCTTCGCCTCAACGACTCCGCCTTTGTGTACTCCCAGGAGAGCTCGGTCGCGCTCGGCTTCGGCTTCAGGTGCGGATTTCTCGGGCTGCTCCACATGGAGATCATCCAGGAGAGGATCAGGCGCGAACACGACGTCGAGATCATCTCAACGTATCCGAGTGTCATCTACAAGGTCGTCAAGCACGGCGGCGAAACCATCGAGGTGGACAATCCCGTGAACATGCCGGATCCGGGCACCGTGGAGGTGATCATGGAGCCGACGCTGAAGGCGTCGCTGCACATCCCCAACGCCTCGATGGGCGACATGCTGGCGCTCGTGATGGAGAAGCGCGGCGTGGTCGAGCACACCCATACCCTCGACGCGACCCGTGTGATGATCAGCTGCACCCTGCCGCTCAACGAGATACTCGTGGACTTCAACGACCGACTGAAGAGCGTCACCCACGGCTACGGGTCCATGGACTATGAACTCGGCGACTATCGGCCCGCCGACCTTGTCAAGATGGAGATTCTCGTGAACGGCGACCCCGTGGATGCTTTCGCGAGCATCGTCCACCGGGAGAAGGCGGAGGCCCGCGGCCGCGACCTGTGCAAACGGCTTTCGGAGATCATCCCCCCTCAGATGTTCCGGATCGCGCTCCAGGCGGCGATCGGGGGCAAGATCATCGCGCGGGAGAGCGTGCGGGAGCTGCGCAAGGACGTGACGGCGAAATGCTATGGCGGCGACATTTCCCGGAAACGCAAGTTGCTTGATAAGCAGAAGGAAGGGAAACAGAAGATGAAATTGATCGGAAAGGTCTCAATCCCCCCGGACACTTTCATCAAAGTCCTCAGGAACAACTGACCCCCATAACCCAGTCCCAGACCCTATGTTCGGATTCTTCGAATCGCAGGAAAAGAAGATGCGCGACAACGCGTCCAACTGGCTCGAGCTGGCCTCGAAGGTGTGGAACTACCGCAGGGACAGACTCAATGCGAGGGAGTCTGACGAACTCGTCTCGCGGACAAAGGAGCTCAATCAGCTCCTGAAGAATCGCGCGGACGCAGCCAAGCTCAAGCTCGGCATCGAGTCGCTCGAAGGCGTCCTGATGAGGACCGGCGGGGCGATCTATCCGAAGACCTCTCTGGTTGAGAACGTGGAGTTCTTCCTCGTGGCGGCGATCGTGATCCTCGGGATCCGCACCTACTTCGTCCAGCCCTTCAAGATCCCCACGAACTCGATGTGGCCCACCTACTACGGGATGACCAGCGAGAGCTTCCCGCCGGGCTCAAGGGCCCCGAACTACGCAGAGCGCGCGTTCAGGTTCATCGCCTACGGAGCCGAGGGCTACTCGGCCGTGGCGCCCCGCGACGGCGAGGTATCCGTGCCCCTCGTGATCCGCGGGGACAAGGTGAGCATGGCCTACACCCTCAGGAACGGGCGCTCGTGGCTCGTCCTGCCCTCGCGGGTGAAGGAGTACACGTTCTACGTGGACGGAGCTCCGGCTTCGGTCCAGGTGCCGGCGGACTTCAGCGACTTCGATGACGTTGTGTTCGGCACGTTCTTCACGGACCATGCCGCGCTCCTCGCGCAGATCCAGCGCGCCGGCCAGGCGGGGCAGATCGAGGAGGTGAGCCAGAAGCTCGACGAGAACAACAACGGCCTCTACGAGGCGCTTCGGGTCCCGATGGGGCGCACCGTCCGGGCAGGCGAACCGCTCGTGCGCTTCGACATCCTGACGGGCGACCAGCTCTTCGTCGACCGGGTGAGCTACCAGTTCATGAGGCCGACCGTCGGGCAGGGATTTGTGTTCAGGACGGACAACATCCCCGATATAGAGCGCACCTTCGGCGCGCAGTACTTCATCAAGCGCCTGATCGGCGTACCGGGGGACTCGATAGAGATGCGCGAGCCCATGATCTACCGAAACGGCGCGCCCATCACGGGGTCGGCTGCGTTCGAGATGAATGCGAAGCGCGTCAGCCCCTACCGGGGCTATTTCAACGCGACCCATGAGGATTCGCGCTATAGCCAGCTTTTCAAGGGGGAGACGGTCCATGTGCCCGAGGATTCCTACCTCGCGTTGGGCGACAATTCCATGAACAGCTTTGACGGGCGCTTTTGGGGCTTTGTGCCGTCGAAGGACGTCATCGGGCGCCCCCTTTTCATCTATTATCCGTTTACGAGGCGCTGGGGACCGGCAAAGTAGGGGCGACCGAGAGCCCGGTTGACAGCGCGCGGCCTGGGGCTTTCTTGGAGGGCCCGCGGGGTAATCGTCCCTCCCCGCGGAGTCCCAAAGTCACCCCACGTCAACATGTCAAAATCCCAAGGATTTCTCCTCTGCGCGGGCCTCCTGGCCTGCACCTCCCTCGGCGCCGCCGCCCCATCCTCCTCCTTCGACGTGCGCGCTTTCGGCGCCCGAGGCGACGGTTTCGCGAACGACACGGCGTCGATAAACCGCGCGATTGAGGAGGCCGCCAGGGTGGGCGGAGGGACCGTTGAGTTTCCGGCCGGCACCTATATCTGCGGCTCGATCCACCTGAAGAGCGATGTGGCGCTTCACCTCGGGCCCGGATCCACGATCGAGGCCTCCTTCGACGAGAAGGCCTATGACAACCCGGAGCCGAACGCCTGGGGCGATACCCTCCATTACCAGGACTCGGGGCACAGCCACTGGCACGACAGCCTGATCTGGGGCGAGGATCTGACGAATGTCTCCATCACGGGCCCGGGCAGGATCTTCGGGAAGGGGCTGTCCCGCGGCAACGCTAGGGACCACGCGCCGCAGAAGATCGGCAACAAGGCGATCGCCCTGAAGAACTGCCGCAACGTGATCCTTCGCGATTTTACGATCGAGCATGGCGGCTGGTTCGGGATACTCGCGACCGGTGTCGATAACCTTACGATCGACGGACTCAAGATCGACACGAACCGCGACGGCATGGACATCGACTGCTGCCACAATGTGCGGGTCTCGAACTGCTCGGTGAATTCCCCGTGGGACGACGGCATCTGCCTGAAAAGCTCATTCGGCCTCGGGCAGTTCAGATCGACCGAGAATGTCACCATTTCGGACTGCCTGGTCAGCGGCTACGACGAGGGCTCGCTGCTTGACGGAAGCCGCCGGCATTCGGCCGCGGACAATCCCGAGCCGACGGGAAGGATCAAGTTCGGCACGGAATCGAACGGCGGATTCAAGGCGGTCACGATAACCAACTGCGTGTTCGAGTGCTCGAGGGGACTGGCCCTGGAGACGGTGGACGGGGCCTTTCTCCAGGATGTCACGGTGTCCAACATCGCGATGCGCCGGATTTTCACGGCGCCCGTGTTTTTGCGGATTGGCGCACGCATGCGCGGACCCGACAAGACGCCCCTGGGGATCCTGAGGCATGTGATCATCAGCAACCTGGTCGCGGAGGATGTCTCCGGCGGGCAGGGGATCCTTATTGCAGGGCTTGAGTCGCATCCCGTGGAGGACGTGGTGCTCGACAACATCCGCATAGGTTTTCAGGGCGGCGGCACCGCGGCGCAGGCCGGGCGCGAGGTCCCGGAGATGGTGCATGATTATCCGGAGCCCGGAAGCTTCGGACCCACGCCCTCGTGGGGCCTTTTCGCGCGACATGCCAAGGGCCTGGCCGTTCACCATGCGGTATTTTGGGTGGAGTCCGCCGACCTGCGGCCGCCGGTCGCCCTGGACGATGTCCAAGGAGCCTCGTTCGAGCACGTGACGGCGCTGCCATCCGCCGGGATCCCCACCTTCGAGTTCGGGGACGTTCGCGATTTCACGGCGCAGTCCTGCGCCGGCGTGCCCGACACCGTTCTTCCGAAGGCGGGCCGGGGCGCTTCGCTCTAGGCGACGCCTACAGGCCGGGATCCCCCTCGCCGCGGGCCGGATCAGCTCTTGGCGCGGACCGCCTCGAGCTCCTCCCAGCGCGCAAAGGCGGCGGCGTGCCTCTGGTCGAGCTCGTCCAACCGGGCCTTCACGGCTGCCGCCGCGCTGCGTTCCTTCTGGTAGAAAACGGGATCGGACAGCCGCGACCCCAGTTCGGCCTGTTCGGCCTCGTAGGCTTCGATCTTCGCCGGAAGCTCCGCGAGCTCTCGCCGCTCGTTGTTGGTGAGCTTCCGCGCAGGCTTCGGCTTCTGCGGGCGCTCCAATGGGGCGGGCTTGGGGGCCTCGATCCGGTCCCTTTGGCGAACCCAATCGGCATACCCTCCGACGTAGTCGCCGATCCTTCCGTCACCCTCGAACACCAGCGTGCTCGTGACAACGTTGTCCAGGAAGTCCCGGTCGTGGCTCACGATCAGGAGCGTTCCCTTGTACTCGACAAGGAGGTCCTCAAGCAGGTCGAGTGTCTCCGCGTCCAAATCGTTCGTGGGCTCGTCCATCACGAGGACGTTGGCGGGCTTCGTGAAAAGCCGGGCCAGGAGGAGCCGATTTCGCTCGCCTCCCGACAGGACTCGGGCGGGGGTTCGCGCCCGGTCGGGCGTGAAGAGGAAGTCCTGGAGATAGCTGATCACATGGCGGGTTCGGCCGTCTATCGTGACCGTCTCGTTTCCGTCGGCTATGTTGTCGGCGACCGACTTTGCGTCGTTTATCTGGGCCCGCATCTGGTCAAAGTAGACGAAGGCGAGCTGGGTGCCGTGGGTTATCTTCCCCCGCGTCGGCAGAAGCTGTCCCAGCAGCAGCTTTATCAGGGTTGATTTCCCGGATCCGTTTGGGCCGATGATCCCGATCTTGTCGCCGCGGGTGAGCGTCGTCGTGAAGTCCCGCACAAGAGTCCGTCCGTCCGGGTAGGCGAACGACATGTTCTCGACGTCGATCACCTTGACGCCGGAGCGGTCCGCCTCGGTGAGGCGGATCGTGGCGTTGCCGACGCGGGCGCGCCGGGCGGAGCGCTCGGCCCGCATCTTCATCAGGGCGTGGATGCGGCCCTGGGCCCGGGAGCGCTGAGCCCGCACGCCCTTGCGGATCCAGACCTCCTCCTGGGCGAGCTTCTTGTCGAAGGCCGCCAGTTGCTTCTCCTCGGCCGCCACGACCTCCTCCTTGCGCAGGAGGTAGGTGTCGTAGTCGCAGGCCCAGCCTGCCAGGCGCCCCCGGTCGAGCTCGACGATCCGCGTCGCGAGACGCCGGAGAAAGGCGCGGTCGTGCGTGACAAAGAGGAGCGTGATCTTCTCGGTCAGCAGGAACTCCTCGAGCCAGATGATTGAGTCCAGGTCGAGGTGGTTCGTGGGCTCGTCGAGGAGGAGAAGGTCCGGCTTGGCCGCGAGCGCGCGGCCCAGCAGCGCGCGGCGCTTCAGGCCTCCGGACAGCGTGGCAAACTCCGAACCGGCCGAGAGCTGAAGGTGGTCTATCAGGTCGTGGACAAGGACGTCGCGCTCCCATTCCTCCTCGTGCTCCCCCTGCGCCCGCAGTCCGGAGGTGACGATCTCCAGGACCGAGCCGGCGAGGTCCATGGGCACATCCTGGGTGAGCCTCGTGAAGAGGGCGCCCGGCTGGCGAAAAACGTCCCCGGTGTCGGGCTTCATCTCCCCCGCGATGACGCTCATGAGGGTCGATTTCCCGGCTCCGTTCCTGCCGAGCAGGCAGACGCGCTCGCCCGGATCCACCTGGAAATTGACCTTCTCGAGCACCGGGGGGCCGCCAAAGGAGAGGTTTACGTCGAGCAAGCTGAAGAGCGACATGAGCGGCTCACCCTAGGCATGGACCGGCCTGCCTGCAACCCTCGAGACTGACACAATCCACGGGCAATGCGGCTCGATTGGGATTCGCCCGCGGGAGGCGGGGGCCCAGGGAGAAAAGGGGCCGGCGGAAGGGCGTTTTTGGTTGCCATGCAAATGGCCCCAAAAGGAGAGTTCATCCAGGCGGGACCATATCCCATCGGTTCCCATCCCCAAGGGCCCGCCTGTTTCCCTCGGCGTGGCTCGAATTCCTCCGAGTTGATCCGTAACGCCAACGTTTGGGCCCATTTTATGATTCGAATCCCCCCGTCAGCCCTCGTCCTCGGAATGCTTCTCACAACGGCTGTCCGGCCCTCCGGCGCCCAGGCCCAGGGCTCGGTCCTGAGCAACCCCCGAGACGAGGCCCGGATCGACGCCCTCATTTCGACGATGACCCTTGAGGAAAAGGTGGGCCAGTTGAACCAGCTTTCCTCCGGCTCGCTGAGCGGGCCGGAGCGGGTCGTGGCCGATGGCGACACGCTCATCAGGACCGGCATGGTGGGGAGCCTGTTCAATGCCGTCACGTTCCGGGACACGAATGCTTTTCAGAAGGAGGCGATCGAGGGGTCGAGGCTGCATATCCCCGTCCTATTCGGGTTCGATGTGATCCACGGCTTCCGCACGACCTTTCCGATTCCGCTTGCTCTGTCCGCCAGCTGGGATCCGGCGCTTGCCGAGCAGGTGGCGCGCCTTGCGGCTAAAGAGGCGTCCAGCCAGGGGGTCCGGTGGACGTTTTCGCCCATGGTGGACATAGCCAGGGACCCCCGCTGGGGCAGGATCGCGGAGGGCGCAGGGGAGGATCCCTTCCTCGGGTCCGCGTTCGCGAGGGCCTATGTCCGGGGCTATCAGGGCAGCCGCCTCGACGACCCGAGCTCGATAGTCGCCTGCGCGAAGCACTTCGTGGGATACGGCGCGGCCGAGGGGGGGCGCGACTACAACACGACCGAGATCTCCGAGCGGACGCTCCGCGGGGTCTATCTGCCCCCGTTCCATGCGGCGGTGGAGGCGGGCGCCGGCTCGATCATGTCGGCGTTCAACTCGCTCAACGGCGTGCCCTCGAGCGCGAATCCGTTCACGCTGACCGAGATCCTTCGCAACGAATGGAAGTTCCAGGGCTTCGTGGACAGCGATTGGACGGCGATCCATGAAATCATGCTCCACGGGATCGCCGACGACGAGCGCACCGCAGCGAGGAAGAGCTTCCTGGCAGGGGTGGACATGGACATGCAGAGCGATATCTACCTGCCGAATCTCCCCGGATTGGTCAGGGCCGGGCTGGTGCCGGTGGAGCGGGTCGACGACGCGGTTCGCCGGATCCTCAGGATCAAGTTCGCCCTTGGGCTGTTCGAGCGCCCCTATGTCGCCGCCTCGGCCGGTTCGAACCCGACGGAGGTCCCCGAGAGCAGGGCCCTGGCCCTTCGCGCCGCGGAGGAATCGTTTGTTCTCCTGGAAAATCGCAGGGTCGGGGGTGCGCCCCTGCTTCCCCTCTCCGGAATGGCCGGCAGGCGGATCGCCCTGATAGGGGCCCTTGCCGACAGCGCCGCCGACATGCTCGGGCCCTGGTCGGGCCAGGGTAGGGCCGGGGACGCGGTGACGCTGAGAACCGCGCTGGCGCAAAGGGCGGCCCGCGACCGCATGAGCCTGACCTATGTCGAGGGCATGGATGCCGCCGGCTCGTCGACCGCGGGCATCGCCGGCGCGGTGGACGCGGCCCGTCGGTCCGACCTGGTGATCCTGGCCTTGGGCGAGGATGCGCATAGTTCAGGCGAGGCCTCGGCCCGTTCGAGTCTCGATCTGCCCGGGCATCAGGAGGAGCTTCTGGAGGCCGTCGCCGCCGCGGGAAGGCCCGTCGTCCTGATCCTGTTCAGCGGCCGACCCCTGGCGATTGGGTGGGCGTCAAAAAATGTCCCGGCAATTCTCATGGCCTGGTTCCCGGGGCTCCAGGCCGGCCCGGCCCTCGTCAGCACGCTCTTTGGTGAATCCGAGCCCGCGGGTCGGCTGACGGTTTCGGTTCCGCGCAGCGTGGGGCAGGTGCCCATCTACTACAACCACCTGAACACCGGGCGCCCTCGGGTCGACCCCATCGGGCTCGGGAGCACGAAGGCGGACCCCTATTACGTGACGGGCTACATCGACCTGGAGAGCACCCCCCTCTACCCGTTTGGCTACGGGCTTGGCTACACGACGTTCAGCTTTTCCGCCGTAAGCGCCAGCAAGGCGAGCCTGAGCGCCCGGGCGCTCAACCAGGGCGGCGATCCGTTGGAGGTGACGGCGGTGGTCAAGAACACGGGAGGGCGCACGGGAACCGAGACGGCCCAGCTTTACATCCGGCTGCGCGGAACAAGCGTCGCCCGTCCGGTGCGCGAGCTGAAGGGTTTCCAGCGGGTTAGCCTGGCGCCCGGGGAGAGCCGCCGCCTCGAATTCACGCTCGGGCGCGAGGAGCTCTCCTTTTGGAACATCGACATGAAGCAGGTGGTCGAGCCCGGAAGCCTTTTCCTTTGGGTCGGATCCGATTCGGCTTCAGGAGAGCCGGTGCGCGTCGAAATCTCCGATTAACCCAAGGAAGCGCGGATGGGAAAATCCCTTTTGATCGTGACGACACCTCCACCCCCAATGACCGAAGGCCGCCTGCCCGCGTCAAGCCGGTGGCCCGGGCGCGGGCCCGCGGTGGTCGAGGGGGGGCCATCGGGCGTGTCCGACGCCAGGGCGGGACGGCCCGCCGCGCTCCTGCTGCTGCTCACGGCGGTCCTGGCGCTCCCCCATGGGGCCCGGGCGGAAAAGGGCCTGCCGGCTTGGCCGGGCGCGCGGCCGTCGGCGGTCCTCTCTCCGGAGGACGACGCCCTGCTCGACGAGCTCCAACAGTCCGCGTTCCGTTACTTCGTGGAGCAGGCGGACCCGGTGACGGGCCTTGTCCGGGACCGCGCCAGGGCGGATGGAACGCCGAGCGAGGGGAAGGCCAGCATAGCGGCATCCGGCTTTGCGCTCAGCGCATGGTCGGTGGCGACGCAGCGGGGCTGGACGGACCGCGAGACGGCGCTCAGGCGCGTCCGCCTTGCCCTGCGCTTCCTGGCCGACAAGGCGCCCCGCAGGCACGGATTCTTCTATCATTTCATGGAGATGGGGACGGGGGAGCGGGCCTGGAAATGCGAGCTGTCGCCGATCGACACGGGGCTCTTCTTCGCCGGGGCCATCGTCGCGCGAGAGTATTTCTCGGATCCGGAGACGACGGAGCTCGTCAACCGGCTTTTCCACGATGTCGACTGGGAATGGTTCTTGAATGGGGGCGCGACGCTCGCGATGGGCTGGCGCGATGAGCACGGGTTCTCGCGCTACCGCTGGGACCGGTACTACGAGGACATGATGCTTGGCTTCCTCGGCATGGGCGCCGTCGAGCAGCCGCTTCCCGTGGGCTACTGGGACGCATGGTCGCGGTCTCCCGTCGGGACCTATGCGGGCTACCACTTCATCGAGGGCCCCCAGCTCTTCATCCACCAGTTCACCCACGCCCACGTCGACTTCCGGGACCTTCGCGACGCCTATGCCGACTATTTCCACAACTCGGTCCTTGCGACGCTCGCGCAGCGCCAGTTCTGCATCGACCTGAGGGGCGAGTTCCCCTCCTGGGGCGAACGGCTTTGGGGCATCACCGCCTCGGATTCGCCGAGCGGCTACAAGGCGTGGGGCGGCCCGCCGCGGACCCACGGGGCCAACGCCCTCGACGGCACGATTGTGCCGTGCGCGGCGGCGGGTTCCGTGGCCTTCGTGCCGAGCGAGGCGATGACGACGCTGCGGTACATGAGGACGGCCTATGGCGACCGGATCTGGAACCGCTACGGCTTCGTTGATTCGTTCAACCCGGAGACCGGATGGGTCAATCCGGACGTCATCGGCATCGACCTGGGCATTACGCTGGTCCAGGCGGAAAACGCGAGGACAGGGCTGGTATGGGCCGTGTTCATGCAGGCGCCCGAAGTGCAGCGGGCCCTGGTGCGCGCCGGGTTCGTCTCCCAAAAGCGGGATCTTCCACTGGCCGACCAGGAGCGGCTGCGCGCGGTCGCGGCGGATGCGTGGAAATCGATCGAGGCCCTGCCCGTCACCCGCGACTCGCTTGGGCTCAGGCTCTCGACGGTTCTCGCCGCGAGCTCGCTCGGCCTCATTCCCGAGATGGAGGCCGTCAACCGCGTGGAGGCGATGCTCAAGGACACGCCCGCGCCGTCAGGGGAGCGGGCGCTTGCAACCTACGCGGCGAGCCTCGTGACGTTGCGCCAGGCGATCCCCGGGCGCGCGGCCGAGTTCAGCGAGCGCCTGGCGGCCATTGACTGGCGCTCCGTGCCGGTGGAGTCGAACCTCCTCGGATCGGCCAGCCGCCTGGCCGTGTTCTTCCAAGTCGCGACGGGCGCCAAGGCGCCCTCGGCATGGTCGGACATGAAGCGGGTCGCGCAGGCGGAGGGCCGCGTCTATGTCCTCCAGCCGGCCCAAGTCCGAGACCAGCTCCTTCCGGGCCTCTGGCTGGACGAGCGCGCGATCGTGACCGGTGCGTCCTCGTCCCAGCTCGCCTACGCCATCGCTGCGGTGAACCGGAAGGCCTCGACGACGGTGTACTCCTACGACGTGCAGAATACGGCGCTCCTTCTCGAGCACTTTCCGGCCGAGGCGGCCTCGGCGCTGAAACAGGCCCCGCTGCCCGGCGGATGGCTCGAGCAGTCCACGGTCGACGACCGGGCGATTCTTCTGCTCAGCCTGGCAAATCTGCTTGCGCCTGACTGCCTCAGGGAGTGGTTCCAGCAGGATTCCCTCGTGCAAAACGGGCGCCTTGAGATTCAGGAGTTCGGCAGGGCTGCGTTTGGCGGGGAGAATTCCGTCTTTGCGCGGAACGAGCTTGCCGTTCCCGCCGCGGTGCCCCCGCCGCGCAACGCGGTCGCGATGCGCTCGACCACGGCTCGCGGCAGCTGGAACTGGATCCTGGTAAAGGGGATGGACTACAAGATCTCGGATGCGGACGTGCGCCCGGGCGATCCCGACCTGGAGATGCGCTTCGCGCTCACCTGGGATGACGAGGCGCTCCATTTCCACGCCGAGGTTCTCGACACGCCGCCCGGTTTTTTTGAGCCCGCGGGACGCCGCTCCGTGGAGCTCTTCCTAAACCCGAAGCGCGACGGATTCCTGTGGTCTTCGAGCGAGGACTTCCAATTTGCCTACAAGGCCGACGGGTCGGCGATGGAGTGGTTTCACAGGAAGCCGGCCACGGCGCGCATCAGGAAGACCAAGAACGGCTACAGGGTGGACGCCGACATCAAATGGACCGAGATCGGCATGAAGCCCCATCCGGGCCTCGCCTTTGACGCCACGGCAAGCGTCACCGCGGGCGGAGGCAACGAATGGGACCCCTCGCTGGAGCTGAGCTGGCGATACAGCGTCCTGGCCAACGATCGTTTTAGCCTCGGCACCGTGCGGCTCGAGTAGGAGGATGGGGCCCTGGCCGCAGGCCTTACCCCATGCCCGCACTCCGTCGACGTCGCCTGCCATCCCGGGATCCCTCGCGCAACCGCCGCCGGGTCCGCGCCTTCTCCCTGTGGGGGCGCCCTTCGGCCGCGGCGGGGCTGGCTTTGCGCCATGGGGTCCGCTGGGCCGCCGTGCTCGGCCTCGGCCTGAGCCCGCTCGCCCGCGCCACGCCGGCCGAGGACGCGGCCCGGGGCCTGGTGGGGCGCCTCATACCGTCCCATGCGGCCGAGGTGGTCCTTGAACAGATCCCCGCCGCCGCGGACGGGGCCGATGTGTTTGAGGTCGAGACGCGGGGGGCGAGCCTCGTGCTCCGGGGAAACTCCGGCGTATCGATGGCCTCTGCTCTGGGTTGGTACCTCGCAAACATTGCCCACGCCCAGCTATCCTGGGACGGCGACAACCTGGGCCTGCCCGGGCGCCTGCCGCCGGTGCCCGCAAAAGTGCGGATTACGTCCCCCTACCAATACCGCGCGTACCTGAACTACTGCACCTTCAACTACACGATGTCGTGGTGGGACCGCGCCCGTTGGGAGAGGGAGATCGACTGGATGGCCCTCCACGGAATCACGATGCCCCTTGCCACAACCGGCCAGGAGGCGGTGTGGCAGGCAACGCTCAGGCAGTTCGGGATGAGCGACGAGGAGATCAGGAGATTCTTCACGGGGCCCGCGTTTTCCGGGTGGCAGTGGCTTACGAACATCGAGCAGTGGGCCGGGCCGCTGCCGCAGTCGTGGATCGATTCCCACCTGGCCCTCGGCCAGTTCATCCTCGGGCGCGAGCGCGCGTTCGGAATGACTCCCATCCTCCAGGGATTCACGGGCTGCGTTCCTCTGGCGCTCGCCGCCAGGTATCCCGGCGCAGCGATCGAGCGCAAAAAGGTGTGGTGCGAAGTCCCTCCCGGGACCGCCCAGCTGGACCCCGAGGACCCGCTCTTCGCCCGGCTTGGCCGCGCCTTCCTTGGGGAGCAATCGAGGCTGCTCGGCACCGACCACCTGTATGCCGCCGACCCGTTCCACGAGGGTGAGCCGCCCAGGGCCGGCCCGGGCTACCTCTCGTCCGTCGGCGCGAGGATCTTTGCCGTCACGAGCGCCTTCGACCCGAAGGCGACGATCGTCATGCAGGGCTGGACCATTCGCGAGGGCATCGTGAGCGGGATTCCCGCCGACCGCCTCCTTGTCCTCGATCTGACGGGCGAAAAATGGAAGGAGACGCACGCCTTTTGGGGACGCCCCTGGATAGCCGGCGTTCTCCACAATTTCGGCGGCCGCACGTGCCTCGGAGGCAACCTTCCTGGCATCGCCGCCAACGCCCCGGCGCTGCTTGCCGATCCCGCCGCGGGGCGGCTCGTCGGCATCGGCGCCTTTCCCGAGGCCATCGAGCAAAATCCCATTGTCTATGATCTCGCCCTCGGCCTGGCATGGAGCCGCCAGGCGCCCGACCTTCCGGCATGGGTGAAGGCCTACGTCCTTGCCCGCTACGGGCACGATTCGCCGCCGGCGCAGGCCGCATGGAGGGAATTGCGCGATTCGGTCTACGCTCAGAGCGACCCGGCCCCGCAGATGGAAAGCCCGATCACGGCGCCCCCCGCTCTTGCGCTGGACAGGGCCTCGGCCTGGGGCGGATTCGTTCGCGAGTACGATCCTAATTCCGTCTGGAGGGCGTGGGAGGAGCTTCTCGCCGCATCGGGCGACCTCGGGGCCGTTGACACGTACCGTTACGATGAGGTCGACGTTGGCCGGCAGGCGCTCGCGGACCTTTCCCTTCCGGTGTATGCGGAGGCCGTATCGGCCTACAGGGCGGGTGACGCCGCGCGCTTCGCAGCTGCTAGGGACCGCTTCCTTGACCTGATAGACGACATGGATGCGCTCGTCGGGACGCGCCGCGAATTTCTTTTCGGACGGTGGCTGGCCGACGCAAGGCGCTGGGGAAAGTCGGCGGGGGAGAAGGATCTGTATGAGCGCAATGCGCGCCTTCTTCTGACCTTGTGGGGACCGCCCGGTCGCGAAGCTTACCTTCACGACTACGCCTGCAGGCAGTGGTCGGGATTGCTCCGGGGGTTCTACAAGGCGCGTTGGGAGAGGTTCTTCGCCTTCCTGGCCACGCAGCCTCCCGGATACAAAGAGGGGGATCTCTACCGCGTCTTTGGGCGTCCCGGGGATGAATCGAACGCGTTCTACCGGACACTTTCGGCGTGGGAGTACGCCTGGTGCGACGCGCACGAGGGTTATTCGCCCGAACCGAGGGGCGACCCGGTCGCCGTGGGCCGACGGCTTCTCGAGAAGTGGCGCCCCTCCATGGACAGGCTCTACCCGGGCTTTGACTGGAAACCCCGACCCCCAAAGGAAAACCCTTGAGCGGCACTTCCCCTCCTGGCCCCGTTCCGACCCCGCGGCTTGCCTCGCTCGACGCCCTTCGCGGTTTCGACATGATGTGGATCATGGGCGCCGATGCGCTGGGAAGCGCGCTATCCCAGTTTCGCGGGGGGGCCCCCGCGCGGTTTGCAGCGACCCAGTTGGACCACGTGGCGTGGGCGGGCGTTCGCTTCTACGACCTCATCTTCCCCCTGTTTGTCTTCATGGTGGGCGTGGCGATTCCGTACTCACTTGACCGGATCGTCGCCACGGGAGGCCGCCCGGATGCCGTGCGGCGTGTGGCGCGGCGGACCGCGCTGCTCTTCCTTCTGGGAATATTCTACTACGGAGGGTTCGCCACGGCGCTGCACGAGCTGAGGCTCCTGGGCGTGCTGCAGCGGATCGCACTTTGCTACGGCGCGGCCAGCCTTGCCTATCTCTGGATGAAGCCGCGGGGGCTCGTCGTGACCGTGTGCGGCATCCTCATCGGTTATTGGGCGCTCCTGACCTTTGTCCCGGTGCCGGGTTTCGGTCCCGGGGATTTCCGGGAGGGGCACAACCTGACCAACTGGCTTGACGCCCGCTTCCTGCCTTTTCGCAAATGGGACGGGGACCACGATCCCGAGGGCATCCTGAGCACGTTTCCCGCCGTTGCGAGCTGCCTGCTCGGTGTCCTGGCGGGACGCTGTCTCCGAGACCCGAAGCGGACCGAGTGGGGGAGGGTGGGCCTGCTGGCCCTTTCGGGCGCGGCGCTGTTTTCAGCCGGCATCCTTTGGGGTGAGCAGTTCCCGTTGATAAAGAAGATTTGGACGTCCTCGTTCGTGCTGGTGGCCGGGGGGTGGAGCATGATGCTGCTGGCGGTGTTCTACATGGTAGCCGATGTCTGGAAGCATGACCGGTGGCTGCGGCCGTTCGTCTGGCTCGGCTCAAATGCGCTCGCCATCTACATCGTCAGCAACGTCGTGGATTTCGGGCGCCTCTCGGAACGGTTTGCGGGCGGCTCCATCGCGTCGTACCTCGACGGAGTCTGGCCGGGACTCGGCGGGCTAGTCTTGGCCGTCGTGAGCATCCTGCTCTGCATCGGCCTTGCCGGCTTCCTTTATCGCAGGCGGGTTTTCATCCGGCTATAGGCTCGCGAGGGACCCCTTTCAAGGAGGCCGCGATTGCGTCGTGGCTGGAACCTCCAATCATCGACGCATGGCTTCGTCTCCCATCAGCTCCGCACCCTGGCAGTCCGGCATCCGCGGAGCGCGGGCCAACCTTTTTGCCGGGCTCGTACTCCAGCTCATGGCCGTCGCCCTTGTGCTCGGGTTTTATAATCTTGATTGGGTTCATTCCGGGCTTGAGCGGCTGGTGGAGGTGCGCCGGGCGATGGGGCTGGCGTTTGGCGTGCTCTCGACCGGCCTTTGCGGCGGGATCCTTCCCTTTCTTTACCTTCGCTTTGGCCGGCGCGACGAGTCCACGAACCCGAGGTACTCCTGGCTTCAGGGGGCCGGACTGACGGCCTTTTGGGCCTACAAGGGAATCGAGGTCGATTTCTGGTACCGAATCCAGGCCCACGTGGTGGGCCTTGGGCACGATCCGGCCACGGTGGCAATCAAAGTGGTGCTGGACCAGTTCGTGTACTGTCCCGTTCTCGCCGTGCCCGTGACCGCCGCGATCTACCAGGCCGTCGACAGCAGATACGATTGGAAGGGGCTCCTTCGTGACGTCCGCGAGCCGCACTGGTACCGGCGGCGCGTGCTGCCGGTGCTCCTTTCAAATCTCGGAGTATGGGTCCCGGCCGTTGCGATCATCTACACCCTGCCGACCCCCCTCCAGCTTCCACTGCAGAACATCATCCTGTGCTTCTTCACGCTCGTCGTGGCCCACCAAACCCAGACCCGCGACGGCGGGATTCCCGCGTCCTGCAAGCTCAGCGCTCAAGGAAGCGGGGGTTGAAGTTCCCGATGGATGCGCCGGGTGTCAGGCGGCGACGACCGGGGTCGTGACGCCAAGCCGCGCCGCAAGTTCGCGGGCCGCGTAAAGGCAGCGGGCGCAGACGGCATCGACCGCGTCGTTGCCGGCGATATCCCTCAGGACGCCGCAATCGCGGTAGTAGTGGATGAGGGGCTCAGCCTGCCGGTGAAACGTCGCCAGCCTTGTGCGAATCGTCGCGGGATTGTCGTCGGACCGGCGATAAAGCTCGCCTCCGCAATGGTCGCACACCCCCTGCATCTTCGGCGGATGAAAACGAACGTGGAATGGGGCCTGGCAGGAGCGGCATATCAGGCGGCCCGACAGGCGCTCGACGATGGAGGAGTCGGGAACATCGATATTCAGGGCGCCCGTGATCCGGCGGCCCAGGCGCGCGAGGATCTCGTCAAGGGCAACGGCCTGCGCCAAAGTCCGCGGGTAGCCGTCGAGAATGAATCCGTCGCGGACATCCGTCCGTCCGAGGCGCTCCTCGACCATGTGGTCGGTCACGTCGTCGGGAACCAGCTCGCCGCGGTCCATGTAACCCTTCGCAAGCTTCCCAAGTTCGGTCGCCTGCCGGAGGTTCTCGCGGAAAAGGTCGCCGGTGGAGATATGGGGCAGCTTCAGCTTTGTGGCCAGGAGCTCCGCCTGCGTGCCCTTTCCCGATCCGGGCCCGCCGAGCAGGATCAGGTCGAGGCCGATCGCGGGCGGCGGCGTGGGCGCCGCCTCGACCGTGAACAGCTCGCCGAACTTCTCCCGGGCAAGGAAACTCCCCCGGCCGATAGAGACACCGTCCAGGGCCGCAACGAGGCGATCTCCCACCTCAGCGACGGTGCCGTCGCCCGATACGACGATGAGTTTCCCCTCCGCGGCGTAGCGCTCCAACAGGGGCCCGGTCGACCGGTGGAACACCCGAAGGCGCCTTAGCGCCATTTCCGGCGAGTCATCGGAGCGGTGGTAGAGCGTCTTGCCGCAACAGTCGCAGATTCCGGCGACCCTCGGCGGATTCAACCGGGTGTGAAAAGGGGTCTGGCAGGCGCGGCAGATGAGGCGGCCCGAGAGGCGGGAGACGACAATCTCGTCGGAGACCCTGAGGTAGACCACCGCGTCGAGCCTGCGCCCCAGGCGGTTGAGAAGATCGTCGAGGAAATCCGCCTGGCTGGGGGTGCGCGGAAACCCGTCGAAGAGCGTACCGTCATCAAAACCCAGCGAATCCGCCCAGGCCTCGATCATCGAATCGACGACCTCATCCGGCACCAGCGCACCCGCCTCCATGTATTTGCGCGCAAGAACGCCGAGCGGAGTGTGGTCCCGCAGGTTGCTTCGGAAAAGGTCGCCCGTGGCGGCGTGTCGAAGCCCATAGCGGGCCGACAAATTGGCGACGTGGGTGCCTTTCCCTACTCCGGAGGGGCCGATCAGGGCGATATTCATTGGATGTTGGAACCCGAATTCGGGTTCAGCCTAATTTTGTACAGTCGCGTACCGTTTGCTCCGCATTTTTTGGTATTCACTGTGCGAAATCTGCGCATTTTATTTTTGGTCCGCGTAGGATTTCCCTCGACTATGGGATGGCACCCGCCCGATGGGAACGGAAAACGGGTCCAAGGCGCCGGCCGGAGCCGGCTCAATGCCGCGGCAGCCAACCGCGATGGCGCAGACTTGGGCAGACGATCGAGTGCAAGCTCTTCGCGGCCGGGAGCATGGAGCGCTATGTGGGGAAAGCTCACCGTGGACTGCCGAAGACCCAGGTGGCCCAGGCGGCCCAGCACCCAGGGGCTGAGTTGCACCAAATACTGCAGAAAGTCCCTTACTGGGGACGCGAGGAGGGATAATAAGCCAGCTTGGAATGCCGGCCTTTCGGTCAAGGTGTTTGCCTTTTTGCCCCAGGAGCCGCAGGTTTGCGGCATGAGGGTCTGGCTTCCATTCATGGTGGCCGGTTTGCTGATTTGCCCGCTCCGCGGCGAGCAGGCGGGCGGGGTGGGGTTGATTCGCATAGACGGCACGATCGGTCCGGCGACCGCGGACTACATCGCACGGGCGACGAGGGTGGCCGGAGACGAGAGAGCCCAGTGCCTGATCGTGGAAATGGACACGCCCGGAGGGCTTCTCGAATCGACCAAGGAGATCGTGCAGACCTTCTACGCGTCACCCGTGCCGGTCGTCGTCTACGTGTCCCCGTCCGGGGCAAGCGCCGGCAGCGCCGGCTGTTTCCTGACGCTCGCGGCTGACGTGGCGGCCATGGCGCCCAATACCAACATCGGCGCCGCGCATCCTGTCTCGCTCGGCGGCATTGGCGAAGACAAGCCGGACGAGGTGATGGCCAAGAAACTCGAAAGCTTTTCAGCCAGCTACATTGAGAGCATCGCCGCAAAACGGCACCGAAATGTTGAGTGGGCGATGTCGGCCGTGCGGGACAGCGCCAGCATCACGGCGGAGAAGGCGCTCGAGTTAAGGGTCGTTGAAATTGTGGCCAAGGATGTGCCGGACCTCCTGCGACAGCTCGACGGCCGGGAGGTCAACGGAAGACGCCTCGCAACGGCGGGCTCCGCGACGTTTTCGATAGCGATGCTGCCCAGAGAAAGGGTTTTCCAGGTGCTGTGGCGCCCGGAGGTGATGTTCGTGCTCATGCTGATAGCGATCTACGGCATCATCGGCGAGCTGGGCAATCCGGGCGCCATCCTCCCCGGAATAGCGGGTGCGATTGCCGTGGTCCTATTCCTTTACATGTCGTCCGTGCTGCCCGTAAGCGTCGCCGGAGTCGCACTCGTCCTCTTGGCCGTCGGGCTCTTCATCATAGACGTCTTTGCACCCACCCATGGATTGCTGACATTCGGGGGCGTGGTCTCGTTCTTCCTAGGGTCCATGCTCCTGTTCAACCACCAGGGATCGGAGTTCCGGCTCTCGCTGGCGATGATCATACCGGCAACCGTCATAACGGCGGCCTTCTTCCTGTTTATCGTCGGAGCCGGGCTTCGTGCGCAGCGCCTGCCCGTAAAGGCGGGTCGCGAGACGTTGATGGGCAGGACCGCGCCCGCGCTCACTGCAATCGGCGCCAAACAGGGCAAGATCTTCGTAGAGGGCGAGTATTGGAATGCGGTCAGCGAATCGCCGGTCGCGGAGGGCCAGCCGGTGGAGGTGATCGGCATCGACGGGCTAACTTTGAAGGTGAAACCGAGAAACTAAAAAACCAAGCCATGGAAGGAATATCAAAAATCATGTACCTGCTAACCTGGATAATCCCGATCATCGTGATCGGGACAATGGCCCTTCCGTCCGCGGTGCGAATCCTTCGCGAGTACGAGCGCGGGGTCGTTTTCAGACTGGGCAAGCTGCTCCGCGCAAAGGGCCCCGGCATCGTCTTCCTCATCCCCATCGTCGACCGGATGGTCCGAATGGATCTGCGGGTCGTGACGATTGACGTGCCCAAACAGGAGGTGATGACACGCGACAATGTCCCCGTGACCGTCGATGCCGTTGTCTATTTCCGGGTGATGGATCCCGAAGCCGCGGTCATCAAGGTCGCCAACTTCCTGATGGCCACCTCGCTCATCGCCCAAACCACCCTGCGAAGCGTCCTGGGGCAGGCCGAGCTGGACGACCTTCTCGCTCGGCGCGATAAGATCAACCAGACGCTTCAGGAAATCATCGACCGGCACACCGACCCCTGGGGGGTCAAGGTCACCGGGGTGGAGGTGAAGGATGTCGTCCTGCCCGAGGACATGAAGCGCGCCATGGCGAAGCAGGCCGAGAGCGAGCGCGAGCGTCGCGCAAAGATCATAAACGCCGAAGGCGAATTCCAGGCGGCCGAGAAGCTGGTCCAGGCGGCGGCGATGATCAGCGAGCAGCCGATCGCACTGCAGCTTCGGTTCCTGCAGACGATGAGGGAGATCTCGAGCGAGCACAACACGACCACGTTTCTTCCGTTGCCTATCGACCTCTTTACTCCCTTCCTGAAGAAGGCCACCGAGGCCATGGCCGGAAAGTAGGCCGGGCCGGCCCTTCGGGGGTCCGGCGCCGGGTTTCGACTTTGCTTCTCACAGCCTTAAACAATGGAAAACATAGCGACGCATGACATCCGCTCGTATTCGAGGATGTCCGCGCGCGAGCTCGCGCGCGCATTTGTGGTGGACGGCCTATTTTCTCCCGGGCGCGTGGTTCTCCGGCATTGGGAAACCGACCGCACGGTGGTCGGGGGCGCGTCGCCGCTCGGGGGCCCATTGGACCTGACCGCGCCGCCAAGCCTAAAAGCCGAGTATTTCAACGAGAGGCGCGAGCTGGGCATCGTCAATATCGGGGGAGACGGGAGCGTCTCGGTTGACGGCCGAAAGTTCTCCATGGGCCACCTGGACTGCCTTTATGTCGGGCGAGGGGCGAAGAAGATCGTCTTCCGTTCACGGGCCGCGCGCAGTCCGGCGCGGTTTTACCTGCTGAGCTACCCGGCCCACGCGGTTTACCCGACACGCCTGACTCGTTACAGCCCGCAGACCGGGATCGCGCTTGGCGCGCCCGAGACGCAGAACCGCAGGTTCCTGCACAAGATCATCCACCCCAAGGGCGTCAAGAGCTGCCAGCTTGTCATGGGTTTCACGATCATCGCGCCAGGGAGCAAATGGAACACGATGCCTCCGCACACCCATGCCTGCCGTTCGGAAGCGTACCTGTATTTCGGCCTGCCGCCGCGGGGCCGCGTGGCCCATTACATGGGCCCCCCGAGCCGCGTCAGGAAGTTAGCATTGCGCGACCGGCAGGTCGTGCTTTCTCCGCCGTGGTCCATACACTGCGGCGCCGGCACCACCCATTATTCGTTCGTTTGGGGGATGGGCGGCGAAAACCAGGATTTTGCGGATATGACGCCCGTCGACCCGAAGGTCGTCCGCTGACACCGAGGGGGCCCGCCCGCCAGGGGCGCGGGGCCTCACACATCCGGAGGCAGTGTCAGTGTGACCGGGTGCGTCCTCCATTTGTAACGCACGGTCAGGATCCTCAGGCCGAAGGTGAGCGCAATGGCCGCCAGGGCCGAGGCCGTTGCGTCCACCTGAAGAACCGCCGCGAGGAGGATGAAGCAGGCCGCCCCCATGAACGCCACCAGCGCGTAGAATTCGCCGGGCTTGAAGACAAACGGCTCCTCCCGCGCGAGGACATCGCGAAGGAGGCCGCCGCCCGTTGCATTCAGGACGCCAATCAGGAGCGCCGCCGTGATCCCGAGCCCGGCCTGGAGGGTCATCTGGGCTCCCACGACGGCGTAGGTCCCGAGTCCGAGCGCATCCCCGAACATGATCCAATGCTCAAATCGGCGCATACGGCTCGCGAGGAGAAGTCCCGCCGTGCAGGCGACGACCACCGTCAAAAGATATAGGGGATTTTCCACCGCGACGGGAACGCCCCGGTGGAGGAATATTCCGTCGCGAATAAGCCCGCCGCCCAGCGCCGTCGCCGCGGCAAGGAAGAAAACACCGACCATGTCGTAGCCCCTGCGCGCGCCCGCGAAGGCACCGGTCAGCGCGAAGGCGGCGGTGGCGCTGATGTCAAATACGAGCGGAAGCTGGAAGTTGCCCTTGAGCACAAGGGTGCAAATTAATGTGCAGCGGCCCCTCCGCGGCAAATCACAAGATGCGCCCGGCGTGAGCTTCGTCAGCGGCTAATCGGCCTCAGAAGCGTTCCCCGGGGCCTCGGGGGCCGGCTTCCCGCGCGGCTTCGCAAGGCGCTGCGCAGCAATCGCCTCAATAAAACCCTGCCGCACAGGGTCCAGGGAGGCCGGGGGCGGGGAATCCCCCAACAGCCTTGCCATTGGATCCCCTCCTCGAGGCTTGGAGCTAGGGGCCCCGGAAATTAGCGGCTTTCCGGAATACTCGGCTTATTGCGGCGCTTCTGGATCGCGGGGCATAGGGCCCTCTGATTGCAGTGGGGGCATCCGAGTCCGCAGGTGACGGCTCGTGTGCATCCAAGGGCAAGGATTCCAAACGCCAGGGTCGCCCCGAGACGACTCCACGTGAAGTGAAGGGCGCAAAAAATCAGGCCAATGATTAGCGGCGCCAGAAAGACAGGCGCCGCAAACCTGCTGTACTTGAAACGGGAACCGAACGACGCCGTGTCGCCACGGGAAAACAGAAGGCCGGCGATCCTTCCTTGGCCCGAGTGACACGTCCTGCCATAGTAAGAGCAGTGGGTGCAGACCATTCTCGGCATCAACAGGTACATGCAAATCAGGGAGTAGCCGAGGTAGGCGGCCGCGGCCCAACCGCTTAATAGGGAGAAGATGAAGGAGCCAAGGGCAAAGACTCCCAGCCAAACCCCATTTTCCAGCAGAGGCGTGGTCCAGGGATACTCGTCGTAGCTTGCGGAGTATTGAGTCAATTTGAACCCTCGTTCGGCAATTCGGTATCGGGCATGACGCGTACGCAAGCCGGCCAATCGCGGCGAAACCCGCGACCTCATGCGGTTTGCGTATTCTTTGGGGCCGCCACGGTAGGGCGGCACGGCCTCTTCGGCAAGAAAATCGCCGGTTCCCCCTGGGGCCGGCTGCCGGGGATGCTCGGCCCTGGCGTTGCGATAGTTGGAGCCGCTGGAGGAGAGGGGGCAAGGAACGGTCCGGCGGGCGGCGCACGCCTTATTGACGTGGAGACGATGATATCTCGGTCCATTTCTCGGGAACGCCTGAGGAATGCCTCAGATGGCTGATCTCCCGCTCGGGTTCTCCATATGGGCCTGGGTCTAGGACCCGGGGTGCCCGTTAAGCCGGCGCGCCCCACCGCGGGTTTTGCCTGCGGCGGATGAGGCCTGTGTCTGCCAACCCGTCGGAGGTGTCCCTTTGGAGCGCGAAAGGACGGGCTAGGGGCCGACAGCCCTTTTCGAGGCCTTTTTGGCGATGCGATCGAGGCTCCAGAAAAGGACCGGGGACAGGAGGCTGTGCAGCCGGCCCAGGGCCGCCATCCGCAGGCCCGGTGTCACCGCGAACTGTCGCCGGCGGAGGCCCTCGAGCGTGACTCGGGCCACCTCGTCGGCGCTCCAGAGGCCCCCGGCCGCCGTGATCGCCTTCGTCTCGGCGGGCTTGGTCAGCTGCTCCTCGGCCAGCTGGGGGGTGTCGGTGTCGGGGGGGTAGACGATCATCACATGAACGCCCGTGGGCTTGAGCTCGGCCCGCAGGGACTCCGCAAGCCCACGCAGCGCGAATTTCGTGGGGGAGTAGGGGGTGTAGCCGAACACGCCCATCAGTCCGGCGCCGGACGATATCAGCACGACCGCGCCCTTGCCCCGCTTCACCATCGCGGGAACCACCGCCTTGAGGGGATAGAGGGTTCCGAAGTAATTCACGGCCATCGTCCGCTCAAAGACCGCGACCGGGACCTCCTCAAAATAGACCCGGCCTTGCGGTCCCCGCCGATGTGATCAGCACGTCGATCGGCCCCTGGGCCTTCTCCGCCTCCCGCAGCGACGCGAGGACGGCTGTCTCGCTCGACACGTCGGCGGCCGAGACGAAAACGGGCGATTCCGGGTGGCCCGACGCAAGGATCGATTTGCGGGCCGCCTCGAGCCTTGCCGCGTTCCGCGAGACGATGCTGACCCTTGCGCCCGCGGCCGCCGCCCGCATGGCGAGCGCGAGCCCTATCCCGCTTGATCCGCCGGTGACGAGCACATGTTGGTCGCGCAGATGCATTTTCTTTCGAGGTGACGCGGACGATCCGAAGGGCCGTCCAAGGGGGCAGGGGAATGGAAAACGCGGACACCGTCAACCCGGGGCTGAGCCGCCAAACCGGGGGGGCGCCGTCCTCGGCGCCCGCCGGAATGCGCTTCCGCCGTGGAAACCCGTCACTCCATCCTTAGGGCGACGTTTGGATTCACCTTCGTGGCGCGCCAAGCCGGCAGCCAACACGCGACCAGGGCGACGCCGGCGAGAAAGAGCGCAACCCCGATGACATCCAAATTGGCGTGGCCGGGCACAACGAGCACGGCCCGGTCCAGGAATTCAATGAGTCCGAACGAGCAAAGAAGTCCGATGCCGGTGCCGATCAGCGCAAGGCGAATGCCGTTGCGCATAAAAAGCCATTGCACATCGGAGGCCTGCGCGCCGAGCGCCATGCGCACCCCCACCTCCTGCGTGCGCTCCGAGGCGAGATTGGCGATGACGCCGTAGATCCCGAGCGCGGAAAGCAGCAGGCCAAGCAGGGCCATCTCGCCCAGCAGCCGGCGCGTGAGGTTCAACCCCGACAATTGGCTCGTCATGGTGTCGTCCGCCGCCGCGAGCATCGGAATGGCTATATCGGGCTCAAGCTTCGCCATGGCGTGCCGGACCCCGTCGATGACCGTCCGCGGATCCGGATTAGTGCGCAACGAGATCACCATCCATCGGAACGAGCTCTGCAGCCACGGCCGGTAGATCTGATACGGCGTCTCATACTGGGCCAGCGTGATGGATCCCCTGACATCGTTTACAACGCCAACCACCTCAGACCACTCCGGCTTGCTCGGGTCGGGGCCGCCGATCCTCTTGCCGATCGCATTCTCCCCCGGCCAGAATTTTTCGGCGAGCGATTGGCTGATGATCGCGACATTCCGCGAGCCGGGCCGATCCGCATCCGTGAAATCGCGCCCCTCGAGGATATGCATTCCGTAGGTCGCGAAATAGCCGGGCATGATTCTATCGGAGTATGCATGCGGCTCCGTTCCCTTCTGGGGCGGGGTTCTGCCTTCTATGTAGAACGGCTCGCCGGCATAGATTCCATAGATGGGCGAGCCCAGGGTGATCGTCGCCTGCTCCACGCCCGGAAGCTGGAGGAGGCTTGCGCGGAACTTCTCCCCAAACGCCAGCGAGCGCTTGTCTCCGTGCTCGCCGTAGCGCGCATTTGGCAGCTCATACATGCCCATCAGCAGGTGGTCGGGCTTCCAGCCTAGCTCGTGGTGGGTGATCCGATAAAGCCCTCGGATGAAATAGCCGGCGCCCGTCAGGAGGATCAGAGCGACCGCCAATTGCGCGACAATAAGAACCTGGCGGAGACGGTGCCGCGACCGCTCGCCTGTCGTACCCCGCGAGCCCTGCTTCAGGGCCGTGTTCAGATCCGATCGCGTCGCCAACCACGCAGGCACGGTGCCAAAGACGGCGCCGGTCACCGCAGAAGCGGCAAAGGCAAAGACCAGGACGCGGTAGTCCATGGACATGGGGAAATTGAGGTATGAGGAGATGTAGTCATTGCCCCATTTGGCCACCAGAAGGCCGAGGGCGCCTCCCGCGAGCGACAGGATCACGCTCTCGGTCAGGAGCATCCCGATGATGCGCATCCGGGACGATCCCAGGGCCAGGCGTATCGCGATCTCCCTGGACCGTGCCGTTGCACGGACAAGTTGCAGGTTCGCCAGGTTGAAGCATGCGATCAACAGGACCGCCGCGGCCAGGTCCATGATCAGCCAGATGATGTGGCGCCCAATGTCGCCCTGGTTGTCGGTGGGGAAGGGGGCCACCCTGAAGCCCCTCCCGGCATTCGTCTTTGGAAAGTCGTGGGCCAGGCGGGTCGCGATCGCCGTCATCTCCGTTTGCGCCTGGACAAGGGTTGCGCCCGGTTTCAGCCGGCCCGCGACATTGTACCACGTGCCCTCCCGGTAACCCCGGTTGACGTCCGTGGCGTCGAGATGGATCAGTTCAATGGCGCCGCCGCCAAAGAGCAACGGGTCGTCCAGAATCGACGGGGCGACTCCCACGATTGTCACCACCGTGCCGTTGAGGCGCAGTGTCCGCCCGAGGACGCTCGGATCGCCGTTGAAGTGCTTTTTCCAGAACGCGTATCCGAGGACGACCACGTCGTCGTGGTGGGCCTCCTCCTGGGGCGTGAACGTCCTTCCAAGCACCGGGGTGATCCCCATCACCGAAAAGAAGTTGGCGGTGCAGCCGAGAACCGTCGACTGCGCCGCGACCTTTCCCGGTTCGGCGAGGCTCGACGTGGGGCTGACGTAGTAGGCGGCAAGCGCCTGAAAGACGGTGCTTTGGTCCCTCTCGTCAAAGTAGTCGCCGGGCGACTGCGACAACTCCTTGGACTGGGCGGAGGTGCCCCAAACCCTGACGAGGCTGCTCGTGTCCCTGAACGGAAGCGATTGCAGCAGGAGCCGGTTAAGGACAGTGAACGCGGTCGCGTTCAAGCCGATCCCGAGGGCCAGCGTGACGAGCGCCGTAAGCGTGAAGCCGGGGCTCTTTAAGAGCTGCCGCAGTCCCAGCCTGGTATTCGAGAACATGCGCGCCCTTTCTACTGCTCGCGGGGCTCGGCGCTTTCCTGCACCACGCGTCCGTCAAAGAGATGAACGGTGCGGTCGGCGTGGCGTGCGAAGCGCGGGTCGTGGGTGACCATGAGAATGGTGGAGCCCGTCTTGTGGAGGCTCTTCATGAGATCCATGACGGCGTCTCCGTTCTTTGAGTCCAGGTTGCCGGTCGGCTCGTCGGCGAGCAGAACGGAGGGGTAGCCTGCGAGGGCGCGTGCCACCGCGACCCTCTGCTGCTGACCGCCCGAGAGCTGGGACGGAACGTGCTTTGCACGGTGGCCCATGCCCACCTTTTCAAGGGCCTCCTCGACCCGGGCCCTTCTCTCGCTGGAGGGCATGCCCCTGTAGGTGAGCGGCAGCTCCACGTTCTCATAGACCGTCAGGTCGCCGATCAGGTTGAACGACTGGAAAATGAATCCGATCTCACGGTTGCGGATCCGGGCCCGCTCGGCCGGCGTGAGCCCCTGCACCGGGCGCTCATTGAGCGTGTAGGTCCCGTCCGTTGGCGTGTCCAGGAGCCCGAGGATCGACAGCAAGGTCGACTTCCCGCAGCCGGAGGGCCCCGCGATCGCAACATACTCCCCCTTATCCACTTCAAGGTGAATGCCTGAGAGGGCATGGGTCTCAACCTCGTCGGTGAGAAAGACCTTCGTTACGTTGTCGAGCTTTAGAAGCGATTGTGGCATGGGTTGGGTTTCCTGTTTTTCGTGGCGTTAAACGGGGGTAAGGAAGACGTGGGTCTGGCTGCGTGCGGAGGCGCCGCGCTCAGTTGAGTTTGATCCGATCGTGGGCGTCCCACTGGGACATATCCGAAAGAATGACACGGTCGCCGGGCTCCAGGCCCTTGACGATCTCGATCGTGTTGACCGAGCTGCGGCCAAGCTGCACGGACGTCCGGTCCGCATAGACCCCGTCGGCGTCCAGCCTGAAGATGTTCGTCATGGCATGCTCCTGCCCGAATGCCGGACGTCCGACAAAGATGACGTCGTCGAGATGCTCGAGCTCCACGACGCCGTCCACCGAGAGGTCGGGCCTTGCACCCGCGGGAAGCTCGCCCGGAAGGGCGACGTCCACGGTGACCGTGCCATTCTGGACCGACGGGGCGACCCTCGACACCTTGCCCGAGGCGATGCCGTTGCGGGTGTCGATTTCCGCGGGCTGTCCGATCTGAACATCCTTTGCCTGTGTTTCGGCGATCTGGACCTCGGCCTTCAGGCGGGTCGGGTCGGCCACGCGGGCCAGGTTCGCGCCGGGTTGGACCTGTGCGCCCACCTCGACGGGCACGACCTGCAGGATTCCACGCATCCCCGCGCGCACGTTCAGCGCGTCGGCCTCGGCCAGCTTGAGCTTGGCCTGGGCCGTGAGCCTGTCGACCTCGGCCTCCTTGACCGCAAGCGTCGGCTTCACCGTGTCCTTCGCGAACACGTACTTCTTTTGGGCAATCAGGTTGAGCTCCTCCTCCTGGGCGGCGGTCACCTTTGAGAGCTTCAGGTCGAGTTCGGAAACGAGTCCGTCCTTAAAGAGCTGATCGTTGACCTGGGCCCGCAGGCGCGCCTGCTCAAAGTTCGCCCTTGCGCTCGCCGCGTCGGACTCGGCCTGGAGGACGTCCTTCTGGACCTGGACCCTCAGGTTCGCAAGGTCCGCCTCCCCCGCGTTCAGCTGTGAGGCGGCGTCGACGGCCGCCTGGGTTACATCGGGATTGCTGAGAACGAGGATGACGCTGTCCGGCTCAACGGTTGCCCCCGGCAGAAGGACGATCCGGTCAACCCGCCCCTGGGTACGCGCCGCGATCCAGCGAATATCGACGGGCACCAGGGTTCCCGGCCCACGAACCTGGCGCACCATGGGTCCCCGTTTCACGGTGTCGATCCACACAAGGCTCTTGTCGACGCTCGGCACCGCGGGCTTCAGCCGCGCCAGGAGAACGGTGACGGCGACCAGACCCGCGGCGACCGACACTCCGATGATGATGCGTTTTCGGAGCTTTGCCTTGGCCTGAGACGGGCGCTGAATATCCATAATCGGTTCCCTAATTGCAGAGGGCGTGCCAGCCCGCAGCAATAGACACTAAGATATTGAATGAGAAGATACTAGCATTCGAATTGGGGCGCTGGATTTTATGGATCCAAACCGGTTGCGGGAATCGGGCGTCCCAAAAATGGGACAAGGCGCAAGCGCAGCGCGATCACGGATTGGGTATGGGTATTCGAAGGATGGCGATGCAGCCCGCCTTTTCCGGGCGGTTTTGCAGGACGAGGGAGCCGCCGTGATTTTCGGCGATCTGCTGGCAGAGGACGAGGCCGATGCCCGAGCCATCGGATTTTGTCGTGTAGAAGGGCACGAACAGATTCGACGTGTCCTCGAGCCCGGCGCCGTTGTCCTCGATGGAAATCACGACCGCACCGCGGGTGACGCGCCAGGAGACGACCACGCTTGGGGAACCCTTCTCGATCGAGGCCTCGACTGCGTTCTTCACCAGGTTGATGATGGCCTGTTCGATCTGTGATTCATCGGCCATCATCCGCGTGGGCGGCCCCGGTTGTAGGGTTACGCCCAGGCGCAGCTCCAAGGCCGCAACGCGGCGCAGCAGGGTGCCCAGGTCAAAGACCGCCACCTGCGGCGGGGGCAGCCGCGCAAGCCGCGTGTAACCCTGCAGGAAGCGCTCCAAACTCTCCGAGCGGGAGGCGATGATGCCGAGACCCGACTGAAGGTCCTGCTCCAGATCCGCGGGCCGGGGCTTCCGCTCGATGGCCGCTCCCAGGGTTGCGGCGATCGACTTTATCGGCGCCAGCGAATTGTTGAGCTCGTGGCCAAGCACCCGAACCAGGCGCTGCCATGACCGCAGCTGCTCCTCGCGCAGCGGCCGGCTTAGGTCGCCAAAGACCACCAGCTGGTGGGGCCTGCCGTCCTCGCGGAAGGGCGTCCGGCGCATGTTCCAACGGCCGTAGGCGCGGGGGAGCGCGGTCGGACCGAGGATTCGGTTGGGCTCCCCCTCGAGGCAATCGGCCAGGCCGATGTCCTTTGCATGGCGGCCGATCAGGGCCTCGGCGGGCTTCCCGAGGAGGATCTGTCCCGCGGGATTGACGAGCCTGAGGACCTTCTCGGCGTCGAAGGCGAATATTGCGACGTCGATCTCCTTTATCACGGATGAAAGGAGCGCAGTGGCCTCGGCGGCGCCGCGCCTCTGCGTCTGCAGGATGTCACCGAGTCCATTGATTTCCGCAAGGACGTGCCCGAGAGGGTCGTCCCAGCGCGCACCCCGCGCGCGAAATGAGAAGTCGCCCTCCCGAAGCGCCAGCAGGAGGTTCGCCATGGTTTGTAGGGGCCTGATGACCCGATTCTGGGCTGCAAACGAGAACCCCAGCCAGCATGAGACCGCGAAGAGCCCAACCGTGACCCTGAACTCCGTAGAATCAGCGCTGAACCAGGCCCAGATCAGGGTGGCGCAGACGGCCGGCAGCCCCCCCAGGAGGCTGTAGATGAGCACGGCCTGTTCGTGGGTGAACTTTCTGGGCCTTTTGGCCATGAAGGAATCTTGGCCTCGGGGCTGCGAAGCTTACAGCCCGTATTTCTCGAGGCGGCGGTAGAATGCGCTTCGGCTTAGGCCCAGCAGCTCGGCGGCCTTCCTTGCGTTGCCATCGCAACGGGCGAGGGTCTTCTTGATCAGGTAAGACTCCACGTCCTCAAGGCTCATGTCGTCGAGCCTGGGCACGTTTGAGGACGCGTTTAGGGCGAGGTCGAACTCGCGGACCACACGGCCTTGCGCCATCAGCACCGCCCTTTCCACCGCGTGGTTGAGCTCCCGCACGTTGCCCGGCCAGGCGTACGCGCGCAACGCGCGGCTCGCATCGTCGTCAAACCCCGTGATCGCCTTGTGGTAGCGCTCGACGTGATGCTTGAGAAAATGCTGCGCCAGCAGGTCGATGTCCTCCCTGCGCTCGCGCAGCGGCGGCAGGTGGATCTGGATCGTGTTGAGCCGGAACAGCAGATCCTGGCGAAACCTGCCCGCCGCAACCTCGGCCTGGAGATCCGAGTTGGTCGCCGAAATCAGGCGAACGTTCGCGCGGATCGTCTTCGACGAGCCCACCCGCTCGAATTCGCCGCGCTCGAGCGCGCGGAGGATCTTCGTCTGCTGCGCCGCGGGAATGTTGCCGATCTCGTCGAGAAAAAGCGTACCCCCCTCCGCAAGCTCAAAGCGGCCCGCCCGGTCGCCCTTCGCATCGGTAAATGCGCCCCGCACGTGCCCGAAAAGCTCGCTTTCGAAGACTCCCTCCGGCAGGCCCCCCATGTTGACCGAGATGAAGGCTCGGGCGCCCCGGCTTGACACCGCGTGGATGGCCTGGGCCACGAGGCCCTTTCCGGTGCCGTTCTCTCCCGTGATGAGGACGTTGGCGTCGGATGGGCCCACGCGCGCGATCAGCTCCAGAATGGGACGCATCGAGGCCGACTGCGCGATCAGCGCGGGGCCCTGGCGAGTTCGAAGCAATTGGTTCTCCTGCTCGAGCCTTCGGTAGGCCCGCATGGCGCCGCCGAGCTCAATCTGGTTTCGGACGATCGCCAAGAGGCGGAGGTTCTCCCAGGGCTTCGCGACGAAGTCCTTTGCCCCCCGGCGCATGGCCTCGACGGCGAGCTCGACGTTGGCCCAGGCCGTCATGATCACGACGGGCAGGGTGGGGTCGATCGACTGCAGTCGGCTGAGAAGGTCCAGGCCCTCCTTGCCGCTGGTCGTGTCCCGGGCATAGTTTAGGTCGATCAGCGCCAGGGAATAGTCCCGGGCCTCGACGGCCTTTATCGCCGCCGCGGGCGACTTGACAGCCTCGGTCTGGTATCCCTCGTTCTTCAGGAGGAGACGGAGGGCCTCGATGATGTCGGCGTGGTCGTCGGCAATCAGGATGCGGTGGATGGGCGCGCCAGACATGCCTTTATTAGATGCGGACTTCCAGAAGTGACGAGCGCCAAAAGCTCACCTGGCGCCGAGGTCGACGTGGTAGCGATCGAGCGTCGTTCCCAATGTTTGATCGTAGGCAACGATGGCCAGGCGTTCGGCGGCGACGGCGTTCGCTAGGCTGTTCTCGTAGTTTGCCTCGAGCTGCTGCTCCTGTACCACGCTCAGCGTGGAGCTTGTGCCCGCCTTGTATTTCTTCTCCTCGGCATCGAGGGCCTGCTTGGCCAGCTCGTACGCCGCCTGGTCGGCGGCCACCCGCTTTCGCGTGGTTTCAACCTGGCCGTCGGCCTGGGCCACGAGAAAGGCGATCTGGGCGGCAAGGCTCCTCAGGTTCTCCTCGGCCTGCATGCGGGTCAGCCTGGCGGCCCGCAGGGTGCCGCGTCCGACGGAAAACGTCAGGGGAATGGTGACCGTGATTCCCGCGCTCAGCGACGGGTTCATATGATCCTCGACCATTTGGAGGCTCGGGGAGAAATTGGTCGCCGATCCGTTGTAGCCGTAGCCTCCCACAAAATTGACTTCCGGAAGCAGGTTATTGATGGCGGCCGACTCGGAGGCGCGGTTCTGTACGATGCCCAGCCGGGCGATCTGGTAGTCGGGGCGCATCGAAAGAGCCCGCTGGAGGTCCGCCCTCCTGTCGACGTTCACCTCCGGGAGCTCGATGGGAGCCAGCACGAACAGGGGCTCATCCTCGAAAAAGGAATCGTCCCCGATGAGCTCGCGAAGGTAGTTCTGCGCGTCGCGGACGGCCCTGGCGGCAATCAGGATGGGCTCATCAAACTGGGCCCTGGAGGCCCGCGCCTCGATCACATCGCTTTGCGAGGTGCTGCCGATCTTGAATTTCTTCTCGTTCTCATTGAGCAGGCGGTCAGCGAGCGACCGCGCCCGATTTGCGGAATCAAGCTGGTCGTGCGCCAACTGAAGATTGATGTACGCGTTGATGACGTTCGTCACCGTGTTGATCGCGGACTGCCGATAGTTCGCGTCGGA
Source organism: uncultured Verrucomicrobiae bacterium (assembly GCA_963830965.1). Taxonomy (GTDB): domain Bacteria; phylum Verrucomicrobiota; class Verrucomicrobiia; order Opitutales; family Opitutaceae; genus Palsa-1447. The sequence continues at coordinate 125,805 of CAWHOL010000005.1, read as the reverse complement.
GATACCGCGGTTGGCCTTCTGGATTCGCACCTGGAGGAGGTTGGCGGCAAAGCCGAATCCCCTGAGCAGGGGCTGCGTCACCTGGAAGCCGCCGAACGTATAGTAATTCTTCGTGATCCCGTTGTACACGTCGCGGACTTCCTCGGTGTTCCCGTTGATGCTGTACTGGGTGCCCGTGGGCAGGAGGCCCTGCACGCCTGCGCTGAAATAGTCCACCTTGGTGAGGTCGAGGACCGGAATGGGCCCGATCGACGTGTTGAAGTCGGTCGAGTTGTAGGTGCGGCTGAACACGAGGGACGGGTCGAAGGCGCCCCGGGCGACAAGCAGGTTGGCCCTCGAGATCTTCGGCGAGAAACTCGCCACCTTCAGGTCCTTGTTCCGTTGAAGGGCGAGGCGAATCGCGTCGTCCAGCGTCAGCGTCGGGCTTGTCTCCTGGGCGGCCACCCGCGAGAGGAGGGCTGCCAATACGGCGGCAAAAATGACAATCTGGCGCTTCGTCATGGGCTATTTGAGGAGCAGCCCGTCCGCGAGCCTGAGGATACGCTTACCAAAGGCCGCATTCACATCGGAATGGGTGACCTGCACAATGGTCACGCCGTCGTCCTCATTGAGTTTCTTGAAAAGCTCCATGATCTCGCGGCCCTGGTCGGAGTGAAGGTTGCCTGTGGGCTCGTCGGCCAGAATGACCCTGGGTTTGGCGACCAGGGCGCGGGCGACCGCCACGAGCTGCTGCTGGCCTCCGGATAGCTGCGTCGGATACAGGTCCCGCTTGGCTACGATGTGAAAACGGTCGAGCGTGTCGCAGACAATCGTTTGGCGCTCCGCCTTTGGGACGTTGCGGTAGGATAGGGGAATCTCGAGGTTTTCGTATACCGTGAGGTCGTCCAGCAGATGGTAGCTCTGAAACACGAATCCAATGTTCTTTCTTTGGAGATCGAGCCGCTGCTTCGTGGCGAGCCCCTGAACATTCGTGCCGGCCAGGCGGTACTCGCCCGTCCACCCCGAATCGTGCATGCCGATGATATTAAGAAGCGTGGACTTGCCCGATCCCGATGGACCCATGACGGAGACGAAGTCTCCCTCGGCGATGTCGAGACTGATGCCGCGCAAGGCATAATAGGGGCCCCCTTTCAGGGGGTAGACGCGATCGACGTTCCTAAGCTGTATCATGATCCCCTCTTTGCATGCCGTATGCCAGCCCGTTGGCAAGTACGTAATTATTTAACGCACAGGTGATTACGGCAATTCGGGCGAAGTCGCCGGTCCGGGATCGATTCATAAGCGAAACCAAACCGTCCCAATAATGGGACGGGGCCCCTTCGCTTTGGGTACGCTGTAGACCTCAGTCGGCGTGAAGCGCCTCAGCGGGGGCCACACGGGCCGCCCGGAGCGAGGGAACGAGGCACGCCACCATGGCGACTCCGCCAAGCGCCAGCGCTGCGGAGCCAAGCACCACGAGGTTTGCCGGGTCCACGCCGTAGAGAAAATCGGCCATGGTTCGGGCCACGATCCAGGCCCCGGCGCATCCGAGGGGAAGCCCCATCGCGACCAGCCGGAATCCCAGGCGCAGAAACTGCTCGCGTATCTGGTCAGGCCGGGCCCCGAGGGCCATCCGGATGCCGATCTCGCGCTGGCGCTGGGCGACTGAGTAGGCGAGGACGCCGTAGATTCCAATGGCCGCCAGAAAAAGCGCCGCTCCCGCAAACAAGGCGGCGAGCGAAAGCGAGATTCGACGGCCGGCAAGGCTCTCGTCCACGCGGTCGGACATGGTCTTGACGTCGAAGGGCGCCACTTCGGGATCGATCCGGGCGATGATTGCGGCCAGGGCCGCGCCCGAAAGCGGCGTGGACGGCGAGGCGCGAAGGGTCACCATTAAGGCGGAGGGCGAGAAATAGACGCCGCCGTAGGGCAGATAGATCGCCCCATCGGCCCGCAGATCAGTCAGGTCATGCTGTTTCACCGGCCTGACGACGCCCACAATCGTGAAGAAACTGGCATGCGGATCCATGTCGGGGGTGATACCGTGGCCCAAGGCGTCGCCCTTGGGCCAGTACCGGCGGGCAAAATCCGAATCGACAACGCACACCATTCGGCCGGCTTCGACATCGCTCTCGTCCACCAGGCGGCCTTGGACGAGCGGTATGCCCAGAGACGGAAACAGGTCGCCGGCCACCGAACTTACCGGATGAGGGCGCCCGGCCTCGCCTGGCTCAAGGGGATGGGATTTGAATTGGACCGCGATGCCGCCCGCGCCCCACGTAAAGGGCAGGCCGGAATCGATTCCCGCCGAGGATATCCCCGGTGAAGCGCGCAGGGCGGCGACCAGACGTTCCACAAACGCGAGGCGCCGCTTCTCGTCGGAATAGCGGTAATTGGGCAGGCTCACGATGCCGGTGAGCACCTTTTCCTTTTCGAATCCGGGGTCGACCGAGAGCACGCGCGAGAGGCTTAGTGCCAGCATGCCGGTGCCCGAAAGGAGGGCAAAGGCCAGCGCGATCTGGGTCACGATCAAGGTGTGGCGGAACCGGTGGACCACCCTCGCCGTCGTGCCGCTTCGTGATTCGGACGACAGGAATGAGAGAAGGTTTCCCCGCAGGGTGTGCCAGACCACGGGCAGGGCCAGCAGGAGCCCAAAAAGAACCGAGGCCGCAAGCGTGACGGCGCATACGTTGAAGTCAGGGCCCGGCGACACCTCAAACGGCAGGCGGCTGGCGAAGCGGGAGAGCGTGGCCCTGACCCCAGCGGCACCCGCCGCCAGCCCAAGCAATCCCCCTGCGACGGAAAGCATGAGGTTCTCGAGAACCAAGGCTCGTCCCAGCCGGAATGTGCCGGCGCCAAGCGCGCGGCGGACGCCGTATTCCTTGGCGTGCCCCGTCGCGCGGACGACGAGGAGGTTGGCCAGGTTGAGCGCCCCTATCAGCAGGAGAAAAACCGCGCCCGCCTGCAGGCGAAGAAGCACTGGGCTAATGTCCTCGACGAATTCGGAGTGAAGGCCCGCGATGTTGGACCGGAACCCGACCTCGCTCACGATCTTGGCCCCGGGGTCCTGCTTCAGCGTGCGCCTGTTGAGTGCGTCGAGTTGCGACTGAGCCTGAGCAACCGTGACACCGCTGCGCAGGCGAACGATCATGTCGAGGCTGTTGGCGTGGCGCATGCCGTCCAGGCGCTCGTAATCCGTGAAGGCGAGCGGCAGCCAGAGCCTCGGGTGTCGCGTCGGGTACCCGAAGCCGGGCGGCATGACGCCGACCACGATATGCGGAACGTCGTCAATCCGGATCGATTTTCCAAGCACCGAGGGATCCGCATTAAAACGATCATGCCAGAGTGCGTCGCTCAGGATCGCGACGTGGGAATGGCCGATTTCGCCCTCCTCACCGTTGAAGGTCCTCCCGAGCGCCGGCTGCGCGCGAAGCAGGGGAAAGAAGGAGGGCGTCGCATACAGCACTTCGGCGCCCTCCGAGGAGCCGTGGTCGCCGAGCGTCACGCCGCCTCCACGGATCGCAGCGGCCTCGGCAAAGGCCGTGATCTGCTGATTTCGCTCAATGTAGTGAGGGACCGAAACGCCCCCCTTGACCCCCGCCTTCGGATAGCTGTCGAAGACGGTCAGTATCCCTTCCGCATCCGGGAAGGGCAGCGGGCGAATCAGGACCCCGTTGACGATGGTGAAGATGGCGACGTTTGCCGCCACGCACAGGGCGAAAATCGCCAGCACGGTTCCGGTGAACGCCTTCTCCTTAAGAAGGCTCCGCATCGAATGGCGCAGATCCCTCCAGCAATCGTCCAATATTCTCAGGCGGCGCTCGTCCCGATAGAGCTCCTTTACCTGGTCGATGCCGCCGAATTCCCGGCGCGCCGCGTCGCGGGCCTCGCCATAGGTCATCCCCCGGGCGACGTTGGCCTCCGTTTGCATTTCAAGGTGAAGGCGAATCTCCTCGGACAATTCGCCCTCGATCTGGCCGGTTTGAAAAATGGCCCTCAGGCGAAACAAGAAACGGCGGAGCCAGCTCACGGTCTAGTTGGCACGCAACATTGCATCGATCGTGCTCGAGAGCATCTCCCACCGGGTCGTCTCCTCATCCAGCTGCCTCCTGCCGGCCTTCGTCAGCGAATAGAACCGCGCCTTGCGGTTGTTATCTGAGACGCCCCAGGCGGCGCTGATTAGTCCCCGGGCCTCGAGACGGCAGAGCGCGGGGTAGAGGGATCCCATCTCGACCTGGAAGAGATCGTTGGACATCTGCCGCAGGCGCACCGAGAGACCAAAGCCGTGCATGGGTTCAAGCTGGAGGGCCTTCAGGATCAGCATGTCCAGCGTCCCCTGCAGCAGATCGGTTTTAGGATGGGCCATGACTTTCCCTTTAGATGTTCTACAGGAGAGGAAAGGACGCCTTCCTGTAGAGCGTCAACAGGAAAACGGCGGCTCCCTATCCGCGGGAGACGGCCAATCGAGCGGGGAATGGCGGGCTGCCTTTGGGATTCTCGGTTCTCGCGTGCGCGACGTCGCCGGGGGCCCATCTCGCTCGATCGGCCCCCGGGAAGTTGGGCCGTGGCCTATGGGATCTCGTAGACCTCCACGAGGGCGACGCCGGTCGTGTTGTTGGCCCCGGTGACCTGAGCGGTGTAGGCCCCCGGTGGAAGTGCGACGACCATGGCGCTGTCGGCGGAGCCCGCTGTCAGGGCGAACGCTCCGACCTGGGAGAAGATGGCCAGCGTCGCTGCCGAGATGGTTGCCTGCACGGACGACGTACCCTTGGTGGATGCGTTTCCCCAACCCACGTTTGTCGCAATTGCGACGCCGGTGCTGTCGAAGAGCGTGAGCTGCGGAGCCGCCAGCACGCCGGTGACGCCGAACGGCTGTCAGGCTCGGCCCGTCCGCCCGGATGAGCACCGTCTCGGTCCCGGTGCCCGACACCGCGAAGCCCGCTATGAGGGTTTGGGAGCCCGTTCCCGCCTGGCTGCGGGCGGACAGGTTGACGAAGCGCGCAGTCGGAGTGCCGGAGTCCGCGTCATACACCTCGACGAGGACGACCCCGCTGTCGCCCGTCGTGGAGCTGATCTGCGCCGTGTATCCGCCGGCTGAAAGCGGCAGCAGGAGGGCGGCATCCTTTGAGGTGGGGCTCAGCGAAAACGCGCCGACCTGCAAAAACGCGTTCGCGAGGGTGGTGCCCCCTCCCCAGCCGGAGTTCGTTGCGAGGGACGTGCTGCTCGAATTGAACAGGGTCAGGACGGGATCCGGGAGGACGCCGGTGACACCAAAGGCCGTGAGCGCCGGGCCGTCCCCGCGGACGAGCACGTTCTCGGTGCCTGTTCCCCCAACGACGAAGCCGCCGATCAGGGTCTGGGAGCCGGATCCCGCCGTGGAGCGCACGGACAAGTTCGCCAGGTGGGCCGTCTGGGGACCGCTTGGGGTCGGGGTCGGCGTCGGAGTGGGTGTGGGCGTCGGGGTCGGTGTGGGGGTCCCGCTCTCCGGCTTGCCAAGGCGGATCGTGCTATTGTTAAAGTCCGCAATATATAGGTTGTCGGATGAATCCACGGCGACATCGGTGGGGGATTGGAACTGGGCGGAGCTTCCATCCCCGTCATTGCTGCCGAAATCAAGGGCCGTGCCTGCGACCGTCGTCACCACGCCGCCCGAAGTGATCATCCTGATTGTGTTGTTGGCCGTATCGGCGACGAAGACATTCCCGTAGCCGTCGACAGCTACACCCTCGGGATAGTTGAAGCGCGCGGCGCTACCGGTGCCGTCCGCGCTTCCCGCATGTCCCGTTCCGGCCAAACCCGCGAGCGTTGTGACGACACCCGCCTGCGTGACCTTGCGGATCGTGTTGTTTCCGGCGTCGGCGACATAGAGGGTTCCCGAACTGTCGATCGCGATGCCATCTGGATAATTGAAACTGGCCGCGGTGCCGGTGCCGTCCGCGCTGCCGTTGTTTCCGGCCGAACCCGCAAGGGTCGTCACAACGCCGGCCGGCGTGATCTTCCGCACCGTGCATTCCGCCCAATCGACCACGAAGATGTTCCCCGAACTGTCCACCGTAAGGTCCTCGGGATGGCTGAAGCGGGCCAAGGCTCCGGTTCCATCCACGTTGCCCGGGCTTCCCGCCGTGCCGGCGAGGGTCGTCACAACGCCCGCCGGGGAGATTTCCCGAATAAGGCTGTTGTTAGTGTCGGCCACATAGACATTGCCGGAACCGTCCAATGCGACGCCCGCAGGGCCGTTGAAGGTCGCACCCTCGCCCGTGCCGTTGCTCGCGCCGCTTGTCCCGGGCGTTCCGGCGAAGGTGGTGACGACGGCCCCGGACGTGATCTTTCGGATCGTGTTGTTGCCCGTGTCCGCCACAAAGACGACCCCGGAGCTTGAGACGGTCAGGCCCGTGGGATCGTTGAATCGTGCGGCGGACCCCGTTCCGTCGACGCTGCTGAAACCGGAGGACCCGGCGAACGTAGTCACCACGTTCCCCGAGGAAATTTTGCGGATCGTGCTATTATAGGTGTCGGCCACATAGATATTGCCGGAGCCATCAGCGGCCACGCCGAAGGGATAATAAAACAGCGCTGCGCTTCCCGTGCCGTTCGCGGTGCCCTGTTGGTAGGGGGTTCCCGCGATCGTCGTCACCACCGCGGCGGACGTGATTTTGCGGATCGTGCAGTTAAGGGCGTCCGCAACAAAGACATCGCCCGAACTGTCCGTGGACACCCCGTAGGGATAGTAAAAGCGCGCAGCCTGCCCCGTGCCGTCGGAACTCCCATGGGCGCCTGCGACGCCGGCGATCGTCGTGACGACGCCGGCGGGCGTGACCTTGCGGATCGTGTTGTTGAGGAGATCGGCCACAATGATGTTTCCCGAGGAATCGACGGCGATTCCCGCGGGCGAATTGAACCGCGCCACGCTCCCCGCGCCGTCCGCGCTGCCAATGCCCCCCGACAGGCCTGCAAGCGTGGTTACAACGGCTCCCGGCGTGATCTTGCGGATCGTGAAGTCGCTTTGGTCCGAAACATAAACATTGCCCGAATTGTCCACGGCGACGCCGTAGGGAGAATTGAACTGCGCGGCGGCGCCGGTGCCGTCCGCGTACGCCCCCACCGGATTTGCCGTCCCCGCAAACGTCGTGACGACGCCGGACGATGTGATCTTGCGGATGGTGTTATTGCCCGTGTCCGCGACGTAGACGTTATCAGACGAGTCCACGGCGACGCTCGAGGGGTAATAAAACAAGGCTGCGGAACCCGTGCCGTCGGTGCTGCCGATTAGCTTCGGAGTTCCCGCGATCGTGGTCACGACCCCCGCCGGCGTGATCTTCCGTATCGTGCTGTTGAAGGTGTCGGCGACAAAGACATTGCCGGCGCTGTCGGTCGCCAAGTTCTGCGGATAGCTGAACCTTGCCATGGTTCCCGTGCCGTCCGCGCTCCCCAGGGCTGTGCCTGCGAGCGTCGTGATGGCGTAGGGCGTTGTATAGGAGCTTTGGGCCCGCGCGATATTCGCGAGGGAAAGTCCTGCTAGGCACTGGAGGCAAACGCTGGCGATGAAGGCGGTGCGTCCAGCGACGGTGGGTGCGAATGGATTCATGGGTATGGGTTTGGCTATAGCGGAAATGGATCGGGAACGGGTGCCCTGTCCGGTGACAAAAGGGCGAACCGGCGCGGCTCTATGCTGCCTTAGGTATGGATTGTCAGGGTACGCAAGCAGGGCGGCGGTGTCAGTCCACGGCCGAGAATTTCATTTGGAGGCGGCCGATATCCGCGGATCTTGAGACCGTCCAATGCGTGCGAGCGGTCGAAACGCGCAAAATAGCAGCCACCATGACAGGTAACAGGAACGTGGAGTTCCGAAGTTGAAGCAATAAATTTAGTCGTGACGAAACGGTTGCGAGGCGGCCGGTGTTTCGCATGGAAGCCGATATCTCGCTATGCATAACGCTGCCCGGGGTCGAAATACTTCAATTCCATGCAAGATGTGATGATTTGGGAATCTCCATTGCGGCTCCTTGGCGAGGTTTTCCTAAATTTGAGCACAGATGAGCTTTGTCAGATTGCAGCTAGCATGCCATCGTGATCGAGTGCTGTATGATGCATAATTATAACATGTTATAAAATAGATTAGGGGGCGGTCGATAGCCTGTAATCCCATGACTGACACAAGGCAGTCCCAACTATGGGAAACCCCGCGCGCATTCGCCCGAACCTTTATATATGCCGGAGATCCCCGGGATATGCTGTCCTGTCCAGGGCCGCGGTTTCCCGGTGGAGGGCCTGTCAATGAGCTCGTCTACAATATTCACTACACGTAAATACCTTCAAAAGTTGCAAACGTTACGAGCTCAGTGGGGTTCGATCACAGCGGACGGGGGGCGCACGGCGCTGTTGATTAATATCGGGAAGGGACTAGAGTCCAAGGACGGGCAAAGGCGGGAGCCCGCCGCCCAAGCTCCGCGCCGGACTAATCGCCCCGAACATACCCAAGACGAACCATGTACGATAAGATTCTGGTAACCCTGGACACGACCCCCACAGACCGGGCGATTATTGAACATGTGAAAGCCCTTGCGAAAATCATGCACAGCCGCGTTGTGCTCTTGCATGTGGCCGACGGATGGGCGGCGCGGATATTCGGCCCGGACGCCGTCAGCCCCGAGGTCACCGAGGACACGGCCTATCTTCGCAAGATTCAGGGCGAATTCGAAGAGGCCGGCATCCACGCAGAATCTGAACTGGCATTCGGCGAGCCTGGCGAGCAGGTCGTCCGATGGGTCCGCGAGAAGAAATGCGATTTGGTCGCGATGAGCACGCACGGCCACCGTTTTATAGCGGATATCATCCTCGGATCCACGTCCCGTTTAGTGCGTCATAGCGTAAGCGTTCCCGTGCTTCTTCTCAGGGCGAAGAATGAAGTTTGATCCGGGCCGGCAGGTGGGTGCGAAACCCATCTCGCGGCGAAGAACACTGGCCTTGATTGTGCCTGTGTCGCGGGTTTCACTCTTCTTTATGATGCGCGAACATTGCCAGTTGCACCCGTCACCTGGCCACTAACACGATGTCTGATCCAACGAATGCGCTGACCGTGCAGTTGCTGGAATGGATCTCCTCTCAGCCACGGACCTACGGGGAGGTTCTCGAAACATGGCGCACGACCTGCCCGAGGCTGTCAATTTGGGAGGACGCATGCATCGATGGCCTTATCGACTATGATCCGAATGGTCTCCGTATCGTATTCGTTAGCGCCAAGGGCCAGGCGTTTCTCAAGTTTCACGCCCAGTCTCCCAAACCTTGATTAGAGACGGCTGTCGATACGGCATTCTCAAGAGCGCCCGCGATACACGACGGGTACCATCATCTTTGTCGGCCTCCGTTTACCGAAAGCATATGTATTTCGGGCGCCCGTTTGCGGCGGAAAATTCATTCAATGGACTGTGTTCGAGCCTGCCTGATGGCATTCCATCGAACGGTGAGCGCCTGGATCCGCTGCGCGCGCTCGTTCGCGCACGCACGGCGATTGCGCAGGAGCCTCCACTGCTCCGTGAGCTCCTGAATGCGACCCGTGCGCTCCGCGGACGGCTCGCAAGGTAGATGGATCGCGACATTCCCGAGGGCATCGGAAATGGAGGTCGTGGCGGCGGCCGTATTGACGAATGGGACCACCACGCCCTGGAGGGTTTCTTCGGAGAGGTGCTCATCGCTGCGGGGGAGGGGGGAAGCGGATTGATTTGGTTGCATACCCTCAACGCGAGATCCCGCCCGCAATGGGGACATTAATCTTTAAGCAATCCTGCTCTTGGCGGATCCGGACCGCGTAGGGGGGTATAAAATTCGGGAGGTGAAATAGGCGATATACCCCAGCTAACTGTACGATTCTACACCATCTTGGGTGTTTATTGTTTCCCCGCCGGCGGCCCGGAATAAGCGTTCCGATTCGTGAGTGGCGACGACATTACGCCCAATCCGAAAAGGCCTGAGGACGAGGACGCGCAGGCTGCGGAACGGTTGCTGCCGCTTGTCTATGATGAGCTGCGCCGCCTAGCGGCGGCCAAGATCTCTCGCGAAGCGCCTGGCCAGACCCTTCAACCGACCGCGCTTGTTCACGAAGTCTGGCTCCGACTCGGCGGCGATCGGCAGCCGCAGTGGAGCAATCGCGCCCATTTCTTCGCCGCCGCAGCTGAAGGTATGCGCCGCATCCTGATCGACAACGCGCGCCGCAAACACGCTGTGCGCCATGGCGGGGCACTCGCGAGAATCAGCGCCGATGCGACGGGCTTCGATGTCGCTTCGCCGACCGGGAACGACGAGGAGGTTCTCCTCGTCAACGAAGCCATCGATGGTCTCGCTGCGCATGATCCGCGCAAGGCCGAGCTCGTGAAGCTGCGGTATTTCGCCGGCCTAACGCTGGAGGAGGCGGCAGATGTTCTGGAAATCTCCCATCGCACGGCCAAGCGCGACTGGGCCTATGCCCGGGCATGGCTCTTCAACGAGGTGAAGAGGTTGCGTGTCTAAATTGATGCCGGGCGGGAAAGAATAGTTGGAAAAATCCATGCAATGGCCCTTTGCCAGGCAAAAAGCCGCTTTGTGGGGCGATCCCAATGCAATCGCGCAGATCCGCCCCATTCCGCCGTGAGCGATCCACCCTGCCATTCTTTCGAGGGCCGGCCCTTCGGCGATTTGGCGCGGCTCGCGCGTGGGTTCATTCGCGGATGAACCTCGACGACGAAGCCTTTGCGGAAGCCGTCGACCTGCCGGCGGCAGATCGCGCAGCCGCCCTGGACCGTGCCTGCGGTAATGACGCCGCCATGCGGGCTCGCGTCGAGGCGCTCCTTGAGGCCTACGACTCCGCAGGGAACTTTCTTGAAAGCCCCGCTGTTGATCGCACGGCTGTGCGGCCCCAACAGAATCCAGGGGACGTGATAGGCCGCTACCAACTGCAAAGGGTGATCGGAGAGGGCGGCTGCGGGATCGTATATCTCGCCGAACAAAGGGAGCCCGTACGCCGGCGCGTCGCCCTCAAGGTGATCAAGCTCGGGATGGACACACGCAGCGTCATCGCGCGCTTCGAAGCCGAGCGGCAGGCCGTTGCGATGATGAATCATCCCAACATCGCCCAGGTCTTCGATGCGGGGGCGACCGACACAGGGCGACCGTACTTCGTGATGGAATATGTGAATGGCACGCCGATCACAAAATTCTGCGACGATCACAGCCTGCCGCTGGCTAAGCGCCTCGAGCTCTTTGTCCGAGTGTGCCTGGCAATGCAGCACGCACACCAAAAAGGCATCATTCACAGGGACCTGAAACCCTCGAACATTCTTGTCGCGCTGCACGACAATGCTCCGGTCCCAAAAGTGATAGATTTCGGGATCGCCAAGGCCACGCAGGGCCGCCTCACCGAGCGCACGGTCTACACTGGGATCGAACAGTTCATAGGCACACCCGCCTATATGAGTCCCGAGCAGGCGGACCTTCGGGACCTCGACATCGACACACGCAGCGATGTCTACTCGCTCGGTGTCGTGCTCTATGAGCTGCTGACGGGCCGTCTGCCGTTCGATCCGACGACGCTCGCCCAAGCGGGAGTCGATGAGGTTCGAAGGGTGATCCGCGAGGTGGGACCGGCGCGCCCCTCCAAGAGTGTCGCCACGCTTGCGGGCCCGGACCGGGAGACCGTGGCGCGCCTGCGCGGAGCCGCACCCGTGCAACTGGCATCGGAGCTGCGCGGAGATCTCGACTGGATCGTGATGCGCTGTCTCGAGAAGGAGCGCGACCGGCGCTATGGAACGGCCCAAGAACTCGCCGACGACGTGCTGCGCTATTTGCGCCACGAGCCGGTCGAGGCGCGCCCTCCGAGCGCCTCCTACCGCGTGCGGAAATTCATTGCCCGGCACCGCGTCGCCTGCGCCAGCGCCGCCGCGATAGCCCTGACGCTCGTCGTAGGCACCGTTGTCAGCATTCGCCAGGCGGTGCGGGCGACCCGTGCCGGGCGCGCGGAGGCCGTGGCACGCGCCGATGCGCAGCGCCGCCAAGAACAGGCTGAGGATCTCCTCACCTTCATGTTGGGCGATTTTCGCACCGAGCTTCAAAAGATCGGGCGCCTAAGCCTCCTGGACTCCGTGGGAGAAAAGGCGATGGCCTATTTTGCGGGGCTCGACCCGCGCGATCTGACCGATACCGCGCTCGCCCGGCAGGCGAGGGCACTCACTCAGATTGGCGAGACCCGGATGGCCGAAGCTCGGTACACCGAGGCTTCGGCTGCCTTCACCACCGCCTTTGACCGAGCGTCTGCGCTCGCGGCGCGCCATCCGAGGGACGGAGACATGCTCTTCGAGAGGGCGCAGGCCGAATACTGGATTGGATTTGTTGCCAGGCTTCGCGGCGATTTCCCGGCTGCGCGCGCATGGCTCACCCGGTACCGTGACTCGGCCGTGTCACTCGTCGCTATTGGCGCCGAAAGGCTGCGCGCGCAGCGCGAACTCGCATCGGGTTACCACAATCTTGCGGTTCTGGACTTCGACCGCGGGGACTTGGCGGAGGCAGGGAGGGGGTTTCTTGCCGAACGAAGCGCCGTTGAGGAGATGCTAAAGTCGGACCCGGGGGGATTGGAGCTCCGATCCAAGATGGCAAACGTCGTCTCCTGGATCGGCCTGGCCGCCGAGGGCGACGGGCGTTACGCCGATGCCATAAGGAGTTTCGACGAATCGTCGTCCCGATACGGCAAACTCGCGGAGCTCGAGCCGGCGGTGGCCCGCTGGCGCTATGAACTCGCCGAAACGCTCACCTTCACTGGCGAGGTCCAAGCCATAACGGACAGGCGGGGAGAGGCTTCGGCATCCTTCGCCCGGGCGAGGGCGCTGATCGACCTGCTGGCGGCCCAGGATCCGAAGAACCGGCAGTGGGAGGTGACGGCGCTTGGCATCCGCCTCAAACAGGTGGGCCTTTTGCTCGCGGAAGGCAACGCGCGCACGGCCGCTCCCATTCTCGCCGAATCTCGCGAAAAACTCGAGAGGCTATTCGCGGCGGAGCCTTCGTCGAGGGCGTTTGCGGGTTTGCTGGCGGCGGCCTTGCGGTTTGAGGGCCAGATGCGCCTGGCGACGCGAAGTCCGGACGCAGGCGATCCGGTTGCGCGAGCGATCGAGCTGGGCGAAGCGTTTAATCACGAGACAAACGCCCACGACTGGATCTTCGGCGAATATGCCCAGGCCTGCATCTTGGCCGGGCGCATCGCGTTTGTCCGCGCCGATCCCGACCTAGCGCGGCGCGATTGGAACCGTGCGTTGAAGGTGCTCGGACCGACTCCGGAGAATTCGCGCAACTGGAGGCTCCTTGATCCGGCCGCCCAGGCGCTCGCGCTCCTCGGTAGAGCCGCCGAGGCACACCCGCTCATCGAGCGGCTCCGGCGCTTCGGCTACCATTCCATCGACCCTTTGGCGGATTCCATTCTGGACGCCGCATCTGAGTAACTAAGCCGGAAGTAAAACGCATAAACCCAATGAACATCGCCGACCATAAACATCATAAACCAAAACCAGGTACTGAATTAACCGCCACATTCAACCTGACGATAAACTCGTTCAACTCGATCCTCTCCGGAAACAATATCGATTATTCCATAGCTCTCGCGTCAACGCCCGCACCTTCGTCCGCCATCACGCTTAACGGCACGACTATCAGTATCAGTGCTTCCCCTACCGACACCGCGACCTTGACGTTTGTTCTTAATGACCCGAACAATCTGCTGGTCGGCGTCTATTTCTATAACGACACGGGGGGAATATCCGGACAGTGTGAGTTTTCAAATGGGAGTTTAACGTCCACTGGCGGATCGAATCCACAGGCCAGCTCAATCGTTGTGGTTGACCAACTCGGCAACGTATCGGGGACTGGGTCGTTTACCTATTCGTACTCGATCTTGGTCCAGAACAACCTGAATCTCAGCGTGGTGCCGGCGGGCGATCCAGGAGCGATTGGCATCATCGATCCAGATATCGATGCGACCATCCAGATTTGGTAGGAGAATTGGATTCAGCGAGGTAACGATATCAGGGATCCGTCGAGGGCCTAAGCCCTGTAGGCAATAGCCCCTCGGCGGATTTCGCTGCGATTGAGGCAGGGCCCTGGTCTGCGGCTGGCCCCGGCGCGCAGTCGCTAGCCGCTAATTTGCCAGCGCAAAGAAGGCATGTTCCCCAGAGAAACCAGGCACGTGGTGACGTCCGAGGGGCCTTGCGGTCGCGGTTAATTGCAGCGATTTCGCAGCGGCTTCACTCACCACGCATGAGGCGCCGAGGCCTTTGGTGGACTTCTCGATGCGAAAGAGAAAGGTGACTCCTGGTCCCGTTAGCGATTCGCCTATGGGCCCACCGCTGATCTGGACCTCGGCCTGATGCAGGACGAGACGGAAGGGGCGCGGGCTGACAGTCTGAAATCCAAGCAAATCGCGCAGGGCGGCCGCCATTCTTTCAGCGGGGTAAAGGTCCTGGCGCCAATAGGCGAAGATGGCGTCGCCAAGGTACGCGTTGATGGTCCCTCTGGCTCCGATTAGGACGGGGCGGATTCCCTCGAGCCATCGCCTGAAATCGGCGGCGGCCGCCTCGGCGCCGACCGCGTGGGCATGGGCGGTGTGGCCAACGAGATCGAGGAGCATAATCCAGCAGCTTTCTTCGCGGACCTGCATAGGTGTGGCGTCGAGATCGGCGCTTTGTCTTTGCGCCTGCTGGCATCTGAAGGTGAGGGCGCCGTCACCGAGCTTGATCAGGTCTCCGTCGCGGAGCACGGCTTGTTCGTCAAGCCGCAGACCATTGAGGTAGGTACCGTTCGTGCTTCTGAGGTCGGCAAGAATATATCCTCCGCCTGTGCCCGGCTGGAGCATCGCGTGGAAGCGAGACACGCCCGGGGCCTTAAGGATCAAGGTGTTGGTGTCGCCTCGGCCGATGGTGTATGGGCTCGGGCTCAGCCAGTGAATGCGGCCGTCGGCTTCTTCCAACCAGGCTTGGGAGTGGGTGGCATCCATGCGGCGTTGGCGGTATTAACAACGAAGGGGCCCGATTGACGGATAAATGGGCCGCTCAGAGGCTGCAAGACAGGCGTCGTCGGTCAAGGCAACCGCGGACCCTTTTGCCCGCGCGTCATAGCCTTAGCCGCGACGGCCCAGCGGCAGGCCACGATTGGCACGGTTCCATGCCAACCGATTTCGATCCTGCCGTAAGTTGGCAAACGCCCCGCGCAAGGGGCGCTCGGACGATCCTGGCCGCAATGGAACTGGCGTCGCTCAGCGCCGCGGACATAATGGAACCCATGTTCGACCTTTTAGCGAAGGTTGCCGCATACCCCGAACAGAATCCCTGAAACCGTCCGCTCCCTCGCTGAGCCATCCACAATGAACCCAAGTCCGATACGCAAAACTTTAATGATCATGACGGCGACCGCATCAATAACGCCGGCTATCCGCGCGGCGGCATTCGGAGATGACACGGCGTTCCTGAAACGCCACACGGAGGTCATCGTCCTCAGCGATGCGACGGGAAGCGCCAAAGTCGCCGTTGCCCCGGCATGGCAAGGCCGCGTGATGACGAGCACGTCCGAAGGCAATGCGGGATACGGCTTCGGATGGATCAATCGCGATCTGATCGAGTCCGGGAAGATTCTTCCCCACATGAACGCGTTTGGAGGCGAGGACCGATTTTGGATGGGACCTGAAGGAGGGCAGTTCTCGGTCTTTTTTGCCAAAGGGGCGAAATTCGAGTTCTCCAACTGGTTCACGCCAGCGATCTTTGATACGCTCCCCTTTGTCGTCAGCAGCAGGTCCAGCGACAACGTCACCTTCGACACAAAGTTTTCTCTGACCAATTACTCGGGGACGAATTTCGAGATCGAGGTCCGGCGGGGCATAAAAATTCTTGCTACGTCGGAGGCTTGGGAAAAGTTAGGCGTGCGACCGGAGAAGGACGTGAGCTTGGTTGCCTATGAAACGGACAACACGATCACAAACGTCGGCAAGCGTGCCTGGAGTAAGGCCACCGGGCTGCTCTCAGTTTGGATTCTGGGTATGTACAATCCGTCACCCTCAACGACCATCGTCGTGCCCATTAGGGCCGGGCCGGAATCCGAATTGGGTGTAAAGGTCACTTCGGACTACTTTGGCGCGATTCCCACGGAACGCCTTGTCGTCCGCGAAAACGTCGTCTTTCTTGCGGCCGACGGAAAATACCGCAGCAAGATTGGTATCAGCCCCAGACGCAGCAGGGCGATTCTTGGAAGCTACGACGGCGAGAACAATGTCCTCACCATCGTCCAATTCAACCAGCCGGCTGATGTCACCGATTATGTGAACTCCCTTTGGAAGCTTCAGGCGGACCCGTTTAGGGGAGACGCCGAGAATGCCTACAACGACGGGCCCGCCACGCCCGGAGCGAAGCCTATGGGCCCTTTCTGCGAGCTCGAGTCGTCGTCGCCCGCCGCAGCCCTTTCGCCCGGCGAAAGCCTCACCCATGTCCGGCGAACGACCCACTTGACCGGAGAAAGACCGGCCTTGGACAGAATGGCCCAAGCGGCCCTCGGTGTCTCGCTCGATCAAATCGAGGGTGCGTTCAAGAATCACACGCAGAAATCCGGAGATTAGCCTTCTATGAATGAAACGAATCAATACCCGTACGCGACCCACCTAAATGTCTACTATCCTCAGCTCGAGCTGGTGGATGCCCCCGCACTCGTCGCTGCGTGCAAGGATAGGTGGTACAATCAGACACTATGCCAGGTGAATGATTCGGTCGTTAGGCTTGGGGTAATGCAGGGTGAATATCACTGGCACAAACACGACAAGGACGACGAATTCTTCTTTGTACTTGTGGGGCGCTTCATCATCGATTTGGAAGGAAGAAGCATCGAGCTGCTGCCTCAACAGGGCTTCGTGGTGCCAAAGGGAGTCGTCCACCGCACGCGCGCCCCTGAGAAAGCCGTGATTCTAATGGTAGAGAACGCCGGCATCATTCCGACCGGGGATGCAAAAGAAAATCCGACTTGAGGTTGGTTGGCCTGTGCTGCTCCCGCAGCTGGAAGGCCAAAAGGGGAATCAAGGACGGTTTTGACCTGTCCCTGCGGACTGGAGCTCCAAGCACAGTCTCCCCGCATGATTGTGCGTTTGCCGGGACGGCAGGGTGGGAGACGACCGCGCGAATCAGGTTTCCTAGACATGGGGCGGACAAGCGAGGCGCGAGGCGCCAAGCTCCGCCGAAACGCCTAAGGAAATTCTTTGCGATTCGGCCCGGCGCTACGGCGCTCGCACAGGCACTTCACCCATCTTTGGAGACCAGAGGGCCCATAACCTCAGCTTCACGCGGTTATTCAGCCACCGAATGCTTCTTTGAATTTCGGAGGGGATTGCGGGGCGCTGGGGTTTTTCGTTCGGGAACAGCGATATTCACCTTCAGCCGCCGAGTGCGAAATCATCACTCCAAACAAGACGCAAGATTCCGAGGCTGCGCTTGCCATGTGCTTTCTGATTCTCGCGCGCAACCTCGGAAAACCGACAACGGATTGGAAGCCCGCTTCATCTAATCTAACCCGACGTCTCGCGCCTTCGGAGCCAATGCAGCGCCTTGGGGCACCGGAGTAAGTGAATTCAACCTCCCTGGCCCGTTAATCCCACCCCGTCGTTAGGGCCTTCAGTTCGAAACCATCGACCCCCTCCAGCTATGTTGCCACGATTGCTTGGAACTAGGCGTATCATCCTTGGCGGATGGCTCCTGCTTCTGGCTATAAGCTTTCCGACGCTCGTCGGCGCGCAAATCGCCAATACGGATCCGGAAAAGTCCGAAGTGGTCCAGTTAGCGGCGATAATCGTCACGCCAAGCCAGTTCGGTGTAGCGAACGAACGTGCCACAACGAACGTCACCCTGACTAGCGAGGAACTGGCGGCCCTGCCTCAGTTGGGCGAGGACCTTTACCGTACGATCGGCCGCCTGCCAGGGCTTGCCACTGATGACATCTCCGCCGAGTTCTGGGTGCGCGGTGCTCCCAACAACCAAGTGCTCTCCCGGTTTGATGGTGTCGACCTTTTCGAGCCCTTCCATTTGAAGGACTTCGACGGCACGCTCTCGATCATCGATTTGCAGACGATTCAGAGCGTCAATTTGATGACCGGCGGATTCACCGTCGACTACGGCGACCGGCTGGCCGGCGTACTCTCAATGGAAACCCAGAGTTTCGCTGGGCCGCAACCGCTCACGACTCTGGGCATAAGTGTGACCGACATCCGGGCCACCAATCAGGGCAGCTTCGCCCAAGGCGATGGCCAGTGGATGGTTGCAGTCCGGCGCGGCTACATCGATCTCGCGGAGCGCCTCGCCCAGGATCCGAACCCGATCTCCCCGACGTACTACGACGTGTCCTGTAAGCTCCAATACATGTTGACCCCCGATCAGACCGTCTCTCTGCATGTCCTGTATGCCGACGACTCCTTTCAGGTATCGAACTACTCAGACTTGCTCCGTTATAACAGCTCATATACGAGCGGCTACGCCTGGGCGCGCTGGCAGGGTTCGTTGGGCGCCCATTTGTCAGGCGAAACTGTTCTTTCCCTGTCGCGCCTCACATGGCACACCGACGGCGACGGCGTGTACTATGGGGTCGATCCGGTGACTGTTAACGACGACCGCAGTCTGACTCTCGGGAGCCTGCGCCAGGATTGGACCTATACCATGGCCGACCACGTTCTGCTACGCGGCGGATTCGAGGCTCAATCAGGCGAAGCGCACTACGAGTACCTACGCTCTTACGCTCCGTATGTCATTGAGAACGGCTACTGGATGCGGGTTCCGGACAATGCTGACGTTACGCTAAATCCATGTGGCGATTACACCGCCGCATTCCTTGCCTTGCGCCTGCAGCCGTTCTCGGCACTCGTTATCGAACCAGGGATACGATGGGAGCGCCATAGCTACACCGGCGACTCTGCCTGGAGCCCGCGACTTAACTCTGCGCTTACATTGGGCCCGCGCACGACTGTTCGCGCAGCCTGGGGCCTTTTCGACCAGGCACAGGGCCTGCAGGACATCGCCGTGCCTGACGGCCAGACCTCGTTCTACCATTCAGAGCGGGCTGAACAGCGAGTATTGAGCTTTGAGCACCGCCTAGAACTCGGCGTCAACCTGCGCGCCGAAGTTTACGAACGCCTGAGTTCGCAGCTGCATCCGTACTATCTCAACGCCTCCGATCCTTTCGTTCTCCTTCCAGAAACGAGGTCGGATTTGGTCGAGATTGATCCGTTGAGAGGGCGCGCGCGCGGGTTCGAGCTGGTAGCTGAAAGCCGGGGAGAAAAGCGATTCGGTTGGTCAGCCAGCTACGCGTTGGCGCGGTCTGAGGAACTGGTCGGCGATCGCTGGATGCCGGTCGAGCGAGACCAAACTCAGACGTTTTACGCCGACTTCACCTATGTCCCCGCGCCGAACTGGCAGCTTAGCAGTTCGTGGCAGTATCATACCGGCTGGCCCACAACCGATGTCAGCTACTCCTTGACCCACTTGGCTGACGGTTCCGTTGCCCCGGTCACTGACTACGGCCCGCTTGAAGGCGACCGCCTGCCAGCCTATAATCGCCTGGATTTTCGCGCTACACGCCGGTACCGGCTCCGCCACGGCGAATTGCGGGTCTTCGTCGACTTGTTTAACGTCTATGGCCGCAAGAACGTGCAAGGCTACACCTATGCTCCGATCGTACGGGGCAACACGGTCACGGCCGAGAAGGATGGGGGCGGGTGGTTTCCGTTTCTACCCAGCGCCGGCGTGAGCTGGGAGTTCTAACCATCACGTCGGCGGGAGCGTCTTAATATAATTCCTGCACCCCCGCGCAAATGAGAAGGTGTTCTCATGGCATCCTGTGGAAACCAGGGTCGCTGGTGTGCTGAGCGGTTGTTCGCACGGATGCTTGCGATTGCCGCAGCGATCGTTGAGGGAGGTGGGCGAGCGATGGCGCTCGGCTTGGCCGAGGGCCAGCAAGCAGGTAGCATATGAAACACCTATTACCCACGATCCATAGGCCGTCACATGCAGAACCTGCGCCAGGCCAGATCTACCGAGAGAAAATTCCTCCGCAGTCGCTCTTAGGTTTGGATACGGTCGGAAGCACAGGGTTTGAACGCGGTGGGGAATCATTAAGCTTCTCGCAGGCCTAGCGCATGCAGCATTCGGTCGTTGACCACCTATGTAACCCCCTCGTAATGTGAAGCAAAGGACGCTCACGCATCCATTCCGAACGATCATTTCCGGCGCCCCGCCGACAATATCGCGATGGACACTCTAGCCCCAAAAGCTTCCCTCCATGGAACAGTCGCCACGCGCCTCCTGATCCGATAACCAGCTCGAGGCGCGACATGCGAAAGCCGTCCAACCGTAGGCCCCCAAAGCTGACATTCCGCCAGCTCTAGGCCAAGCAAGCGGCCCCGATGCCATTCCGCAATCCGTGGGAAGTCAAATCCGCTCCGAACCCACGCGCGCTCCGCGAAAACCCACGAAACCTTTTCATTCACCGTAAGCCGCCACACGTAGGCCAATAGCGGGTAGCCGCCAGTTAACGACCCGCTATCCGCCATGCCAATTGAAGACCCCGCACAATACGTTTGGTCGCCTGCGAACCGTCTCCCGAAAATTCAACCCGACAAACCGCTTTTTCACCTTTTCTGACTTAGCTCCCTCAGACAAGCCGCCCGGCATCATTCCCGGTCATAAGCCCTTACCATGACATCCGACCCCATCCGTGCGCTCCCGCGCAGATTAAGCTCAACCCATATCGCCCTGGTCATTTCATTAGCGAGCTTGGTATTCACCGCTTACAGCGTTCGCAGCGAACGGCGGGAATCAGAGATGCAACTTTGGGTCAATTTACGCCAAGAATTCAACTATTCGCTCGTGAAGGAGCGAATCGCTTGCGGAAAGGCCTACAAAGATGGAACACTCGACCTCGAATACAGCAGGGTCATGGATTTTTTCGAAACCGTCGGTTTCCTTGTTCAAAGCGGACGCATGCGGGACGACCTTTTTAAAGAAACATGGGGCTACTATTTCTCCGGCTATTTCCAAGCCACCAAAGGCTACCTCCAACAGGACAGAGCCATAGATAAGACCTCCTACGAAGGCGTTTTCTACCTCGAGAATCATTTCGGCCCGGACCCTACGTTGAGAACACCCGCCGACCTACGATCTTTCTTCGACGACGAACAACACATCCCCAACCGGTAATCTGGTCACCGGGGAATTGTCTGTTGTCGTTGAGGGGTGCGTCCCCGGGGATACCTTGGAATTCGTCCATTCGTGCACGCTGATGGGCTGCGCCAGTTACCGACCCCGGTTTCTCCTGTCGGTAGTTCCGCCAATTCGCGCCTTGAGGATCCGTTTTTTGCGCGCGCCATACCGTCAACCGGACAAGGGAATCCTGGGCAATCCCACTGGTGGGAAAATCCTTTCCCGCAATCGGAGAGCCTCGGGGAGAAGCATCTCAAAGGACGTTTGTTAGTGTATATATATAAATAGGTTAAAGAATCACTGCACAGGTGGCACATCGCATGCATTCATGCAGATGAACCCGGCTCTCCCCATGCTTTCCGACCTTGCCTACGCTCTACGCCAGCTTACAAAAAATCTGGGCTTCACGACCGTCGCCGTCGTGACTCTTGCGCTGGGAATCGGGATCAATACGACCGCGTTCACGCTGGTCAACGTGATCCTTTACCGGATGCCATCGTACCCGCACCCGGACCGGATCGTGAGTGTTTACTCGACGACGCCGCAGGCGCAGTTCTCGCAGCTGGCCCCGGCGAACGCCCGTGACGTCGTGAAGCAGGCGACGGTTTTCGAGCAGGCGACGCCATGGTGCTGGGAGTACCGCGGCCTCGCCCAACCCGGAAGGCCTGCGAACCGCGTGATTGGCCTTGCCGTCGCCGGCAACTTTTTCTCCACGCTGGGGATCACACCGATGCTTGGGCGCGCGTTGACGCCCGCGGATGACGCGCCCGGGCATGGCGACGTGATCGTGGCCAGCGAGAGCTTCTGGAGGGAGATACTAGGCGGCGATCCGGCTGTGGTCGGGAGCGTCGTGCGTGTAGACGGACTCCCTGTGACCGTCGTCGGGATCGCGCCGAACGCCAGCCAGGACTTCGTCGGCTTCGGCCCTGTCGACTTCTACCAACCGTTGGCCTACGGGGAGGACAACTGGCGGATCCGGGATAACGATTGGTTGCGATTCGTGGCCCGGCTAAAGCCCGACGTGAGTCTCGCCCAGGCGAACGCGCAGTTGGAGACGATCGCCGCGCGGCTTGCCCACGACCATCCGGAAACCAACGCGCGGAGGGGACTGACCCTGCTTCCTTACGCGGCTGGGCGCACAGGCGGCGCAGCACCGATTCTCTGGACGGTCCTCGGTCTCATGCTCTTCGTCCTGCTGATCGCCTGCGTGAACCTGGCTAACCTGCAGGTCGTGCGCACGATGACCCGCAGCCACGAGTATGCCATCCGGATCGCCCTCGGTGCGTCCCGGGGCCAGTTGGTGCGCCAGCTTCTCGCCGAGAGCGTCCTTCTGTCGGTATCGGGCGGGGCATTCGGGCTCCTTGTCGCCTTATGGGGCAATCGCCTTCTGGGAAGCCGCCTTCAGTTCAACGCCGACTCGACCGGGCTCGACATGCCTCTTGACCACCGGGTGTTAGCCTTCACGTTCCTCGCGGCCGTCGTGACTGGGATAGCCTTCGGGCTGGTGCCCGCACTCATGGCCTCGCGCACGGATGTTGGCGCGGTGGTGAAGCAGGGTAGCCGTGGGTCCGTCGGCAGCCGCTCGCGGCACAGGCTGCGCAGAATGCTCGTGGTTGCCGAGCTGGCGCTCGCGCTCGCATCGCTAGGCGGCGCGGCCTACTTCGTCCGCGGAATACAGCGCATCGCAGCCTCCGACCCCGGCTGGCAAACCGCAAACCTGGTGACCGGGAGCTTTGTGCTGCCCACGAGCAAATATTCCGACGAGGAAAAGATTCGTGTGGTAGTTAGCCGGATACGGGCTGCGCTGGCCGGGCTTCCGGGCGTCGACAAGGTCGCGGTTTCTGGCTCGCTTCCCTTCGGCGGGAATTTCTCGCAATCGGGCAAGTTCGTGATCGCCGGGCAGCCGCCGCCGCAGGTGGGTCTGGAGCCGCTTGCGCTCGGTGAACGCGTGACGCCGGGTTACTTCTCGACGATCGGCGTCCGCCTCCTCGACGGCAGGGACTTCACCGAGGCTGACCGGCAGGACGCGAGGCACGTGACGATCGTCAATGCCGCGATGGCGGCAAAGTTCTGGCCGGGAGGGCGCGCCGTTGGGCACCGGATTGGCGGCGCTGATCCGAGGAATCCCGACTGGAAGGAGATCGTGGGTGTCGTGAACGACATCCAGGCGCTCGGCAATATCGCGCCCACGGCCTACCAGATGTACCGGCCGTTCGCCCAGGACACGGACCATTGGCTCACGTTTGCGGCCCATACTACGGGCGCCATCGGGGGCTTGCCCGAGGCGGCGCGCCGCGCGGTCGCCGGCGTCGACTCGGACCTCGCGGTCTACCAGCTAGGCTCCGCACAGGCCATCGGGGAACTCTTCAACGCCAATCTCTACCTCATCGAGCACATGTTGACGATAGCCGCGGTCCTCGGCCTCTTACTAGCCCTCGTGGGGATATACGGCGTGATTGCCAACCTCGCGATCCAAAGGACTCGGGAGATCGGCGTCCGGATAGCATTGGGCGCCAGGCCTGGGGCGGTCCTATGGCTCGTCCTGAGTGACGGCATCCGCCTCGGCCTCGTGGGCACCGGAATCGGCCTCGTTCTCGCGTTTGGCCTCAGCCGGGGACTCGCTGCCGCAGTTCCAGGGGTTCCGGGCAACGATGCCGCCCTAATGTTCGGCCTCGCAGCGCTGCTCGTCGTCGCGACGCTCCTCGCATGCCTGGTTCCCGCTCTGCGGTCGACCCACGTCAACCCCGTGGAGGCGCTCCGCGTGGAGTAGCCCGCACATTCGCGGGCCGTCCAAGCAGGGCCCCCGCGAAATTTGCCGATCGACTTGGTAACGGAGGCAATGCCGGTTGGATAGGCTACTGACATTAGTACTTATATGTGAATCTGTAATGAATTCGCTGGTCGAGATTTGCTTCCGATCCTTGTCGAATTCCACACTACTTGGCGGAAGCAAGAATCAGTTGTCTGCACGCCAAGACCGACTTTGACGCAAGAGCAGGAGTTTCACCGACCAGGATCGGGTATTTCGGAACAAATTCTCGAACGTTTGCTCGGAGCGCTAAGGATGAGCATCGAATATGCGCATAATACGCTTTTTGGGTTCGGCCGAACACGTGATAAGACACGCAATCTGAAAATCAGCGTCAGCTAGTCGATTTGCTTTTCTTTGTGAAATTGACCAACATCCATTCATGGCAGAAACAATCGATAGTCTTCCGGCTCTTAGGCTCCGGCGAGAGGAAGGCCTTGTTTTCCCCGGCCAATTTTCGGGATCGTTCTGCTTTGTGCCGTTCAAATACGTTCACCAAAAGGAAAACGGAACATTTAAGATCGATCGGCAGCTATACCTTTCTGAAAGTTGGGCCCGGAGAAATGTTAGGCTCAATCCAGGGCGGACGGTAGGCTCTCATCTGTTTCCCGAGGAGGGCTCAAAACCTCTCAGCCGCCTAGATCCTGGCGTTTCGACTTTTATCGATTCGGCACTCCGAATGTTTCGGGCGTGAACTCCGGCCTGGATCCCAGGGTACAAACCGTGCGTGACGCGGTGCGCGCTGCGACTGGGAGCAGCTCACCGACACTGGCGTCGACGATTCATTTTCTTGAGCAACATGGGCGGGAGCTCTTCCAAGGGACGGACGATCGCTAGCTTATGAGGACGAAGCGACGCACAATATACATGTTGCGCTGCGGACCGCGTAACATAATCCGTCTTAAAGAACAGGGCATTGACAATGGGGTTATGCTGCGTATCCAATCGTGGCATACAAAATCGAAAACACTCAATCCGCTCGGCTCGCCGAAATTCAAGCGTCGTGCTTGCCGGAAGTAGTATGGACATATGAGGCGACCTCAGCGGCGTTCACGAGTAGTCGCCTAATGTATCGGGTGTTTCGGGCGTGGAATTTCGCGAACAAGCATGGGTTCAAGCTGCATGATGCGCTTTATCGGGGAGAGCAGCTTTCCGATCGGGAAATTGAATGCTTTAATCTCTGGATTCAGAGTGGCGGAGCGATGGCAGCGGCGAATATGGAACACTGGGAGGCCGTGCGGATTTTTGAGGGGATCAGGGCCGGAAAATAGAATCGGGCACCGGCTGAGGCCTTTATATTTACACGGAGGGTTGAAGGTGCTACTGGGCTCGGTATGACTACTGACCCCGTTGTCCACCAGGTGGCGAACGACCCATCTGTAGGAATCTGGATTCGATACATGCTGCATGGCTTTGCAGTCGCGGCGAGAATACTCGCATCGGTTGCGTGGCCATTGGTGGTGTTGTTGCTTTTGCGGAAGGTGAAGCTATCCGACTTGAACAGCCTTTTGGTGAATCGTGACCTTGCGGCGATCTTTGGAGATTTCAAGGTAACTGCAACGGTTCCAGCTGCCGGCGCGGAAAAAGCTCCGTCGCCTGAAAACGAGAAAGAGACAGGTTTGAAAGAACGCGATGCGAGACCAAAAATGATGAAAGAAGTGCCGTTATCTGAAACGGCTGCGCGGATTGCTCCGATGATTCCGGAAAAGTCGGTGATGGCAGGCGCGCCTGCGCCTGGAACAGCAATTACTGTGAATCGGGCGGCTCTGCTGGGTAAACCCGGGAGCGTATACTACTTTGCGCACGATTTGATGCTCTGCTATATAGCAGCTACAGATAATTCGCCTCTGGGAATTATAATTCACACGGCTAAACAAGCCCGACACCACCTTGGACAGATCGGTTTTGGCGACACGCCTTTTATGGCTCAATTATCCGGTTTCATCAAGGAATCGGAGGCAGGTGGAGAGGCGTTGTGGACACAAGAATATCGAAAGGCTGCGGCGGCCGATTTGTGGAGAATATCGCGAACCGTAGGTGACATTATCGTGCAGATGCAGCCCGTAAAGTAGCGCGAGCGGGCAGAAAACGCGGACTCGAGGCGCGCGCGAAGCGCGCGCCTCGAGTCCGCGACTATACTTGATATACATTGACCAACTGCGGGAGGAATGGGTTGACGGACGGTATAGACTCAAGAACAGCATTCAGTTATGGCCTCCCAGCGATACTTTACGAAATCGGAAGCGGCATTCCGCTTTTCGTTCCGCACGTTGGTTCAGCGGAATCCAAAGATCTATTTTTGGTCGTTTACGGCTGCTGATCCAATGCCTGATTGGCAGTTTGCGGATGCTTGGCACAGGTTTTGGAGCGCGGTGTATCGGCGAGTAAGATTTGATTTTGAAGGTTTGCGTACATTCGAGCCACACATGGGGCATGGGGAACGGCGTGGATTTCTACATGCTCATATGGTGTGCAATGAGCGGTTGCCGGTTGCTGATCTTCGTGCTTTAGCGCGGGGCACGGGTATCGGTCCGATGATGAAGGTAGAGCGAGCGGACGCAGGGTTAGAGGATTATCTATGCAAGTATCTGACGAAATCTTTTAGCAGACCGGGTTCGCGTTGCTGGGCAAAGCTAGGTGATTGGGAGCATACGCGGAAGTGCGACATCGTCGTGGAATCTCGTGAAGCAAATTTCTTTCGTGCGTGCTACAAACTCACTCGGCGCTGGGATTTGGCGCGAGTGTTGGCGTCCAAGTATGACATTTGGGAGCGATGGAATGATCCAAAAGTTACGCTACGTAACTGGCGGGAACGTCTCGCGATTGATCCAGATTGGGCGGACTTGGCGAAAGCAATGGAGGGGTTTCCAAAATTCGCTAAAAATGAAATCTCCCTCTGAAAGAGAGGAGTTGACTGTCATGGTAGGGTTGGAGCGTGAGTTCACTCGGTGCGTATCGCAGAAACGGTTACGACTGGCTTTCTCGGGGTAAAAACTCGGATTGGGCCCGTTTTCGCGGTATTGCCCTGGCTCTGGATGGGAGTGGAGAGGTCGAAGCCACTCCTATCCAGGGTAAGTCTGTTGGCGGTGAGGCCGTGGAAGGCGATTCCCTGACGTTACGGGATGCCTTGGTGGCCCGCTGGCCGGTCCTCTTGGCGGATGCCGAGGAGCAGCCGTATGCGGCCCGTGTAGTGGCTAGGATTCGAGAAAAGTGACGTATTTTGGACGAGCACCAAAGTCGGCTATAGTGACGCGCCCGGGCCGAGCGGGTAGGAACGCGCGGATTACGATGGTTAATTGGCGAGGGTCTGGCGAAGCGGATTTGCGGTTTCTGGACCCGCGAGGAGCCGGCTTCAGCCCTTCGAGATTTTCAGGCAAATCCCAGTCTTGGCAGGCTTGTCTGGGCTACCCATTGTGGGGAGGTGCGTACATTGTGCGAAGCGATCCGAAGGGAGCCTCCGGAGCGAAGTTCACCCTTGACAACGCACAATATACATATAATACAGCGGGGCACTTCACATAATGTATAGCATTGACATTGCGTTTATAAAATCGCTATATACACGCCGCAATGGCCGAAATATCTGCGGTGCCCGACGCTCCGATGGAGTTTCAGGGATACTGCAGATCAATGCCAGAGGTGGCATGGAATTACGAAGCGACCTCGGAGGCGGTGACGGAGAGTCGTCTCATGTATCGAGTCATGCGCGCTTGGAGTTTCGCCCGGCGTCATGGTTTTCGAGTGCGTGGCGTGCTTTACAAGGGCACGCCTCTCAATGACTTACAGCTTGAACGCCTAAACCTCTGGATTCAGGGTGGCGGCGCTGCTGAGGCTGCGAAGATGGAGCATTGGGAAGCGGTGAAGCTGTTCGAGAAGATCATTCTCGGGTAGCCGGACGCGTAGCAGTTACCATTGGTAACTACGCAAAGAAGGCGCGGGCGCCCACGCCACGGCGCGCGCGAAGCGCGCGCCGGGCGTGCCGCGCCTACACTTGATAGACATTACCCAAGTAGGGCCATATTTGGACACAGACCCCTAACTTTTTTCTAGGTCGCTGAAATGTGCGTGGAAAGCGCGGTGAAAGGGTGCGCTATATTGAGGTTTTCAGAGGGAAAAATAGGTGTTGATCCGTGTTTTGTATAGTCCTATATTATCGGTAGCGTGTGCACACTGTATCGACAGTGACGTTCCTCCGGCTGATGCGCGCCGAGTTGCGCGGTCGGCTGGGGGTATTGGGTTCCGAAACGGCTCCGGTTGGCTTAAGGGTTGCCAACCGGAGTCCGGGGGCGGTCAGGGGCTCTCGGGAAGGGCCTCCGTTGACCTTCCAGGAGGAGCTGGTGGCCCGCTGGCCGATCCTCCTGGCCGATGCCAAGGCTTTGCCGGTATCGGGCCGTAAAGGGGCTAGGATTCGTGAAAGTTGGCGCTTTTTGAACGGGGTGCAGGTCCGATCTTGACGCTGCGCCCGGGCCGAGCGGGTAGTCTTGAGCGCGTTGCGCTCGCGGCATAGACGGTTTTTCGTAGCTCGTTTTGGATCGTAGCGCCCGCGAGGCTCCGGTCAAAAAAGCAACGAACATTTCACGCAACGCCCATCACGGAAGGGCTCGAAAAAGCGCATAATTGCGGGTAGAGCAGATATTGTGCGAAGCGTTTCGTAGCCGTGCCTCCGAGTGCGCAACCCTCTGAGCCATCGCACAATATACATTATGTTAAGTGGTGTTCTACAGAGGAGAACCTCCCCTTTTTCCCTGTGTTCGAGGATGCTGCCCGATGAGTGACCGACGAGGTAGTGTCTTAGGATAGCGCGGGGTAAACCTCTGAGAACTAGAGAAGACGAGCACTTCCCTCCCCAGGTAGTCCGACAAAGTAAGACATGGCCCTTAATGACGGGTAAACCCGATACAGATCTTCTTGGATCCTATCCTGCCTTATCCGAAGGAATGAGCAAAGGGAGCGCCTGGCGTCCAAACCGGCGATAGATTCTGAAATCCTCCGCATCAGTAGTTACGATCACGTGCTCGCGATGGAGTTCCGCCAAACGAACCAGGCATGCATCGGCGTAGTCCATTCGTTGACCATACCGATTGAGTAAATTACGAACCGCGGGAGACTCATCCGGCAATACTGGTACGACCCGTAAAATTCCGCGTTCAATCAAAGCAAAAATCTTGCCTCTGGAATCAGGTGTGCCGCGCAGTAAAAAGCACGCTTCCGAAATCACCGCGTCGCAAGTCAGGGCTGGTTGGCGGATAGTCCCGAAGGCGCTTACAGCCCATTCGTGCCACCGATCGGAGCGATCCAGCGAACCAACCAACGGCCCGGTGTCGAGCAGCGCGTCAATCACGACCGTAATTTTCGAACGACTTTTTCCGTTGGCCGGACTCCACCGAGCCAATCAAATCCCCCATCCCGTCCGCCAAGCTCACGCTTTTGCCGTTCGCAGCCTGAAAGACAAACCCGTTTCCGTCTTTGTCTCGCACAAGGACCTGCTGACCGGCTAATGCTGCGCGCCGATAGTTTGGGAACTTGCGCGTGAATTCTCGAATTGTTACCTGCATGACTGACATCTTTGTCAGTCATCGTCCTTTGTCAAGGAACCCGAGAGACGATTCCTCTCCACTCTCGAGGTTCGAAGTATCGCAAGAGAAGTATCGCCTCGTTTTCAACATTAGATTTCGCCCTCCCTCAGCCTCCTGTTAGAGCCGCTACTCGAGCGCAGCGAAGTGTAGTAACTGATTAATGCATCCACCGGATCGAAGGCGCTGTTGTGGCGCTGCCAGTTGATCGCCCAGCGGCTCTTATAATCCTGTAGAATCGCAACCTGAGAGTCGACCGTGGTGCCCTCCAATATCGGCGCCGCCCTCTCAAACTCAGCCCCTATCTGCATCACCTCTTCGTAGACCGGAACCGGAGTCCCATCGGCTCACATCCCCTCGATTAATGACGTCGTTGGACGCTACGTCAATAGGCGTAACGTAAAAACACGTAACGTTAAACGCCGTCGAATGATTTCAGCTATCCGCAGAATAGGACAGTCCGAGATAGAGTGATCTTTCCTCGCGAAATCTATAGAAGCAATGATAGCTCCAAATCCCCATATTCGTTTTCGTGACATTCGTAAGACCTTACGCGTTGGAACATTAGAAAATGACGCATGGCTGATCGTTGGGGCGAACTATGCTTCGTCGAACGGTCCTTTTTTGAACCGCCACCCTGCATA
Organism: uncultured Verrucomicrobiae bacterium; assembly: GCA_963830965.1. Taxonomy (GTDB): domain Bacteria; phylum Verrucomicrobiota; class Verrucomicrobiia; order Opitutales; family Opitutaceae; genus Palsa-1447. The sequence goes on along the minus strand of CAWHOL010000005.1, from coordinate 95,573 downwards.
GGGTCGTCGAATTACTGCGCTGACGGCACGGTACCGTTTCGCCACGGTAGTCCTATGATCCGCTGTGGCGCGCCCAAGCGCAAGACACCGACCTGATCGTCATGATTGACAACCCCGTTTTTTGGAGGAACCCGGCACTGCCGTTTGTCGAGGGCCGAAGAGCCGTCAACTCATCCGCCTGCTATCGCGCTCATTCGCATCCGACCCTTTCGGTCGGAATTGTGGATTCGGGTGAGAGCGTCTTGTCGGTCGGAGGAAGGCACTTCAATTTGGTGGCGGGCGACGTCGTCGTCATTAACCCGCACGAGGTTCATTCATGCAATCCGAAGAGAAATGGTCGGTGGGGCTATAGGATGTTCTACATCGATTGGCTATGGATACAGCAAACACTGGCGCCCGACAGTTTCCGTGCTCCACTGAGCGAACCACACCCTCCACTCAGGATCCCCGGAGCGCGCGCTGCCGTCGACCAAATGAACGATGCCGTTTGCGGCTCGCTCGGGGACGAAAAGGGTGTCGCAGTGTTCGAACGCAGCCTTCGAAAGCTGGCCTCGTTTCTTGAGCCGAAGGAATCCCCCAAGAGGTGCCGCGAGGCAGCCCTACCCCTTGAATGGGCGCGATCCTTCATAGAGCGGCATTGCAACGAGAACATCCGGCAACGGGACCTTGCCCGGGAATCCGGGATGACGTGCTTTAAGTTTATCCGTCGCTTCCGAGCCCAATACGGGCTGACTCCGCATGCCTATAAGCTCGATCAGCAGATAACATTGGCGCGAGGCCTGTTGGCGAAGAAAGCCTCTCTATCGGAGGTCGCATATTCCCTTGGTTTTTCCGACCAGAGCCATTTTCATCGCACCTTCAAAGTTCGCGTTGCGGCGACTCCGGCCCAGTACAAGCGCGGGCACTAGGCAATATCGGCTTTCGGGCCTCGCACGGACTCCGGGTGTCGGGTTTCTCTCCAAAGCGCGTTGAACACAAATCTGGCATTGGCCGGATTTTCGCCTATGCGCCGCACCGTATACGGCCACCACTCGGTTCCAAACGGCAGGTACAGGCGCAAACGGAAGCCGTGGTCCACGACCTGCTGTTGCAGCGGAGTTCGGACGCCGTAGAGCATCTCAAATTCATAGGCGTCCCTGGGCCAGCCATTCGCCCCTGCAACCGCCATCACTTCCCTTATGATGGCATCGTCGTGCGTGGCGAAGACCGGGTAGACACCTGCGGCCCTGTTTTCAACGGAAAGCAGATATCGGGCTCGTGCCAGGTACTGTTCGTTCACGTCGGACCGGGCCGTCCAGGCCCTATTAGGGCTCTCGGCAAACGCGCCTTTGACCAGCCGAATCACTGCGGCATCCTCTGCGATGACTCGTTTCAGATCTCCATTGCTGCGGTGCAGATAAGCTTGAATGGTGATGCCTGTGGAGCAGCCGATCTGTGCTAGGCAGGCTCTTAGCTCCCTGGCCGTTTGGGCGCGCAGATCGAGGGTCTTGTCGACGACCGAATAGTCCTCCATGTCGAGCATCATGAGCTTCTTCCGACCTCGAGTGGACTGGGCGGCGATGAGCCGGCCGATTTTTAGGGCATTTTCTTTGCCGAGCGCATCTGAAATAGAAAAACCGATCTGGGTGGGGTCTATCGACACGTGGACGTCCATCGCCGTCTGGCCCATTGATTGGACGACCTCCGAAATCTGCGATACATTCTCCTCGACGGAGGTCGGCGACTCGACGTATTCCCCCAGATAATAAAGCGAAGCCAAAATCCCCCGGCCCTTGAGTTCATCGGCCCTTCTAACCGCCGACGAAACCGAGTCGCCGGCGACGAAACGATAGGCCAAGCCTCGCGCAATGGGATTGCCCTGCATCATCCGGGTTACAAGCCGTCGGCGGGCAATCGCGATCATGGTGCTCTGCCAAAGCGACATAATTAGTCCCTAGCACTACTCCGTTAAGTAGTCAGGACGAGTCGAGAATGATCCCGGAGCGGGTGAAGCGGGTGCGGCAGCGCGGACAGGAGCAGAGGGTGAGGGCCTCGATAAGCCAGCGCCTGACTTCAGGCAGCGAGGGGAGTTTTTTTTGAAGAGCGCAGGCAGGCGAGGAAGCAGAAGGCAAGAAAGCAGAGGGTGAGGTGGTGGTGAAGCCCTCTCCAAGATCTGCCCTCGAAGTGATCGAGGCCGAGTTCCTCCTTCAACTGCTGGTAGCCCTGTTCGATGGCCCAGCGCTGATGGGCGAGGCGCACGAGCTCTTCGAGGGGCGTGTCTTCGGGAAGGTTGGAGAGGTGGTACTTGAACGTGGAATCAGCGAGCTCTTCGATAAGCAGCCATCGCAAGACGCCTGGCTGGCGCCAACGGCTGGCGCGCTGAGAGGCGCGCACGCAAACGGCCACGGCGCGCACCGTAGTGTGATCGGCGCGGGGCAATGTCACGCGCCGCCAGCAGCCTTTTGGCAGGCGCTCTCGCCACTGCACCATCGACTGCGGCCGAATGGCGGGATCGCGCACGACCGCGTGTTGTCGTGGACGGCCGACAGTGGGCTGCACCAGGGTGGCGACGGCGTCGGCCGGCCACGCGGCGACATTGCTCGGTACCTGCGCTACATAGGGCTCGCCACGCTTCTCCAGCTCCGAAAGCAGGGGAAGAACGACCCCGTAGCCAGCATCGAAGACGATCGCCTCGTATGCAGGCAGCTGCGGCTTCATCTCATCGAGTAGATCTAAGGCGATGCGCCATTTTTCCCGAAAACGCTGTGCAGGCAGAGGAATGCCGGCCCCGGCCATGCGCTTGGGATCCTCCGTCCACTCTGCCGGCAGGTACAGCTGAGCGGCCAAGGGCCAGTGCAGGTGCTTGTCGGTCCAATGCCAGGTGACGATGCTCTGGCAGTTGGCAATCTTTCCCAAGGCGCCGCAGTACTGCCGGGCGACACCGACAGAGTGACTGCCCTTCTTGGGCAGGCTGGTGTCGTCGAGTACGAGGACACCGGGCGGGCTCGCCTTGGGCCGCATCCGCTGGCGCAGGCTAAAAAGGACCGCCTCGTGATCCCACGGGCTTTGACTGACGAACTGCTGTAACGCCTGCTCGTCGCCGTCGATGCGGGCCGCCATGGGCTCTATCGACTTGCGTTCCCCTTCCCGCAGCAGGCCTTCAATATATTTACCACACCAATGCCGACGCTCGCTGCGGCCAAGATCAGCCGCGAAGTCCTCGACGAAATCCTGCAATTGCTGCCGGATCCGCATGATCTGATGGGCGGTCATCATGCCCAAGACCCTGGCGGAGGCAGCTGAATCACTCAAGCACTACTTAACGGAGTAGTGCTAGGACAAGCAACGATCCCGGCGCCTTGGGTCTTGCAAGCCGACGTGGCGTTGGGGAAGCACAAATTCACGGAGGCAAGCTTACAGGCATTCACTTTCGCTGTATTGGACAATATTGCAGCGAAGGAACGAGACCGCGATGTGGGCTCTTTGGGCCCATATTCTACCCGTCCCGCAAAGCCGTATTGCGTCCGGACGTAGCTTATGGCTCCAGATCTTCCCGACTAGAAAATGTCATTCGGAAATGCCCTCTTTTTTAGAGAAACCCTCAGCTACAGAACGACCGACGACGAGATTACCTCGGCTTGTTCAGTCAGGCTCCTTCTAAGTTCCTGGCCCAAGCGCAGGATGATCTCGCAAACACGCTCCTGCACAATGGGATCCAGCGAAATGACGAAACAGCCGCGCCGCTCCCCTTCGAGCCAAGTCTCATCCTGAATGATCTTTTGGATCACGGGGATTTCGAGCGAGACGATCGGGTCGGGATGGCTCATGGTGAGATTTGGGTCTTCAATCTCCCAATCGCCTCAAGGCACGCGCGACTGAAGTGAATGATGTGGCCGATACCTTAGGTAATTCGCCAGCGGACCAGTTACGGGTTTGATTCTGATTACTGCCGGCATCGTTTTGAAAAGGCGCCCCCGTTCCGCCACACAAAGTTATCCCCCGTCGGCCTCGAACAGGTGGCTTTTGTCTGGAGTGCGACGGGCCATCCAGCGCTCGCCTAAGCTGATGAAAATGATTCGATAGCCCTCATACGGCGTTTGGCCCCTCCATGAATCGATTAACTCGGCCTCTGATGCTGGCGCTCTGCTCCGCGCTCACCGCGCCCCTGGGTGCGCAGCCTGCCGCGGTGAAGTATTCCCCGCCGGCGCGGCCGGTGCCGATCGGCTCAACCTTCGTCGATTGGGACAAGCTCTCGTTCCGGCCGGGCCCGGTCGGGCTTTACTGTTCGATCTTTGACGAGCCGACACCGGCGTTGGAAAAGATGGAAGTCCATGTGACGAAGCTTAGGCCGGGAATGTCATCGCACACCCCACACCATCATCCCTGGGAGGAGATCCTCCTCATTAAGGACGGGCGGGTGGAGATCTCGATAAACGGCAGGAAGGAGGGCGCCGGCCCAGGAGCGCTTGTCTTCTTCGCGTCGAACGACGTGCACAACCTCACGAACGTGGGATCCTCCCTTGCGACGTATTACGTGATCAACTTTTGCACAGCTGCCGTGCATACGGTGCGCGATCAACCGGCCGCGGAATGGGCACCCTCGCGAATGCTAAGCTCCCGCGTCGTCGACTGTGACCACCTCCCCCGGACACCGACGAAGACCGGGTTCCACAATACGGCTTTTGACTCTCCAACGGTCACTTTTCTAAGGCTGGAGAGTCACGTGACGATACTCAATCCAGGCGAGAGCACGACGCCGCGCAACCGCGATCCGGGCGACGAAATTTTCTTGGTCAAGTCCGGTGCGGTGGAGGCAACGCTCAACGGCAACAGCCATGTTGCCAAGGCAGGATCGCTCTTCTATGTGGCCCCTAACGATGAGAGGACGATGAAGAATCCCGGCAAGGATTCCTGCTCCTATCAGGTTATCAAGGTGGTCTCGGACAAGACGCCCCCAAAGGCGTGACGGAAACAAGGGCAAGCCAGGAGCCTTTCGGGTTGGATCTCGCAGGAAGCTCCCTCCTGGTCGATCGTCTATTGAAGCCGGGCCAGCCCGTCAGACCTGCCAGCCCGTCGAGACTTACCTCCTCAAATATCCCTAGAAGGCTGGGTTCACCGGGCGCACCGGAGAAATCGGCGGAACGCGCCAGAAAGCGGGCCCATTTAAAACACGGGACCCTCCCCTATCGAAACGCCGACCTTCGACAACCGGGCTCCCCTCCGATTATTGCAATAGCCCGGGCTGATGTCCCTTATTGCAGACAAGGGTAAGGCCATGGGCATAATTGAACGCGAAAAACGCCTTTGACCCGGATCTGGAACCTCTCCCGAATATCGGTGCCCAAGTGGCCCTGAAACTGAATGTCGGGGAATTGCCCAATGCATGGTCTCATCGAAGTTGCCTTCCTATCGGGGTGCGGGCCGTCTCAACGTTACCATTTATGAGCATTAGGACCAAAGAAATCGCGTTCGTCGCTTATGCGGTAACCGACATCAAACGAGCGCGCGGATTTTACGAAGGATGGCTTGGACTCGAACCGGGAATGCAAGTTGAGTTTGCACCGGAGAAATGGTGGATTGAGTACGATGTTTCGGGCGTCGCTCTTGCGATCTCTAACGCGTCGCCCGATACATGGCCGCGTTCGTCAAGCGTAGCTCTCGAGGTTGCCGATCTCGACGAGGCGCTGGCCGACGCAAAGGTGTCGGGGATCACAGTCACCAATGCCATCACGGAGTTTCCACCGTGCAGGCTGTTTACGGTGAAGGACCCGGACGGCAACGAGATCACCCTTCACCAGAAGAAGGCGTGATGCGCCGTAGTGAGATTCGATCGAATTGGGCATCGCGCGGGATTTGATGCCCGGATCTAATTGAATGCGTCGATAGATGCGGAGTTGGCATCTCGGTTTGTACGACCACCCGCTGGTGCAGGATACGCGCGTCCCCTTCTCTCGGGATTCACCCTGTCCAAATCATGAGCTGCTTACGACGTGCTCGTGATTCCGGATATGATCGGAGCAGTAGCACTCGTCTCCCGCACATTTCGAGCAATAGCGGAAATCGAGTTCGGGGTTGGACAACTCAGTTTTACCGCAGATGCGGCAGCGATGGCGGGGCTCGTCTCTGCCCGGGCCTTCGTCGCGTGTCGCGGCCTTGAGCATCTGGCGGCGCCGGTACCTAGCGGTGCTCGCGATGTCCCCGCCGAAGAAAATAAGAAAATTGCCGACCGCAGCGACGATTTGCAGGCGCCCCGACCAGCCACCCGTTATGAACTCATAGGCGTATACAAGCCAGGTCCCGAGAGCCAACCATTTGATCTTCACGGGGAGAATGAAGAATAATGCGAGTTCGAAGTCCGGATTAAGGTGGGCGAACGCGAGGAATACGGAGCCTGCCAGGAAGGCGTTGCTGACCGACCTGTCGGGGGTCAGGAATGAGAGACCCACAGTAAAAGCGCTCCCCAATAGCACGAACAGGTTGAATCTGAATGTGCCCCAAAAAGCCTCAAGCGCGCTTCCCATCAGGCAGAACATCCACCATGCAAAGGCGATGAAGAGTATGCTCGAGGGCGGGGGCATCAGCAAAAACGCGAAAATTCGCCACCACTGGCCCGCCATGACCAGCCGCGGAACCAGAATCAGCACCCTCGCATCGAGTTTCCCGAAAAGGATCGCCGCATAGACCGCGACCTGGCCGGCGACCAGAAAGTACGCCAGATTTGGGACAGCGAATCGGCCCAGAAGCCGTTCGATCTTGGAAAGGACGGTCATTGCTGGGATTAAGGTGGGTCAGATCGGAAACATTTCCCTGCGGTCATGAGTTAACATTCGTTGCCTTAATTGCATCGAAACGGAATCTAAAGCCAACCATTCATTCGGCGCATAGCGGTGGCGCCCGGAAACAGAACCACCCTTTTTCGGGCACAGGCGTTCAAAGGAGCAAAGCTATCTTCTGGCACTATCTTGTCTTGGTTCTTTGGAGCCATTCCCCAGTTTATGGCTTCGCGTGTTTCTCAAAGAATTCTATAACGGCCCTAGTGGCATTGACGCTCATCGCCGTCTTCCCCGCAACCTTGGCCCAACTTGGGTCGGTGTGATAGCCGGGCCAGGTGTGTCCTCCTTGGGCGATGATGTAGGCAACCACCTCGGAACTATTTCGGCCGCCCTCAAAGTCGAAGCGTTTTACCGCTGTGCCGTCGTCTGGAACGGCCTTGGGAATAATTGTTACCAACGGCGAAGGGTCGCAGCCATTCATCTTCACCCAATAGGCGATCGTGTCGGGCGTCGAAAACAGTTCGCGCCCTGGCTCGGGGTCGCCCGCAAACTGCACAAAAGGGTCTGCGGTCCCATTGAATGAAATAATGGAAACCGGGAATTGGGGTTTATATTTTGCGGTAATCGTGGGGCTGAGGTTCCCATTAACCGGCCCTATCGCCGCTATTCTGTTGGACAACCTAACTGCCAACGTATTGCAGAACATCGCGCCATTGGAACTCCCGGTCGCAAATATTCGTTTGGGATCGATGTTGAATTTGCGTTCAAGCACATCGATGAGCGCAGCGATAAACCCAACGTCATCCGATTTTTTGGATGCTTCCGATGTGGGTGCCGTCCGTCCTCCGTTCCAGGCCTTGTCTATCCCATTGGGGTAGACCGCCAGAAACATCTTCTCCCTCTGAAGCTCGGTGAACCCGAGGGTCTGTTCAAGAAGGGCCCCGTCGTTTCCCGCTCCGTGGAAGATCAGGACGAGTGAGATCGCGCTCTTTCCGTCGTACCCAGGTGGGACAACATAGATATAATTTCGTTCAACACCCCCGAAGATCAAGGTTCCGGAAGTGGGCGCGGCCATAGCCAAACACCCTAGCTTCACCAAAAGTAGAAACAGTATGGAGACAGCCCGCATGGAGCCTAATGATATTGCTCGCTGCAACTAGGCCGACAACAACCATTCGTCCGCCTATGCCTTCCAGTCATTCGCGAGGCGATTGATTAATGGAAATCATAGTCAGGCGAGTTCTCCCGGCGTCGGAGCGACGCAAGTGCCCAAGAATGGGCCCTTTTTTGGACACTCGGCCCGCCAATCCCAAGACAGTTCGTCCTGTACTTGAAAAATCAAAAGTGGATATTCGACGGTGTCCCAAATGAGCCTGCTTGCGCTTGCATTGGTTCTTGTAGCAGCGCTCCTGCACGCCACGTGGAATATCTTCGCCAAGCGATCAAGCGGAGGCCTCCCGTTTGTCTACCTAGTCGGAATGGTCAATGTGGTTTTGTACGCTCCATTCGTCCTTGGCTATTGGCTCTGGAGGCACCCAGTCCTGCCGGCGCCTGCAGTGCTTTGGATTGTCGGTAGCGGCGCATTGAAGACCGCATATGCACTTTTTCTCCAACGAGGCTACAAAACGGGCGAATTCTCCCTGATCTATCCGCTAGCTCGGGGAACAGGGCCCGTGCTTGCGACCCTGGCTGCAATTGTTCTGTTGGATGAACGGCCAACCATAACTGCGTTGATTGGAGGGGGGTTGATAGTAGCAAGTATTTTCGATTTGGCGGGTGGCACCGCAGTTTTGAGGCAGGCTGCCGCGGATAAGCGTGTCGCGATCGGTTTTGGCCTTGCGACTGGTGCTTTCATAGCGGCCTATACCGTTTGGGACCGGCATGGTGTCGCGTCGCTCTTGATTGTTCCGCTCCTTTACGACGCTGGCACAACCTTGACGGGCGTTCTGCTGCTTGCCCCCTTCGCGGCACGAAGGTGGCCCGAGGTGGTGCAACAATGGCGCGAGCACCGGATTGATGCGGCTGCTGTGGCAGGTCTTTCCTCTATCTCCTACATTCTCGTGCTAACCGCATTGGCGATAACGGCGGTAAGCTACATTGCCCCCGTCCGAGAGGTTAGCATCGTAATAGGGGCGTTTTTCGGCGCGAGGCGGCTGAAAGAGTCGGATGGAAACAGGCGAATTCTTGCGGCTACAGCGATAGCAATTGGAATACTCTTGATGGCCGTTGCTTAGGTTGTGCTCCGGGATTCCTTGAAGGCGCTCGGTCTCAAAAAGGACCCCTTTTGTATCGGTTCTCCGGTGTTATTTATCCCAGGAGGTCGGACGTCCAAAAAACGGGAGATCTCCTGGGGTAAATAACACCGCCGGCAGTGCGTTGACGCGATTGTGTAGGGAGCTGTGGTCTGTCACTTTGCTGCCCGGCTGGCGTACGAATGACCCTTTTCGTTCCTTCGAGGAACATGTTCCAATCATTCGACGCCAGTCGGACAGCATTGGGTTCGGCCATGCATTCTCAGCTACCGGCCTTAACACGCCTCGTACGATACGACCTGCAGCCCGGACTCGCCAACCGAAAAAAGCATCATGAATACCAACGACTATGCCGCGTTTGTAGGCTTGGATTGGGGTGACAAGACGCATGCGTTTGCGCTGCAACTAAAGGGGATCGAAAAGATTGAGACGGGAACGCTGGCGGCCAGCGCCGAGACGTTCCACCAATGGTTGGAAGGATTGGGGGCCCGTTGTGCCGGGCGGCGGGTTGCGCTCGCCATCGAAGCGGGTCACCGAGCCTTGCTCCATGCCATGGCGGAGCACCCGTGGTTGGATATCTTTCCTATCCATCCAGCAACATGTGATCGTTTTCGAGCCGCCTTCCGGCCTTCAGGAGCAAAGGATGACATACCCGATGCATTGACTCTGCTGACGCTCGTAACCCAGCACCGCGAAAAGCTCCAGAGGTGGCGGATGGACGGTGCGCCAACCCGAGAGCTGTCGGGCCTGGTGCTGGCACGGCGCCACGCTGTGGATCGGCGCACCCAACTAAGCAGCCAGCTACGCACCGTGCTCAAGGGCTACTTCCCCCAGGCATTGGAGCTGATCGGCGATGAACTCGAGCGACCGCTTGCCTTGGACTTCCTTCAACGCTGGCCGGACTTGGCTTCGGTGCAAAAAGTCCGTCCCGCCACGCTGCGCAGCTTTTATAACCTACACACCGTGCGCCGGCCGCAGCTGATCGAGAAACGCATCGAACTCATCAGGCTAGCGCGTCCCCTGGTGCAAGACACCGCGATCATCGCCCCAGCCGTTATGCAGGTGCAGATGTTCGTGGATATGCTTCGCGCCCAGCAAAAACACATCGAACGGTTCGAGACACGTATCGATGAGGCGTTTGCTGCGCACCCCGCCGCAAACTTCTTCCGCCAACTCCCTGGTGCAGGCCCGGCGTTCGGTCCGCGGCTGCTCGTCGCCTTTGGCGATGATCCCGCCCGCTATCCCGCGGCATCCAACCTTCAGATGTATGCCGGGATCGCGCCGGTGCAGAAGAAGAGTGGCCAACAGTTGTGGATCCACTGGCGCTGGCTCGCCCCGGTCTTCCTTCGCCAAACCTTCACCGAATGGGCCGGACAGACCGTGCTGCACAGCCCGTGGGCCCGAGCGTATTACTTCCGCCAGAAACGCCTGGGAAAGACCCGCAATGTCATCCTGCGGGCGCTTGCCTTCAAATGGATCCGCATCCTGTGGCGATGCTGGCAGAACCACGAACCCTATGACGAGGCCCGTTACCAAGAGTCGCTTAAACGCCGCCGGTCTCCACTAACCGCCGAGCTCGAAACAGGTCTCACCGCCGCATGAAAATGCTTGTCCAGAACACCTCAGCTATTGGGACACTGCACCCTGGGTGTTTACAATTGCTGCCGGCGAATTGATTGTGCGCCCGGCGGGCGCCACGCATCTTTATAGGGCCCTGCAGATTGTCTTGCTTAATTACATTAATTGTCTTGCTTAGGTCCCATGCAGACCGAAACTCTTTCCATTCGCATTTCAAAGGTCGGAATCGCCGCGCTGCGCCGGCGGGCGCGAGAAGAAAAGACCTCTCAAGGACAACTGGTGCGGCAGGCATTGGCGAACTACGGAATCACAACCGAGCCCACAGCGCGGACTGGCTATGACATCATCAAACATCTCATTGGACGCAGTCATGGAGGCCCAAGGGATCTTTCGACTAATCCGAGGCACTTGGAGAACTACGGCCAATGATTACCTGGCTCCTGGACACCGGGCCGCTCGTCGCGCTTTTGGCTCGGGACGATGCTATGCACGCGTGGGCTGTCGAACAGGCCAAACAGGCTCCGCCTGCAGTATTGACCTGCGACGCAGTTATTTCGGAGGCGTTGTTCCTGCTCGCACGCGCCGGCCACAATCCTGACGCGCTTTTTGCGATGGCGGAGGTCGGATTCTTGCGAAGCAGCTTCGACTTTAATCGCGAGCGTCCAGCAGTGCGCGAATTGATGCGTCGCTACGCGAAGCTGCCGATGGCCTTTGCTGATGCCTGTTTGGTCCGGATGGCGGAGCTGCATCCTGGGGCCGTAATCTGGACTCTCGACACCCACTTTCACGTTTATCGCCAGCACCGGCGCCAAACGCTCGCGCTGGTTGTCCCGGAAAAGGGATTCGAAAAATAGCCTCCCGAAGCGCGCGATCGCGACAGACCGCATGAGTCTGTTTTATTGCCGATTCGTCAGGCCTTTACTTCCCACGACCCATTCTCGGCGCCGGAGCTGCCCCTCCGACTAATTCCCCACTAAGCGCAGTCTGATGACCTTCGGGGCCTCCGCTGTCTAATAGGGATGGCTATTACGCCACGATCGGGCAGATTTTTGAAAAAGGGACCCTTAATCGAACAGGCGCGAATCCCGGAGGCCGGAATTGTCGGACGATCAATTCCGAGTTCTTTCGCGACACTTCGCCTTGCGCTGCAATATTCGCGACGGTCAACCTCGCATTGAGAAGTTAGACACCTCGGGCGGCCGTGCGAGGAAGGCCGCGTCCGCGGTCCGGCGCAGAGGCTTCGCGTTCGAGATCCGCTCAATCCGCGGGCCGAAGGCTCTCCACTTTGCCGCTGTCGGCCCTTGTGAGCGTGCCGTCGAATGCAAGCCAATCGCCCGGGCGGAATGATTTGTTCATCTTGCCGGGAACGATGATGAGTCCTGAATTTTTGACCACGATGCCATTGTGGAGCTTCATGGCGTTCGCCATCACCTTGGTCACTCCGTTCCGCGTTATCAGCACCTGATAATGGCTCCAGGTGAACCCGTCCCGCACAACGACAACGGGGGCCGGGTTCTCTGTGGTCACGACGGTGGTCTGAATTATGGTATCTGCGAATGATGCGGATGCGCCGGCGAGCGCGAATATCAGGGCGAGCGAGAGATTGGATGTGTTTTTCATATTGATTGATTCCCCGTTGGTAATGGACGAGCGAATCGAGGGTTTAAGTTGCGGTTGGAATTTCCGCGGACAGGGGTTCGCAGCGACACGAATGTACAACCGATGCTAGATGTGAACCATGGGGTAATACCCGAATAGAGGTTTTCGAAATTCGATCCCTATAATGCGCCGTCCTACCCGCAGCCGTTCGGGGAATGATTCCTTCCTTTGGGTGGCCCTTTTCAGACTTTGCGGGCTTGTGTTCCTGATTGCGCGTGTAGCGCGACCTGGCGCCTCGGGTTGGGTCGTCGGGTATTGGGTGCGAGCCCCGGATGAGTCCGGGCCTACGTCCAGCCGGGTCCCCATGGGGTATTACCCTTATGCCGCACCGAATTTCCGGTGGAGAAGTGCGAACACCAATTAAATTTTGGCGCTTGGGACGGAACCTTTGGCCGCCAATTGCCACGATACGGGTGTACTCACACTCAAAACCAGGATTCTTATGGAAACAACTCCTTCAGCCTCCCACGAGGAACCCACAACGGATACCTCAGCTAAACACATCTCCATCGGCACCAAGACCGTCGTCGGTGGTTCAGGGGCCCTGCTCGGGGCGATTGTCGGCGGTCCGATTGGGGCGGTGGTCGGCGGCGCAATTGGAACCGCGGTCGGAGCGGTCGCCGAGCACAACCCTTCGGGCAAGACGTCCCATGCCATCGAGTCGACGGTAGAATCGGTCCGGAAGGCAGCGGGCCGCACCGAATCCGCGGCTAGAACGCTCAAGCATAGGACCGTTGCCGTGGCGCGCGGAGCCGCCGAGGGCGCCAAGCGCGAGTTTAAAGCCTCGGAGTAATCCGACCATGTTCGGCACGATCGCGCTCGTCTTGCTTCTGCTGCTCGTCGTCGGAGCTCTTCCGACTTGGCCTCACAGCCGAAACTGGGGTTATTATCCCAGCAGCGGCTTTGGGCTGATAATGATCGTAGTCCTGATTGTTCTTATCATCTAGCCGACGCGCTTCCTTCGGGGCTTAGGCTCCGCTCAGCTCGATTGCCTATTTGAGATTCTTCAGCGAGTCGATGGCCTTGGAAAACTTGGGGTCCGCCTTGAGGGACGCCTCATAGGCCGCACGGGCGCCGACCTTGTCCCCTTGCAGCTCCAGGATATTTCCAATGCGCCAGTGCGCGGCCGCATGTCCGGGCACATTTTCCGGTGGATCCAGGGAAAGGCACCGCCTCAGGGCGGCCAGCCCCTCTTCCAGTCGCTGGCCGGTTTGGGCCGCTAGGCGCCCCATCTGGTAGTTGGCGCCGTAGTTCCCAGGCTCGGCCTTCACGACCTCTGCAAACTCGGTGAACGCCGATTCGGAATTATTGTCGGCGGAATAGACGGTGGCAGCCGCGAAATGTCCGCGGGTGGCATCCAGCTTCTCAATCGCCTGGGCCTGCTCCATGGCCTTGTCCTTTCCACCGCCGGCGATGCTGGGCGCCTGGCAGCAGTACTCCATCAGGTCCCAGCGGGCATCAATATTCTTCGGATCAAGCTCGATGGCCCTTTCATACTCGGCTTCGCACTTCTTCGCCCAGCCCAATTGGGAGAAGAACCCGGCATTCTGCGCGGTGACTCCATACGCATCGCCAAGCACCATGTGCATCCGGCTGTCTTTGGGCGATAGAGCGACGGCCTTCTCCAGGTAGGCAACGGCTTTCTCGCGTTCCCCGCGTTGCAAGGCTATCTGACCCAGATAAAACGGGACATCGGAACTGCCGGGATCGGATGCGACGAGGGCCTCGAAAGCCTTCTGGGCCTTCGCCAATTGGTGGTGGTTATAAAGCGCCACGGCGGCATCCAGGGTCGGCGCCTCCCCTTCCGCCGGGAGGCAGACCCCTGCAGCGAGAAAGCCGATGGCCGAGAAAAGGACGCGCACGTACGTCGCGGCCGCGCGATGAAACGAAATGTCACGTAATGATTCGCTGTTCACGAGGTTGGTTTGGCGGATTGAAAGGCCAAAGAAATGGCCGCGCAGGATTCAATCCCAAAGAGCCCCTTTGGCTCCTTGATTCTTGAACGGGGCTGCTCCATTCCTTGACCGAGCCTCCGACCGACACTTTCCGTCCGGCCGGGCACCCTGCATGAAAGCAAGCCCCCAAACCCCCGTTTCGGAGTCCGGAACGCGCCCCACCCTAGCCCGCGTGATGCTGTGCGGCGTTGCACTGGCCACAGGCGCCGCACTGCGCGCCGACCAGACTGTGACCCTTGACGGCGGCGCCGGAGGGCGCCGCTTCGATGGGATCGGCGCCGTCAGCGGCGGTGGCGCCACCTCGGTGCTGCTTAAGGACTATCCCGAGAAGCAGCGAAGCCAGGTGTTGGACCTCCTCTTCAAGCCGAAGTTCGGCGCATCGATGAGCGCCCTCCTCGTTGAGGTGCCCGGCGATGGAAATTCGACGCAGGGATCTGAACCGAGCCACATGCACACGAGGGGTGACGCAAATTTCAGCCGGGGATACGAATGGTGGCTGATGCGCGAGGCCAAGCGGCGCAATCCCGACATCACGCTAGACGCCTGCGCTTGGGGCTGTCCCGGATGGGTGGGTTCCGGAACCTTCTGGTCGCAGGACATGGCCGACTATTACGCTTCCTGGATCAGGGGCCTGAAGTCCGCCTACGGCATCGACCTTGACGCCATCGGCTGCCGAAATGAGAAGGGCGTGAGCGAGGAGTTCGCGAAGATGCTTCGAGCAACCCTGAACGCGAAGGGGCTGCAGAAGGTCAAGGTCCACGGCTTCGACAATTGGGGAAAGACCAAGTTCGACTGGGTGCCGGACCTCGCGACGGATCCCGCCCTGAGAGATTCGATCGACGCGATAAGCAACCACACGCTCCTCGACGTCGCCGCGCCGGAGAGCGTGAGGAAGCTGAGCGATGAGATGGGAAAGCCGATCTGGGACACCGAGGAGCATGTCTACAAGGAGGGCTTCGACTGCGCGATCAGCATCGTGAACGCCTTCAACGAGAATTACATCGGCAGCGGCGCGACGAAGATCGTCAACTGGTACCTCGTGGGTTCGACCTACCGGATCGAGCCGTACCCGGAAACGCCGGCCGCCCTGATCGCAAACACGCCCTGGAGCGGCCACTATTACGTGCGCGAGGCACTTTGGGGCTACGCCCACTATGGTCAGTTCACGAAGGCCGGCTGGCAGTACCTGAACGGGGCGTGCAAGCGGCTTCGCGGAGGCGGCACCCTTGTCACGCTGAGGTCGCCCGATGGGAATTACTCCATCATTGCCGAGACCAAGGGAGCGGCGGAGGCGCAGGCCGTGACGTTCAAGGTCGCGGGCGGCCTGTCGCCGGGCAACCTCTGCGTCTGGCGGAGCAACGAGGCCGAGAGCTTCGTCAGGCTCTCGGACGTGCGGCCCTCAAACGGCGAGTTCACCCTCATTCTCGAGGCCGACTCGATCTACTCGATCTCCACGACCACCGGACAGCAGAAGGGCTCATTTCAAGACATTCCGGACGATACGGACTTCCCCTTCCCTTACCGCGAGAATTTCGGGACCTATGCGAGCGCCGAGAAATGGGGCTACCTGCCTCACTACACGGCCGACATCGACGGAGTTTTCGAGGTGGCGGACCGGCCGGACGGTCCTGGAAAATGCCTGCGGCAGGTCATCGACCACAAGGCGCAGAGCTGGGCTCCGGAATGGATGCCCTACACGATCATCGGCGACCGCAACTGGAGCGACTACGAGGTGAGCTCCGATGTCTACCTTGATGACGGCGGATGGGCCGGGGTCATGGGCCGGGTCAACGACACAGGAACCGGCTACGGGTGTGCGCCCAAGGGATACTATGCCAGGCTTGCGTCCGACGGAAGCTGCTCCCTTTACGTGTCAACCCAGGACCCGGCGGCGGTCTACGGAATCCAACTGGCAAAGGGAAAGGTGGCGCCGGTTGGCGACCGCCGCTGGCACCGCCTTTCGATGAGGCTCGCGGGAGCCACCCTGACGGTCCTCGTCGACGGCACCCAGGTGCTGTATGCGACCGACACCCACTTCCGCCGAGGAATGGCGGGGCTCATCACTGGGGGCGAGGCCGACAGCAGAAATTCCGCGTACTTCTCCGACCTGGCGATCCATGCGCCGGGCGCCGAGATGCCCAAGGCTACCGAGTTTGGGCCGGACAGGCTGCCGATGTATTGAGACCGGGCAACGGGTCACAGGTGCTGGCCGTAGGCCTGGAACCCGCGGTAGCTGATGATGAGGCGCTTCAAGATGGCGCGAAAGCTCGCGATCCCACCGGCTCTGCGGCCAGTCAGCGGGCAGCGCCAGTTCAACCTCGAAGGGCGCAAAGGCCGGATCCCCCGAGAAACTCAGGGGGCCTCCGGCAACGAGGCTTTGCGACGCCGCCTCGAAGCGAACGGGCCACGGATCAAAATCGGTCGACGAGAAGACCTCCACCCCGGTGGGATGGGCGGTCGTGGAGAGCACCGAGCGCACCAGGGCCGAGGCCTCGCGGTCGGAGGTGGAGGCGATCCGGAGGAATCCCTGATAGCCCTGTTGCTTGGAGTATTGGTGAATCAGGCGAATCTCCGGCTCAAGGGAACGACCCCAGTGCTCGCCGAGCAGATCCCGGCTGCCGCCCTCGCCCAGGAAGCCCCTCACGTTGGCGACCGGAAAGAAGGATACGTTGATGCCCCGCCCGATGTCCGGCTGCTTGATGAGCTCCTCAATGAGGGCCAGCTGTGCCCGCACTGCGGGCAATTCCTCCCGGTTGAATCCTGCGAGAACGGCCAGGCTCAGGGCGTCGCTGGACTGGTGTGAGCCAAAGTAGACGAAATGCGGCAGGTAATGGGAGGCGGCCCCCTCGTCGAAGGGCCCGAGGGGCGATCCGAAGACCGCCTCGGATCCCTCCGCAAGCTTGTAGAGGGTGCTTATCCGCGAAGCCAGGTGCGTCGCGATACGGGCGCTGTGCGAGGGCCGCGGGTTTTGAGGGGGCGCGCTCAGCTTCCGAGAACGAAACGAAAGGGAACGATTTAATCTCATTATAATAATGTACATTAATATAGTATAGTTAATGCGCCCGAATCCACCTCGAACAGCCCTTATGACTGACTTTTCCTAACTCATTGCTTGAAGGGGCCTCCCATCGCGCGGTTCCCTCCTTTCGAACGCAAACGAAGCCCGATGCCAATGTGGCTGCCAGGATCGGAGATGGGAGGCACACCTGCGTCCTGCGGTCGGTTTGGGAACAGACGCGTTGGCGCCTAGGGCCCCACAAGCATCGCCCAGGCCACCAATACACCGAGGGACACAACGGTAATCGGGAGGCCGATCCGTGCAAAATCCCCGAACGAGATCACGATCCCCTGGCGGCGCGCCTGCTGAACGACGATGATATTGGCGACGCTCGCGGTCATGATGGTGTTCCCGGCGAAGCTGTTCGCCGCGGCCATGACATAGGCGTTCACGGCATGGGTGAGCGGGACGATCTTGATGAGGAGGACGACGGCGGGGGCGTTGTTGATCAGCACCGAAAGGGCCGTCGTCAACACAGCCTCGTTCAGGGGCTTGGAGGGCTGAAAGCCGATGTCCCCCATCCATTTCACCAGATCGAGGCTGTAACCGGTGGCCTGAAAGGTCCCGCCCACGACGAAGAGGGAGCCAAACAGGACGAGGATCTGCCAATCGACCAGCCCAAGGAGGTCCTCCGTGCGAAACTTGGTGCTGAGGAGGTGGATGGCGGCGGCCACGAGCACGGTGATTTCGCGCGGAATCCTCGTGAAGAAAAGCGCGATCACGGCTGCAAGGACGACGAGCCCCTTCCACATGTGGTAGCGGTCGAGCGGATAAGCGGGACCCTCGGCCTCGACGTCCTCGGGCCGGAGCTTCGGGGGCCCGGACCGGACGTTCATGCGCGTGAAAACGTACGTGCTGGCCAGCCCGAGCACCACGGGGATGAAGCTCCAGACCATGTAACCGGCGAAGCTCAGGTTGGCGACCGTGCCGATCATGATGTTCTGGGCGTTGCCGATCAGCGTCAAAGCGGCGCCGATGTTGCTCGCGGCCGCAAGCGCGATCAGGAACGGGACGGGATCCATGTCCTTCTTGACGAGCGCCACCGCGACAACGGGCGCCAGGACGTAGCACACCACGTCGTTGTTCAGGAAGGCCGACAGGGCGGCTGACACCACGATCAGGAAGACCAGGAAATGCGTGGGGGCGCTCAGGCGGGCGGAGATCCCGCCGGCGACACGGTCGTAAAATCCGGACAGGCGAAGCTGGGCGGAGATGACGAAAAACCCGAACAGGATCAGGATTGTCGACCAGTTGACGATCGATGCCACCTCGAGCTGCGATTCGCCCGAGAAGATCATCATTGCTATGGCGCCGAGGAGCGCGATCCCGGTCCTGTTGAGCTTGAGGCCCGGTATCCGGCCCACCGCGAGGCCGATGTAGGTCAGGATGAAGATGGCCAGAACAACCGGCCTATGGTCTGGGGGCACGCTCATTGCGGTCTTGGGTGTCCGGGTGGATCGCCCTTGCTACGGCGATCATATAGACATAATATATCCCACAATGGGCACCGCGACAAAAATCCTGATAGGCTTCATCGCACTGGTCGTGATTGCAGGTCTTCTGGTCATGTCCAGTTATAACGGCCTCGTTAGCCTGCAGCAAGCCACCGACGCGCAATGGGCGCAGGTGCAAAACGTCTACCAGCGGCGCGCGGACCTGGTCCCGAATCTTGTGAGCACCGTGTCGGGAGCCGCCAATTTCGAGAAGTCCACGCTGCTTGCGGTGACCGAGGCCAGGGCCTCGGTGGGCCGCGTGCAGCTGCCGGCCGGGGCGGCTCCAACCGACCCGGCCCAGCTGGCGGCCTTCCAGCAGGCGCAGGGCCAGCTTGGCTCCGCCCTTTCTCGCTTGCTCGTCGTTTCGGAACGGTACCCCGATCTCAAGGCGACCGCAAATTTTCGCGACCTCCAGGCCCAGCTCGAGGGCACGGAGAATCGCATCGCCGTCGAGCGCGGGAGATTCAACGACGTGGTCCAGGCCTATGACACGGCCATCCGAAGGTTCCCGGCGGTCTTTTTCGCAGGCATGTTCGGCTTCTCTTCGCGCCCCTATTTCACGGCGACGACGGGTTCGGAGGTTCCGCCAAAGGTGCAATTCGACTTTGGCAATGCCGCTCCCGCAAAGCCGTGAGCGTCCGAGCGACCGGCCTGGCCCTGATAGCTCTTTTTGCGGTGGGAGCCGCCTCCGCCGAGGTGATCCCTCCGCCGCCGGCGGCCCATTTCAACGATTATGCTTCCCTGGTCAGCCCCGCGACGGCCGCGTCGCTCGAAACCCGGCTGGACCAGTTTGAGCGCGCGACGTCAAACCAGATCGTCGTCGCGATCTACCCGAAGCTCGAGAGCGAATCGTCGATCGAGGACTACACGGTCCGGGTTGCGCAGTCGTGGCATGTGGGCCTCAAGGGAAAGGACAACGGCGCCGTCCTGTTCATTTTCGCGCAGTCCCATCAGGTCTATCTCCAGGTCGGCTACGGCCTGGAGGGCCCCCTGCCCGATGCATTGGCGAAGCGGATCGTCTCCGATGAGATTATCCCGCGGTTCCGCAAGGGCGACTACGACGGGGGCGTTACCGCCGGCGTGACGGCAATCATGGCCGCCACCCGAGGGGAATACCACGGGAGCGGCCGCACGGTGGCGGACGGCAAAGCCCGGGGCGATTCGCTCGTGCCCCTCTTCTGGATCGTGTTCTTCATCATTTTCGTGGTCTCGATGATCCGCCGGCAGGGCGCCATGTACCACAGCGGCGGGCGGCGCGGCATCGGCGGAGCCTTTCGTGCCCCTGATCTTCCCCGGAGGCGGGGGCGGCTTTGGAGGAGGCGGGGGCGGATTCGGCGGCGGAGGAGGATTCTCCGGAGGCGGCGGAAGCTTTGGCGGCGGCGGCGCGGGGGGGAGCTGGTGACACCCGCATGAAACTGAACCTGTTCCTTCCGAGGATCGATCACGACCGGGTCGTCGAGGCCATCCGGGGCGCCGAGGCGAGGACGTCAGGGGAGATTCGGGTTGTCGTGGCCCGGCACAAGGTGGAGGACCCGGTAAAGGCGGCGCAGGCCTACTTCAACAAGATGGGAATGGCCGGTTCTCCGCACCGCAACGGGGTGCTGGTCTTTGTTGCCCCCCGATCGCGGCGCTTCGCCGTGATTGGCGACGCGGCCGTCCACGAGAAATGCGGGGACGCTTTCTGGTCGGGCCTCGCCGAGGCCATGGCGGGCCATTTCCGGAAGGGCGATTTTACAGAGGGGATTGTGCACGGAATCGACCGCGCCGGGGAGCTCCTGGCTGGCGCGTTCCCGCGCACGGCGGGCGACGCCTCGGCGGGCGCGCCGAGCGTCTCCGAGGTGGACTGACCGCCGGCGGGAGCGCCCGCCGCCGAGGCTAGGGCCCGAGGAGGCGGCCCGCCAGCTGCGCCTCAAATCCGTCCCTGTTCCTCCAGCGGATGGCGACCCTCGCCCTGTAGGCGCCGCCCGCGTCGCGGCGGGTGTAGCCTTCGTCGGTGATGTCGAAGCGAATGGCCTCGGTCTCGACCAGGTCCTCCGAATAGGCGAGATAGACGGCGACGCAGTCAAAAAGCGTGGTCGAGCGCGTGGCGAAGAAATCGCAGTTCATCCAGTTCTGGCGCGGGGCGAAGACGCAGTAGCTCTCGATCACCGCGCGGAGCAGCGGGTCCCCGGTCGAGCTCCATATCGCGTGGTAGCGCTCCCCGGTCAGACTGACGGAGCCGCAGGTGTCGAGCGGCGTGAGAAGAATGTCCGCCCACGGAGCGGAGAGGACCGTCCGCAGCGCATCCGGCGCCACGCGCACGTTGGTCTCGGGGGACGGCGGACCGCCGCCGTATCCGACGTCAAAGCTCCCAAACATGCCCACAAACCGGCATTTCGCGGCGAACGCGGGGGCTCGCTTGACGGCAAGGGCAAGGCTGGGAACGGGTCCAATGGCGACCACCGTGACGGGGCGCGGCGAGCTCATGACGACGTCGATCAGCGCGCCAATGCCGTCCGGATAGACCTTCCCGGGGTATTTGCCGATATCATAGCCCGAGATCCACGGGGTCAGGGTCTTGTTGTCGTCCCCCTTCGGGCCGCTGTTGTCGCCGAGGCCGATCGGCACGTCGCCGCGCCCGGCGGCCTGGAGGAGCTTGGCCGCGACCTTCGCCCGATAGGGCGTGTCCGCCGGGTCGGTGAGGACGAGCTTAAGGTCGAGTTCCGGCGAGCGCAGCAGAAGAGCGAGGGCCCAGGAGTCGTCGATGTCGGTTCCGATGTCGGTCACGAGGATGACCGGTGTCCTTGGCGCCGCAAGGGCCGGGGCCCCGTGAAGGGCGGCGGCGGCCAGAACGGCCAGGAAGGTCCCAAGGACCGGGCGGTTTGTCTTCATGGGGGCGTAGATGGGAATGGCTTGAATTCGCCCAGGCCCTCATCGGACGGCGCAGAACGGGCGGGGTGACCATGAGAACCCCAATTCGGATGCCGCATCAAGCCCCATTGGCCCGCGGCCCCCGGGCCAGGGCCGCTAACGGGCGAGAAGGCGGGTGATCCGGTCCCGGAGGGTCTCGTTCCACTCCTCCGAGGTGGCGCTGTACATGACGGTGTCGCGAATCGTGCCGTCGCGCCGGAGGGACTGGCGCCGGATAACGCCGTCCTTCTTGGCCCCCAGGCGCTCGATCGCCGCCTGGGACCTCACATTGAGGATATCGGTCCTCCAGCCCACCACCGTGCAGCCCAGGGTGTCGAAGGCGTGCTCCAGCAGGCGCAGCTTGCAGGCCGTGTTCACGTTCGTGCGCTGCCAGCTCTTGGCGTACCAGGTGTACCCGATCTCCACCCGGCGCGCGGCCGGGATGATGTCGTGATAGCTCGTCGATCCGATGATCCGTCCGCCTGCGAGTTCGCGCACGACCCACGGGACCCGGGCGCCCTTTGCGCAGTCGGCAAGGGCGTTCTCGATGTAGCTGAGCGTGTCCTTGGGCTCGGGAACCGAGGTGAATTGGAGCGTCCAGAGCTGGCCGTCGGCCGCCGCGGCCTTGAGGGCCTCCTCGTGCTCGCGTTGGAGCGGCTCAAGCCTGATCCCTCGACCCTCGAGGGACACCGTTGGATCGACCCGGAACACGGCGCCTCCGGGTCCTCAGGAGGAGGGAACGGGGTGACGCGCCGAACCAGCTGCAGCGGAATCCCCCACGGGTCGCGGACCATGATGAGGAAGGAGCCGTCAGGAAGCGTCTCCTCGTAGGCGGGCGTGGCGCCGGCGGCCACGAGCCTCGCTCGCACGGAGCCCGGGTCGTCGGCGACGAAGGCCACATGGAAGCAGAGCGGGTGCGCCGACCTGAACTCGGTGTAGGCCGCGGCGGGATTGCTGTAGACCTCGAAGATGACGCGCCCGGTTTCGTCCGCGAGGAACGAGGTGAACGGGGAGTCGCTCCGGGATCGGGCCACGCGCAGGCCAAGGTGGGTCACGTACCACTGGGCCGTGGCCTTTGCATCGGGGACGTTCAGGGCGAAGTGTTCGAATTTCATCGGGTGGAGGTTTTCAGGAAGTCGCTGATCCGGGCCCGGGCCTCGGGGCCCGCGTCCTCGAGCACGTAGTGGCCGGCGCGGTCGAGCCGCTCAATCCGTGCTTCGGGATAAATCTCACGCCAACGGGAAAGAAACGTGTCGTCGAAGCAAAAATCGCGCCCCCCCCAAAGTACGAGCTTTCGATTGGCGGATAGGCGCGGGAGTGCCTCGGCGATGCGGAGAAGCTCCTGCCGGCTGGGATGGTCCTCCTCAAGCGGGATGTCGCGCACGAAGCGGTGCACGGCGATTCGGCTCGCCCAGCTGTCGTACGGGAACAGGTATCCCCGGCGCTCGTTCCACGAGAGCCTCCTCGAGGCCATCGCCATCCAGGTTGCCGGCTCCGCGAAGCCGTTCAGCCCCCGCACGATGAATTCCCCCAGCAGGGGGAGGCGGCAGAGCGCGATTCGCTTCGGGATCCTTGCCGAGGGGAACGCGGCGGTGTTCATGATGACGAGGCTCCCCACCCTTTCCGGCTGGCGGGTGGCAAAGCCGAAGCCGATGGCGCCGCCCCAGTCATGGACGACCAGGTGGACCCTGCGAAGCCCGAGGGAGTCGACCAGGCCCTCGATGTCGGAGATCCGGTTCGCCAGGCGATAATCATAGTGCCCGGGCTTCGAGGAGAGCCCCATGCCGATGTGGTCCGGGACCACGCAGCGCAGGTGCGGCGAAAGCTCCCTGACGAGGTCCCGGTAATAGAAGGACCACGTGGGGTTGCCGTGGAGCATGAGGACCGCCTCGTCGGTGCGCGGCCCCTCGTCCAGGTAGCTCATCTGGGCGCCCCGGGGCGTGGGGAAGGATTTGGGCGCGAAGGGGTAGAGCTTCGCGAGCCAGTCGGGGATGCCTGGGGGCCGGCTCACCATTCCAGGGCCATCATCAGGCAGTTGAGCCCGCTTCCGATCCCCATCAGGGCGACTCGGTCGCCCTCGCGCACGGCCTTGGCTTCGACCGCAGCCGAAAGGGTCGCCGGAAGGGATGCCGAGCCCATGTTGCCCAGGGTCTCGAAGGTCGAATAATCCTTGGCAATGTCGAGTCCGAGGGTCTCGTAGAGCCGCCTTCGGTGGGCGCTTCCGACCTGGTGGCAGATCGCGCGTCCGACGGTCTCCCGGTTCCAGCCGGTCGTCGCGGTGAATTCGTCCCAGGTTTCCTTGGCGAGGGCGACCCCGGCCTCCAGCATCCGCTCGGAATCCGTCTGCATCGCCAGTCCCCCTGCGGAGGCTGTGTTCCCCTGGCAAAGCTCGCTGTGCTCGGTCGCCGAGCGGCACACGCCGCCCAGGATGCGGTGCGCGCGTCCCCGGACCAGGTCGCGGTGGCAGACAACGGCCGCGACCGCCCCGCAGCCTATCGTCAGGTTCGCAAAGAAGGGCTTGATCGAATTGCGGTCAAACGGCCCGCCGAGGAGCGTCCTTACGGTCTCCTCGACCAGCGGGCGGCCGTTCTCGCCGGCCGCTATCAGCGCGCTCCGGATCTGGCCGCTTTCGATAAGTCCCGCCGCGACGGCGATCGAGTTCAGGAAGCCGAGGCAGGCGTTCGACAGGTCGAAAACCTGGGTCGACGCTGAGAGGCCGATCTTTCGGTGCGCGAACGAGGCCGATGCCGGCTCGAGCATGTCCCTGGAAACCGCCGCGTGGATGAATAGGCCGATCTGCGCCCGGCCGAGCGAGGACACGCCGAGCACGGCCCGGCCCGCGGCCGCGCTCGCGTCCGAGGGCAGCGTGCCGTCGGGCCACATCCGCCTCTCGCGGATCCCCGTCATGAGCTCGAGGCGCCCGAACGGCAGCCGCAGGCGCTCATAGAGCGGCCGGAGCTGCTCCTCGATCGCGGCGGAGGTCCAGACCTCGCCCGGGAGGGCCACGGCGATCGACTCGAGGCAGACGTTGTTGAATCGCATGGATCCGCGGCGCCCGCCCTAGCGGGGAGGCCTCATGGCCAGCTGGATGACGTCCTTGTCGAACATGTTGGAGCCGAGGCCCGCGTCGACAACGAGGGTCGCCGCGTTGATGCCGCTGCTTCTCTTGCTGAGGAGGAAGAGGGCCGCGTTGGCCACCTCCTGGGTCTCGAGGTTCCGCCTGCGGAAGGTGAGCTTCTCGGCGTACAGGTAGCTCTCGAGGTAGCCGGGAATGCCGGCGGAGGCGCTCGTCTTGAGCGGGCCGGATCCGACGACGTTGAACCGGACCTCGGAGTCCGCGCTGAACGATTTCGCGAGGAAGCGGGCCGAGGACTCGAGCGCCGCCTTGATCGGCCCCATGTAGCCGTAGTTGTCGGGGGCGACGAGGAGCGACGAGATCCCGATCGTGACGACCGAGGCGTCGCGCGCGAGGTGCGGGGCGAAGGCCCGCGCGATTTCCACGAGCGAGAACGCCGAGACGGCGGTCGCCTGGAGGAAGTCCTTTCTCCGGGTCGCATGAAAGGGCTTCGGCCCCTCGGAATAGTTGGCGAAGGCGATCGAGTGGACAATCCCGTCCAGGGGGGCCTTGAGCGACGCGGCCACCTCCGCGGCGAGGAGGTCGACGGCCCCCTCGTTCTCGACGTCGCACACGTGCACTGCGCGGCCGCCCAGGAGCGTGTCAAGCGACCTGCGGCGCTCCTGCGAGCGCACGCTGTAAAGGACCCGCGCCCCCTCCTCCTCAAGCGACCTGCCGATCGCCCAGGCGACGCTGCGCTTGTTGGCGACGCCGAATACGAGGAACATCTTGCCCTCCAGGCCGAGGAAACTCATGGCGCCGTCCCCGGGGTCATCCAGGCGACCGAAAACTCCACGTTCAGGATCCGCGCGTCGCCGCGCTTCATCAGGCCGCTCATGACGTAAAAGGCGCCCATGGCGCTTTTCATCCTCACCTCGATCGTCACCGTGTCCCCCGGGTAGACCGGATTGCGGAAGCGGACGTCGGAGATCTTCACGAGAAGGGGCATGCCCCCGGTGAGCTGCTGGCCCGCCAGGATGCTCGACAGGTGGAGGGCTCCCGCCTGGAAAACCGATTCGCACAGGAGGACGCCGGGAGTTATCGGCGTGCCCGGATAATGGCCGGAATAGAAGTCCTCCGCGGGGCGCCAGGTGCGCCGCGCAACGAGGCGCTCCGGACTCTCGGAAACGATCTCGTCGACGAAGAGGAACGGGGGGCGGTGGGGGATCCTTCTTAGGATCTCGGCTGAAACCTCGCTCATGCGGCCCTCCCCTGCCTCTGGGCGCAGACGTATCGGTCTATCTTGTTGGCGACAATGACGCCGTAGTTGATGGTCCCGAGCCACCCGGACATGATGATCCCGACCGATCCTGCGTGGTAGAGACCCGGAAGCTGCTCGGGAAGGTCCATGGAGACCTTCAGGCCCTCGAACTTGGTGCCGAAGGAGGTCCCCCCGAAGTGGGTCGTGTAGCGCTCGATCGTCCGCGGGGTCGCCGCCTCCTTCCAATCGATGAGCGCCCTTACGCCCGGGATGAACTTCTCGAGGGCCAGGATCGATTCCTCCACCAATCGCTCCTTCTCGGCCGCATATTCGGCCTCGGTCAGCTTGCTCCAGTCCGAGTAGAGCCCGTTGATCGAGGCCACGACCGTGTAGCGATCCGATCCCGGCCTCGTCTCGGGATAATAGACGGAGAAGGTCCGGCTGGTCGTGTGCAGGTCCGTCAGCTCCCTGCTGCTGAATACGGGGCTCGCCGACGTGAAGACCAGGTCCCCGATATGGGGAATCGACTCGCCCTTTCGGATGCCGAGATACACCTGGCACGAGCTCGAATTGATCCGCACGGCCTGCGCGGCCGCCGCGTACTCCGGGGTGAAGTTCTCCGCCCCGGCGAGCCTGAAGATCGTGTTCTTTAGGTTGGCGTTTGAGAGGACCGCCTTCGCCCGGATCACCCTGCCGCCCTTTGCGACGATCCCGCAGGCGACCCTGGCGCCGCCCCGGTCCTCGACCAGGATCCGTTCGACCAGGACCTTCTTGCGCAGCTCGACCCCGTTCCGCTTGAGCTCCTGCGTCATCTTCTCGATCAGGAGATCGGAGCCGCCCTTGAACGTGTAGACCCCGGATCCCATGAAGTTGGAGAAGACGATCCCGTAGGTGATCGCCGGGTCGTCGAGGGTGGAGCCGTTTGCGTAAGCGATCGGCTCCATCAGAAGGCGCTTGACGTCGTCGCGCCCGGGAAAGAACCGCTCGAGCATCTCGCCGGTCGTCTCGGTGTTGTTGTCGTAGAAATTCATGCCCCGCAGGTACTCGTAGAACCTCTCAACGTGCGCCCGGTCCAGACCGAACTGCTCGACGAGGACCCGGGTGTAGTCCTCGCGGGTGAAGGTCGTCCAGACGTCCATTTCCGGGTTTACGAAGCGGATGTGCTTGAGCTGCACGATCGAGTCGGCGACCTCCCGGGTCCAGTACTTGCGGCAGGACTTGATCATTCCAACCGGGAACCCGTGCAGGGAGATGTCGAAGATGTGGCCCCCCTTGCGCGTGAACCAGGTGGCCAGTCCCCCGTACTGGTAGTGGTGCTCGAGCAGGAGCACGCGGTGGCCCGCCTTCGCGAGCACGTTGGCGCCCGTGAGGCCCCCGAGGCCGCTTCCTATGACGATCACGTCATACTCGTCGGCCACTCCCTTGAGCCAGTCATATGCCATGGAAGTCCGATGCTGGAGGAGCCCCCCGGCTCTCGGCAACTGGTTTCGGGCCCCTACCCATAGGGCGCCCGGGCCCGGAGGACGTGCTCGTTCGCCATGGAGATCCCGCTCAGCATCGAGCCGACGATTCCGAGCATCCCCTGGTCCGTTCCGCAGAGAAACACGTTCGAAAGCCGGGTCCGTCCGTCGGGGTGCTTCTCGGCCGCCCCGTAGATCGCCCCGCGAAGGTGCCCGGTGTATTTTTCGACGGTCGTGGGCGTGAACATGTCGGTCGCCACCGTCGCACGGGCGAGCGAGCCGGGCTCCGGGTTTCCCGGAAGAAACCGCATCGCCGACTCCTGGATCCGGCTGAACCAGCGCCGCTTGTCGGCCTGGTAGGCCTCGGCCGCAAGGTTGGACCATGAACCGTAGTTCGCCAGGCACGTGATGCGGAGCAACCCCTCGGCGAGGCCCCGTCCGGGGCCGTACTCGAAGTTGTTCGGAAAACAGATGATGCCGCTGCGCAAATCCACCTGCCCGCCGGGTTCCCGGTACTCGAAGCGGTCCGAGTCATTGAAGAAGACGATCGTGTCGTCCCCCCACCCGAATGCCGCCGGAGGGCGGTTCAGGACGGAGATGGTCTCCACGTAGCCGAGCGTCCGGCCCGCCTTGGGCGTGTCCCCCATGAGGGCTCCGGTCTCGGCCGCCCCGATTGAGGAGAGGATCTGCCCGGCCTCCACCTCCTCCCCCGAATCGAGGATGAGCGCCGCCGCCCTTCCCTCCCGCTCGACGATCCTGCGGACGCCGCACTTCATGCGGCGTTCCCCTCCCGCGGCGCGGTATTTCGCAAGCAGCACCCGCATGATGACCCTGACCCCGTCGAGGGGGCGGGCGAAGCCCTCGAGAAAGAGGGCGCGGAACATGATCGAGAACTGGCTCAGATCCATGTCGTCCTCGCGCGCGCTCCCGTAGAACATGAGGGGGCAGAGCAGCATGTCCTCCAGCACCGGGTCGTCGATGGACTCCCGGAGGGCGGCCCGGGCCGACCCGCCGGCGCCCGTCCCGGCGAGGGGCGCGTCGCGCACGAGGGCTGCGATCCTGCGGAAACCGTCGATTTGCCCGGGAAACTGCGCCGCGACCTGGGACTCAAGCAGTCCGAAATCGTTCGAAAACCTCAGTTGCCTCTCGCCCCGGGGCCCGAACGCGACGCGCGAGCCCCTTTGGGGGCAGAGTGCGAATTCCTCGCGGTCGATCCGCAGCTGCCGGAAGATCTTCGCCAGCGGCGCACCCTTTGCCCCGGGCGGAACGAAGTTCGTCACGGCATGCAGGCCGACGTCGTACTTTCGGCCGCCGAGGCTGTAGAAGCCGTTCAAGCCGCCGGCGGCGTTGTGGCGCTCAAAGATGCACACGCGCTTCCCGAAGTGCGCCAGGCGTATCCCCGCAGCGAGGCCGGAGAGTCCGGCTCCGATGATGGCGACGTCGTAGGGCTGGGACGGGGTGCGTAACATGTTTCAGAGTGGGAGGGAGATCGGGTGCAACGGCGCCGCTCTGCACGCATCCAGCCAAACTGGCGCGGGTTCGCGCTGCGCATCGCAATTCCATCCGGCGGCTGCCCGGGCGCAAGCCCCCACTCCCGTCCTTGCTACTCGCGCAGGGGTCCTTAGGATGCCGCCCGCGGCGAACCGGCCCCCCGGGCCCGTTGGCGCCACCGGTTTCACCCTGTTTCCCCCAATCGCCTCCCAAGGACCCTGTTTCGGCGCACGGAGTCGAACCCGGGTTCCTCGGCCCCGCAGAAAACCCCATCCGCCCATGAACGCTCCCGACCCGACCTCGGCAGAACCCCTCCGGCAGCGTGGCCTCCGGATCGCGGCGCTTGGGATCGAAACCCTCCTCATCACGTTTCTCCTGCTGCTCGGGCTGGCGGCGGCGCCCACGCCCCTTCGCGGCCAACTCCAACAGCTGCTCGGATTGAGCGAATTCGGAGCCCAGGCCGCCCCGAGCGGGGCCGTCTACGGGTGGGGGGCCATTGCACTCCTCCTTGCGATCGGCGTCTTTCTGGGCTCCTGGCGCCTGCAGCTGCGCTCGTGGTACCGTATCGCTTTTGGCTATGCGGTCGTCGCGGGTGTGTTTGCCTATCTGGTGCACGATGATCCGACGATCCGGCGGCCCCTCACCCTGGAGCAGGTCTCACCGGGGTTTCCCGGGGCCGAGAGGAGCTTTGGGGTGATGATGCGCTACGGAAAGGCCCATCCCCTGGGTCTGAATTTCAAGGCCCCCACCTTCAAGGACCCCTTCCCCACGCTGGTCCCGGAGCCCTCCGGCCGGTGGAGGGCGACGGTCACCTCGCGCAGGGCCGAATTCGAGGCAAACTGGATCGAACTCGCGCCGGTTCGCGCCTGGTTGACCGAACTTGAAGCGCTCGGCCCCATTGCCGACCTGACCCCGGCGCACGCGGACGCCGAAATCATCGCGTTCCAGCCCTTGCGGTCCCTGTCGCAGCACGGCATCGCGATCGCCAGCCTCCAGGCGTTGGACGGGCATGGCGACGAGGCCATAGACACGCTGCTCCCCATCCTTCAGCTGGGACGCGGGCTCCAGCCCTCCTCGCGCACGCTCGTGCGTGCGATGATCGGCGTCGTGATCGAGCGCCTAAGCCTTGAGACGGCCAACTTCATCCTGGACAACGCGGCCGTTTCGCCGGCCGCGCGCGCCCGGCTTGCGGCCGCATTGCTGGGAGGAGACCCTGAGGCGGGCGCCCGGCACCTGCTCGCGATCGAGTACGCGTTCCAACTGGGCGCCTTTGGCGGAGCGAGAGCGGGTGACATCCTGGCCGAATGGGGCCCGCGCGCTAATCACCCGTGGCTGCGGCGGACCCTAAACGCGCTGAGCCCGTTCATCTACAACCCCCATGCGACCTTTAACCTTTACGGCGACCTTTACTCCGACCTTCAGGACCTTGCCGGGCGCCGTCAGCTTGAGCAGATGGGTCCCCGCATGAAGAAATTCATCGACCTGGATGCGCGCCCGAGCTTCAAGAACGCGTTCGGAAAGTCGCTGGCGCAACTGACCGTCCCGGCCTATCTGAAGGTGACCGAGAACTATTGGAGGGCCCAGGACCAGCGCGCCGCGCTCGTCGCCCGCCTGTCGAAGCAATAAGGAAGGCCGTCCGCCGCCGGAAGCGATCCCGCGCCCCGGAGGCCTGATTCAACTCTTCGCCGCAAGCGCGTTGAACTTGGGCGTCAGGTACTCCGCGCAGCTGTCGAGCGAGGCCAGGCGAATGTAGTCGGCCTCCGGCACTTCGATGCCGTGGCGCTTGCGCAGCTCCATGACGATATCGAGGAAGTCCATGCTATCGAGCTGGAGCTGGTCGCGCAGGCGAACGTCCGGTTTGACGTTGGATAGTTCCTCGTCGGGCGCGATGTCCGCTATGATGTCCAGAACCGCCTTTTTGCATTCGTCGTTGGTCATGTGTAGGTCAGCAATGGGGGTTATGCCACGAATCGCTTCACAATCAACGTGGAATTTATCCCGAGCATCCCGAACGAGTTATTGAGGATTGTGTCGACCCGGGCGGCCTTGGCCGGCCGGTTGAGCACGAGGCCAGGCAGCGCGCAGGCCGGATCGAGATCATCGACGTTGATCGTGGGGTGAACGACCAGGTCGTCGAATGACGGCAGGTTCCCCGCGAGCTCGAGCGCACCGGCCGCCCCCATGCAGTGGCCGATGAAGCTTTTCGTGTTGTTGATGAAGGTGTCGGGGCAGCCTTCGCCGAACACGGCCCGGATGGCCTCGCATTCCTGGATGTCCCCGAGGGGGGTCGCCGTGGCGTGCGTGTTCACGATGTGGATGTCGGCCGGCTTCAGGCCCGCGTTCGCGATCGACTTGCGGACGCATTCGGCCTGGCGGACCGGATTGGGGAGCACGTAGTCGCTCGCGTCGCTGTTCACGCCGTAGCCCGCGATCTCGGCATAGATGCGCGCCCCGCGGCGAAGCGCATCGTCGAGCCTTTCGAGCGTATAGAGGCACCCGCCCTCCGAGACAACGATCCCGTTCCTCGCCCGGTCAAAAGGCCTCGAGGCCTTGGCGGGCGTCTCGTGGGTGGCCAGGGCCCCCTGGGACTTGAAGCCCGCAAAGATGCCAAAGGTATGGATGCTCTCGCTCACTCCGCCGCACACGGCGAGGTCGACCTCGCCCAGCCGGAGCATCTGGGTTGCGTGGATGAGGCCCAGATTGCCGGCCGCGCAGGCCGCGCCGATCGTATAGGCGGGTCCAGTGACCCCGAGGTTGAGGGAGGCCTCCCCCGCGGGATTATTGGCAACCGTGCGCGGGTTGTGGTAGTGGGACCAGTACTTCGTGTCGTAACCGAACTTCGAGATGGCGAAAATCTCGTTCTCGGTCTCGACATTTCCGTGCTCGGTGCAGCCGATATAGATCCCCACCCGGTCCTTCGCGAGGGTCTCGACGGACAGGCCGCTGTCGGCAATCGCTTCACGCGCGCACCAGATGCTGATGCTTCCCGCCCGTGTTCCCACCCGCACCTCCTTCTTCTTCTGGTGCTTAAGTGCGTCGAAATGGCAGACTCCGGCCAGGAGCCTGCCCATATAGCGCACCTCGAGCCATTCGATTCCGGCGACACCGGCCAGCAGGTTGCCCCGGAATTCCGCGAGGGAGTTGCCGTTTGGGGCGGTAAGGCCGATGCCCGTGATGACGATTCGCGGAAGGTTCAAGGTCTGCGCAAAGAGGAAATCGCTAGCCAACAACGGCTGGAAGGCAATAAAAGCTTTATCTACATGAACGTTCTTGTCGTCGGAGGCGCGGGATACATTGGAAGTCATTGCGTGCGGCAGCTTTCCGCCGCAGGCCACCGGCCTGTCGTTCTCGACAGCCTGGTCTATGGGCACCGGGGTGCGGTCGCGCCCGGGATTCCGATGTATATCGGGGACCTCGGCGACGAACCCACGGTCACCGAAGTGCTTGCCAAGGAGAAGATAGAAGTGGTCATGCACTTTGCCGCCTATTGCTACGTCGGCGAATCCGTCACGGATCCGCTCAAATATTATCTGAACAATTCGGCCGCGACCCTCCACCTGCTGAAGGCGATGCAGGGGGCCGGCGTCACGAAGTTTGTGTTCTCGTCGACCTGCGCGACCTTCGGGGTGCCGGACAAGCTTCCGATGCCGGAAACGCTCCCGCAAGCGCCCATCAACCCCTACGGGCAGACCAAGCTCGACATCGAGAATGCGCTTCGCGCCCTTGCCCATGTCGGGAAGATCTCGTTTGCCGCGTTCCGGTATTTCAATGCGGCCGGGGCCTCCGAGGACGGCTCAATTGGCGAGGACCATGATCCGGAGACGCACCTGATTCCCGTCGCCATCGATGTGGCCGTCGGAAAGCGCACCGAGCTCCAGCTCTTCGGCACCGACTACCCTACCCCGGACGGGACCTGCCTGCGCGACTACGTCCACGTGGACGACTTGAGCCGGGCCCACATCGCCGTCTTTGAAAAGCTGGCGGCCCCGGGCTCGGCCCATTTTTACAACCTGGGAACGGGGACGCCGTCTTCCAACCGGGAGGTGATCCGCGCCGTCGAAAAGGCGACCGGCCGCAAAGTGAAGGTCGTCGAAGGCCCGCGCCGCCCCGGCGATCCGCCCGCCCTCTATGCGGATTCCTCCAAGGCCAAGCGAGAGCTCGGCTGGAAGGTCAAGTTTCCTGACATCGAATCAATCGTCGCGACCGCGTGGAACTGGCACCGGGGTCATCCGGCCGGGTTTGGCGGCCGCTGAAGGTGCTTCTTTAGCGTCGGCTTGGTGATCCCAAGCTTCTTGGCCGCCGCAGCGTCGTCGCCCCCAAGGGCCTTGTGGACCCGCTGCACGATCTCGCGCTCGAACTGGGCCAGCAGCGGCTGCTCCGAAGATTTGGCCTGCTCGGCAAGGTAATCCAGGGCGGTTTCGGTCGTGATCGCGAAGGGCGACGTCGATTCGCCCGCCGTTCCCCGGATCTCCGGCGGCAGATCCTTCACCAGGATGGCGTCGCCCTGGGCGACCACCGCGCTTCGGTAGACCACGTTTTCGAGTTCTCGTACATTGCCGGGCCAGGTGTGGCGCATGAGGACCGACATCGCCTCGGGCGAGACCCTCGAGGTCCGCGCCTTTCGCTGCTTGACCAGGTTTTGGACGCAGAAATCGACGATCTGGGGTATGTCATCAATGCGGTCCCGGAGGGGCGGCATCTTGATTCGGACCACATTCAGGCGGTAGTAGAGATCCTCCCGGAACGTCTTTGCCTTCACGATGGCCTCTAGGTCCTTGTTGGTCGCCGCGATGATCCGGACGTCGACCTTGATGGTCTCGGTGCCCCCGACCCGCTGGATCTCGCCCTGTTGGAGGACCCGCAGGATCTTGGTCTGGGTCGCAAGGGCCATGTCCCCGATTTCGTCGAGGAAGATGGTTCCGCCGTCGCAGAGCTCGAATTTCCCGATCCTCTGGCCGGTGGCCCCGGTGAAGGAACCCTTCTCGTGGCCAAAGAGCTCGCTCTCGATCAGGTTCTCGGGAATGGCCGCGCAATTGACGGCGATGAATGCCTTTCCTGCCCTGTGGCTGTGCTTCCAGATCGAGCGCGCAACCAGCTCCTTGCCGGTGCCGCTTTCGCCCGTGATCATGACGGTGACATCGCTCGCCGTGACCTGCCCGATGATCTTGAACACCTCCTGCATGACGGGCGAGGAACCCACGATCCCCTCCTTGTAGTCCTCGGTGTTGATGGTCGGCTTGTATTCTCCGACCGCCCGGAGATCCGCATGGGTCTTCAACGCGTTCTCGGCCAGGGTCAGCACCCGCTGCGGATCGAACGGCTTCATGACATAGTCGAGCGCGCCGAACTTCATCGCCTCGATCGCGGTCTGGGCCGTGCCGAACGCGGTCATCAAAATGACCAGCTGCTTCGGATTGGCCGCGCGGATGTGCTGGAGCGCCTCAAGGCCGCTCATCCCGGTCATCCTTATGTCGAGATAGATTAGGTCCGGGAATGGCCCCTTCTTGACCAGGGCTATCCCCTGCTCGCCGCTCGGGGCTTCGGAGACTTGGTATCCGCGCGAGGAGAGGACCCGCGAGAGCGAGTACCGGATCTCGGCGTCATCGTCTATGACGAGAATGGTGGGGGCTTTGGGTGTGGTTTCCAAGGTTCGGCTCGCGATTTGGCGCGATCGGGCTTCATTAGATAGCATGCTTGGCTGGTCAATCAACTTGTTCCGGATCCGGGGAATCCTAATATCGCTCCACTTCAGCTTCCTGCTGCTATTGGCCTACGTATGCAACGAGGGCTGGCTGGCGCAGGGATTGCCCGGGCTGCTTTGGAGCGCCGGGACCTTCCTGGCATTCTTCACCTGCGTCGTCCTCCACGAGCTGGGGCATTCGCTGACTGCGATGAGGTTCGGCGTCCACGTTCGCAGGATCCTCCTGATGCCGATCGGCGGCATGGCCGAGTTTGACCGGATACCGAGGCTCCCAAGCCAAGAGCTCCTGATCACGATTGCGGGCCCCGCCGTGAATTTCGTGATCGCCGCGCTCCTATGGTGCGTCGTCGACTTGCCCGGAGGTTGGAATATAGACTCGGCTTCGGTGTCGCTTGGGGATCTGGGCCGGACGCTCCTGAGCTGGAACCTGGTCATGGGATTCTTTAACCTGATCCCGGCGTTTCCAATGGATGGTGGTCGGATTCTGCGCGCCCTGCTGGCCCTCCGTCTGCCCTACCTGCGGGCTACCTATTGGGCGGCGACAATTGCAAAGATAGTGACGGTCCCTGGCGCCCTGATCGCCCTGTACCTCGGCGACTATTTCGTGGTCGCCATATTCATCTTCATTTTTCTGGCGGGAGAAGCCGAGTATCGGTCCGTCAAGAGGCGCGAGGCGGAGGAGGCCTATTGGAAGAAAGTCATGCAGCAGCAAATTGTTGTGCCGCCAACGGACGAACCGCCCCTTCTCAACAGCTAAGCGCGTTGCTGCGGGATGCAGGGACACGAAAAACTCCTTGCGTTCCGTGCGGAAAAATCGATTTTTTGACCTCTCGCTTATGCGAATGGGCTCGTAGCTCAGTTGGAAGAGCGCCTCAATGGCATTGAGGAGGTCGTCAGTTCGAACCTGATCGGGTCCACCAACTCATTGATAAAAAATGAGTAAGAGAAAATTTCTAAACGGAAATCCTGCCTTAGTGAGCCTCTGGATTCCCATCGGACCTCAAAGGGCTATTGAGCGTATGCTTCGGAGAGAAGATCGCGGAGAGCAGCTTCGGATTTTGCACTTAGATTGCCGATCATCTTGGCAGTCAGCCGGTCTTTGCTGACGACTCGGATCTGATCGACCGCGATCTCAGATTGTCTCCCATTGAGTTCGATCTGAAGACGCGTCCGCCAGGTAGGATGGAGCGAGCTTGTTAAGGGGCAGATAACGACGGTATCGAGAACGCCGTTCAATTCGTCCCGGCTAACAATCACAGCAGGGCGAGTTTTCTTGAGCTCACGCCCACGAGTTGGATCGAGGTCGACCCAATATACGCCATAGCGTTTAAACGGTATGGAGGCCAT
Organism: uncultured Verrucomicrobiae bacterium; assembly: GCA_963830965.1. GTDB lineage: Bacteria > Verrucomicrobiota > Verrucomicrobiia > Opitutales > Opitutaceae > Palsa-1447. Next base: position 59,622 of record CAWHOL010000005.1, on the reverse strand, counting down.
CGGCCGAGGCGTTCTCTAGGTCACTCCAGTCCTCGCCTTCACTGGCCATTGCCAAAGCAGTTTCGGACCATGACAATTTTGTCGAAGGAGCCGCTCGCAGGAAAAGGCCATCAGATCTTACTTCTGCCTCTAGGCCGGGACGATCTAATCCGAGCCGACGGATTACACCTGTCGGGATCCGGATCCCTCTGGAGTTACCAATTCTGGTAAGCTTAACTGGCACTTTAGTCGGCATAGGTACTTACATGTAATTACAAACCCCAGATGTCAAGTCGCCGACTCTCAAATCAGAGCGACACGCGTCGAACCCCTTCATTGTCTCGATTGGTGAAGTTTCTGCTCCTTATCGCCTCACCCTAAGGAGAGCTCACACGCATATTGTCGGGAAATCCGCCACAAAATCCCGAAAACACCCTTCCGGACGCGAAGCAAACGCGAAACAGAATTTTTCTTCATAGTGAGCGGATGGACCCTGATCGGGTCCACCAACTTATTGATAGACAATAAGTATATAATATTTTTAGGTTTGTTTTTGATGGACCCTATGGGGTACACGAAACCAGAGATTATCGGCTGATGGTTGTTAGAACGTGTCTGCCGCCCTCGCCTTCAGACAAAGACATCTGCGCTTACGCCGAAACGCTCCCTGAGCGCCTTCACGTGCGCCGTGGTCAAGCCGCGTTCCCCTTTCAGGATTCGATAGGCGACCGACCGGTCGACATCGAGGATAATAGCTAGGTCATCACCCGTGAGCCTGTTTTCCTCCAAAACGTACTTCAGCATCGCCAGGCCAGAAACCGGCCTGGGGGCAGGCAGCGTCTCCGATTCATATCGCTCAATAATCCCTGAGAGGACGAGAAGGTAGTCCTCTTGGTCCTCGTTGACCTGCTGGCCGGCCAGAGCATCAACGACCTCGACAGCGTTCTGGTACCCTACGTCATCATGGATCGGCCTCGGAACGTGAAATTTGATCAGCTTATCGTAGGTCTTTGGTAGCTTCCTGAAGGACACCTTGGAGGAGGTTTTCATAGGTTCTTTTTCCAATGAGGTTTGGAGTAATCGCCGTGCGTCAGTAACAGCAGAATGAAGATGATCTGATGGTTATAATGGATGGCTGTGATTAGCCGGAAGTGGTTCTTGATGTTGAAAATTGTAACGGTCCTCCCGCTTTCAACCTTAGCGTGATCTGCGGTCGGAAGCACCTTGCGAATTTCTGCCAAGTTCGCGAATTTTCCTCTTCGAATGAGCACTTCCCAGTGCTCCAGGGTCGTCGCGATAGTTGGATGTAGAGTGGCATACTCGCGAAGGCGTTTGATCGTTATGATTCTCACGAGGTGCTGGGATGAAGGTGTCGCCAAAAAGGCGACATGTCAAGCCGGACGGGCCGCAATCGATCCAACGGCAGATCGCGAAAACGTCCCTCGGGACGCGAAGCAAACGCGAAACAGGATCTTTTCCCATAGTAAGCGGATGGACCCTGATCGGGTCCACCAATTTCCCAGGATAGTCCGGGCGCACCCCGCTGCGACAACCCGCGACTGCGTAGACTACTTACACAAAGTCAAGATCACGCCATCTTGCGCCGCGCAACGACGATTTGGCTCTCCACCATGAAGTGGGGACGGGGATCGTAGACGGACGAGGTTATGCATTACCATTTAATCGGGCCCGTTGTTGGCCACTGAAAATGGATTAGGGGTCCTATGGTGCTAAAATGACGATCACGGAAGAACCACCCGTAGTTAGCTCCGTTGATTCAACATAGATACGCTGGCGCATTTCGTCTGACCCAAATTCGTAGACATGCCTTTCTGCTCCCAAACCGATTGGAGGCATATTGGCGTCAAGGACCAGACGCAAACGAACAGTCTTTTGAATTTTGAGGAGCACCTATTCAATGGGTTCCGGTTCCAAGTATGAGGGGATCGACTTACTGGGCATCTGCTCAAAGGCCACGATGGATCCGACCCTCACTCCGTCCATGTAGAAGACGTCGTTGCTCGGGGTCATTTGTGTAGAAGCCCAATTGAATTAGTTATTCTGCCACGGCAAGATTGCGCGCCCTATGACCATGGCGTTTCAAAGCATATAGTAGGCTAATCTCGGCGGTGGCGGAGATGGGTTGGTTTTTCCTCTTAGCTTCTGAGCGGAGCAATGCAACCGTACCCGGGGAAAGATGTAGTAGGATCTGACGGTGACCCTTCGCTTTTCTTCCGGCGCCAGGACGGGCCCCCCCATGTGCCAGTGGGCTTACACGTAGCTTCTCGAGTTGGGGCAGGCCTTCTCCGTTCAACGATTTGACGTCCGCTTGATAGCCCTCGGAGTCAAAAACTGCCTTAGATTGAATTTTCTTTCCGATATTTTTCATAGTAATCGCGTCCTGATTTCCAATACCCCGCTCCGATGATTCGGATCACTCCTATGGGCCGATGCGTATAACGCACCAGCATCACCCTTGTTCCTACGGCTCCTAACAACCACCATCGTAGTTCCTTTGAGCTACTGTGGGCTTCATCCCAAAGTACGAGCGCCTTTGGATCATCAAAGGCCTTTTTAGCATCTGAGAAACTCACCCCATGACGTGCGACGTTATCGCGCTCCTTGGCGTGGTTCCATTCGAACTTCACTCAATCACACTGAGAGGTTCATTTGAATGTCAATATCGTTATTCAAAGGCCCCACAGATTATGGCATCTGCGCCTCACCACGGGCCTCCCAATTACTACCGCAGCGGAGCGCTCCCACCAACATACAAAGCAACATACAAAGTTGGTCGCCCTCCTCTGAAGAGTTCGAACCTGATCGGGTCCACCAATTTGCAAGCATCTCCACGGTAGTAAGTTAGGAGATCGCCTAAGGGCCTAACTTGTTCGAATCGGTTTGTTTGGCCGGTAGCCTCAATTGGGTTCTATGCCCTTACTAAATAACGGATTAGCGGCCCTGCCCCTTCTGGTGTTCTCGGGGTTGGCGACCGTCATTTGAGTCGTGATTCGAAACAAACGCGAAACAGAATTCGCGCCTCCTAGGGACCAAACCGCGTCCTTCTTTATTGGTAAAAGGCTTCTGTACGGGATTAACCAAATCAGGTCATTCACTTGACCTATTTCAGGTCATGCTTTGAACTACTTTCATGAAGATGCTCACCGTCTCTAAAGCCAAGGCTACGTTCAGCGGAATCGCGCGCAATGTTGTCCGCTCGAAGAAGCCTGTCATCGTTCGCGTTCCCAACGGCTTCATTCAGATCGCCCCTTATGAGCTCCCAGAAGAGGTGGCTGCATTTCCTGCCGGAAGTCTGGACCTCCTCCCACGCGAACTTGAGCTGCATAACACGTTCGGCGAGTCCCTATGAACCACCATCGTTGGGACGTCGTGTTTCTCCGCACCGATGAGAAGGATCCTGTCGGTCACCCTGCGGTTGTCCTTTCATCCGATGACACAATGGCCGATGGCAGGCAGCAGCGGTTCAATGTTGTGACGGGTACTAAGAAGCAGCCGGGCGAAAGCGCACGAAACCACCAGGTAATCCTTGATGCTGCAGATGGGCTAGAGTTCCCCACCCTAATCGACTGTTCATTCCTATATGTCGCGAGGAAGGTTTCAGTGCTCCGTTCAACGGGTTCCGTCACGATTAATAGGCGCCAGTTAATCCAGCGTACCGTTCGCGGATATCTCGGCTTGGGGTAGCGTTCCCACAGCTTCGAGCGCAATATAATGAGAGCCGTCACCGCCAAGGTTATCGATTTGGGGCGTTTCCAGGCAATTCGTTTACCGAAGGAATTCTGGCTGAAATCGAATACGGTGAGGCTTTCGAAGACGGCTTCCGGATTCGTCGTCTCCGAAGTGATACCTTCTGCTCGTCGCCTGAAAGCTTTCAAAGCTCTTGCGGGGAGCTGTCCCGATTTCCCTAAAATTGCCGCCAACGCTTCTAGGAACGTTCGCCGGGACTGGGAATAGACTTAGCGTAAGCCCCTGACTGGTGAAGTGCGGTTAGGTGTCTGCTGAGAAATCCGCTACAAAATCCCGAAAACATCCCTCGGGACGCGAAGCAAACGCGAAACAGAAATTTCCTCATAGTGAGAGGATGGACCCTGATCTGGTCAACCAACTCAATGATAGACAATGAGTTAAGAAATCATTTTTAAGCGCATTGCACCGTTGCTAGACGGCCACGGTTAGACCCTCTAGTTCGGCCAGTTTTTTGGCTCTGATGTCGAAGCTGAAGAACGTGTCGCATCCCAAAATCACTGCAGCGGCCACGTGGAGTATATCGTATGTGCGGAAGCCGTTCCTGGCAGTGTGGCGCAACGCGGTCTCCTCAACCAGAGTCTCGAGTTTCGCTGTGTCTGGCCGCGCCAACCGAAGAAATTCACCGTCTTTCAGATCGTCTCTAAAAGTGGCAAGAGCAACAGCAGCTTGTTCCGGGCTCACCGTTGGGTGTCCTCCCTGCCTGCTCAACCAAACCGAGATCTCGAACGCATTTACGAGTTCCATCCTGTGAAGCCAAGTGACAGGTACAGGCTCAGAATTGCCGGTTCTAGCTTTCTCCAGAAGCTGATCGGCTTTTACGCTTTCAGGTAACTCGAGATAAACTCGGGTGAAGAAGTTTGTGTCGGCGTATGGTTTCATTCGCTGGCAAGCGCTTGATCAAACTTCTTCGCAAAAGAGCGGGACGCCGACTTTCCAAACAGCTCACGACGCCTCGCAGCAAAATCAGGAAGGGCTGACATAGGCGACGACTCCTTCTCCTCTGTCTTGATCACATAGGTTCTACCATCCCTGCATCGTATGCGGGCCTCACCGTAAGAGTCACATGCCTCGAGCACCTGATTCGGTCGTCGATCTAAGTCACGAACGGTAAAAGTCTTCATGTCCGACATCATGTCGGCGTTCAGCTCTGGTGTCAAGCCAGAGAAGATGAAGCGCGACCCGGGTTCGGTAACTCAACCTATGGCTTCATTCAAATAGCTCCCTATGAAGGTCCGGTTAAGAGAAACGTAAAATCCACTAGGAGACTAAGGCTTCTGCCTCGCGAACTCGAACTTCACAACACCTTGGGAGAATCGCTTTGAAGCAGGGTCAAAAGAGCCGTCTGTGAGGCAGAAAAACCGATCTCTTGCCGCCCCATTTCAGGATGCTTCAAATTGGTCGTATCGGCCACCTAGGTGACTGAAAGCTTTCCTATCGCGAGCCACAATCGCGGCGCCCGAGCACTCTGCAAATGCCAGCTGCCATGCATCATTTTCGCCAAATCGCCGCCCTGCTTTGCGAGCTCGCCTTTGCAGTTCGGCGCACTTTTTGGCATGCTTAAAGCCAATGTCTTGCGGAACGTAGCGCGTTATAAAATCCAGCCCGCGCTCAGTATCTTCGTAGCCTTCTAGAAACTCGGCGACAGAGACACATGATAACATTAGCGGCCGGTCCGGATGGCCACGGGACTTCCGAAGCCATTCGATCGCAGGTCCGGGTTCCCCCGATTCGATCTCGTGCTCGAGATCAATTAAGAAGGACGAATCAAGCAGCGTTGGAGACACGGCGGGCTTTGCGTAGGGAATTCTTTGCCAACTCCGCATCAGCCCAATCCGCGAGTTCATGGGTTGTGACGACTTTTCCCAGCGAGCGCGCATGAATGAGGGGTGCCGCCTACTTCGGCCAAGGGAAGGTTGATTCTCCATTCGGGGCTCAGTAAATTGGCAAAAATGGAGGCCACATCCGCCCATGCGTTTCGTCGCAGCCCCTGGTGGATTGGTGCTGCCCTGCTGTGCGTGACTTTGGCCGTCTACTGGCCAGCGCTCGCCGGCGGGATGGTCTGGGACGACGACGCCCATGTGACCCGGCCCGATCTCCAATCTGTTGCGGGCATGCTGCGTATCTGGACAGACCTACACGCCACGCAGCAGTACTACCCCCTCCTCCACTCTGCGTTTTGGCTCGAACACATTTTTTGGGGAGATTCCACGCTTGGATATCATCTTTCCAATGTTCTCCTCCACGCCGCCGACGCCTGGCTGCTGGTCCTCCTGCTTGAGGACCTGGCGGTGCCGGGAGCGGCGCTTGCCGGGTTCCTATTCGCGGTGCATCCGGTATGTGTCGAGTCTGTCGCATGGATTTCGGAGCAGAAGAACACCCTTTCACTGCTCTTCTACCTGCTCGCGGCCCGAGCTTACCTTCGCTTTGACCGAGACTCTTTGCGTCCTCGGACCTACGTCGCTGGCACCGCCTGGTTTCTCTGCGCCCTCCTTTCAAAGTCAGTCACCGCGACCCTGCCAGCCGCCCTCATGGTGGTGTCGTGGTGGCGCAAAGGGCGGCTCAGCTGGTCGCGGGAGGGCCGCTACTTGGGGCCCTGGTTCGCCTTGGGGTCGCGAGCGGGCTCTTCACCTCCTGGGTGGAGCGGACGATCGGGGGGGCCCAGGGCGGGGATTTTGACCTCGCCTTCGGCCAGCGCCTGCTGCTCGCGGCCCATTCGCTCTGGTTCTACGTCGGAACCCTTCTGTGGCCAACGAACCTCATTCTGATCTACCCCCGCTGGAACGTTCCGCTTGAGGCTGGGCATTGGCTCGGGTACCTCGCCGCCGCCGCCATCATCACCATTGCTCTCGGGATTCTCGCCCGGAGTCGACGCGGGCCCCTCGCCGTCTGGCTCCTTTTCGCAGGAACCCTCTTTCCAGCCCTCGGATTTGTGAACGTCTACCCGTTCATCTTCTCGTACGTGGCCAACCACTTCCTGTACCACGCTGCGCTCGCCCCTGCGGCGGGAGCCGCCGCAGCCATTGCCGTGCTCGCACGCAGCCGGTCGGCCAACGTGCGCGCCGCCGTCTGGTCGGTCGCCGGCGTTTTGCTGTGCGGGCTCGGGCTTCTCAGCAATTCCGACGCGCAGACCTTCGAGAGCCAGCGGACATTGCTCGAAGCGAGCCTTGCCCAGAATCCGGATGCTTGGATGCCCCACGACAGCCTTGGCGTCTGGTATGCCAATCACGGCGACAACACCCGGGCCGCGGCGGAATTCCGCGCCGCACTGCGACTGCGACCGCAGTACCCCCAGGCGCACAACAACCTCGGCATGACGGCGGAGGCGCGCGGCGACCTCGAACAGGCGGCCGCGGAATACCGAGAGGCGCTGGCGCTCAAGCCCGATTTTGCGGAAGCCCATAACAATCTGGGAGCGGTGCTCATTCATATGCCCGGACATGAATCCGAAGCGGTGGCAGAATTCCAGGCGGCCGTCCGCCTGCAGCCGGACTTCGCCACGGCCCACAGCAACCTCGGCCGCGCCCTCCTTAAGATTCCGGGCCGCCAGGCAGAGGGCTTGGCTGAGCTGCGGCGGGCGGTGCAGATGCGTCCCGACCTGCCCGACCTCCATTCGAGCCTTGCCGATGCACTGGCGGATCAGCCGGGCGAGGGGGAGGAAGCCGTCCGGGAGTACCAAGCCGCGCTCCAGATCAATCCGCGCAGCGCCGAGGTGCGCAACAACCTCGGCTTGGCGCTGATGGCGCAGGGCGAATTCGCATCGGCCGCTGAAGAATTGACGCAGGCTCTTGCGCTCAAACCTGGACTGGCCGAGGTCCGGCTGAACCTGGCGATCGCCTACTTGAACCAGGGACGACGCGCCGAGGCGGCGAGCCAGCTCGACGCCTATCTGCAGGTGCGCCCGGCCAACGACCTGACCCGGCAGATACTGGCGCAGCTTCAGGGGAAATAGCCTCATTCGCCCGGGGCAGCCCTGGAGGAGTAAAACCGCCGGACGGCACGGAGAGCGAATCGGCGGCGTCCGCCTTAAGACGAAGAGGCCGGCACTGAAGCCGAATCGCCCGCTGAGCGCCTTCCTATGCGCCGTGGTCATCCAGTCGTTGACTCACTCCCACGCCAAAGCCGTGGGCGTTCGCCCTGTCATGCATCAGTTAGGCGAAACGCCCCCTTTCTGGCGCCGTTCGGGACTACGGATGCCAGCGTTTGCTTTTTTCCGCACACTGCGTGTGCTCAATGATGGTGGCAAAAGAAAGGAGCAACGCCGTGGATGATTCCGCGCTAGGCGGCCTGTTTGCGTTCGCCGGCACATCGCTGGTGGTCCGGCGGATGGGTTACGGCGCGATGCAGCTGGCTGGCCCCGGCGTCTGGGGCCCTCCGAAGGACCCGGACGGCGCCGTCGCTGTCCTCCGGGAAGCTGTATCGGCGGGTGTGAACCACATTGACACGAGCGACTTCTATGGCCCGCACATCACCAACCAGATTATAAAACGGGCCTTGCATCCCTACCCCGCGGGATTGGTGATCGTGACCAAGCTAGGGGCCCGGCGCCCGCCTGACCGTTCTTGGCAGCCGGCTGTCTCTGCGGGCGATCTTGCAGCCGGTGTCCACGACAACCTCCGCAACCTTGGCTTAGACGCGCTCGACGTCGTCAACTACCGGGTGATGGGGTCGGGCCATGGCCCCGAGGAGGGATCCATCGCTGCTCAAGTGACGGTACTTGCCGACCTCAGGCGCAAGGGGCTCATAGGGCAGATCGGCTTGAGCAACGTAACCGCTGCGCAGATTGCGGAGGCGCAGGGGATTACCGATATCGTGTGCGTGCAAAACTACTACAACCTGGCCCACCGCAGCGACGACGCCCTGATCAGCGCCTTGGCCCGGCAGGGCATCGCGTACGTGCCATTCTTTCCGCTCGGCGGATTCACCCCTCTGCAGTCCTCCACCCTGTCGGCGGTCGCGGACCGACTTGGAGCCAGGCCGATGCAGGTGGCGCTGGCATGGTTGCTGCATAGGTCGCCCAACATCCTCTTGATCCCTGGCACTTCATCGGTCGCCCACCTTCGCGAGAACCTGGCCGCGGCGCAGCTGACGCTGTCGCCGCCGACCTTGGCGGAATTGGACGGGATCGCCACCGGAGCCACGGGGCATTGATTTTCAATCTGATCCGGGCTCTTTGGTTGAGGTTGTGATGCTTTCCAGGATCTCCCGGGCAGGGCCATTCGCGGGTTCGAGCCGTAGAACCTCCTCAAGATGCGCCTTAGCCTCACCCCTGCGGCCCGGCATCTTCAGCAGCGCGACCGCCAGGGAAAAGTGTGCCTGCGGATCGTCCGGCCTCAGTCGGATCACATATTCAAACTGCGCCACGGCCTCATTCAAACGCCCGGGAATACTGGCCAAAACGGCGCCCAGATTGAACCGGGCGTCGGCATAATCCGGCGCGAGGCGGACGGCCTCCTCAAATTGGACTGTAGCGTCGTTCAGGCCGCCGGGAATCGTGCCAAGCGCGGTGCCCAGATTGTTATGCGCCTCGGCGTTATCCGGGTTCAGCCGGATCGCGTTTTCGAACTGAGCGATCGCGTCGTCTAGATGCCCCGGGAGCTTGAACCACGCGGCGCCCAGATTGTAATGGGCGTCGGCAAAATCCGGCCTAAGGCGAATGGCTTCCTCGTATTGGGCAATGGCATCGTTCAGGCGCCCCTGCTCGGTTGAAAGGAGAATTCCCAGATTATTGTGCGCCTCGGCAAAGTCGGGCCTCAGACGGATCGCCTCCTCGTATTGGGCCATGGCCTCGTTCATACGTTCGGGCACAGTCGAAAGAAGGATGCCCAGGTTGTTGTGTGCGTCGGCAAAGTCAGGTCTCAGGCGGATGGCCTCCTCGTATTGGGCGATGGCGTCCTTTAGATGCCCTGGGCTCTTCGCCAGGGCGTTTCCCAGGTTGTTATGCGCGTCGGCAAAATCCGGCTTAAGGCGGATCGCCTCCTCGTACTGCCCGATCGCGTCGTTCAGGCGCCCCGGCATCGTTGCGAGAGCGGCCCCCAGGTTGTTTCGCGCCTGGAAGAAACCTGGATAAAGGCGGACAGCCTCCTCGTATTGCGCAACCGCGTCGCTCAAGCGTCCCGGCATCGAAAGCCAGGCGGCGGCGAGATTGTAATGTGCCTCGGCAAAACCTGGCTCCAGGCGGATCGCTTCCTGATACTGGGCGATGGCGTCGTTCAGGCGCCCGGGAAGGCCGGACAACAGCGTGGCGAGATTGTTGTGCGCCTCGGCGAGATCCGGTCGGAGGCGGATTGCCTCCTCAAACTGTGCGATGGCATCGCTTGTGCGCCCCGGAATCTTTGCGAGCGCCTTTCCGAGATTGTTGTGAGCCGACGGATTATTCGGATTTGAGGCCACCGTGTTCGACCAAATTGCCGTCTCGCTCGAATAGTCCAGGTTGCGCCGGAAAGTGACGAGCGCGGCCACGCTCGCCAGGCAAAGGCACGCGGCGAAAGCCGCCCGGTTGAGGCGCCGGTGAATCTCAAGCACAACGAGTAGGATCACGGGTATCAGTGCGAGATACATTCGGTGATCGGCGGCGGTCTGCGTGTTGCCGGGGATGATGCTGGTCGGCGCCAGGATTGCGAAGAAGAAGAAACCCAGGAGCCCGATCGCCGTGTTGCGCAGGAGGCCGTACCCGGTGATGATGGCGAGCACGGCCACGACCGCCGCGGGCCACAGCAGCCGCGAGACGATCATACCGAGGCCGGCAGGATGGCCGGGTGTCCAGAGCCATTGTGTTCCATAGTCGAAGACCAGCGGATGCGGCCAGAAAGCGAGCTTGAGGTAGCGGCCAATGGCCTCCGGCTGGGTCGACCAGTATTTCCAGACAGAAACTCCAGACCCGAAACCCGAGTTTCCGCTTCGGTTTCCGGCGTGCCACACCAGAACGGCCAGGGGCGCCCAAGTGGCCGCCATTCCGATATAATAGGTCTTCCTCCGCCGCCAGGCTTCAGCGAAGGAGCCCGCGAAGCACAGCCGGTCCAAAAGCAGCACGATCAGGGGGGCGGAGACCATCACCTCCTTGGTCCCCATGCCGAAGGCGCAGAATACGATGCTCATTGCGGCGAACAGGACACCGGTGCGCGCAGCCGGCGGGGAGCCGGTTACCGAGTCCTGCCATCTCACGAACCAGTAGATCGTCTGCAGGAAGAATAGTCCCATGAGCGACTCCGCGCGCTGGACGATATAGGTGACGGATTCCGTCTGCAGGGGGTGCAGCGTCCAAAGGAGTGCCGTGCAGAACGCGATCGACAGGGCTCCCGGGACCGAAAGGCGCGTGAGAATTCGCCGGACGACCCCAAATAATGTGAGTCCCGCCAGAATGTGGACTGCCGAGTTGAAGGCGTGATAGCTCCAGACATCGGTCCCGCTAATGGCGTAGTTGATCGCCAGGGAGAGGTTGACGATCGGCCGACCACTTGCGGTTGTTCTCGCCGGGGGGGCCAGCGCCGTGCCCATGTGCTGGATCGTTGAATTGCTGAGGATGGTTGGAATGTCGTCAAAAATGAAGGGGAACGAGTAGGTCCGGCTGTACACGGCGATCGCACAGGCAACGAGGGCCGCGCAGCCGGCCAGAATCCGCCAATCCGTTGGGCGAGCCAGGATGTCTGCTTCGGGCGGAACGTTGCGCTGATCCCGGGGAATATTGGCCGGATGGACGTCCGGACCCCTAAGCGACTCGCGACGCACCCGCGCGCCGTTCGAAGCAGAGCTTCCAAGGACTTTTCTAGGGCTTTTCATCCGCTCCAGGCCCTTATTGGGTCCGCTTCATGAAATGGGATCACTTACAAAACATCGGGTCTCTTCACATAACTCCGGGGGGCGGGGTTCACGCTGCGGCCGCATGGCGATGCCCGCAGCCAACGGCGGCCGCTGCGCACGTTGCCTTGCTGTCTCCTCCACCCAAGCGCCGGTGTGCTTGGGCAAAAAGGTTTGTGTAGCTCGCCATCATGCCGTCGGAGGCCCGATCTCAGACACGGCCGAATGCGGTCAGATTTTTGGCTCCGGCGGATTCACCGTATCGGGCACCTCGACCGGTCTCCCCAGGAATACCTTCCCGGGCGGCACCTCGTAGGCCTGAAGGCCGCGGGTCGTCTCTCCAAAATAGGGCGTCGCAGTCTGAACCATGGGCCGCAGTACCTCCGAGAACTTTTGACCCCGATCGGCGGGCACCGCGATGAACGTGGCCCAGACGCAGGGAGCCCTTCTGTCCATCAGCCGGACATCGTCCATCCTGAATGCCTCGACCATGACCAAATAGTAATCACGAGATTCCTGATCGTCCGCGGAGAAGTCGCGCCACAGCTGTTTGTCCATTCCAAAGCTGCTCCAAAGCGAAGCCGAATTGTAGAATCCGGCCGCGGGGAAGCTACGGCCAATTCCAAAGTTTCTTAGTGAATCGAGGGCTTGGTCAATTTGCAGTTCCTCTTCCGGACTCAGGCCCACCCGAGGATCGTACGAGGATACGCTCATCAGGTTCATCTTATATCGGTTCGCGACAAGTCCATCATCGCCCCAGGTCACCCGGTCCCTGCGCACGATGGGTACAAGCCACGGCCGCTTTCCGTAATGAATGCGAATCAGGTAGTCGATCTTGCCGGGAACGTGCCCCGCCCTTTCCTGGTAGATCGCGTTGAAAAGGCCCCGAGGCTCGAGCGAGGTCTCCAGCTCACGGCTTACGTCGTCAAGCCTCACGTCGTTTGGGTATATTTCGCCCGCCAGTAGAAGGTAATAGGCTGCCTTGGTTGGAACCGGGACGGGCGGAGCTATGGGGTGCGCATTGATGGGGTCATTGTTTACGCGGGCGTAAAGCTCTTCATCGGACAGCTTTGAATAATTGGCGGCCGAAACCGTCACGGGCACCGGCTCCTTCGCCCAGTTGGCGGCCGATGCACACCCTGAAACCGCAATTGAAAGGACGAGGCTCTGAATTGACTGCAGCAACGCCCATCCTCTCCCGTCCCTGGGCGCCGTCGATTGAGTTGGCGCCATTTTTTGGAAGCATGCGTTCATCGGAGTATTAGCGCTGGGGATTCGGCTCTGTCGGGTAGCAAGACGCACCTCAGCCGGAATGGTTATACGCTTCGGCTCCTTTTAGCCAAGTATCCTGTCAGGTAATTCAGAATCACGGGAGAATAACGTCTTCCGGCCCTGCCCCGCCGTTGCGCCGATCAGGGGGTATCTAGGTCTCAATATCTATAAAGTGGTTGATGGGCTGTCACATAAATAAGAGTTCAAGGGGTGCGCACGAGCGCTACCATTCCGATTCCGCAGACCGCCCCAAGCAAGGCTCCGGCGAGAATGTCGCCCACGAAATGGTAGTCCGAACCCCAGAGGCCCAAGGCCACGAGCGCGCACAGCGCCACGCCGAGCCAGCGGATTCGCGGGATTCGAAGCCAGATTACCGCTGCCAAGGCTGCGATCTGCGTCGTGTGACCGGAGGGAAACGATTCCCAGCCGGGACCGCCGTGGAGAAAGTTGAAGGCATAGACGTGATCGCCGATCCACGAGGGGTTGCCATTCACCCATGTCTCCGGCCAGGACCGCCCGAAGAGCTGTTTCAGTTGCTCCTTGATCTCGACGGAAACGAGTATGGCGAGACAGGCCGAAGCCAGAGTTCGGCCCCTTTCTCCAAGCTGGCGTCCGCCGAACACGGACGCGATCCCCATGCCGGCGAGACAAATCACCGCCGCAGGCCTCAACGGGTCGACCAGGTGCGTGAGCCAGTCGAGGACCGCGGCATGGTGAAGATGGTTATGGGACCAGGTTGAGGCAGCCCGATCGACGAAGAGAATGGCGACGCCAACCAAGAGCAGGCCGCCGATGAGCGCAGACCGGGTCCGCGAGCGTGGATTCGGTATTCTGTCCATGAAGACCATTTATACAGAGGATGGCCGCCCACCCCAAGCTTCGGCTGCTCCGAGGGTATCCTTTGCCTCCGAAGGCGCCGGCGCCCGCTCGGCATCGCATTCGGGCCGGATGCGAGAACGGCAAGCAGGGAGCGTCGCGCCGACAGGGACCCTCCGCGTCAGCGGTAATACGCATACGCGTCGACGACCCTTGGCCCGACCCCGGCGATATTGATCTTTAACTCAATCTGCACCGTTGCGTGTTCGGCACGCGGAGGCGAACGCAGCCGGACCGCGTAGCTCTGGCCGGGGTTCAGGACATCGATTGTCGCAACCACGTCCGGCATGCTGCACGTTACCCCAACGAGCGTGATCCTCTTGTCCGTTTGCGCCGAGCAAAGGAGCGTCTGCACGGAGTCGTCCCCCCCGGTCCTCCAATAGACAAGGCGCGGCTCGACCGAAACGTACTGCTGCACCGTCACGTCGAGGATAAGCTCGGTCGGCCTCGATTCGGCGTCATCGGTCGTCACCGTTATCACCTTCTCGATCCGCCCCCGCTGTCTCTTGACCTCGAAAACCGCGTGGATCTGGCCGGATTCGCCGGGAGCGTACGTGCTTTTCTGGGCGGAGGCGCTTGTGCAGGGGCAGCTCGTGCTGATGTCGACGATCGTCACGGGGCGCGATCCCGCGTTGTGAAATCGAAAATCAGCGCAGACCTGCGCCTCTTCCGGTTTCGCGACGACTTCAATCTGGGTCTGGTCCCACTTTAGTGCTCCGGCGTGGCAAAGGGTTCCCACCGAAGCCAGGGTTGCCGCCGCTATCGTCCTTGAGAATAGGCTCATTGGTGCCCAGGGGCTGCGCCCTTGGATCGAGCCAGCATCGAGAACAGCGTTTGACGTGTCATGCTGAAAATAAGGGCGGAGGCGCCCGCTTCCCGCTCGCAGGGTCGGTCCGCCACGACCGCCTTTCCGATCGCGGCCCATGGGAACCGGCGGCATAAGGAGGATCCCGGGCCGACGGTCCCGCCGCTCATCGTAATTGCAAGACCGTCACCAGGGCGCCACGGCTCTGTAACAAAGGACGTCTAACCTGCGGTCAATCCACGCTATGCAACCCTGGGGCGAAGTACTCACAACTGGTTCCACCGTCTTCCTCTTCCTCGCCTTGGCGCTCGCGCTGAGTTTCGAGTTTGTCAACGGCTTCCACGATACGGCCAACGCGGTAGCGACTGTCATCTACACCCACTCCCTCAAGCCATGGATCGCCGTGATTTGGTCGGGCATGTGGAATCTGATAGGCGTGATGGTGTCGACAGGGGCCGTGGCCTACGGCGTCATTGCCCTCCTTCCTGTCGAATTGGTGATCCATGTGGGATCGGGAGCGGGCTTCGCGATGGTCTTCGCGCTCCTATTGTCGGCGATCATCTGGAATCTCGGAACCTGGTACCTTGGCCTTCCGGCCTCGAGCTCGCACACCCTTTTCGGATCGATCATGGGCGTCGGCCTCGCGAATTCGTTTCTCTCAAAGGGGCACGCGTTTGGCGAAGGCGTTAATTGGGCACAGGCCGAGAAGATTGGCCTGTCCCTGATCGTCTCGCCCGTTGTCGGCTTTGTCTGCGCAGGGGCCCTCCTGCTTCTTGCCAAGGCCCTCATCAAGCGTCCCGAACTCTATGCGCCCGCCCAAAAGGACACCCCTCCCCCCTTCTGGATCCGCGGCCTTCTCGTCCTCACGTGCACCGGCGTGAGCTACGCCCACGGCTCCAACGACGGGCAAAAGGGCATGGGCCTGATCATGTTGATCCTTATCGGCGTCGTTCCCGGTGCCTTTGCCCTGAAGATGGACACGAATTCAGCGGTGCTT
The DNA here is from genome assembly GCA_963830965.1 of uncultured Verrucomicrobiae bacterium. Lineage (GTDB taxonomy): Bacteria > Verrucomicrobiota > Verrucomicrobiia > Opitutales > Opitutaceae > Palsa-1447. The sequence goes on along the minus strand of CAWHOL010000005.1, from coordinate 44,131 downwards.
AGCCAGATTGCCGCGGAATCGCAGCACGTGAGCTCAATCCTGGAGCGGAAGGCCGCGGCCGCCACGATCGATGCCGCCGCGGCGAGCGAGGAAGTCTCAGCCTTCCTCAGGACAAATGGGAAAGAAGAGCGAAAAGACGGTCGGCGCAGTCCTGACGTTGAACAATCTCGTGGCCTCCAAACTGGCCGGCGCCAGCTCCTACAGTTCGTTCCCCTCGGCCGATCGCAAGGAACTCAGGACGAATTTCTACCTCGTCGGCGAGGGGCTCGCGAAACTCAGCAAGACGAACGAATTCTCCGACCCGGAGGAAAAGGCGGCCTTCAAGGCGTACAAGTCCGACCTGGACAAGTCGACGAAGTACATCCCGACCTGGGTGAAGGTGGCCGTGGCGCTCGCCCTGGGACTCGGGACCATGATCGGCTGGAAGCGGATCGTGGTGACGGTGGGCGAAAAGATCGGCAAGACCCACCTGACCTACGCGCAGGGTGCCTCCGCGGAACTCGTCGCCATGGGGACGATCCTCGCCGCGGATAATTTTGGCCTCCCCGTCAGCACGACCCACGTCCTCTCCTCGGGCATCGCCGGCACCATGGCCGCCAACCGGTCCGGGCTCCAGACGAAGACGCTTCGGAACCTGCTCCTTGCCTGGGTTCTTACGCTGCCCGTTTGCATCTTCCTAGGAGCCGTATTGTTCGCCGCCGGACTCTTCGTGGTGTTCAACGTCCTGGGCCTGAAATAGACTGACCACCGGGATCCGGCCAATCCGGGCGCCCCGATCGGGCGCCTCTAATTGCCCGAGTTGCCTACGACCTTCTTCGGTCCGGGCAGCTGCGATGTATCCCAGCCCCCGCCGAGCGCCATCACAAGGGAGACGCTCGCGTTCATCTCCCGCAGCTCGATCTGGAGCGCGGTCTCGCGGTTTGTTAGCACCGTGGTCTGGGCTGTCTCGACATTCAGGTAGCTGTCGATGCCGGCCTTGTAGCGGGTCATCGCCAGGTCGAGGTAATGCTTGGCAGACTCGACGGCATTTTGCTCCTGGACCGATTCCTCGGCCAGGATCCTGAGCGTAGCGACGTTATCCTCCACTGCCTGGAATGCGGCGAGGACCGTCTGCCGGTAGCCGGCCACGGTCTGGTCATAGGCGGCCCTGGCCTGCTCGTTCACCGCCCGAAGGGCGCCATTCTCGAAAAGGATCGCCGAGACCTGCGGTCCGAACGACCAAAAGCGGCTTGGCCAATTAAGGAGCTGGCCCGACGCCGCCGATTCAAACCCTCCCGCCGCACTCAGGGTGATGTTCGGAAAGTACGCCGAACGGGCCACGCCGATCTGCGCGTTGGCCGCAGCCACCTGACGCTCGGCCGAGGCGATGTCGGGTCTGCGTTCAAGCAGCTCCGAGGGGACGGAGATCGGAACCACCGGCGGGGAGCCGATAAAGGGCGCGGCGGGGATCGAAAAACTCGAGGGCGCCTGACCGAGGAGAACGGCGATGGCGTGCTCGTATTGCGCACGGGCCACGCCGACATCGGTCGCCTGTGCGATCACCGTGTCAAGCTGGGTGCGCGCCGTTGCGACATCCTCCTCGGAATCGATGCCGGTCTGGTAAAGACTCACGGTGAGGTCGAGGTCCTGGCGGTAGGAGGCGACCGTTTCGTTAAGGATATTGCGCTCCTCGTCGAGGGCGCGCACTTCGAAATAGTCCTGCGCAAGCTCGGCCTGGATTCCAAGGACGGCGGTGGCGAGGTCCGCGGCGCTCGACTGGGCGGAATACTCCGCGGCCGCGGCCGTGTTGCCCAGGCGATGCCAGAGGTCGAGCGTGTAGGAAACGTCGACCGGCAGTTCGAACAGATTGTAGGGGTTGGCCCCCCCGACCTTGTTTGCCGTGTTGGTTGAGCCTCGCTGCCTAGAGAAGGAGGGGCTCGTCGAGACCGAGGGGTAGATGGCAGAAGTCGCCGAGAGAGCAAGGGCCCGCGCCACCCGGAAACTTGCTGCGGCGCCTGCGATCGTCTGGTTTGAGCCCATGACCCGCTCCTCCAGGGCGCTGAGGGCGGGGTCCCGATAGATCTCCCACCACTTCGCGCGAATCGTGTCGTCGCTTGGCGTCGCCACCTTCCACGCCGTGGAACCGAGAGGCGCGGGCGCCGCCGACTCCTTGAACGCGGCGGGCTCCGGAGTCGACGGCCTCGAGTATCTGGGGGCAAGGTTGCAGCCCCCAAGGAGGAGCGCCGTCGCCACAACAGGCGGGAGGATGCGTGCGGCACCCCGAGCCAACCTGGCTCCAGTCCGGTGGCCGTGCGCTGCTGGTTTCAGGATCCGTGGGAACATTGGGAATGGGTTTTTCTAGACGACGGTGCTGGCTAGGGCCTCGGCCTCGGTCGCGGGCCGCTTAAGGTGAAGCTTTCCAACCCAGGTATTCAGCCGGTCCATGTAGATGTAAATGACGGGCGTCGTGTAGAGCGTGAGCGCCTGGCTCACGATGAGGCCGCCGATGATCGTGATTCCCAGGGGCCGGCGCAATTCGGAGCCCATCCCGGATCCGAGGGCGAGGGGGAGCCCGCCGAGGAGCGCCGCCAAGGTGGTCATCATGATCGGGCGAAAACGCAGGAGGCTCGCCTGGAACACGGCTTCCTTCGCGCTCTTGTTCTCGCGGCGCTCCACCTCGAGCGCGAAATCGATCATCATGATGGCGTTCTTCTTGACGAGGCCGATCAGCAGGATGATCCCGATCAGCGCAATGACGCTGAGGTCCGTATGCGTGATCATGAGGGCGAGGATGGCCCCCACCCCGGCTCCAGGCAGCGTCGACAGCACGGTTATGGGGTGGATGTAGCTTTCGTAGAGGATCCCCAGCACGATGTAGACGGCAGCCAGCGCGGCCGCGATCAGAAGGGGCTCGTTCGCTATCGAGGCCTGGAAGGCCTGCGCCGTCCCGCTGAACTGTCCGGTGATCGTGCTCGGCATGCCCACCTTCCTCGCGGCGGCTTTGATCGAATTTTCCGCGTCGCCCAGGGCGACCCCGGGGGCCAGGTTGAACGACAAGGTGACGGAGGGAAACACACCGGAATGGTTCACGGCCAAGGGCGCCGTGGAGGCGGCATATTTCGTGAATGCGGCGAGGGGGACGACCCCCCCGTTGCTGGAGGACACGTAGATGTCCGAGAGGCCCCCCGGGTTCTGCCAGAAGCGCGGATCGACCTCCATCACGACAAAATACTGGTTGAGGGACCGGTACATCGTGGCGATCTCGCGTTCTCCAAAAGCATCATAGAGGGTGTTGTCGATCATGGCCGTCGATATTCCCATCCGGGCCGCCGTCGGCCGGTCGATGACCAGGTTTGCGGAAAGCCCGTTGTTCTGCTGGTCGCTGTTGACATCCGTGAGGCCCGGCAGGCGTTTCATGGAGGAGAGCAGCACGGGCGCCCACTGGTTGAGCTCCGGCAAATTATCGCTCTGGATCGTGTACTGGTACTGGGCGGCGCTTTGGCGGCCGCCGATCCTCACATCCTGCACCGCCTGCAGGTAGAGCGTGGCGCCCGGCACGACGGCCAGCTTCGGCCGAAGCCGGTTGATGATCTGGTCGGCGGTGGCGTATTTGCGCGCCGCGATGGGCTTTAACGAAATGAACACCCGGCCGGTGTTGGTCGTCGTGCCGCCTCCGCCGCCCGTGAATGCGAGCACCGTCTCCACCCCCGGGTCCGACTGCACGATGCCCGACAGCTGCCTGATCTTCTGGGACATGGACTGGAAGGAGAGATCCTGGTCGCCGATGATGCTTCCTGAGAGCCGGCCCGTGTCCTGCTGCGGAAAGAATCCCTTCGGTATCAGGTACGAGAGGTAGATATTCAGGCCGAGCGTGCCGATCGCGATCATGAGGACGATGAACGAGTGGCCGAGCACCCATCTGAGGCTTCGCTCGTAGGCTCCAAGGACCGACTTGAACACCTTCTCGCTTGCCTTGTAAAACCGGCCGTGCCCGGCCGCGTCGGGAAGGAGGCGGGAGCACAGCATCGGTGTCGCGGTCAGCGACGTGACAAGGGACACCATGATCGTGACGGCGAGCACCACCGCGAATTCCCGGAAGAGCCGCCCGATGATCCCGCCCATCATCAGGATCGGGATGAACACCGCCACGAGGGAGACGCTCATCGAGAAGACGGTGGAGCCGATCTCGGCCGCGCCCCGGAACGCGGCGTCCATCGCGCTCATGCCGTGCTCGCGGTACCGGGTGATGTTCTCGAGAACGACAATCGCGTCGTCCACCACGAACCCGGTCGAGATCGTCAGGGCCATCAGCGAGAGATTGTCGACGCTGTAGCCTGCGAGGTACATGACTCCAAAGGTTCCGATCAGGGAAACCGGCACCGCGACGCTCGGAATGAAGGTCGCCCTGCCCTCGCGCAGGAAGACGAAGACCACGAGGACCACGAGGAGGATCGAGATGCTCAGCGAGCGCTCGACGTCGCGGACCGAGGCTCGGATCGTCACGGTCTGGTCCAGCGCTATGGTCATCTTGATCGAGCGGCTTATCGCCGCCTGCAGCTGGGGCAGCGCCTGCTTGATCGCGTCCACCGTGTCGATGATGTTGGCGCCGGGCTGCCTGAAGATGATGACCAGGGCCGCGGGCCTGCCGTTTGCGATTCCAAGCGCCCTCACCGTCTGCACGGAATCCTGAACCTTCGCCACGTTGGAGAGCGTCACCGGGGAGCCGTTGTGGTAGCTGATGATGATCCTTCCCGTAGTCGGCCGCCTTCAGAAGCTGGTCGTTCGCGTAGATGAGCGACCGGCGGTTCCCGTCGGAGAATCCCCCTTTCGCCTCGTCCGCCGTCTGCGCGGCGACCGCCTTCCTGACGGTCTCGAGCTGAAGCCCGTACCCGTTCAGCTGGGTGGGATTGACATCGATCCTCACCGCCGGGGCCGAGCTTCCGCCGACGATGACCTGCCCCACCCCCTTGATCTGCGAAAGTTTTTGGACGAGGATGGTCGACGCGGCGTCGTAGACATTGCCGGCGGGAGCGTTTCGGACGTGAGCGCGATGATCGTGATCGGTGCGTCCGCCGGATTCACCTTCCTGTAGGTGGGATTGCTCGGAAGATTCGACGGCAGCTGGCTGCGCGCCGCATTGATCGCCGCCTCGACGTCTCTTGCCGCGGCGTCGATATTGCGGTTGAGGTCAAACTGGAGCGTGATGCTCGACTGGCCGAGCGTGCTCTGGGAGGTCATCTCCGACACGTTTGCGATGCGGCCGAATGCGCGCTCAAGGGGCGTCGCCACGGAGGATGCCATGATCTCGGGGCTTGCCCCGGGAAGCGAGGCGTTGACCGAGATCGTCGGAAAATCGACCTGCGGGAGGGGCGAGACGGGGAGAAGCTGGAATGCAACGGCGCCCGCCAGGGCGACGGCCACGGTCATGAGCGTGGTGGCGACGGGCCTCTTGATGAACGGCGACGAAAGGCTCATGGCTCGGTAGGGGCCGCCGCGCCGGGGAGCGCCGGGGATCCGGATTGCGCGGGCTTGCCGCGGGCCGCGAGCTTGGCTGCGAGCCCGTCAAAGAAGAGGTAGATGACGGGGGTCGTGTAAAGCGTCAGGAGCTGGCTGAAAATAAGGCCGCCGATGATCGTGATCCCGAGCGGGCGCCGGAGTTCGGAACCCACGCCCTGCCCAAGCGCCAGAGGGACCGCTCCGAGCATGGCGGCCATCGTCGTCATCAGGATAGGCCGGAACCGGAGCTGGCACGCCTGATAGATGGCGTCATAGGCCGACTTGCCCTCGCGGCGCTCCGCGTCGAGGGCGAAGTCGATCATCATGATCGCGTTCTTCTGCACGATTCCGATCAGCAGCACGATGCCGATGATCGCGACCACGGTCAGCTCGGTGCGGCACACAATCAGGGCGACGATCGCCCCGACGCCCGCCGACGGGAGGGTTGAAAGGATGGTGATCGGGTGGATGTAGCTTTCGTAAAGGATGCCAAGGACGATGTAGACGGTCACGAGGGCGCCGAGGATGAGGAGCGCCTCGTTGGTCAGGGAGTTCACAAAGGCCTGGGCGGTGCCCTGGAAGGCCGCCTGCATCGCCGCCGGCCTTGGAAGTTCCTTCTCGATCCGCTGGATGGCGGTGACCGCCTCGCCCAGCGAGGCGCGGGGAGCCAGGTTGAATGAGATGGTCGTCGCCGGGAACTGGCCCATGTGGCTTATGAGGATCGGCGAAGCCCCGGTGGTGACCTTGGTGAAGGCGCCCAGGGGCACCTGGCCTCCGGAGGTTGAGCGGAGGTAGATGTCGTCCAGCTTGTCGGGGTGGGTCTGGAACTGGGGCTCCGCCTCAAGGATCACGTGGTACTGGTTCAGCTGGGTGAACAGGGTCGACACTTGGCGCTGGCCGAACGCATCGTAGAGCGTGTCGTCGATCACCTGTGGACTGATTCCCAGGCGCATTGCGGTCGGACGATCGAACGAGAGGCTCGTGAGGATTCCGTGGGTCTGAAGGTCGCTTGCGACGTCGGCGAGCTCGGGAAGGGCGTTCATTCTCTGAACAAAGGCTCCCGCATACCTCGCCAGCTCGTCCGGATCCGGGTCCTCCATGCTGTACTGGTATTCGGTCCGGCTCACGATGTCCTCGACCGTGATGTCCTGGATCGGCTGCATGTAGAGGGTGATTCCCTCGACCTGCGAAAGGGCGAGCTTCAGGCGGCGAATCACATCGGACGCATTGATGCCCCTTTGCCCCAGGGGCTTAAGGTTTATCTGGATTCGTCCGCTGTTGAGCGTGGTGTTGGTGCCGTCGACGCCGATGAAGGACGAGAGGCTCTCGACCGCGGGGTCCTTCAGGATCACGTCGGCGAGGCGTTGCTGCAGGCGCGCCATCTCGCCGAAGGAAACGCTCTGGTCCGCCTCGGAGACCGCCTGGATCTCGCCCGTGTCCTGGACCGGGAAGAACCCCTTGGGCACGACGATATACAAGGCGAGCGTGAGAAAAAGGGTCCCGACCGCCACGTACAGGGTCTCCGTCCGGTGCCTGAGCACCCACCCGAGCGTGCGCATGTAGAACCCGATCGTGTTGTCGAATACCCTCTCCGAGGCCCTGTAGAAGCGGCCTTCCTGCGCATGCGACCTCCGCCCCAGTAGGGCGGAGCAAAGCATCGGGGTCAGGGTGAGCGAGACCGCTGCCGAGATGAGGATCGTGACGCTCAGCGTGACCGCGAATTCGCGGAAAAGGCGCCCCGTGATGTCGCCCATGAACAGGAGCGGAATCATCACCGCGATCAGCGAGACGGTGAGCGACATGATCGTGAACCCGATCTGTTCCGAGCCCTTGAGCGCGGCCGCGAGGGGTTTTTCACCCTGCTCGACGTAGCGGCTGATGTTCTCGATCATGACGATCGCATCATCCACGACGAATCCCGTGGAGATGGTGAGCGCCATCAGGGTGAGGTTATTGAGGCTGTAGCCGAGCGCGTACATCGCCGCGAACGTCCCCACGATCGACAACGGCACCGCGACGCTCGGGATGAGGGTGGCGGCGAACGTCCGCAGAAAGAGGAAGATGACCATCACGACAAGCGCGATGCACAGCATCAGCTCGAATTCAACGTCCGCGACGGAGGCGCGCACAGTCGTTGTGCGGTCGGTGAGGACGGCGATGCCGATAGCCGAGGGAATCGTGGCCCGCAGCTTCGGGAGCAGGGCCTTGATCCGGTCCACAACCTCGATGATATTCGCGCCGGGCTGGCGCTGGATGTTCACGATCACCGCCGGCGTGCGGTTCATCCAGGCCGCCTGCTGAACGTTTTCGATCCCGTCGACGACGTGGGCGACGTCGCCGAGCATGACGGGAGCCCCGTTGCGGTAGGCAAGGACCACCTTCTTGTAGTCGTCGCTCGTCAGTATCTGGTCGTTGGCAGCAATCTGGAAATTCTGGTGCGGACCGTCAAAGCTGCCCTTGGCGGCGTCCAGGCTGTTGATCGAAAGGGCGGCGCGTACATCCTCCATGGTGAGCCCGTATCCGGCGAGCTGCGTCGGGTTCACCTGCACCCGCACGGCCGGCTTCTGGCCTCCGCTGATCGTTACGGCGCCGACGCCCGGAAGCTGCGATATCTTCTGGGCCAGGCGTGTGTCGGTGAAATCCTCGACCTTGGAGAGCGGGATCGATGCCGAGGTCAGCGCCAGGGTCATGATGGGGGCGTCCGCCGGATTGACCTTGTTGTAGACCGGCGGCATCGGCAGCGACGCGGGAAGGTAGGTCTGGGCTGCGTTGATCGCCTCCTGGACCTCCTGCTCGGCCACGTCGATGTTCAGGTTGAGCGAAAACTGGAGCGTGATGACCGACGCGCCTTCGGAGCTGTTTGAGAGCATCTGGTTCAGGCCGGGCACCTCGCCAAGCTGGCGCTCAAGGGGGGCGGTGACGGCCGATGCGATCACGTCCGGGCTGGCTCCGGGGTAGAACGTGACGACCTGCATCGTAGGATAGTCGACCTCCGGAAGCGCGGACACGGGCAATTGCCGGTATCCGATGATGCCCACCACGAGGATGGCCACCATCAGCAGCGACGTGGCGATCGGCCGCTGAATGAACGGGCGGGACGGATTCATTCAGTACTTGACGGCTTCTTGACGGTAACCTTGACGCCGTTCTGGATCCGGTCGAATCCGTCCGCGACAAGCGTGGTGCCGACGTCGAGACCGGTAACCGCCGTCACTTCTGCGTCGGTCGCCGTGATCTTGATGCTCTTCGACTGGACCGTTCCGTCCGGCAGGATCGTATAGACATAGCTTTCATCGGCGTTCCGCTGCACGGCCGCCGATGGGATGAGGGGGACCTTCTGAAGCGTGCGGACCAGGAGCTTGGCGTTCACGAACTGATTGGGGAACAGCTCCGTTGATGCGTTCGCGAAGATGGCGCGCGCCTTCACGGTGCCCGTTGTCGGGTCGATTGCGTTGTCGAGCGACAGGAGTTCTCCGTGCGCGATGACCCGCTGCTGCTCGCGATCGAGCGCGTCGACGCTGAGCCTCTTCTGGCCCTGCATCTGCTTGACCACGTCGGCAATATAATCCTCGGCGATCGTGAAGATCACGGTGATCGGCTGCAGCTGCGTTATGGTGACCAAAGCGGCCGATCCGTTGGCCTGCACAATGTTGCCCAGATCCAGGAGGCGCAGCCCCACCCGGCCGCTGATGGGTGCCGAGATCCGGGTGTAGTCCAGGTTGACGCGAGCCGCGTCGAGGTTGCCTTGGTCGAGCATTACGATGCCCCCGTCCTGCTCGACGACGGATCTCTGCGTGGCGAGCGTCTGCTCGGGGATCGCATGCCGCCCGAAGGCCTCCTGGTAGCGGGTAAGGTCTAGGTAGGCGTTCTTGAGGAGGGCTTTGTCGCGGGAAAGCTGCCCCTGCGCCTGCATCAGCGCGGCCTGGTACGGGCGAGGGTCGATCACGGCAAGGAGGTCGCCCTTTTTAACGAGCTGCCCCTCCGTGTAATGGATCTCCGTCAGTTCCCCCGCCACGCGGCTTGTGACGGTCACCGTGTAAACCGGGGTGACCGTGCCGAGCGCGTTAATGTAGATGCTGATGTCGCCCAGCTTGACGATCGCCGTCGCCACCGGGAGCGAGGGCGCACCCGCCTTCTTGGCCCCTCCGGATGCGGTGAAGATCCGCACCACGATGAATCCGACCAGGAGGATGGCGACCACGGCCACGGTGGCGCGCACGCGTTTCCCGCGCCGAATCTTCGAGTCGGACTCCGGTGCGGCGGGCGCGGACGGTTCGGACGGGGTGTGGGGGTTGGGTGAGGGATTCATGAGGGTTTACTCTGCGCCATGGTGCCATGGCTTAACGCATATAGCAGCATTAAGTTGCGGCCTTTTTAATGAATTATGGGGGGCGTATGGCCCGGGGGATGCCCTTTGCAGCGGCTTGGCCTTGGGGCCTTTACGAGCGCTCCAACGGTCGCGGTGCCGGCGCCCCCCGGATTGGGTTCGGTCTTTCGAAGGGCCGAACGCAATTAATGCGACGTGATTGTCAAGGGATGCGGAGCCCGGGAACGCGATCGGATCTATTTTGCAACCGAGGGGCAGCAAGCGTTCCTGAAAATTCAAATCCCTGGAGGTGAAACATGTCCGCAATCAAATTTCCTGCTAGGCTTCTCCACCGAGCGCCGGGCAGTGGCGAACAGGCCGCAGTCGAAACGGATCCCATTGCCCGCCGCCGACGGCGGGTCAAGCTGGTGATCCTTCTCTGCTGGGCGATCATCCTGGTGAAGTGTTTCGGCGTCGTCTGGGTTGTCCATCGCTACGGTCTTCCCTTCAATCCCATGTGGGTGATCGGACCGACCGTGGCCTTTGCCGCACTGGCGACGGCGGTTTACTTCCTCTGGAGCGACTAGGCCGCGCGGCCTGATTCGCGTGCTTTCGCCTCGCGATCCCCCTGCAAAACGTTATACCCGCTTCTGGGGAAGCGCATATTCGGCTAGTTCCCGAGCGCGCACGACCCCGGAAATTCGCACGTTAAATCTCGGAATGAAGAAAGAGGAGCCCCCATGCCCTCGCACACCTATCTCGAAAAGGGATTGACCATATTCAATACGCGGATGAACGAGCCCTTGGGCCGGTCTTCCTACTCCCATCAACTCAAGGCGCCCCCGTTCATCACGCTCTCGCGAGAGGCGGGCGCCGGAGCCTCCACTCTCGGGCAGCTGCTGATACCCATGCTGAATGAAGAATTCGGCCGCGACGGGCAGAGCTGGATGTTTCTCGACAAAAACCTGCTGCATTTCGCGTTGACCTCGCACCATCTGCCGGAGCGGCTGGCGGAGTTCCTGCCGGAGGACAGGGTTTCCGAGACGAAGGCCATCATCGGCGAGCTGGTCGGGCTGCACCCGCCCCTCTGGGAGCTCGAGCATCAGATCGGCGAAACGATCCTGCAGCTTGCGAGGTCCGGGAGGGTCATTTTTGCGGGGCGCGCCGCCCATCTGATAACGAGGACGCTGCCCGGGGGGGTTCACATCCGATTGGTGGCGGGGAAGGAGACCCGGATCAGGCGCCTGATGGAGCGGCAGGGCTGCGACCGGACTGCAGCGGGAAATCTTGTCGGCGAATTGGACCAGGCGCGCCGCCGCTTTGTGCGGCAGTACTTTGGGGCGGACATCGACGACCCGCACACCTACGACATCGTGATCAACACGGACCGGCTGCCGCCGGCAGCGGTGGCGGCGATCGTGGCGGAGGGACTGCGCCAGAGGCAGAGGGAAAGCTGATCGCCGGTCCGCGGCGCCCTCTCCCGCGCGGCCGGGAATGCGCCCGCCGGCCGGCCTTCGTCGGCTCCGCCAGGCGGTCTGGGGGCCTTGCTGGGGCCGGATGCGTGCCCCCCAGGGCGGCCGGTGCCATCAATAGGGCTACTTGGTCGGATTTTTCACCTCCTAATCGGGGGGTGGCGCCAAGAGGTCATTGCCATTGGGCCGGCGGCCTGATCCCTTTTTTGTTTTCAACCCGAAAATCCCCCATGGCCCAATACGGTTACTTCGACGACGCCAGCCAAGAGTACGTTATCACGCGCCCGGACACTCCCCTTCCGTGGCTCAACATGCTCGGGCAGGATGAATTTTACGGCCTCTGCACGCAGACGGCCGGCGGATACTCCTTCTGGAAGGACGCCCGCCTGCGGCGCCTGACGCGCTACCGCTACAACAACAACCCGATGGATAACGACGGGCGCTTTCTTTACATCAAGCATGGCAAGAGCGTCTGGAATCCCGGCTGGAAGCCTGTGCGCGCAAAGCTCGATGCGTTCGAATGCCGGCACGGGCTCGGCTACACGCGAATCAAGGGGCGAAAGGACGGCATCGAGGTTGAGCAGCTGATGTTCGTGCCTCCCAACGAAAACCTCGAGGTGTGGAAGGTTTCGGTGCGCAACAAGACGAAGAAGCCGCAGAAGCTGACCCTCTTCTCGTTCGTCGAATTCTGCTTCTTCGAGGCGCTCAACGACATGACGAACTACCAGCGCACATATTCGATAGGCGAAGTGGAGATCGAGGGCAGCGCCATTTACCACAAGACCGAGTACCGCGAGCGCCGCAACCATTACACGCTATTCGGATGCACGCGGCGGATCGACGGATTCGACACCTCGCGGGATGCCTTTGTCGGCGTCCACAACGGCCTGCACGATCCCAAGGCGGTCCTGGCCGGCAAATGCACGAACAGCCACGCCCATGGCTGGAACCCCGTCGGGGCGCACCAGATAAACCTCACCCTCAAGCCCGGCCAGGAGGAGACGTTCGCCTTCGTGCTTGCGTATGTCGAGCAGGGGGACCTGCCCAAATTCGACGCGCCGTTTGTGATGAACAAGGCGAAGGGCCGCGAGGTGCTCGCAAAATACTCCGACATGGCGGCGGTTGACGCCGCATTCGAGGCGCTCGGCAGGCGCTGGAATGACCTTCTTTCGATCTACCGGACGCCGGACGCCCCGAACGAGCACCTTCGCCGGATGGTCAACACGTGGAACCAGGTGCAGTGCATGGCGACCTTCAACCTCTCCCGCTCGACCTCGGGCTACGAGACCGGGATCGGGCGCGGGATGGGTTACCGCGACTCGACGCAGGATCTCCTCGGATTTGTGCACATGCTGCCGGATCGAGCGCGCCAGCGGATCATCGACATCGCCTCCACCCAGCTTTCCGACGGGACCTGCTACCACCAATACCAGCCACTGACGAAGAAGGGAAACGCGGACATCGGGGGCGGATTCAATGACGACCCGCTGTGGCTCATCCTTGCAACCTGCGCCTACATCCGCGAGACGGGCGACACGTCGATCCTGAGCGAGGCGTGCGGCTATGCTGACAAGCCCGGATCGAAGGACTCGCTGCACGACCATCTCGAGGTGTCGATCGCCTACACGTTGAAGAACCGCGGACCGCACCGCCTTCCTCTCATCGGACACGCCGACTGGAACGACTGCCTCAACCTGAACTGCTTTTCGAAGGAGCCCAACGAGTCCTTCCAGGTTACCGGCGACATCGCCGGGTCGAAGGCCGAGTCAGTCATGATTGCGGGCCTATTCCTCTACGCGACCCGCGATCTGGCCGGCCTCTACCGCTCGATGGGACGAACGGACGACGCAACCCGCGTTGAGGGGCACTACGCCGACATGCTTGAAACGATCGAGTCCCAGGCCTGGGACGGCGCGTGGTATACGCGCGCATTTGATGCCGCAGGGCAGCCGGTGGGCTCGAAGGTCTTGCAAGGAGGGCAAGGTCTTCATCGAGAGCCAGGCCTGGTGCGTGCTTGGCGGCGCCGGCCGCAACAATGGCCGTGCGAAAAAGGCGCTGCAGGCGGTGGACAAGTACCTGTACACCCCGGACCTTGGCTGCGCGCTGCAATACCCGCCCTACTCCACCTACCACCTCGAGCTTGGAGAGGTGACCAGCTACCCTCCCGGGTACAAGGAGAACGCGGGCGTCTTCTCCCACAACAACACGTGGATACACATCGGCTGGACCCTCTTTGGCGAGGGCGAGAAGGCGCTCGAATACTATCTGAGCGTCTGCCCGTCGGCGAAGAAGGACCACGACGTCTACCGGTCGGAACCCTATGTGTACGCCCAGATGACGGCGTCCCAGTTTTCACCGACCCCAGGTGAGGCCAAGAACTCGTGGCTTACGGGAACCGGGGCCTGGTCGCTCGTCACGGCGCAGCAGTACATCCTCGGTGTTCGTCCGGATTACAACGGGATCAGGATCGACCCTTGCGTTCCAAAGAAGTGGAAGGGCTATCACGGTGCAGCGCAAGTTCCGCGGCGTCACCTACACGATCGCTGTCTCAAACCCGAAGGGGCGCTCGAAGGGCGTCAAGACGCTCCTCGTCGACGGCCAGAGGGTCGCCGGGAACCTGGTCCCGCTTCCGACGGACGGGCGCAAGGACATCAGGGTCGAGGTCGTCCTCGGGTCGTAATTGCGTCGACGCTTCCGGCGAGGGAGCATCGGGGAAACCGGGGCCCCCAAGGGCGGGCCGCGCCCGTCCCCCTGGGTCGCGGAGGCGGCCCCACGGTCCAGCCGGGGTCGCTTCACTCGACGGGGCGCATCTGGATCGAATCGACGACCTGCTGACCCGCGAGGACGTTCGTGACGACGACAAGCCAGTCGCCCTGGGCGACCCAGGCGCGACGGACTAGGTAGGCAAAGGCGTCGCGGATCGTCTGCTCGGGTTCCTGCGAGAATCCCATGAGAAAGGGCTCGACCCCCCAGAGCAGAAGCATGCGCCGGAAGACGCGCGGATCGTCGGTGAACGCATAGATGGGGCACCTCCATGCCCGCAGGGCGGAGAGCGTCTGGGGCAACGATCCGTTCCGCGTGAAAACCACGATTCCGGCCTCCCCGATTTCCGACGCGAGGAGAACGGACGAGCGCAGGAGCCGATCCTTGTGCGTCTTCAGCGGGAGCCCGACGTTGTATCCCTTGGCGGCGCTTCCCTCGATCCGGCTGGCGACCTTCTTCATGAACTGCACGCATTCAAGGGGATAGAGTCCCGTTGTCGTCTCACCCGAGAGCATGATCGCATCCGCCGTCGACCATACGGCTCCCGCGATGTCGCTTACCTCGGCCCGCGTCGGCACCGGCGACGAGATCATCGACTCCAGCAGGTGCGTGGCCACGATCACCGGCTTGCGAAGGCGGATGCACGCATCGATCGCGCGGCGTTGAATCAGGGGGAGGTCCTCCATGGGCACCTCGATGCCCAGGTCGCCTCGGGCGACCATGATGCCGTCGGAGGCAACGATGATCTCATCGAGGTTCGAAAGGCCGGACTGGTCCTCGATCTTTGCGATAATGCGCGAGTCGCATTTCATGTCCGAGAGCATTCGGCGCAGGATGTCGATGTCGTCCGCCTCCCTGACAAAGGAGAGTGCGAAGAAGTCCACCTGCTCCTCGATGCCGACTGCGATGTCGGCGCGGTCCTTCGGCGTCAGGGCCGGCAGACGGACCCGCACGCCGGGAAGATTGATGTGGCGGCGGCTCTTGAGCTGCGCCGGCACGACGACGCGGCAGCGCACGCGCGAGCCCGATGTCTCCAGCACCTCGAGGCGGATGATTCCGCTGTCGACGAGGATGGTGGTGCCGACCGCGACGTCCCTTCCGAGGCCCGGATAATTGACCGAGACGGCGGGTACCCCCTTCAAGGCGCGGCCCGGCTCGGGCAGCAGGTCGATGGGCTGGCCTGCCTCGAGATCGATCGGCTCGGGAAGGTCGCCGGTGCGGATCTCGGGGCCCTTCACGTCCATCATGAGGGCAATCTCGCGGCCGGTGCGCCGGCAAACGTCGCGAACCCGCTGGATCATCGACCGGGTCCAGGCATGGTCGGCGTGGGCCATATTCAGCCGGCAGACATCCACACCGGCCGTGATCAGCTTCTCGAGCATCGCCTCGTCGGCCGAGGCCGGGCCGAGCGTAAAGATGACTTTTGTCAGGCGGTAGGCTTCCTTGGGGAATGTCGGGGCGGGCGGGCTCACCCAGCGTGGGTAGCAGAACAAGTGCCAGTCGCCAGCCCGTTCGCGTTACACTTTGGCGCCGGGCAGTCGGCCCATGCTTGAAGTCACCGGCGTTTGGGGAGCCTAACCCGCCTCGCGCCATTGCAAAACTCCGGTGTGGTGGCATCCTTTGTGCGTCCCACCCATCTCGCGGGAAACCCCGCGCAGCCCACATTTGAACTCGAAACCCGATTCGAATCAGTCACATTAATGCACTTATAACGCGTTTTAATGGGGGCCCGTCTGTGCCCGAATCGCGCTTTCACCGGCCGCGGCCCCTCGAAGGATTTCAAACATGAGCCACACCCCCTACCGCTGCTGCCTCCCGGACCCCGAAGCAATCTGCTCCGCACGCGAAGCCGAAATACCCGGGCGTCCGCGTGACCTGCAACGGCAACCAGCTCGTAACCCAATATGTCGAGACCCGCATCACCGAAGGCGGCGTCTTCTACCCCATCACGCCCTCGACGGAGGGCGGCGAACTCTACCAGCAGTCGTACGCTCAGGGGGAACTCAACGTCTGGGGCCAACAGAAGGTCGCCGTGGAGACGGAGGGGGAACACGCGGCCCAGGGCGGGGCGACCTCGTTCGCAGTGACCGGACGCCGCACGGTGAACTTCACCTCCGGCCAGGGAATCGTCTACGCGATGGAGCAGTATTTTCACGCCCCCGGCAAGCTGTCGACCATGGTGCTCGAGGTGGGAGCCCGGGCGCTGACAAAGCAGGCCCTGAATGTCCACTGCGGCCACGACGACTTCTACGCGGCGCTCGACACGGGCTGGACGATGCTGGTCGGCAAGGACGCCCAGCAGGCGGCGGACCAGGCCATCATTCTGCGCAAGGTCAACGAGTTGTCCCTGAACCCGGGGATGAACATCCAGGACGGCATGCTGACCACCCATTCCGAGCGAACCTACCTCGCCCCCGAGGCGGAGTTCCTGCGTGAATTCCTCGGAGCCCCCGACGACCAGATCGAGAGTCCGACGCCCGCGCAGCGGGAGCTCTTCGGCCCGATGCGGCGCCGCGTTCCGGAGATGATGGACCTGAAGAACCCTGTGCTCCTCGGGCCTGTCGAGAACCAGGAGCACCACATGAACGGGGTCGTCGCGCGCCGGAATAATTTCAACGAGTACATTCTTGGGTTCCTGATGGACGCCTACCGCGAGTTCGGGAGGCTTACCGGCCGCTATTATGGCCCCATCACGGAGTACAACACCGAGGGGGCCGAAACGGTCTTCGTGTCCCTCGGATGCGCCGCGGAAAACATCGACGCCGCCTGCGACTACCTGCGCGACCACCGAAACGCGAAGGTCGGCTCGATCCATATCAACGTCATCCGCCCCTTCCCGGAGGCGGCCGTGATCGAGGCCCTAAGGGGCAAGAAGAACGTCATCATACTCGAGCGCACCGACGAGGGAATGGCCGGCGACAACCCCCTGGCGCGCGACATACGGGTGGCGCTCGGCAAGGCCAACGAGGTCGCCCAGTTTGGAGGAGCGCTCCCTCCCCTCACGCCGGAGGAGACCCCGCGCCTTTTCCGGGGCGCTTACGGCATCGGCTCGAGGGATTTCCGTCCCGAACACGCGCTCGGGGCCTACGAATTCGCAACCGGGACCACGCGCCGCAAAGACGGGGCGGGCGCCGCTGACGGCGAAACCTTCTTCGTGCTCGGGGTGGACCACCCCTATGCCGTCATCAGCAAGGATACGCCTTCCCTGCTGCCCGAGGGGGCCATCGCGGTGCGCTTCCATTCGATAGGCGGATGGGGCATGATCACGACGGGAAAGAATCTCGGCTCGATCATCGGCGATTTTGGAAAGTTCATCTCGGAGCGCGACCCCGCCTACGACGCGGATGGGCAGCTCCTCGAGAAGATCAATGTCATGGCCAACCCGAAGTACGGGTCCGAGAAGAAGGGCGCCCCGACCAATTACTACCTCACGGTGGCCCCCGAGCGGATCAAGGTTAACTGCGAGCTGAACCACGTGGACGTCGTGCTCTGCTGCGATCCGAAGGCCTTCACCCACACGAATCCACTCGAGGGGCTCAAGAAAGGGGGCTCGCTCGTCTGGGAGTCGAGCGAATCCCCCGAGGTCGCATGGCAGCGGGTGCCCTCCGCCCACCGGCAGTTCGTATTGGATAACAACATCCGCGTCTTCATCCTGCCGGGCTTCGACATCGCCCGCAAGGCCACCTCCCAGGCGGAGCTCCAGCTTCGCATGCAGGGCAATTCCTTCCTGGGTGCGTTCTTTAGGGTGTCGCCTTTCCTCCAGACATTTGGAATCTCCGAGGAGCAGTTTCAAAAGGTCGTCCGAAAGCAGTACGAGAAGAAGTTCGGCCGCTTCGGCGAGTCGGTGGTGGCCTCCAACATGACGGTGATGACCGAGGGGTTCTCCCGCGTGCAGGAGATCAAGATCGGGGGGCGCGACGAGCCCGACCGCTCCTCGATGCGAAATCCGCCGCTTGCTCCCCAGGGCGAGCACTCGTTCATTCCCACCGCGGGGTGCGGCTCCGCCGGATGCGGCAGCATTCCCATGCCAGGTCAGCAGGCCGCCCGCGCCCCCCTCCAGACGCTGGCAAAGTTCGATTCCGAATTCAGGAGCGGCCTCGGCTATCACCAGCCGGCCAGCGCGCTCGCTTCGGTCGGGATCATGGGCGCCGGCACGGGCGCGACCCAATCCAAGTACGTTGCGCGCCGCGAGACGCCCGTGTACATCGCCGAGAATTGCACGCAGTGCATGGAGTGCATCACCGCCTGCCCGGACACCGCCCTACCGAACATGGCGCAGGACGTCGTCACGGTGCTGAAGACCGCGATCAACAACTACGTCACGGACCCCGCGGAGCGGCGCAAATTCGGCCCCGAGATACCCGGCCTCGAGCAGCGCGCCCGCGCGAAGATGAACGAAGCCGTCAAGGCGCGCGCCAAGGTGCCGTTTAAGGACATCGTCCGGGACGAGGTCAATGCGCTCGCGGGCCCCTCGGACAAGGCGAAGGCCGAATTGACCGGGATCATCGACTTGCTCCCGCTTGCCTACAACAACGTGCCGGCCATCTTCCGCTCGCTGGAGCAGAAGACCCCGGGCTCGGGCGGGCTCTTTTCAATCTTCGTCTCTGACCTCTGCAAGGGCTGCGGCGAATGCGTTCAGGTCTGCGGGGACCACGACGCGCTGCGCATGACCCGCGAGACCGAGGAGCTTAACTCGGCGCTTACGACGGCCCAGGTGTTCTCCCGGCTGCTGCCCGACACCCCGCAGAAGTTCCTCGGGCTGTACAACGACCAGGACGCCGCCGGCTCGCGCGAGGCGGCGCTGCGCAACCATCTGATGGTTCGCCGCAATTACGAGGCCCTCGTCTCCGGGGACGGCGCATGCGCCGGCTGCGGGGAGAAGAGCATCCTGCGCTCGTGCGCGAGCGTGACGGAGGCGTACATGCGCCCCATCTACCACAGGAAGGCGGATCGGATCCGCGCAAAGGCGGATCGCCTTGAGAAGGAGGGATCCGGGCGGCTTGCGGCGCTTAAGGGGCGAAGCGAGCAGGAGTACCAGCTCTTCCGCAAGACGTTCATCCACGCGGTCATGGGCCTCGGCGGCGAGGACGCGGCGGACACGGCCGGGCGGATCGCGGCCTATGAGGCCGAACACGGCGCGATCAGCGACGAGCAGCTGGTTGGGGGCCTCTCATCCGTGCTCCGCCAGGACGCCTTCAACCACAAGGAGCTGCAGTCGGTCGACGGCCGCCGCGCCAACGGAATGTCGGTGATGATGATGGGCGCCAGCACCGGCTGCAACACGGTCTACGGCTCGACCCCGCCCTCGAACCCCCATGCCTACCCGTGGATGAATTCGCTCTTCCAGGACGGCGCCACGATCTCCTGGCTGATGGCGGAGTCGGTGATCCTGAACCATGCCCGCCGCTCGGTGGTGCCGGAGCGGCTGGCCGACGCGCTCCTTGACCGCGCCGAGGGGGTCGCCTCCGAGGCCGAATATTTCACGCTGACGCACCTGGACGATGCGCTCATGACCGAGCAGGAGATACGCGAGCTGCCGAAGGTCTGGGTGATCGGCGGAGACGGCGCCCTGGGGGACATCGGATTCCAAAACGTTTCGAAGGTGATGCTTCAGAACCGGCCGAACGTGAAGATGATGATGCTCGACACGCAGGTGTATTCGAACACGGGAGGGCAGAATTCGGACTCCTCGACCATGCTGGGCGGCTATGACATGAATCAGTTCGGCGTCGCCTCGCAGGGAAAGCTGATCGAGAAGAAGAACGTGGCCGAGGCCTTCACCAGCGGCCACGGATCACCCTTCGTCGCGCAGGTCTCGATGGCGAACGCGGCGAAGCTCTACAAGGCGCTGCTCGACGGCCTCGAATACCGCGGAACGGCGTTCTTCCAGGCCTATACGACCTGCCAGCCGGAGCACGGCGTTGCCGACAACATGAGCGCCGACCAGGCGAAGATGGTGCGGGACGCCCGCGGAATGCCGGAATTCGTGTTCAACCCCCGGCGCGGAGAGACCGCGCAGGAGTCGTTCGACCTGAAGGGAAACCCGAGCATCGACCGCGACTGGTGGAGGACCAAATACGCCAGCAACGGCGAGGAGTATAATTTCAGCGTCGCGCACTGGGCGATCACGGAGGCCCGCTTCCGCAAGCACGTGAAGGCGATCACGGAGGCCGACGCGGCAAAGCTGACGCACTTCGATGACATGCTGCCCCTCATCACCCAGGACGACGTCATCCACCGGCGCGTCTTCGACCCGAAGCATCGGAGCTTCGTGACGAACTTCGGCTGCTACATCAAGGCCGAGGAGCACGGGAAGACCAACTTCTACTCGGTTTCGCGCCAGATGGTGCTTTTCGCGATCGAGCGGCGGAAGGCCTGGCGCATGCTCCAGAGCAAGGCCGGGATTGTGAACAAGGACTACGCGGCTCAGAAGGCCCTCCTAAGCAAGCTGGACAAGGGCGAGCTTCAGCTCGCCGATGCGCGTCCCCGGATACGCGAGCTTCTTGCCGCGGAGCTGGCAGCGATCAAGTAGCGGCTCGGCCCGCTGGCGGCCCCCTTCCTCAGGGGCCGAGCGGACGCAGATAGATTCGCCATTCGAAGGCTCCGAGTTGGACGAGCGGAAGCCGCGACGGGTCCAGCTCCTTTGCCGTGGGGGCCCTGAGCGCCATGGCGAATTGGGATCCGTGCTCAACCTGGACCGAGGCGGCCTGCGGCCGGTTGGAAAAATTCACCAAGGTGAGCACCTCCTCCTTCGGGTCGCGCCGCAGGTATGAGACGACGTTTCCCGGCGAGGTGTTCCCGAGCCACAACAGGGCGCCTCCACTGAGCGCGGAATGCCGGTGCCGCAGGTCAATGAGCGCACGGTAGGTTTCCCGGAATGAATCTCGGCCCTTCGGCTGCCAATAGACCGGCAGCTTCTCGAAAAGCGCGGGGTCGTTCGACTCGCTCGAGTCGCCCACCTCCATGCCGTTATAGACGAGCGGAATGCCGTCGAGGGTGAACATCATGGCGCTGGCCGCCAGGGCCCCGTTCCAGCCGAATCGGCTCACGGCCCGGCTCTCGTCATGGTTGTCGCTGCACCGCAGGTGCAGGGCTCCGCGGGGGAAGACGGCCTGCTCGGATTGCTCCCAGGTGTGGCGGATCTCTTCCGCCGAGGCGCCCTCCATGAGGACGCGGTTCAGCGTGTGAAGCATGGGCCAGGCATAGTCGGCGTCGAAAGCGTTCACGAGCAGCTCGGGCTTGCTCGCCTCCGCGAGAAGGAAGAGCCCCGGCCGGATCTTGTCCAGGTCCCGTCGCACATCCTCCCAAAAGTCCGTCGGGACATCGGCCGCGTCGTCGCAGCGGTAGCCGTCGAGATGGAATTCTCGGACCCAGTATTGGAGCATGTCGCGCATGTAACGCCGGGTTTCGGGATTGGCGTAATTGAGCCCCGCGACGTCCGCCCATTCCGGGTGCGGTGAAATGACGTGGCCCGCCGGATCCTGTTTGTAGAATCCCGGGTTCTTGAGCATTACGCTGTCCCAGGAAGTGTGGTTTGCGACGATGTCGATGATCACCTTTAGGCCGCGGGAGTGAGCCGCGTCCACGAGCCGCCTGAAATCGTCCTTTGTGCCGTAATCCGGGTTTACTGCGTAGTAGTCCCTCACGGCGTACGGGCTCCCGATCGTGCCCTTGGCCTTGAGGCGCCCGATGGGATGGATGGGCATCAGCCAGAGGACGTCGACCCCCAGCTCTTTCAACTCGTCGAGGCGCGCCGTGATACCGGCAAAATCCCCGGTGGGCGAAAATTGCCTCGGAAAGATCTCATAGACCACGGACTGCCGTATCCAGGGCGGGGTGTCGCGGGCGGGCAGGTTCGAGAAACCCGCCTGCGGATCCGCGAGGAGCGGCACCACTGCGAAAGAGGCGATCAGAAGCGCCGCCGAGAAGCGGCGCATGCGTGTGAGGCTTTTCATGGGCGGGATGGGACGTTGGAATGCCGGTGCGCGGGCGGCGATCTGGGATACGGCACTACCGATAGGCGCCGATCGATCCGCGCGCGAGCGGCAAGGCCATGAGAAAGCCGCGAACTCCCGCAAAAAACCTAGGTCGATTGCGGGCCCTTGCGGCCTTCTTGCCTGCAATTGGCGATCGCTGACTACGCATATCTTGTCCTAACGATCGCAAGATACGCAGGGAAAAAAGATGGGCGATAGCCTATGATCGTCCCGGCCGTCCTGGCGCCATTGCCGAGGCGGACCGCCCAAGAACCCCATGAGCCCCTCCCCGACCTCGCCCACTGAGGTCCGCCGATGAGTGACGAATCAAGCCCGCCGTCGCAGGCGCCTTCCGGCGTATCGCGGCGGACGGCCGTGAAGATTATGGCCGTCGGAACGATCGGGGCTGCGGTCGGAGCCGGGGCAACCGCCCTCGTTGCGCGCAGGGAGAAGCCCGCGGCGCCCCGCTATTACTTCTTCACGGAGGAGGAGGCCGCGCCCCTGATCGCTTTCTGCGAGCGGATCATTCCCCGCGACGACACCCCGGGCGCGACCGAGGCCGGGGTCATCGACTTTATCGACCGGCAGCTGGTGGGGGTGCTTTCGCGCCATCAGCATAGTTACCGCGCGGGCCTCGATTCCCTGCGCCGGACCAGCTTCAAGCTCCATGGGCTTGCGTTCGAGAAACTTCCGGCTGAGGCGCAGGACAAAGTACTCCGCCTCCTCGAATCTGGGAGGGCGCCGGGCGATTGCTGGGGCGAGCCCGGGCAGCAGTCCTTTTTCAACCTGGTGCTCGACCACACGCGGCAGGGTTTCTACGGCAGCCCGAGACACGGCGGGAACCGAGACTACACGAGCTACCGCATGATGGGCCTGGCCTACCCCAACATCGTTGGACAGGACCGGCGCCCGTCCGGGGGCCGCGTCTAAGAGGCCCAGGAACCGAAATCCCATGGCGTTACCCAAAGTCAATGCGGTGGTCGTCGGCGCGGGGGCCGGAGGGGGAATCGCGGCGAAGGAGCTGGCGCAAGCCGGACTCAGCGTCGTGCTTCTCGAGCGGGGGGGCTGGCCGCATTATGACGCCCACAATGACGATGAGCTGGTTTCCCAGCGCACGCCCGCCCTAGGCAATCCGTTCGGACCGGACGATCAGCATTATCGCAGGGTGATAGTGAATGCCGACGGGTCCCAGAGCACGGTGCTCCCGAGCGAGGGATCCTATGGCAACAACGCGGGCTGCGTCGGCGGGGGCACGGTGAGCTACGGGGCCATGGCCTGGCGCTACATGCCGCAGGATTTTCGGATGCGCTCCACCTATGGCGAGGTGAAGGATTCGACGTTGGCGGACTGGCCCATCAGCTACGAGGACCTCGAGCCGTACTATGAGAGGGCCGAGTATGAGATTGGCGTCTCGGGCGATGCCTCGGCCAATCCCTTCGCCGCGCCGCGCAAGAAGCCTTACCCGATGCCCGCGTTCCCGTTCAACCGGGAGGGCCTCCGGGTGGTTGAGACGACCCGGAGAATGGGGCTCCATCCGTTTCCGATCCCCATGCTGCGCAACTCCGTGCCGTACAACGGCCGGCCCGCGTGCATCCACATGCGCTCCTGTGTCGGCTTTGCCTGCCCGGTCGATGCGAAGGCGGGATCTCAGAACACGGTGATCCCGCTGGCCCTCGCCAGCGGCAACTGCGAGCTCCGGACCGGCTGCGTCGCAGCGGAGTTGGTCGTCGATGATCGCGGACGGGCGCGCGCGGTTCGCTATTTTGATTCCGAGGGCCGTGGCCAGGAGCAGCCCGCGGATCTGGTCGTCGTATCGGCCTCGGCCACCGAGACGGCGCGGCTCCTGCTCAACTCGAAGTCCAAGCTCTTTCCCAACGGCGCCGGCAACAATAACGACTGGGTAGGCCGCAACCTCCAGGGCCACTGTTACGTGGGGGCTTTCGGCCTCGCCGAGGACGACGTGTACGAGGAGGCGGGCCCCGGCGCCACGGTGGCCTTCTGTGATTTCAACCATGGCAACCCCGGTCTCGTGGGTGGGGGGATGCTGGCCAATGAATTCATCGCCCTTCCCTATGTATTCTGTGACATTAGGCCGCCGGGCTCGCCGCGCTGGGGGAAGGCGCACAAGGACTTCCAGAGGAACTACTACAAGCGGGTCATCCGCCTTTACGGCCCGATCCAGGAGATCCCCAATTTCTCGGCGCGGGTGAGCGTCGACCCCGTGGTGAAGGATGCCTGGGGAATCCCCGTGTGCCGCCTTTCGGGATCCCGGCATCCCCTCGACCTCGTGCTCGGCGATTACATGTCGAGGAAGGCCGAGGAGGTGATCAAGGAGATGGGCGCCACTCTGACGTGGCGCGGGGGCCCGAGCCTCTCGCTCAGCGGCGGGCAGCACCAGGCCGGCACGTGCCGGATGGGTGATGACCCTGCGACGTCGGTCACGAACCGGTTCGGGCAGGTCCACGACATTGCCAACCTTTTCGTCGCCGACGCGAGCCTCCATGTGACGAACGGCGCTTTCAATCCCGTGCTCACGATCATGGCGCTGGCATTCCGCGTGAGCGACCACATCAAGGCGGGCTGGAAGGGGGGCCAATTCGGATGAGCACAGGCCGCGGAGCAAAGCTGGCCCTCGCGGGCGGCCTCTACGCCGGCGTCTTCCTGCTGGCGACCGCCGTCGGCAGCCTTGGCTACTTCCATTTCGGCAATCCCAGGGACACCTGCGCTTCCTGCCACGAAATGACGGTCGCGCACACCTCGTGGAGCAGCTCGGCGCACAGCTCCCTCCACTGCCGGGATTGCCACGGTGGCTCCCTGACGCTCGATGTGCACGCGCTCAAGGCGCACGTGAACCGGGTCGTAAGGCATTTTACCCGCGCGCCTGCCGAGACAATCCGCCTGAAGGAGGACGACATTCTGAGGGTGAATGCCGCCTGCGAGAAGTGTCACCCCCAAGCCGTCGCGGACTGGCGAAGCAGCCGCCACTCCTCGACCTATGCGCGCTTCTTCCTCGATCCCGACCATAACAAGCTTGAACGCCTCGCGCCGGATTGCCTCCGCTGCCACGGGATGTTCTTTGACAAGAACATAGAGGACCTTGTCACGCCGGTCTCCACCGTGGGCCCCTGGTCCCTGAAGGACCCGTCGAAGGCGGTACAGCCTGCCATTCCCTGCCTGGCGTGCCATCAGATTCACTCGGGCGCGGCGGAGACGAAGCTGCCCCAGCTTTATTCTCGCCACGAGCAGGCCTATTTTCCCGCCGGCCTCCTCCCCCCGGTCGACGTCGTGCAGGGAGATCGCGCGGTGAAGATCTCCTCGGACCCGCGCCAGCGCCTATGCGCGCAGTGCCACGCGCCGGACACCTTCCGCAGGCAAGGCACCGGCGACGACCGGACGCCGATAGGAGTCCATGAAGGCCTGAGCTGCATGGACTGCCACTCACGGCACTCCAATTCGGCCAAGGGCTCATGTGCGTCGTGCCACCCCGGCAGTTCGCACTGCAGAATCGACGTCGAGAAGATGGACACGACGTTCCTTTCGTCCTCGAGCAAGCACAACATCCACACGGTGGCCTGCGAGGATTGCCACAACGGCGTCCGCCCGGCGAAGAAATGAGGCAGGAGCCCGCCGGGCGTTAAGGAGATTGGCGAGGCCGGCCTTTGGCCCGGATTACGGCACCGAGGCGGCGGAAACCCTGTAGAGCATCACGTCATGGGGCTGGACCTTGACGGAGACCTCCTTGTCGAAGACACCCGTGTCCACCTGGCGCCAAAGGTCTCGCAGCTGCTGGGGCCCTCCGAAGCCAAGGCGATCCAGCTTCAATAGGACCGTGTGGGGTACGTCGCCGCGGTTGAACAGTCCGATGGCAAAACTGCCGTCTTCGAGCGGCTTCTTGAACACGTCCACAGCTCCGATTGTGGCCACGCGGCGGGCCGAAACTCCGAGGGGGTCCTGGTCGATCGCGAGCACTTCGTCGTTGGTAAGCAGGTTGAGCGTGAAGGCGTCAATATGCTCGAGGTCGCAGCCGATCAAAAGCGGCGCCGAAAACAGGCACCAGAGACTGATGTGGGTGTATTGTTCGGCGGGCGTCAGTCGCGTGTCGTGGAGCTTCGGGCCCCAGCCGACGCGGCCGACGACGAGCATGTCCGGGTCGTTCCATCCCCCGGGGCCGCCGATAGCCGCCCATGCGTCCTGGTTGAACCCAATTTCAGAAACCGAATTCTGCCAGGGGCCCGGGGTTTCCCATGTATCCCAGATGTCACCGGTCGTTCGCCAGGCTTCGGCCCATTTTGAGAGTTCGCCCATCGCGTAGAGCGGCGCTGCGTTTGAGAGGCTCAGGACGATGTCGCGCCCGGTGGCGCGAAGGGCGAGGGCCATCTGCCGGGTATGCTCCACGTCGTTCGGATTCCAATCGTACTTGAGGTAATCGAAGCCCCACTCGGCCCACTGGGCGGCGTCGTTGGCAGCGTACTCGTAGCGGCCGATTCGCTTGTTTCCTTCATAATCCTTCATGCGTTGCCAGGCGCCGTCCGGCGTGTCGCTCGAGCCGCCGCGATATCCAGCATAGGTCGTGATCCAGGGCGAGGAGTAGATGCCCGCCTTGAGGCCGAGCGAGTGAATTTCGTCGCAGAGGGCCTTCATGTCCGGAAACTTCTCGTTTCCGAGGATCGCATTGTGGGCGCCTCCACGCGCGCCCTGCCAGGTGTCGTCTATGTTGACATAGGTCCATCCGTGGTCCTCCAGCCCGGAGGCGACCAGCGCGTGCGCGGAGCGAAGAATTTTCTCCTGGTCGACGGATTCGGCCCAGCAGTTGTAGCTGTTCCATCCCATGGGCGGCGTTAGCGCAATCTTGTCGCCGACAACAATCCGGAATCGCCGCTGTGTGGTTCCGAGTGAATTCGTGGCGTGAAGCACAACGGAATAAACGGCGCGGGCCTTAAGGCATCCCGTCAATCGACCATTGGCAGCGTCGAGGCGAAGGCCATCGGGCAGGCCTTCCGCGCTGTAGGAGATCGGCCGCTGGCCGGTGACGGGGATCGTATAGAGGAAGGGCGATCCCGGCCGTACGCCGAAGATGGACGCGCCGTTGATCCGGGGGGTTGCCGGTGCTGCGGGGGTCAGTATCTCGCGGGTGTCGGCGGGCTTCGCCGAAAGCATCGGAATTAGAAAACTCGCGATCAGGAGGGCGGCGCGATGCCGCAGGCTGTTGCAGTGCATAAATGTCGGGGGTCTTGGGTGAAGCGTTGGGGGCGACCCGATAGTCGAATCGTCCGGATGCTGCAGGTGGATTAATTCGATGTTACACCACGAAGTTTTTTGCTGCAATGGTTTCGGCGGTCGAAGAATAGTCTATTTGTGAATAAGGAGACACCCTTGGGGCTTTCGGCGTTTGAGCGGGTGTTCGCGAGCCGCCGGGATGACGGCTTTTCGCAGCTCGGCGCGAGTGTGCTGGCGTTGGGCTGCGAGACCCGCACCGTGCCGTCGGAATACCGCTGGGACGGAATGCGCAGGGCGGACGATCCCTCCCACCCTCACGTGGTGTTTCAGGCGACCCTTGCGGGATGGGGTCGCTTCGAGCGCGGCGGGCGGCAGTGGCAGGTGGGGCCAGAGACGGGTTTCTTTGCGGTCCTTCCCTCGAAGCACGTTTACAGCCTGCCGCCCGAAAGCGGGCGGTGGAGCTTCTTCTGGTTAAATTCCGGGCACCCTTGGGTGGTCGAACGCATAGCCCAGCTTTCGAAGCTTCATCCTCCCGTATTCAAGCTGCCGACGGCATGCAGGCTGATGGTGCTCAGCCGGGCCTTTTTTGAGCGGGTGTGCCAAAGGCGCTTTGAGGACGCGTTTGCAGAGGAGGCGGCCCTGCTGGAATGGACGGTCGAATTCGAGCGGCACCTCCATGATCTGGCTCATCCCCGCGGACGGAGCGCCACCATGCTGGACGCCCTGCGGGCCTACACGTTGAGCAATCTGAGGCGGCCGTTTGGCATGGAAGAATACGCGCGTCGGCAGGGACGCTCGCGTAGCCATTTCAGCCACTGCTTCAAGCAGGCCACGGGCATGGCCCCGGCGGCCTATGTTCTGGACGTGCGCCTGAACGAGGCTCGTGCCAGGCTGCGCGGGACGGCCGAGCCGTTGAAGGAGATCGCGGGTGCCACGGGTTTTGCCGACGCAAATCACTTCTGCAAGGTGTTTAGGAGGCGCTATCACATCAGCCCCGGGTCTTATCGGCGCCGCCTCGGCTGAGCCGCGGCCGCAGAAATGCGCCTGCGCTGGCGCCCCGCCCCTATGGGAACGAGCACCGAAAACCCCTCGTCTCGCGCGCTGCGTTTGGTCGGTTCGAGCGGCCGCGGACACCAGCGGCCAGCGCCTGATGCTTAGAGCGGCTGCCGCCCAAGCGTTCCCCTCAAGGTCCGGCAGTAGGTTTCCGCGGAGACGCGCTCAAGCTCACTCTTAGCCTTCGCCAGGCGTTCGGTCAGACCGAGGCGCGCAACGACGTCGGCATAACGGGGTTCGTCCAGGAACTGCTCCAACGATTGCACGTGCCTCTTCCAAAGCGCACCGTCGACCTGCTTTTTCGCCTCCAGGCGGGCCGCGTACCAGTCGCTTTCAAGGAGGTAATCCCGGGAAAAAAGACCGCGAATCTCAGGGGCGTCCAGTCCGCGGCCCTCGAAGTCCCCGTGCGCCATGATGTGAAGCAAAGCCCGAAGGGGCGGACAGGCCAGGTCGATGCCCCCGTCCTTGAAGTAGCTCTCCGCCACGCGCCGGTGCGTCGCGACGATGTTGTCCACGCCGTCGGCAAATATCTCCCGATCCTGGAGCTCGGGCCGCAGCATTTCCTCGGTGAATACCGAGTGGGGATGGGTAAACACGCGCCCGAAGTAGATTCGGACGAACCGAGAAGTGATGCGGTAGCCCAGGCGGCTCGCAAGGACGGCGCGCCCCGCGTGCTCAAAATCGGCGACGGGTTCAAGGCAGTGGTCGGCTATGAGCGCTTGTGCGTTCCGCTCCGCGGGCGTCATGCGGGAAAGGACCTCGGGCACGAGCAGGCTGACGTCGTGGTCGACGCGAACCCTCGGGCCCAGGAAGCCCGCGCAGGATACAAGAACGTCGTGGCCCGTCAGGACGAGGGAGACCAGCGCCGCGTTCAGGTCAATGATCGGCGGGAGCGCATTGAATGGGCCCTTCGTGAGGGCCCCCTCGGAGCCGGCGCCCGTCGTGGAGGGCGATTTGCCCGTCATGGAGCTGATGAACTCCATGAAGAGCTCCGGCAGCCCGAGATAATGGATCGGATTGAACACGCAGAGGGGTCGAACGCCGGGTTCCGGCGGGTTGTTGCGCCTGCCCGGAACCACAATATTGACCGGGGTCAAGACGGGTTGGTTTGGCGCCTGCTTGCGATGAAGGCGCAGGCAAAGCCGGGCGAGCGCAGGGCCGCGCGGTTCGGCCACGTCCGGCCGCGTCTGGAGGTACCTGGGATTCTTGGACGGCTTTCCGTCCACGAGACGCGGATGGGCGGAGGAGACAAAGAATCGCGGAAACGCGCGATCGCCGGCGGAAGCCGAGTCCCTGATCAGGCGCTGCATGGGCTCGGTAAACGCAGAATAGCCGATGGCATCCTCCATGAGCGCGCGGGCATCGGCCGCCGTCATCGGCTCGTAGTTCGAAATGAAATTCCCCGGCTGGGCCATGTCCGATTCGGTCTGACGGTCGTAGCCGCGGTGGATGGCGTCATCCGGGCGCTGGAAGAGCCGGGCCTCGCAATTCTCGACGAATTTTTGCGAAGGCGCGGAGGGGCCTGCCGGCACGACCACCGAGGCCGTGATGTCGTCCTCCATCTGCACCTTGGCGGCCGGGTGAAAATCGTGGCGCAGGCCGAACACGCGCCATGATCCGTCCGCTTCGAATCCAACCCTGAGCGTGTTCACGACGAGCTTGCGGTCGTCCAGCTTGAGCTCGTAACCGGAGCGCCCGTTTATCTTGTCGACCGAGAAATGGCTCTTCCAATCACTTGCCCCAAGCCGGCTGGTAGTAGCGCTTGACCACGAACACGAGGTCCTTGACGTGCGCGGGGACCGATTCAAGCCACGCATTGTGGGCTTGGCTGTACTCGCGGGGCGAGGGGGTCATCAGCTTGATGACGCTTCCGAGCGAGCGCTGGGGGCTCAGTATCGGCCGGGTATCGCGCCCGTTGAGCGCAGGATCGAGGAAACGCCCGCTGAAATCGCGGCCGAGTATCTGCTCCACCGCCCCCATGTCGTGCTGAAAATCGGCTATGAAGACGTGGCCGAGGAGGATGGCGTCGGAGATGGCCTTTGAGATCTCGGACTTGCCTCCGCCCGACACCGTCGAGGGCTTGTGGCAGAGCGAGCCTTCCGGAATGGTGCCGACAAGGCGCCACTGTCCGGGTTCCCCGCGAACCGGCTCCATGTGCACGCGGTATCCGCTCGGCCGGACATACGTATTTCCGGCGAGAAACTTCAGGACCCGCGGCGCCCCATCCTCGCCTGTCCAGCCGATTGTCTGCTGGCGCATGTCGAAGTGGCTCGCCTCCGGCACCAGGACGAGGTCGTGCATCGAGCGGCTCAATGCATGGCCAAGGGGCTGAAGGGCCCACGCCGTCGGCTCCCGCGCGAGGACTTCGGCGAGACTGTAGGTGTCAGGCTCCGCATAGGCGGAAAAATCGTCGCCGAGATCGTAGCTCGGAAACACCAGGGCCCCTCCCGAGTGCTCCTCCTCCGCGGACCCGTAGAGGTTTGCGGCGTAGCTTATCTGAGCCTTAACCTCCTTTTTGCAGTACCCGAAATAGTTGTCGGCAAGTATGGTCACGATGACGCCCCGGGCGTCCCGTGCGCACAGCTTGAAAGCCGTTCCGTTGTTGTAGAGCTCCGACTCCGACTTCCAGCACATGCCATCGCGCCGCTGGCGCGGGGTTGCGAGGTCCCACGGGGGCAACCCCGCGATGTGCTTAGGCACCGTGACCAGGTGCGGCGCGAGGATGACGCAGCCCGTGTGTCCGCACCATCCGTCGATGTCGAGTGCGGCGTCGTTTTCCGGCAGATAGGGGTCGCCCGCGTTGCCGAAGACCGACTCGATGAAGTCCAGGTTCGATACGAGCGAGCCTGGGGCGAAAAAGCGAATCTCCATCCGCTTGGCGCTGCCGAATCCCTCGACGGCCGGAACCACCAGAGGCCGGATCAGGAGGGAAGCCATCGCCTCCGCTTCCTTTGGCTGATTGGCCGTATAGGGCAGGCACAGCATCTCGTGGGGGGGGCGCAGCGCGAAATCGAGCAAGCGGGCGAAAACGGGTTTCGGGACCGCGAGTTTGTCGTCTGGAATGGGCAGGCCGCCCTCCGCGATGTGAAAAACCCCTTTTGTCGTGCGGCGGTCATTCGCGGGATTGTGCAGCACGCCGTTGCGAATCAGGTAGCTCTTGAGGAGCGGGGAGGTGAACTCATCGCCGTCGGCAGGCAGCGACAGCTGGCGGGCCAGGCCCAACTGATCGAGCACAAAGGTCCGGGCCGGTAGCCGCGCCGCCGGTCCCACATCGCTCAAGTAGCTGTCGAGAAACCGCTGGATTCGCTCGTCCACCGGACACGGCCGGTCCGCCATACGCCTCGTCACCTCACGGTACCTTGAAAAGATGGGGGCCGTGAGTTCTATCCAGTTCGCATCGCCGTCGTTGACCTGTGGGCATCCCAGGAGCGAGAGGCGCAGGTTTATCGCATGGCGAAGCTGGTCCACGGCGGCCGAAGTGGGTTTCATAGACGACGGCACTTTTGGGACGGCGGGTGCCAAAGTCGAGGAAAGCCGAGGCATAATGACCGGGGTTTCCCGTGCAAGTTCTCAGAAACCGGCGGACAGCAAGTGATTGCTGCGGCATTACTTGCCTGATGGGCCAGCGATCGGCGCTTATGATTCGATGGCGGGTCTCCCCGGGGCCGCCGAAGCGGGGTTCACGGTGCTTAAATTTCCGGTTTTTCTCTCGGCGGCCGAATCTCGGTCAAGTATCACCCTTATGTGACTCCCGACATCCCGGCCGGCGCTTTCTCCTCCTGTCCTGCGCCCCTGCCCCACCGCTTGGAGGTGACGGTAGGCCACGGCGGAGGCGGCCGCCTGACGCAGGATCTGATCGACCGAGTCTTCAGGCCGGCATTCGCGAACGATGCGCTTGAGGCGCAGCACGACGGCGCGATCCTGAAAACCCCGGAGGGGGCTAGGCTTGCGTTCACGACCGACTCGCATGTCGTAAGCCCGATTTTCTTCCCCGGTGGAGACATCGGAAAGTTGGCCGTCAACGGCACGGTCAACGACCTGAGCATGTGCGGGGCCCGTCCGCTATGGCTGAGCGCCGGGTTCATCCTTGAGGAGGGTTTCCCCATCTCGACCCTGGAGAGAGTCGTCTCCTCTATGAAAAGCGCGGCGGAGGCCGCCGGAGTGCAGATTGTCACCGGCGACACCAAGGTTGTGGAGCGCGGCAAGGGCGACGGGCTGTATGTGACCACAGCGGGCATCGGCGTGATCGAGACCTCCTTGACGGTTGCGCCATCGAGCGTCCGTCCCGGCGATGCGGTGATCCTGAGCGGTGACATTGGTCGGCATGGGATGGCCATCATGGCGACGCGGGCGGGCCTCTCATTTGAAAGCGCGATCGAGAGCGACTGTGCGCCGCTTGTGGCGCCCGTCCAGGCAATGCTTGGGGCCGGGCTGGAGATTCACTGCCTTCGCGACCTGACCCGGGGAGGGTTGGCAACGGCGCTGGTTGAGATTGCCGAGGCAGCCGGAATTTCGATCGGCATCGACGGCGCCAAGGTGCCCGTCTCGGAGCTGGTCGGCGGAGCCTGCGAGATTCTCGGCCTTGATCCCCTCTACGTGGCCAACGAAGGCCGCTTCGTCTGCATCCTGCCTGAGGCACAGGCCAGCAGGGCCCTGGAGGTCATCGGCAAAACGGCGCCTGGCGGCCCGGCGGCCGTCATCGGATTCGTCAGGGCCGGCCAACCCGGCCAAGTCACCCAGCGCAGCGTGATCGGGTCGGAGCGCATCGTCGATCGGCTGAGCGGCGAGCAGCTTCCGCGCATCTGCTAGCAGCGTCTCAACGCTCGTGCGGATGGCGGTGTTGCAGGATGTGCGGCCGTTCAAGGCCGTGGGCCAGCATGAGGGGCTCGTCGTTGAGGAGGACGAGGGTCTTGCCGTCGCAAACGACGCACCCCGCGTCGAGGATGATGGAGCGAGGGCAGAGTTCGACCACGAGCTCTAGATCATGCGTGGCGATCAGCTTTGTCGCGTCTATCTCCCGCAATAGGGAGATGAGCTCACGTCGGCCGCGCGGATCCAGGCCGCTGGTAGGCTCGTCCAAAAGGAGGACCCCCGGCGTGCATGCGAGAATACCTGCGAGGCAAGCGCGCCTTTTCTCGCCCGTGCTCAGATGGTGCGGCGGGCGGTGGGCGAGGGCCATGAGTCCGACCTGCGACAAGGCGTCGTCCACCCGACGCACGACCTCGTCCGGAGCAAGGCCGAGCTGAGTCGGGCCGAAGGCGACGTCCTCCCTCACCGTGCTGCAAAAAAGCTGGTCATCGGCGTCTTGAAACAGGAGGCCCGCGCGGCGGCGGATGGTCGCAACATTTTCTCCCGTCACAGTCAGTCCTTCAATGCAGACCTGTCCGTCCGCCGCGGGAAGCCGCTCAGGCAGGATGCCGTTCAGGTGGTGAAGAAGCGTTGATTTTCCCGAGCCGTTTGGGCCGAGAAGCCCGACACACTCCCCCGCCCCAACCGAGAAAGTGACCTTCGTCAGCGCGGCCGTTCCGTCGGGATAACGGAAGCTGAGGTTGCGGGCTTCCACTGCTGGGCTCACGGCTTCCACCCCCGGGCGCACATGGCGTCATAGACCCGCTCGGCCCTTTCCGAGGCGCGGATGAAGAGCTGGCCCACGACGGAGGCCGCGGCCACCCAGGCGAACGGCCGGTTGCGGTTGAAGGTGCGGGACGCGCGGGCGCGGCCCATGCGCGCCGACTCTTCCGCCAGCACGAAGATATACCTGTGCATCAATGCCAGCGTCGTAATCAGGAGAGAAGGAACATGGGCAGCCCGGAAATACCCCAGGAGCTCGCTGAAGCTTGTTGTCTGGGAGAGGAGAATCACCGTGACGAGGCACAGGCTGCTGCGCAGGGCCAGGATTCTCCAGTCGGTCCCGCCCGCGCCAAATGCGGCGGCAAACGCCGCCCCGGCGACAAAGGGAGAGAGGATGAGGAGGCGGCGAGCGAGGGCGGTCGCGGACACCCTGGCGAGCGCCATGCCCGCCAGAAGGACCGCCGCCTCGGCCGCGAACCAAGCCGGCCGGGTGCCGGGCGTCAGCGTTATTGCGACGATGAGCGCCAATGAACCCGGCACCGTGAATCTCGGGGGCCAGCGACCGCCAGGGGGTTCTGCAGACCGATTCACGCGCGGGATGCCTTTGGGTTCTCCGGTTCCCGTACCAGGAGGCGGCTGAAGGCCACGGCAAGGCCGAATGCGACTAGCGCCCCGATGGCTCCGGCGGCGGCCGTGGCCAACACCGGCGACGCCAGGCCCGGGATCCGATAGTTCGCCACGGGCGCCGAGATGATGGGTGGGCGAATCCTTCCCCCAAAGCCAAGATGATCCGCGACGGCCTCAAGGCCGTCGGGCCAGGGGCATGCGAAAGGGGCGACAAAAAGGGCGATGCCGAGGGTTGTGAGCAGCCCAAGGACCACGAACCCGCGGAGGCGCCCGGGCGGCATGCCGGCATTTCGCTCCGTCAGAAGGTCGGGGCGCGTCCGCGCCACGGCCACCAGCACAAGCGCGCTGATGAGCCCCTCGCCGATTCCGATCAGCATGTGGACGCCGGCCATGGCCGGGAGCGCGACGCTCCACGGGACGGTGCCCGACCAGGCAAGCTCTCCGGCGCAGGAGACCGAGGCGAAGACCGCGGAACACCAGCCTGCGAACGCGAGTGCGGCCACCCGCCCGCGCGCGCCCGGCAGGATCCGCTGGGCCAGACAGTAGACCGTGTAACCCACGATAGTGGCGACTAGGCCCATATTGAAGATGTTGGCGCCAAGGGCCAGCACCCCTCCGTCCGCGAAAAGGAAACACTGCACGATCAGAACGGTGGCCAACACGACGACGGCCGCGCTCGGCCCAAGGAGCGCGGCCACGAGGGCGGCACCTACGAGGTGGCCTGAGGTCCCGCCCGCCACCGGAAAATTGACCATTTGAGCCGCGAACAGGAACGCGGCGGAAAGGCCGAGAAGGGGAACCCTCCGCGGAGGGAGCTCATGGCGAACCTGCCTCAGCGCGAATCCGACCCCGGCCGTAGATATCACGGCCGTGGCCAGTGCGGTCTTTGCGTCGAGGAAGCCGTCGGGAATATGCATGGCTCGTCGGTAGGGGTTTAGGCGGGTGCTGCGGAAGGGCGAAGGGCGCGGCTGCGGTAGCGGTAGTATGCCGCGCAGGCACCCTCGCTCGATACCATGGGTGCTCCGAGGGGACTCTCGGGCGTGCACCGCGTGCCAAAGGCGGGGCAGTCATGCGGCTTTCGAACGCCGCGCATGATCGAGCCGCTGATGCATTCCGAGGCGTTTTGTCCCGAGGCCTTCGAGAGCCGGAAGCGCTTGTTCGCGTCAAAACCCGAATATGCCTCGCGCACGGCGAATCCGCTTGCCGGGATCACGCCAATCCCGCGCCAATCCCGGTCCGTGACCTCGAACACCTGCTCGACGACCTTGCGCGCATGGACGTTCCCCTCGGCGCGCACAGCGCGGGAATAGGCGTTTTCGACTTCCGCCCTGCCCTCCTCCAATTGGGTGACGCAGCGGAGGATTCCCTCCAGGATGTCGACCGGCTCAAAACCCGTGATAATGATCGGCGCGCCAAACTCGCGTGCGATGGGTCCGTATTCATGAATGCCCATGATCGTGCAAACGTGTCCGGCGGCGAGGAAGCCCTGCACCTGATTGTCGGGGGACCCGAGTATGGCGCGCATGGCCGGCGGCACAAGAACGTGCGAGGTGAGGATCGAGAAATTCCGGAGCCCGGCCCGCTCGGCGAGAAGGACGGACATGGCGTTTGCCGGGGCCGTCGTCTCAAATCCGACGGCAAAGAACACAACCTGCCTCGAGGGGCATTCCTTGGCGATCGTCACGGCGTCGAGCGGTGAATACACGACGCGCACGTCGCCGCCGCGGGCCTTTGCCGTGAGAAGGTCGACGGTGTTGCCCGGGACGCGGAGCATGTCCCCGAAGGAGCAGACGATGGCCCCGTGATCCAGGGCGAGCTCCACCGCATGGTCGATCAGGTCGGCGCTCGTGACGCACACGGGGCAGCCCGGGCCGTGAACGAGCGTGATGGCCCTTGGAAGCAACTCGTCGAGCCCGAATTTCACGATGGCGTGCGTCTGGCCGCCGCAGATCTCCATGATTGTCCATGGCCGCGTCGTGGCGCGGGCTATCGCATCGGCCAGCCTGCGGACCAGGGCGGCGTCGCGGTATTCGTCGACAAATTTCATGGCTTTGCCCCGCCGGGCGCGGACGGCTCGAGCCCATCGAGCTCTCCCATCTGCCTAAGGTAGGAGTAGGTTTCCTCGGCGTCCTTCTGGTCGACGACGCTGATGGCGACGCCGACATGGACGAGCACGTAGTCGCCCAGCATTGCCTCAGGGGCACACGCGAGGCTGACGTTCTTGATGACGCCGGCAAAGCTCACGCGTGCCGTTCGCAGCAGCGGATCGTCGCCACTGATTTCGATGACTTTTCCTGGGACGGCGAGGCACATGGGGTTCCGGGGTTTGGGTTACCTGACTTCGTATGAAACGGCGCTCTTGGGTGTGGAGATCCCCGGCTCGACGGTCGTCAGGTTCCACAGGGCGCCAAGGGCCTGGCCGGCGGCTATGGCCCCGTCGTTTGGCGGCAGCTCGATCGGCGCTAGTACTTTCATGCCAGCTCCAACAAGTTCCTTTTCGGCGAGGCTCCTCAACAGGGCATTTTGAAAGCATCCCCCGCAGAGGGCGATTGTTGAGACCTGCGACAGGTTCGCCACCTCGACGATGGCTTCCGAAAGGCCCCTGTGGAACGCGGCCGCAAGCTGCGCCGTCTTCGGTCTTGCGCTCGCGAGCACCGTTTCGACGGCCGGGCGCCAGTCGATCTCCCATGTCGCCCCCTCGGGCGCCCTCTCGATCCGGAACGGGAGCCGATACGCCGAGGCATCGCCCTGACGCGCGGCGACCTCAACAGCGAGGGGCGTCTGCCCCTCGAAGGAGTTCCAGCGTCCGAGTCCAAGCAGGGCGCCTATGCCGTCGAAAAGGCGCCCCGCGCTTGAGCACAACGGTGAATTGAGTCCCGTGGCCAACATGGTTCCGAGCGTTGCGGAGTCTCCGGCATTGAAGCCGAGGCGCGCGGAAAGCCTTTGCGCTCCAGCCTCCGAATCAACGGCGGCCGCCAGGGCGATGGCGACCCTTCGGGCATCGCGCACGGCCGCCTCGCCACCCGCGAGCCGGAAGGGCCTCAGGCGCGCAAACCTCTCCGCCCTGCCCTCCTTGACAAGGATGAATTCGCCCCCCCAGACGGTACCGTCCTCGCCGTATCCCGTGCCGTCCCACGCAACCCCTAGCACGCCGTCGGCCGGGTGACGGTGCTCGAGGAGTACCGCGAGCACATGGGCGAGATGGTGTTGGACTCGGACGCAGGGCAGACCTGTGGCTTCCGCGTATCGCGTGGACGAATAGTCGGGGTGCTTGTCGCAGGCGACACGCCCGACGGAACCCGAGCTGAGGCCCCCGATCATGCCGATCGTCCGCGCAAAGACCTGAAGGGTCACCGCGCCGCCGAGGTCTCCAATGTGGGGACTGAGGACCACGCGGCTGCCGCTCGCCACGGCCACGGTGCTCTTCATTTGCGCCCCCACGCACAGCAGCGCCTCGGGCATCCGGGATGGCAGACCGAACGGGGTCGGGGCATATCCCCTGGCCCGCCTTAGCACGATTGGCGACCCGGAGTCGGTAAGCCTGACGACGGAGTCGTCCACGGGGCGAGAAATCGCCCGATCGTGTACAAGGTAAAGGTCGGCGATGCCCGCCAGCCGCTTGCGCGCCTCGTCCTCTTCGATGCACAGCGGCTCTTCGGAAAGGTTTGCGCTTGTCGCGACCAGCGGCCGGTCCATCCGCTCCATGAGCAGGATGTGGAGCGGCGTTGATGGCAGGAGGGCCCCCACCCACGGGTTTCCAGGGGCGACGCTGGCCGCTAGCGCCGGTTGCGCCCGCTTTGGCACAAGCACGATGGGGCACTGAGGGGACCCGAGGAGCGTCTCCGCAGCCGGAGACACGTCGGCCCAAAGGCGCAGCGACTCGGCGTTCCGAAACATCACCGCGAGCGGTTTCTCTTCGCGGTGCTTGCGCCGGCGAAGCTCCGCGACGACCACCTCGTCCGTCGCGTCAGCCATCAAGTGGAACCCGCCGGCGCCCTTGACGGCCACGATCTTGCCCCCGCTCAGGGCGGCTGCCGTCTGCTCCAATGCGGAGCCCCGCTCGGCAAGGGTTCGGCCCGCGGAATCCACGAGCCTTAGGAACGGCCCGCAGACGGGGCAGGCGTTGGGCTGCGCATGGAAGCGCCTATCTCTTTGATCGTGGTATTCCCGCTCGCACTGCGCGCACATGCGGAAACACCTCATCGTGGTCTGGGGCCTGTCGTAGGGCAGCCTTTCTATGATTGAGTAGCGTGGGCCGCACAGCGTGCAGTTGATGAATGGATAGCCAGCACGTCGGTCGCCTGGGTCAAGGAGCTCCCGCCGGCAGTCGGCGCAGGGAGCCGAGTCGATCGGCGCACCGGTCTCGAGCGTCGTTCGCCGGCGACGTGCTCTCGATGATCGAGAATTCGCCCGGGGGAGTCGCTGCTTCCAACGGGCCGTCCAGCCACTCCACCGCCGTGACGCGCGCGGCGGAGGGAGCCCTTGTGGCCACCTGCTCGGCGAGCAGGTCCAGCTTCGCGGTCTCGCCCACCGCCCGGACCAGGACTCCTTGAGAATCGTTGCGGACCCAGCCGTTGATCCCCAGTTCGTTCGCGAGGCGCAGAACGAACGGCCGAAAGCCGACCCCCTGGACCGTGCCTCGCACACGGAGCATCCTTTCGGTTGGTTGGCGGGTTGCAGGCATGGGCAAGTCCCAGCAATATAGCGATTTAAGGGGCCGGTGAAAGGGAGCGGAGAAAGGCGTACCACTCCTGGACTCCCTCGCCTGAGCGGGCGGAGATTTCGATCACGCGAGCCTGCGGCGCGATCCTTCGGACGTTCTGAAGCGCGACGTCCCGCTTGAAGCCAAGGGCGTCGGCCAGGTCCACCTTGGTCAGGAGCACGAGATTTGCCGACTTGAAGATGGGGGGATACTTGAGCGGCTTGTCCTCCCCTTCCGTGGTTGAAAGAAGGACGACACGGACCTGCTCGCCGAGATCGAACGAGGCCGGACAGACAAGGTTGCCGACGTTCTCGATAAAAAGGACCCGAACACCCGCGAGCTCGATCGACTGCACGGCGCGGGCTATCATGCCGGCATCGAGGTGGCAGACGGTCCCTGTGGTGATCTGGGCGACCGGCACGTGAGGACGGCGCAGGCGGTTCCCGTCGTTGTCCGTCTCGAGGTCGCCTACCAGCACGGCGCACTTTGTAGTCAGGGCGAACTCGTCGAGGGTGCGTTCGAGGAGCGTGGTCTTCCCAGCGCCGGGGGACGAGACGAGATTCAGAGCCGAGAGGCCCCGGCCCAGGAAATAGCCGCGATTCCGCTCCGCGAGGATGTCGTTCTTCTCGAGCAGCGGTATCCGCAGATCAAGCGAGCGAACGGCAACCTCCCCCTTCGGACTGGCGGAGAGGGCGGCGTTGATCTCAGCGGAAAGCGGGGCCGAGAGCGTGGAGGCCGGCCTGGCGGCCGCGCCACTGAGCGGATGGACGCCGTAACCGTCCCCGGCTTCCTCGTGTGTGACGATGGGTTCTTCATTCATGGTTTCAGGAGAATTCGAGGTGACTGAGCTCAATCTCGCGGCCGCGGCGGATCTCGCCGCAAAGGTCGCCGCAGGTCGGGCAGGTGAAGATGAAACCGCGGTCCTCGCCGGCGAATTCGCGCTTGCAGCCCGTGCAGTAGACCGCGGCCGGTACGGGCTCGATATCGAGGGTGGCCCCTTCGGCGGCTGTGCCCTTGGAGACGACGTCAAACGCGAAACGCAGCGAATCCCTGTCGACCCCGGCCAACGTGCCGATGCGCAGGACGATGCGCTCCACCCTGCGCGCGTGTTTTTCGGCGGCGTAGCGCTGCACCACCTCGATCGCGGATTCCATTATACCGAGTTCATGCACGATTTTAGGCTGAAAGCGATGAGCGCGCCGCGCGAGCGCAAGCCATTGATTTGGCAAATACTGCATATAAGTAGGCAAAATGTGCGGAGTTTGCCCCGGTGATTTTTCATAGAGTGACGAAAGACAGCTTTCTTCAGATCCCCTCCAACCTCGAATCCGCCGCCGCCTCGCGGCATACCTTCCAATGGAAATCCTTGCCGAAAAGACCGCGCGCGCCGATCGGGACCAGACGACGATCTATGAGCAGCTCACTTCACGCGGCGTCTCGCGCCGCGACTTCCTTAAATTCTGCGGCTGGATGAGCGCCTGCATGGGCCTAGGTCCCGAAGGCCTCGCACAGGTGGCCAACGCCCTTGAGACGAAAAAGCGAATCCCGGTGGTCTGGATGCACTTTCAGGAGTGCACGTGCTGCAGCGAGTCGTTCCTTCGCTCCTCGCACCCAATCGTGGCCGACATCCTCCTCGACAAGATCTCGCTCGACTACACCGAGACGCTTCTCGCGGCGGCGGGGCACCAGGCCGAGGACTGCCTCCAGGACACGATAAAGAAATACCGCGGCGAGTACCTGCTCTGCTGCGAGGGCTCGGTGCCGACGGCGGCCGACGGGGCCTACTGCTGCATTGGCGGAAGATCCGCCTCCGACATCGTGCGCGAGGTTGCGGATGGTGCGAAGGCGGTGATCGCCTGGGGAAACTGCGCTTGCTCCGGGTGCGTGCAGGCCGCCAAGCCGAACCCCACCTCGGCGGCGCCGATCCACAAGGTGATCAGCGGCAAGCCGATCGTTAATGTTCAGGGCTGCCCTCCCATCGCGGAAGTCATGGCCGGCGTGCTCGTCCACCTCCTCACCTTCGACCGAATCCCTCAGCTCGACGAGCAAGGCCGCCCGAAGGAGTTCTATTCGCGGCGCGTGCACGATACCTGCTACCGCCGGCCCAATTATGACGCTGGCCTGTTCGTCGAATCGTTCGACGATGACAATGCGCGCAAGGGATTCTGCCTGTACAAAATGGGCTGCCGCGGCCCCACAACCTACAATTCGTGCGGAACGATCCGCTGGAATGGCGGCGTCAGCTTCCCGATCCAATCGGGCCATGGCTGCATCGGCTGCTCCGAGTCCAATTTCTGGGACAACGGTCCGTTCTACGAGCGCCTGCCCAACTTCCCGGGCTTTGGAATCGAAACGACGGCGGACAAGATAGGCATGGCCGTCGGAGCCGTCACGGTTGCGGGCATAGCTGCCCATGCCGTTCTTACCAACGTCCGGAAGCATCATGAAATCGGCGAACAGCCCGGTGAATCCGCGGCCGACGGGCCGCCCACGCCCGCCGTGGGCAAGGGTAAGGAAGGGGGGACGTCGTCATGAGCGACCGCATCGTAGTTGACCCGATCACCCGCATCGAGGGGCACCTCCGCATTGAAGCCGAGGTGAAGGACGGCGTGATTGTCGACGCCTGGAGCGCAGGCACGATGGTGCGCGGTCTGGAGATCATCCTCAAGGGCCGCGATCCCCGCGACGCATGGGCCTTTTGCGAGCGCGTGTGCGGCGTCTGCACGACCGTACACGCCCTCGCCTCGGTCCGCTCGGTCGAAGACGCGCTCGGCATCTCGGTGCCGCCCAACGCGGAGCTCATCCGCAACATCATGTTCTGCACGCAGTACATGCAGGACCACGTGGTCCACTTCTACCATCTGCATGCCCTGGATTGGGTTGACGTTGTCAGCGCCCTCAAGGCGGATCCGGCCGAGGCTTCTCGCATCGCGCAGAGCATCTCCCACTGGCCAAAGAGCTCGCCTGGCTATTTCAGCGACCTCCAAAAGCGCCTGACGAAATTCGTGGAGAGCGGGCAGCTCGGGATCTTCGCCAACGGATACTGGGGCCACCCCGCCTACAAGCTCCCGCCGGCGGTGAACCTGATCGGCGTTGCGCACTATCTGGAGGCGCTCGAGTGGCAGAAGGAGATCGTCAAGGTCCACACGATATTCGGCGGCAAGAACCCCCACCCGAACTACCTGGTGGGCGGGGTTCCCTGCGCGATCAACATCGAAGAGGCCAACGCAATCAACACCGAGCGCCTGGCGATGGTCGGCCGCCTTCTCGAGCAGGCGAAGGAATTCGTCGAGCAGGTTTATCTGCCCGACCTTATGGCCATCGCCCCATACTACCTTGACTGGGCGGCCATCGGCGGCGGGGTCAAGAACTACCTCTGCTACGGGGACCTGCCGACCAACGGATTCGCCGATGTCGGGCGCTTCAAGTTCGCGCGCGGGGCGATTCTTGACCGGGACCTCTCGCATGTCCACGAGGTCGATCCAAGGGATCCGGCCGGAATCCAGGAGTTCGTCGACCACTCCTGGTACTCCTACCAGGGCGGCGGCGGCGGGAGGCACCCTTGGGAGGGTGAGACCACCTTCGACTACACGGGGCCCAAGCCGCCTTACGAGCACCTCGACGTGGATGGCAAGTACTCGTGGCTGAAGACGCCGCGCTGGAAGGGCCACGCGATGGAAGTGGGGCCCCTCGCCCGCATGCTTGTAGGCTACGCCTCGGGAAACCCGGAGGTGAAGGATGCGGTCACGGAGGCGCTCAAGACGCTGAATGCACCGGCGACGGTGCTCTTCTCGACACTCGGGCGCACCGCCGCGCGCGGAATTGAGACGAAGCTGATTGCGGGCTGGGCCGGGGAGTTCTACGGCCAGCTGCTCAGCAACATCAAGAACGGCGACTCGCGGACGTTCACGAAGGAGAAGTGGGAGCCGTCCACATGGCCCGTTTCGGCGAGGGGCGTGGGACCTTCGGAAGCACCCCGAGGAGCCCTGGCGCATTGGATCGTGATCAAGGACAAGCGGATCGAGAACTACCAGCTGGTGGTTCCGAGCACGTGGAACGCTTCGCCGCGCGACTCAAATGGAGAGCGGTCCCCCTATGAGTCCGCCCTGGTGGGCACTCCAATGAACGACTCGAAGCTCCCGCTCGAGATTCTTCGGACAATCCACTCCTTTGACCCGTGCCTCGCCTGTGCCGTGCATCTGTACGACGACAAGGGCAACACGCTCCAGAGGGTCTCCACATCGCCGGCAGTCTAACCCGAGGACGCCATGAAAACGCTCGCTCCGCCGGACCAGCCGCACGAGTTCAAACGGATATACGTTTGGGAGCTGCCGGTCCGTTTTTATCACTGGCTCAACGCGCTGTGCATCCTCGTCCTTACGATTACCGGCTTCATCATCGCCAATCCGCCTGCAATCAATACGGCGAGCGAGGCCTCGTTCAGCTATTGGTTCGGAACGGTCCGCTTCATTCACTTCACCGCCGGATATGTCTTCGTATTCAACTTCGCGTACCGCATCTACTGGGGTTTCGTCGGGAACCAGTACGCGAACTGGAAGAACTTCCTGCCGCTGCGCTTCGCCCAGTTTCGGGAGGTTCTCTCCGTCCTCAGGATCGATGTGCTGCAGTCTTCAAACAAGGTGCTCGTCGCCGTGGGGCACAACGCCCTCGCCTACCTCACATATTTTGCGATGTTTCTCGTCTTCCTTTTCCAGGTCGCGAGCGGCTTCGCGCTTTATGCGAAGATGAGCCATTCCTGGTTCCCGCAGCTTTTCACCTGGATGCTGCCGATTTTCGGGGGCGATGCGGGCCTGCGGCAGTGGCATCATCTCGCCACCTGGTTCTTCATCATCTTCACCCTGATCCACGTCTACCTCGTGTTCTACCACGATTATGTTGAGGGCAACGGCGTCCTCTCATCGATGGCCGGAGGCTGGAAATTTCTCCCGTTCAAGGACGGCAGCGGCGG
>CAWHOL010000004.1:0-126460 GCA_963830965.1 uncultured Verrucomicrobiae bacterium | reverse complement strand
TACTGGACGCCGCATCCTCTGTCCCCGGACCATTCGTCAAGGGGGGCATCCTCGCGGTAGTCGACGGGCGCAAAGGCGAGTTCGTTGAGCCAGGGCGTGATGTCGCCGCTCGGGCGCACATAGCCTCCGGCCTGGCTCGTGCCCATCGAAATCCCCAGGACCGCGTTGTCGCCGAGCGACATCGAACCGGCGAGCGCCGCGACCTCGCCGTCATTGGCAACGACGAAGGGCACGTTGCCCCACCGCCTTTGGAGCGTGAAGAAGAGCCCGCGTATCTCGCTCTCGAACAGGTCGGGGGGGATCCCCCGGAAGAGCGAGGCGACCCGCACCTCGTTGTCCACGTAGATGCCGGCCGCGCTTCCCCCAATGGCGTCGACCCTAGGAAGGTGCGCGGCGGCCCGGCTCAGGGATTCGTGAATCCCCTCGATGTGGTAGGCCGGATCCTGTTGGAAATAGGGATCCCAGCGGGTCTCCTCGGAGTACACCACCTTTCCGTCGATCACGGCCGCGGCCTTCCTGTCGCTGCCCCCGATATCAAAGCCGATCCGGCAACCCTCAAGGTGGCGTCCGACGGTGACGCCCCTGTCGCCCTCCTCCGGCAGGTCCTCCTCCTCGGCGGCCAC
This sequence comes from uncultured Verrucomicrobiae bacterium, assembly GCA_963830965.1. Classification (GTDB taxonomy): domain Bacteria; phylum Verrucomicrobiota; class Verrucomicrobiia; order Opitutales; family Opitutaceae; genus Palsa-1447. The sequence goes on along the minus strand of CAWHOL010000004.1, from coordinate 125,837 downwards.
GAGGCTGAACGGGCGACGGTAAACCTTCTCACCCAAGAACGCATGGTCGAACGCCCGTGCGCCCCGCGGACTGTAGACCGCGCGCAGATGGGCGGCGATTTCCGGCGCGCCGGCGACCCGGACGACGCATCCGCCTTTCTGCCAAAGCAGGAACTTGAGGAGCCTTTCGGCGTAGCGGAGGTTGAGCGCCGAGTCGGGGTGGCCGGCGGACAGGATGCGGCTTTGGTGGCGGGTGGCGCCGCCGTCGGGGCGCTCGAGGGAGAGAATCAGGGGGCGCGCACCCGGGTCCGCCGCAACCGTTGTCCCGAACGCCCGGTTCCACAGGGCGGCCGGGATAAATTCGGGATCGAGCGGCGGGCGTAGGAAAGGGGTTATCTTTAGCATGGGCGGTCGAGGCTTGGGCGAGGAAAGGGATTCAAGCCAGTCGACGCCGGGGATCTGCTCCCGTGCATCATCCTACAGGCTCAAACATGGATAAAAAATGGCACAATTGACGATGTTTTTAACGAAAATGACAGTTGAAACCGTTTTTTGGATTTGCTCGCCTCGTTTCCGCGGAGGTTGAATCCGGAGTTCCGGCCGGGGAGCCGTCCCCATTTTCCTCGTCTGCAAAATCAGGAGCCCTTCAATGCCCAACCAAATTGTATGGGTTGATATTCCGGTGCTGAATCTGGACCGCGCGATCCGGTTCTACTCCGCTGTGCTGGGCGCTGAGATTGAGAAGGTGGAGTACACCGGGATGACCCTGGGCTCATTCCCGCACAAGGACGGGGAGGCTGCCGGGTGCCTCTATACGAGCCAGACGGTGAGGCCATCCGCGGACGGTCCCCTGATCTATCTGAATGTCCACGGACGCCTCGACGAGGCCATCGATTCGGCCGAGCAGACGGGAGGAAAGGTTCTGCAGAAGAAGGAGAGCATCGGGCCCTTCGGCTTCCGCGCCATCCTTCTGGACACCGAGGGCAATCGAATCGCCCTTCATTCGATGTGATCCTTCGCGAGACGCGCGGGTTAGGATGAGTAGGTGAAATTTGTAATCGCATGATGATTGGTTGATTATATCATCAACCTCGGGCCTGAAGTTTTATGACACAGGAGGGGCAAAAGGGCTTGCTTTAATCTATATGGAATCAATATAGATTAAACAAGTGACCTATGAGGCCCTCTAATTCCTACCCGCCCACGCGGGAGAACCCAGAAAGCTCCAACCCCATTTCAGGGTCCGCCCTTTCCGCCGACCGGCCACGACCGGAGGCCTTTAACTCAAGACATTCTGGAACGGCCCACACCTGAAAACAGGACGCTGTTTCCCCTAAGAACCAACACCCAAACACCGTGAAAGGCATCTCACCTCTTGAAAGCGCTCCGAATACAATCCGGGCAAAGGCGTCACCGCGGCGCGCCCGGTCAATCCTTGGCGCGGCCCTGCTCAGCCTAACGGCCGTGGCCGCGGTCCATGCACAGAACGCGCCGATCACGGCCCCCGCACCGCAGCCTGCCGCGGCGGCGCCGGCGGATGCCTTCGGCGTCGCGCTGCCAAACTGGCTTACCGTCGCCTCGGTCTCGGTCCGGGAAGGCTACGATTCGAATATCTATGGCGTGTCCGACAACCTGGCCGGGCATCCCCCGATCGCCAACATCTCCTCGTGGTTCACGACCCTGAGCGCAAACCTCACCTTCGACCTTCTCGCGGATGCCGGTCCGCAGAACGCCAGGTTCCTCAAGACCCTTACGTTCGCGTATTCCGCCGAATACACCCAGTATGAGGCGGCGGCGCGCGAGGACAATTTGAGGAACACGTTCACGCTGGACGCCACGGGCAAGGAGGGCCCCTGGTCGTTTTCGATTGATAACCCCCTGCTCTATGTCGACGGAAGCAGGGAGGACGAATTCTTCAACCTATACAACAACCTCGGCTACGGGGTCGTTCGCGAGCGCCGCAACCAGATCCAGGAGCGGAACACCTCGTTTCTCAGGTACGATGCGACCGATTGGTTCGTGCGGGCGGTCGACAGCGCCACCTATTACAACCTCCTGATCGACGAGCACAATCCGGTCGGCGCCTACAAGGGTTACGCCAACTGGGTCAACAGGGACGACATCAACGTCGGCCTGGACCTGGGTTACGACCTCTTGCCCGGCTTCGCCCTTGTCGGGGGCTGGCGAATCGGCCAGCAGACCCAGGCGCACACCTACTACAGCCTTTCCGACAGCGACAGCACCTACAACCGCGCGCTGCTGGGCCTCGAGGGAAAGCCGCTGTCGTGGCTCCAGGCGCAGCTCCTCGCGGGGCCGGACTTCCGCCGGTACAGCAATGCCGCGCATGAGGGGCTTATTGGCGACTCCCACACCTGGCTCTATCTGCAGGGCCAGCTGACGGCCACGTTCACGCCCTCGGACACGCTCACCGCCTCCGAGAAGGTCTGGCACTTCGTCTCCAGCGCGGGTGTGTACTCGATTCAGGAGACCTCTGAAAACCTGACCTACAAGCACACGTTCTCGAAGAGCCTGTCGGCCTCCGTCGGGCTGCGGGTCCTTGGCCACCGATATGACACGCCGACGGTCCGGAACGATTGGACCGATTCGGTGCCGGTCGACGTGACGTATGCGATCACATCGAACCTCTCGGTGAGCGCGGACTATTCGGCGACCACCGGCCATTCCCATCTCCCGGTGGCGTCCACTCCCGGGCAGAGCTTCGAGGACAACGTCGCTTCGCTCTCGCTCAAGGCTTCGTTCTAGCGCTCCGCGAGTCGGCCTTCCCCCGGCAGCCCGGTGGCGGGCCCGGGGGGATGGCGGCTATTTATAGCACGGCGGCGACCGGGCCAATGCGCCATTGACCCTTCAATCAACGGCCCGTTGAATCCCGTGTTCGTATATATATATGATCCCTACAAAGGCTGCGCTAGACGCCCTTCGGATCGAGCGAGGCACGGACCCGGGCCCGCCCAAACGGTCGTTGCCCGTTTTTCTTGTCGTTGCGGTCGGAGCCCTGTTGGGGGCCGCCGCATGGTGGGGGTCTCGGCCGGCGGCCGTTAAGGTGCGGACGGATGCCGCGCGGGAGGTGGAAGCTGCAGGCGGAGAGCACACGGTGCTGAATTCGTCGGGGTACGTCACCGCAAGGCGCCAGGCCACGATCTCGTCCAAGATCACCGGCAAGGTGACGGAAGTCCTTGTCGAGGAGGGCCTGAAGGTGAAGGAGGGCCAGGTATTGGCCCGCCTTGACGACACGAACGTCGTGGCGAGCCTCCAGCTGGCGCGCGCGCAGCTTGAGTCGGCGCGCACGGCGCAGGCGGAGACGCAGGTGCGCCTGACGGAGGCGGAGCAGGACTTGCGCCGCCAGTCGGAGCTGATCGAGAAGAACGTTGTGGCCCAGGTGGACTACGACCATGCGAAGGCGGACGCCCTTGCCTACGGCGCCCGGCTCAAGCAGCAGGCCAGAGACGTGACGGTCGCGGAGCGCACGGTTGCCATCTGGCAGCAGCAGCTCGACGACACGGTCCTGCGGGCGCCGTTCGACGGCATCGTGACGACCAAGGACGCCCAGCCGGGCGAGATGATTTCGCCGGTGTCGGCGGGCGGCGGATTCACGCGCACCGGGATATGCACGGTCGTCGACATGGAGTCGCTCGAGATCGAGATCGACGTCAATGAGGCCTATATCAACCGGGTCGAGGCCGGGCAGCCTGTCGTGGCGACGCTCGATGCCTATCCCGACTGGAGGATCCCCTGCAAGGTCATCGCGATCATCCCCACGGCCGACCGCCAGAAATCCACCGTCAAGGTGAGGGTTGGGTTCGACAAGCTCGACCCGAGGATCCTTCCCGAAATGGGGGTGAAGGTGGCATTCCGCGAGCCAGGGGAGGCCAAGGCTTCGCCCGTGCGCTCGGTCGTCGTGCCGAAGGCCGCGGTGCGCCAGGACGCCGGGCGCGACGTCGTCATCGTGGTTCGGAACGGGAGGGCCGAACGCCGCGCGGTGACTGTGAGCAATTCGACGGACGAACAGGTGGAATTGAGCGCGGGAGTGGCCGCCGGCGAGCGCGTCGTCATCGACGGGCCGAAGGATTTGGCCGACGGGGCTAACGTAAGGGAGGAGCAACCATGAGCGAAAAAAGTGCGGATTTGGCGTTGGTGGATGTGAACGGAGTCGAAAAGGTGTTTCACCGGGGATCCGAAGACATCCAGGTCCTTAAGGACCTGCATCTGCAGGTTCCGGCCGGGGAATTCCTCGCGCTGATGGGCCCCTCGGGCTCGGGCAAGAGCACGCTCCTAAACCTGATCGGAGGCCTCGACCATCCGACCCGGGGCACGGTGACAATCGCCGGCGAGCGCGTCGACCAGCTTTCGGATCGCCGGCTGGCGGCCTGGCGGGCCCGGCACATCGGCTTCGTGTTCCAGCTCTACAACCTGATGCCGGTGCTTACCGCCGAGCGAAATGTCGAACTGCCCCTCCTGCTCACGCACCTTTCGAGGTCCGAGCGCAAGCAGCACGTCGCTGCGGCGCTCGAGGCCGTCGGGCTGTTGAACCGGGCGCAGCACTATCCAAGGCAGCTTTCGGGAGGGGAGCAGCAGAGGGTCGGAATCGCCCGGGGCATTGTGACCGACCCCACGCTCCTCCTATGCGACGAGCCCACGGGCGACCTCGACCGCAAGGCGGGCGACGAGATCCTTAACCTCCTCCAGGCCCTCAACCGCGAGCACGGCAAGACCATCATCATGGTGACCCACGACCCGCACGCCTCGGCCAGGGCGTCGAGGACCGTCTACCTGAACAAGGGCCAGCTCACCCGGGAGCAGCTGAACTGACCCCGCGCGGACCGACGGCGACACGAGGAAGCATTCTCCCATGAGGTTCATGCACCTAGTCTGGGGCAACATGCGCAGGAAGAAAACGCGCACGGTGCTCACGCTGCTCTCGATCGTTGTCGCCTTTGTGCTCTTCGGCTTCCTCTCGGCGATCCGGCAGGCGCTGACGGGCGGCGTGAGCCTGGAGGGGGCCAACCGCCTGATCGTGCGCCACAAGGTTTCCATCATCCAGATGCTGCCAATCGACTACCAAAGGCGCATGGAGCAGATCCCCGGGGTCGTTGCCGCCACCCATCAGACGTGGTTCGGCGGAATCTACCAGGATCCGAAGAATTTTTTCATGCAGAACCCGGTGGTTCCGGAGGAGTTCCTGGACATGCATCCCGAATTCGTCCTGTCGGCTCAGGAGAGGAAGGCCTGGCTCAGCACGCGGACCGGGGCGATCGTCGGGCGCAAGACCGCTGAGCGGTTCAATTGGAAGATTGGGGACAAGGTCCCGATCCAGTCGACCATCTGGTCCCAGAAGAACGGCAGCTACCTCTGGGAGTTCGATATCGTCGGCATCTTCGACGGACGGGACAAGAACACGGACACGACGCCCCTCTTCTTCCGCTACGACTATTTTGACGAGGCGAGGCGCATGTGGACCGGGATGGTCGGCTGGTACACGATCCGCGTGAAGGACACGGCAAAGGCGGCGGAGGTCGCGAATATGGTCGATGCGGAGTTCGAGAACTCTTCGGCTGAGACCAAGACGGAGGCCGAGGGTGCCTTCGTCCAGGCGTGGGCGAAGCAGATTGGCGACATTGCGCTCATCACCGCATCCATCCTGGGGGCCGTGTTCTTCACCATCCTCCTGGTGACCGGCAACACGATCTCCCAGTCGGTGCGCGAGCGGACGGGGGAACTCGGCGTGCTCAAGGCGATCGGATTCACGAACACGCAGGTCCTCGCCCTCGTGCTCGCGGAATCGTGCACGCTGGCGGTCATCGGCGGCGTCCTGGGACTCGGCATCGCGCTCCTTTTGACCGCGAAGGGCGATCCGACCGGAGGGATGCTCCCCCTATTCTTCTTTCCAGCCCGCGACGTTGCCATGGGCCTCGGCATCAGCGTCGCGCTGGGCCTGGTCACGGGATTCTTCCCGGCGCTGCAGGCCATGCGCCTGCGGGTCGCGGATTCCCTGAGGAGGATCTGACATGGCCGGCCCGCTCAATTGGATCTCTCAGGTCGGGGCCGTGACCGAGTTTGGACTCCTGAGCATGCCCCAGCGGCGCGGTTCGGTCGCCGCGGCAACCTTCGGCATCGCCGGGGTCGTTGCGGTCCTGGTGGGGGTTCTCTCGATTGCGACCGGATTTCGCCGGGCGATGGCCGCCTCCGGCTCGCCGGATGCGGCCCTCGTTCTCAGGAGCGGCGCCGACAGCGAGATGGTGAGCGGTTTTTCGCGCGACAGCACCCGGATCATCGCCGACGCGCCCGGAGTCGCCCGCACCCAGGCGGGGCCCCTCGCCTCAGCCGAGCTGTTTGTCATCATTAACCTGCCCAAGATTTCGACGGGCTCCGATGTGAACGTGCCGTTGCGCGGCGTCGAGCGGCCGGCGGTCCTGGTTCGCGACGGATTGAAGATCGTGGCGGGCCGCATGTTCGAGTGGGGCAAGGATGAGGTCATCGTGGGCCTTGGCGCAGCCCGCGAGTTCTCGGGCCTGCAGGTCGGCGACAGGCTGAAGGTCGGCAGCTCCTATTGGCCGGTCGTTGGGATATTCTCGGCCGGCGGCGGTGCCGCCGATTCGGAGATTTGGTCGGACGCGGCGGTCCTGCAGGCGGCGTATCGCCGCGGCGACAGCTTTCAGTCCGTCTTCGTCAAGCTGACGTCCCCGGATGCGTTCAATAAGTTCAAGGACTCCCTGACCACCGATCCGCGGCTGAATGCCGAGGTGTTCCGGCAGACCGACTACTACGCCGAACAGTCGACCTCGGTGACGAAGCTCATCACGACGCTGGGCTATCTGATCGCCTCCTTGATGGCGGTGGGTGCGGTGTTTGGCGCCCTGAACACCATGTATAGCTCGGTCTCCGCGCGAACACGCGAAATCGCGACCCTTCGCGCGCTTGGATTCGGAAGCAGCGCCGTCATTGTTTCCGTCATGCTGGAATCGACGGCCCTGGCGCTCTTCGGGGGGGCGCTCGGGTCGGGCCTGTCCTACCTCGCGTTCAACGGCTTTCACACGGCGACGATGAACTGGCAGAGTTTCAGCCAGATCACGTTCTCACTGGCCGTGACGCCGCAGCTCCTCATCCAAGGGGTCGTTCTGGCCACGATTATCGGCATTATCGGCGGCTTGCTGCCGGCCATCCGTGCGGCGCGCCAGCCGATCGCGGTCGCGCTTAGGGAGCTATAGGCCGCCGGCGTCGTGCGGGCGGCGCATGAGACCGAACTCCTGTTCGCTCTTGGCGCCGCGGCCAGGCATCGCGGCGCTGGGGGTCGATTCAGGGGAACGATCCTGCCGTCGGCGGTTTCGCTGAGGCGAGCGCCGGGCCCGCGGTGCCTTATGGTCGAAACCCTCCCTTGCCCTTCATGGCCTCCATCTGGCGCATGAGCTTCTTCTGGTTCCCGCCCCTCATCATCCGCATCATCTTCTGCATCTGCTGTGGGTGATGGTGGGCCAACAACCTAGCTCCATTCGATTATTGAGACTCCTCCCGGCATGCAACCGTTATGGTGGCATATCCTGGCAACGATTCATGGCTATCATTCATGCATGAATGGCGCGAGCGGCCCGCCATGTCTCCATCACTTTGCGCCGACTAGCACCCTGAGCGGCACAACCTCGACCTTTGGCGCTAGCCGGTAGCTGTATTCGCCCGGATACACGACCTTGAGCTCGTTCAATTTAAGGTCGGCCAAGGCGATCCGCATCGATGGAGTCAAGGTTGGTGCATCGCTGCGTTTTAGCTCAACACCGATGCGTCGCCCCCCCTGGAATAGTAGGAGATCAATTTCAGCTCCGTTATGGGTCGCCCAATAGTAGGCTGCATCCGGTCGAAGGGCCTTAATCACTTCCTCTACAGCATAACCTTCCCATGACGCGCCAACCTTGGGATGAAGGGCTAGCTCGCGCGTCGTATTTATGCCAAGGAGCGAATGCAGGAGTCCGCTGTCCCGGATGTATATCTTGGGCGCCTTGACCTGGCGCTTCCCGAGATTTTCGAACCACGGCGGCAATTGTCGGACCATGAACACGCCGCTCAGCAGATCGAGGTACCGGCGCACCGTAGATTCATTGACGGCCAGCGCCCGGGCAAACTCGGCCGCGTTCCAAATTTGACCGTGATAGTGTGCCACCATGTGCCAAAACCGGTTCAGCGTGGCAGCCGGGATTTGGACACCCAGCTGCGGGAGGTCGCGTTCAAGGAATGTCTGCAGGAACTGCTTCCGCCAGGCGATGGAGTCGACTTCACTGCGCGCGGTGAACGCCAAAGGGAAGCCTCCCCGAAACCAATGGCGAGGCTGAGCGGACGCACCCAGGTCCCCAAGGCGCAAACCCTCCAGGGGTACGGTTTCGATCCTGCCTGCGAGAGTCTCAGCCGATTGCCTAAGAAGCTCGGGCGAGGCGCTGCCCAGAATCAAAAAACGAGCGGGCAACGGACGTCGGTCGGCCAAGACACGCAGAAGCGGAAACAGGTCGGGATGACGCTGGACTTCATCGATCACCACCAGGCCTTTCAGGGGGCGGAGCGCCAGGTCGGGCTCCGAAAGACGCGCAAGGCTTGCCGGATCTTCGAGGTCGAAATAATTGATGGAATCGGCTGCCACAAATTCGCGCGCCAGCGTCGTTTTGCCGCATTGGCGTGGTCCGAGCAACGCCACAACGCGACTGCGCTTCAGGGCGGTTCGGACTGCCTGACGGTCTGACGATCGAAGAATCATACCGCGATAGTCACCAAGAAAAACCCGCAGTCAATGCGGGATTTTCGTGGTCCAATTTGCGGAGCCTTCTCGGCCTCCTCACATGCTCGGAAACCCGCCCTTGCCCTTCATCGCCTCCATCTGGCGCATGAGCTTCTTCTGGTTCCCGCCCCTCATCATCTTCATCATCTTCTGCATCTGGTGGGGGTATTGGTGGGCCAATAACTTAAGCTCTATTCGATTATTGAGACTCCTCCCGGCAAGACTGGTTATAGTGGCACATCATGGCACGATCTTTGGAGCGGAAATACCCGGACTCGATCTAGCCAATTGACGAATGTGATAAGACACGAAGGCCGCGGATTTTTTGAAAATCCTTCGAGTTGGCCGTTACCACTGGCTGGTCGGTGGCCAATGCCGTAGCTGCGATCCATAGATCGTTCTCCCCGGTGGGCTCACCACGTTTTCTTAGGTCCTGGAAGATCTCTGCGGCTTTCCACAGTACTTCTTCATCAAGGGGATGGACCGTGAAGCCCTCGCAGAAGTCTTCCCAATCTGCCCGGCGAGAGAACCCACGCGCCAACTCGCCTCTCGTGACCACACTCATTTCAATCTTCTCAGCGGCATGCGCGCGGAGAAACAGGTGTGCTGGTCCCTCCTGTCGCCTCTGGCGCTCCCGATCGAGTGCCACAAAAAGAGTCGAGTCGCAGATCATGAATCCCAAGGCGAGCGCGCCGCCTTCTTTGTCCGCGCCGCGGCCTCGATCCTATCCGCGCCCCGTGCAGAGAATAGTCCTTTTCCAGGTCGAAGGCGGCCTAAACGAGCAAGCAGATCTGAGCCGGTCATTCCGGTGCCCTCCCTCGTGAAGACAAAGACGCCGTCCGGAGACGAAATGCGCACCTTCTCACCAAGGGAGGCTATCCGACGGTAGCGCGCAAAATTGCGGGCGAATTCCCTAGTGTTGGCTTCCATGGCAGACAAATGTCTGCCATCATTCGGGAAAGTCAATCTCGAGTTCCGGCCAATCGACTATTTCATCTTAAGTTCAAGGCCGAAAATGCTCACATCCCCGGGAATCCGCCCCGGCCCTTCATGGCCTCCATCTGGCGCATGAGCTTCTTCTGGTTCCCTCCCTTCATCATCCGCATCATTTTCTGCATCTGCTGGAACTGTTTCAGCAGCTGGTTTACGTCGGAAATCCTGACCCCGGCCCCATTCGCGATCCTCTGGCGCCGGCTTCCGTTCAGGATATCCGGCTTGCGGCGCTCCTGGATCGTCATGGATTTGATGATCGATTCCGTCCGCTTCATCTGGCGCTCCGCGTCGTCGCCCAGCTGCACGCCGCTCATCCCGGGAATCATGCCGACAATGCTCTGCATGGACCCCATCTTCTTCACGGCCTGAAGCTGGGATAGGAAGTCTTCCAGGTTGAAGTCGGCCTTCCGCATCTTCTCAGCCATCCGCTCGGCCTCGCCCTGGTCGATGGACTCCTGCGCCTTCTCCACGAGGGAGACGACGTCGCCCATCCCGAGGATACGGGAGGCAAGCCTGTCAGGATGGAACGGCTCGAAGTCATCGGTCTTTTCGCCGGTGCCCACGAACTTAATCGGGATTCCGGTGATGGACTTTATTGAGAGCGCGGCGCCGCCCCTCGCGTCGCCGTCGAGCTTTGTCATCACGAGACCCGTGAGCTGAAGGGCGTCGTGGAACGTCTTCGCGACATTGACGGCCTCCTGGCCGAGCGCTCCGTCCGCCACGAGAAACACCTCGTCCGGCGAAACGACGGCGCCAAGGCGCTTCACTTCGTCGATGAGCCCCTCGTCAATCTGGAGGCGGCCCGCCGTGTCGAGGATGATCGCGTCGGCGCCCGCGGCAAGACCCGCCGCAAGCCCCGCCTTCCCGATTGCGGGGACGTCCTTCGACTCCCGGTCCGAGAAGAACCCGACTTCCTCCTGTCTTGCGAGAATCTCGATCTGGTCGATGGCGGCGGGACGGTAGACATCGCAGGCCACGACGAACGGTCGGTAGCCGCGCTTCTTGAGCAGGCGGCTCAGCTTGGCGGTTGAGGTCGTCTTTCCGGAGCCGTGGAGGCCGACCATCATGATCTTGATCGGCTTTGCCGTGCTGAGCGCAGTCGTACCTTCGCCAAGAAGGCGGACCAGCTCGTCGTGGATGATCTTGATGACCTGCTGGCCCGGCGTCACGCCCTTCAGAACCTCCTGGCCGGCGCACTGCGCCTGGACGCGCTCGGTGAATTCCCGGGCCACCTTGAAATGGACGTCGGCCGTGAGGAGCGCCGTGCGGACCTCGGCCAGGGCGGCGGCCATGTTCTCCTCGGAAAGCTTGCCGACCCCGCGGAGGTTCCGGAGGGCGGAGGAGAGTTTGTCGGTCAGGGATTCAAACATGGGAACTCACCGGATGCATCAATGGTGGCCTGGATGCAATCCCGGGAATCGTTTTTGGGATGGCTAATCGGACCCCGTTCATGCGACGCTCGCACCCCTTATGAACCCTGTACTGAAGCTCCTCATCGAAGGCGGTAACCTCTCCACGGCGCAAATCGCGCAGGTTGCAGGCATGCCGGAGGCCGAGGTGGTCAGCAACCTGGAGCAGCTCAAGAGGGATAGGATCTTCCTTGGGTGGCGCCCGGTGCTCGACCTCTCCCGCGAGACGGCCGCCGCCGTCCGGGCCGTCATTGAGGTCAAGATGACCCCGGAGCGGGGCGGGGGTTTCAACCGCCTTGCGGAGCGCCTGAGCCGATTTGACGAGGTGGAGTCCTGCTACCTTATGTCGGGAGCCTACGACCTGCTCATCTTCGTCAACGGTCCGAGCCTCCAGAAGGTCGCCGGGTTCGTCTCCGAGAAGCTTTCGACGCTCGAGGGCGTTCTTTCGACCAGCACCCATTTCATGCTGCGCTCCTACAAGGAGGGATCTTTCCTGATCGAGGCGCCGTCCCAGGAGACCGAAAGGCTGAAGGTGTCGCCATGAAACGCTTCGTCGCACGCCATGTCGTCAGCCTGCCCAAATCAGGCATCCGCGACTTTTTTGACATCGTCTCGAAGATGAAGGACGTGATCTCGCTCGGAATCGGCGAGCCCGATTTCGACACGCCCTGGCACATCCGGGAGGCCGCGATCTATGCGCTGGAGAAGGGGAAGACCCATTACACTTCCAACCTCGGTCTCGTTGAACTCAGGCGGGCGATATCGGCCTATGTGGAGGCGCACTACACCGTGGCCTACCGGCCTGACGACGAGATCATCGTGACGGTCGGCGTCTCCGAGGCGATCGACCTTGCGCTTCGCGCCCTTGTCAACCCCGGCGACAAGGTGCTCTACCACCAGCCCTGCTACGTTTCCTACAATCCGAGCGTGGCCCTTGCCCACGGGATCGCCATCCCCGTGCCCACCCGGTCGGAAGACGGGTTTGCGCTCAACGTGGCGGACCTGGAGCACGCGTGGCAGCCGGGGTGCAAGGTCCTCATCATCAACATGCCGTGCAACCCCACGGGGGGCACCTGCGACCGCGCGCGCCTCGAGAAAATCGCCCGCTTTGCGGTCGAGAAGGACCTGATTGTGCTCAGCGACGAGATCTATTCGGAGCTGGTCTATGATTCGGCGCACACAAGCATCGCCGTATTCCCCGGCATGAAGGAGCGCACGATCTTCCTGCACGGTTTCTCGAAGGCTTTTGCGATGACCGGATTCAGGATCGGCTACGCCTGCGGTCCGGCGGAGCTGATCGATGCGATGATGAAGATCCATCAATACTCGATGCTGTGCGCGCCGATTCTTGCGCAGGAGGCCGCAGTCGAGGCGCTCACACGCGGGGAGGACGGCGTCAAGTCCATGAGGGAGCAGTACCACCGGCGCCGCGACCTCGTTGTCCGCAGGCTTAACGAGGGCGGCCTTCCGTGCCGGGCGCCGGGCGGCGCGTTTTACGTGTTCCCGAGCGTCGCCTCCACGGGCCTGAGCGACCGCGATTTTGCCTACGGGCTTTTGAGTTCGCAGAGTGTCGCCGTCGTGCCGGGTGCGGCCTTCGGCGAGAACGGGCGGGGTTTTGTCCGCGCGAGCTTCGCAACCAGTTACGACCATCTTGTGGAGGCTTGCGATCGGATTGAACGGTTCGTGAACACCACGACCCCATGTTCCGCTCCGTCGTCATCGTAGGCCGGCCCAATGTCGGCAAGAGCCGGCTGTTCAACCGGCTGGCCCGCAAGCGGATTTCCATCGTCCACGACCAGCCGGGCGTGACGCGGGACGTCATTTCGACGGATGTCGACGACGGCTACACGCTCATGGACACGGGCGGGCTCGGCCTCAAGGAGGGCGAAACGTCCTCCGCGGCGATCATCGCGGCCTCGGAGAGGCAGGTCGGCTTCGCGATCGATACCGCGGCGCTCATCCTCTTCATCATCGACGGCCTCGACGGAGTGACGGCCCTGGACGACAGGATCGCGAGGCGCCTGAGACAGGGCGGCAAGCCGGTGATCGTCGTCGTGAACAAAGCCGATTTCGGCGACGAAAAGGTGGACCACGAGGGGGTCATGAGCCTCGGCCTCGGTCAGCCGATCTTTGTATCCGCGGAGCATGGACGCGGTGAATCCGAGCTGCGCGAGGCGGTCCTTCAGAAGATCGGCCTCCCGCCGAAGGCCCCCGGCTCCGAGGTTGCCCGGGTCCGGCCGGAGAACGGCAGAATCCCGGGTCCCATCTGCATCTGCTTCATCGGCCGGCCCAATGTGGGCAAGTCCTCCTTGGCCAACCGGCTCCTCAGGAGCGACCGGCTGATCGTCAACGATCTCGCGGGCACCACGCGGGATTCGGTCGAGCTTCCGTTCGAGTTCCGGGGCCGCGACAAGAAGATGTACCCCTTCCGCCTGATCGACACGGCCGGGATTAAGTCGGCCACCAAGCTGTCTTCATCGGTCGAGTACTTCTCGAGGCTTCGATCGCTCGACGCGATGCAGAGGTCCGACGTGGTGTTCCTGGTCCTCGACGCCATCGACGGCGTGACCCAGCAGGACAAGGCCATCGCGGGCGAGGCGGTCAAAGACCGCAAGCCGATCGCGGTCATCGTCAACAAGTGGGACCTGGTGCACGAGGCCTTCAAGAGGCATGGCGGGATCGCCGGGGCGAAGAGCGAGCGCGACTACCGTGAGAAATACGAGAAGGCGCTCTTTGACAGGCTCTTCTTCACGCCGGGCGCTCCCCTGATATTTGTTTCTGCGGTGAGCGGCTTCGAGGTCGACCGCATGCTCAATGCCGCGGTCAAACTGCACCGCACGCTCGACAAGAAGCTCCCTACGGCGCGCCTGAATGAGACGCTTGCGCGCCTGGCCGAACGCACCCCGCCCCCGTCCATCGGGGCCCGGCGATTCAAGATCTACTATGCGACCCAGACGGGCAACCGGCCCTTCCGGATCAAGGTCTTCTGCAATCGCGAGGAACGCCTGTCCGAGAGCTATCGGCGCTACCTTGAGGCGGGACTCGTGAAGGAGTTCGACCTTTCCGGGTGCCCGATTGAGTTCGACCTGGTCGGGAAGCCCCGCGGGGATGCGGTCGACAGGAGCGGCTGGAAGTAGGCGCCATGGCTCACCCGATGAGGCTTGTGTTCATGGGCTCGGACCCCTTGGCGCTTCCCTTGCTCGACTGGCTGATGGGGGAGGGGAGCGCGGTGGCCAAGCTGGTCGGCATTGTCACCGGCGTCGACCGCCCCTCGGGCCGCGGGCAGGCCGTCAGGCCGAACGCGGTCAAGGCGTGGGCCTCGGGGCGGGACCTCGCGGTGCTCCAGCCCGAGAAGCTCGACCAGGCGGCGCTCGAGGCCGTTTCCTCCCTGCGTCCGGACGTAAGCCTCGTCATCGCCTACGGGCGCATCCTCAGGGACGATCTGATCGGCGTGCCGCGCCTCGGCACCCTGAACCTCCACGCCTCGCTCCTTCCGGCGTACCGGGGAGCCTCGCCGATCCAGACGGCGATCGCGGCGGGCGACTCCGAGACGGGGCTCACGCTCATGCGCATCGTCCGCGAGCTCGATGCCGGGCCGGTGGCCGACGTCGAGCGGTCGGCGATCGGCCCGCTCGACACCGCCGCCGAGGTCGAGGCGAAGCTCTCGCTTTCGGCGATTCCGCTCGTCGCCCGGACCTTTCCCCGGCTTGCCCGGGGCGAGCTCGCCTTTCGGGAGCAGGAGCATGCGAACGCGAGCTTCTGCAGGAGGCTCGAAAAATCCGATGGCGTCCTCGATTTTTCGGCGCCGGCCCCCGTGCTCGCCGCGCGGGTGAACGGCCTTCATCCCTGGCCCTCGGTCTTCATCGATATCGCCGGCTCGCCGGTGAAGCTGGGCCTTGCCGACAGCGTGGCGGTCGAATCCGCCGGCGTCCCGGGCACGGTCATGGGTTCCGACGAGCACGGGCTCCTCGTCGCCGCGGGCTCGGGCTGCCTGCGGGTCCGCAGGCTTCAGCGACCGGGCGGGCGGATGCTGGGCGCCCCGGAATTCCTCCGGGGCCATCCCGTCCCGGCCGGCACCCTGATCCCCTCCCATCCGATGGCGCCGCTCCGGGCCGTTTCGCCCTTTAGGCGCTGAGGGCCGCCGACACATGCCGCTTGTTTTCACGGGGCCTTGTGGCAAGATCGCACCCCGATGCCTGGCTGGTCCCATTCTCGCCGACTGACGCTGGTTTGCGCCGCTCTTTTTTCGTCGGTCGTGGCGCCGCGCGCCTTAGCGCAAGCGGAGATTGCGGACCTCAGGGAGGATGTCCGCGGGCTGTCCCAGCGCGTGAACGACCTGTCCCTGCGTGTCGAGCAGCTCGAGCATGAGAATTCGCAGCTCCAGGCGAAGGCGGCGAGACTCGAGGGAATCAAGGATGCCGTCACCGCCTCCCAGCTGAACGGCGCCGTGGCGGACCTGAACGCCGCCATCACCACGGCCGTCTCCGCGTCCCGCGCGGAGATCCTGCAGCAGGTGGCCACCCAGATGGAGAAGCTGGCGAAGCAGACCAATGCCGCGCTCGACTCGATCGCAAGGGCGGGGCCGGCGGCGGAGCCGCGGTCCGTCGCCGCGGAGAAGGGCGCGAAACCCGCATTTGGGGACGCCTATTCCAAGGAGGGTATCAGCTATACGGTCGCCAAGGGCGACACGGTGGGCCTGATCGCGAAGAAGACCGGGGCGAAGGCGCAGGACATCATCGACGCCAACAAGCTCCTCGATCCCTCCCGGATCCAGGCGGGCCAGGTCCTCTTCATCCCGGGAGGCAAGTAGCCCAGGCCGACCCCTTTCACCATGGCATCCCCACAAAAATCCAGGCTGGGCCGCGGACTCGGCGGCCTCATTTCCGCCTCCAAGCCTGCCGCCCCCCTTGCAGCGGCTCCCGCCGCGCACGTGCCCCATGCGCCGGGTTACCTCGAGATCCAGGTGCATCTTGTCGAGCCGAGCCCCTATCAGCCGCGCCGGGAGATCGCCCCGGAGCAGCTCTCCGAGCTCGCCGAGAGCATCCGCAGCGAGGGCCTCCTTCAGCCAATCGTGGTTCGCAGGCACGGCGAGAAATTCCAGCTGATCGCGGGCGAGCGGCGCTGGCGCGCCTTTCAGCAGCTGAAGCTGAAGGCGATTCCCGCGAGAATCGTGGAGGCGAGCGACGCATCGGCGGCCTCGATCGGGCTCATCGAGAATCTGCAGCGCGAGGGGCTCAATCCGATCGAGGAGGCGCTTGGCTTCGCAAGCCTCGTCAGGGATTTCGATCTGACCCAGGAGACCGCCGCCGAGCGGGTGGGCAAGAGCCGCGCATCGGTGGCCAACGCCCTGCGCCTGCTGACGCTCGACGCGGAGATCCAGGGATTCATCGCCAAGAACCTCTTGAGTGTCGGCCATGCGAAGGCGCTCCTGGGGGTCGAGGATCCCGCCGCGCGGACCATCCTGGCCCGCCGCGTGATCGAGGAGGGCCTGAGCGTTCGCATCACGGAGAAGCTGGGCAAGACGGCCAAGGTGACGGCGCCCGGAAAGGCGTCCGCCCGAAACCGCGCGCTTTCCGCCAGGGACGCCGCCGCCGTCGAGGGCATCCAGAAGAAGCTCACGTCCCACCTGGGGGCGCGGGTCGCCGTCATCCACACCCCGAAGAAGGGGCGGATTGTGATCGAGTACCGGGGGAACGAAGACCTTCAGCGCCTGCTGGAGAAGATGGGGGTCGAGCGGGCGGATCCGCTCTGAGATTGGGGCGGCCCCTCTTGCCGCCCCGACTCAGGGAAGCTCGATTCGCCGGCCGGCCGGCTCCGGGTTCCGTCTGTAAAAGAGGGCGGTGTGCCCCACGGCCCCTACGCAGGTGCAGCGCCCCTCCCCGGCGATCCTGGCGCACCACAGGGCCCGCTCGTCCCGGTCGGCGCCGAGAAACCGCAGCTTTACGAGTTCGCGCAGGCGCAGCGCCTTGTCGAACTCGGCGAAGAACGCCTGGGTGAGCCCGCCCCTGCCGACTTTCAGGGTGGGGGCAAGGAGCTGGCCCCGGCCGCGCAGGAATGTTTTTTGGGAACCGGTGAGGGGAGACTCTTGCATCGGGGCTAGGGACTACAGCGGAGGGACCGCCAGGGGAACACCAATATGGGGGCCGGCCGGTCCCGGCGCCCCCGGGTTGCCTTCCGCCACGGCGTTGACAAGATGAGCCCGAGTCTGCTTGGCTGACCCTTCATCGACATGAGCATCCTTCTCGGCATCTGCGCGTTCGTACTGATCCTGACGTCCATCGTCCTTATCTTGTTGGTGCTCGCCCAGAAGGCGAAGTCCGACGGCGGGATGGGCGCAGCCATGGGCGGCGGGGTGGCCGAGGCCACATTCGGCGCCGACACCGGCAATGTGCTGAGCAAGGCCACGATCAACGCCTCGATTCTTTTTTTCGTCCTGAGTTTTCTGCTCTACCTCGGAAGGATCTACGAGGGAAAGCATTCGGCCTCGTCGGGCGGCTCGCTCCCCACGTTCTCGGCTCCAGCCTCGGCAACCGCACCGAAAACCCAGACGGGCGCGCCGGCGCCGGCAAAGGCCGGCCCGACCCCGGCTCCGTCTACAAAGCCCTGATCGGCTTTTGAAGAGCCCGCCCGAACTGTCTTTGCGGTCGGATTGGGTGCTCGCCCTGCGCGCGGTTCTCGTTGCGTTGGTCGGTTTCATGAGCCTTGCCGCGCGGCTGCCGGGCGCGCCGTCCGCGCTTCCGGACAGGTCCGCCTCTGCGGCCATCCTCGAGCAGTTCAGGCGGGCAATCTGGTCCGAGCCCGTTTACGCCGAATTCGAGCTTCGCCAGATGCCGAGGCGGGGACCCGAGCACGTGTTTCACGGCCGGTTCTGGGGTTCAAGGAACGAGCGCGGCCCGGTGACCCGGATTGAATTTGAGACGGTGGGGGGCTCCTTCCTGCACCGCTTCCTTGTCCAGGGCGGTCCCAGAAGGCTCGATCTGGACCTCGGACGGCCCGGGACCGGGCAAGCCGAGCGGGGCCTCGGCCGTGATTCCGCTCGCGCCGGGCGTCGAAATGACGCCCTTCGACGTGCTGCCAATGCCATTTTTATATTGGATTGACTACGATCTTGTGGGCGTCAGCCGGATCCGCGGGCGCCAGTCCTACGAGTTCGTTTTCACGCCTCCGGCCGACTTTTCGGCGCTCAATCCGGGCATCAAATCGGTCAGGGCGTACTTGGACGCCCAGTACGACGCGCTTGTCCAGTCGGAGGCCATAGGCCCGGGCGGCCAAGTTGCTAAGACCCTCTCCCTATTGGAGCTAAGAAAGGTAGGCGACCGGTGGATACCCAAGGATGTGGACGTCCGGAACGAGGTAACCCGCGACAAGACGCGCCTAACGCTGACCGGCGTTGCGATGGGGGCCACTCCGGCCCCGGGGGCGTTTGATCCTTACAACCTGGGTTCGCCGGTGGCCCCGCCTCCGTCCAACAGCGTCATACGGCTTGAACAGTAGCGTTGGGGGCGAAGAATTTCATTGCGGCTGGGGCATCTCGCGTGCCTGCTCATGGCCCGTCCAGGTCCCATCAATGTCATGGCTACACGCTCTGCATCGGCTCCCTTAACGTTTGATTTGCCGATATCCCTAATCGCCAAGATCGAGAGCAGCAGACGCAAGTTTGGGCTCAAGACCGCGAGTGAGGTCGTCCGTTTGGCGATCGAGAAATTTGACTTCGAGGGCTGCAAGCCGACCCGCGATCCCCACCGCCAGGTGTCCGTGCGCCTCGGCTCCATCCAGAGGGCGATGCTCAAGCGCTACGCGAAGAAGAAGAATGCCAGCGTCGGCGAGCTGCTCCGGTTCGCGCTCGAAGGCCTTCCGGCCAAGAAATCCAAATCCCGTTGACCGGCCCGCCGGGCTGGACGGGTCCCGCAAGATTCAAGAGGTCCCCTCTTGCGTTCGGCCCCCCCGCATCCTTTTAGTGGACTCCTTTCTCACGATGCCATCCGAACCCCTCAGACCGCTCTCAGACTGGGCACGAAATATCTCACCCTCGCCGACGCTCGCGGTCGACGCGAAGGCCAAGGCCCTCATGGCTGCGGGCGAGGACGTGTGCAGCTTCGCCGCGGGCGAACCCGATTTCGACACGCCGCAGCACATCAAGGACGCCTGCGCGGCCGCGCTCCAGGCGGGCAAGACGAAGTATGTCGCGACGGCGGGCATTGAAGAGCTTCGCAAGGCCATTGCCGAGGCATATGCAACAAACTACGGATTAAAGATTTCCGCAGGACAGGTTGTGGTGTCCCCCGGGGGAAAGTTCTCGTGCTACCTGGCGATCATGGCCACGTGCTCGCCGGGCGACGAAGTGATCATTCCCGCGCCCTATTGGGTGAGCTACCCCGAGATGGTGAAGCTGGCGGGCGCCGTTCCGAAGCCGGTTCTGGCGACAGACAGGACCAGCTTCAAGCTGACGCCCGAGCAGATAGAGGCGGCCGTGACAGCCCGCACCAAGCTCCTCATCCTCAATTCCCCGTCGAACCCGACCGGGGTCGTCTATTCGCGCGCGGAACTCGAGTCGGTCATGGCCGTGGCGGCGAAGCACAATCTCTACGTCCTCTCGGACGAGATTTATGAGAACCTTATCTACGGGGGGCTTTCCCCGACATGCCTCGCGACGCTTGGCCCCGACGCGGCGGCGCGCACGATCGTGGCGTCCGGCTTCTCGAAGACCTACTCGATGACCGGATGGCGGCTCGGGACCTTGGTCGCGCCGCCGCCGATTGCAAAGGCCGCGGCGGAGCTCCAGAGCCAGATGTCCTCGAATGCCACGTCGTTCGCGCAGTTCGGCGCCCTCGCTGCCCTCAGGGAGAAGGAGAAGACGAAGGCCTCCCTGGATAAGATGCTTTCGGCGTTCGACCGACGGCGCCGGCTGCTCCACAGCGGGCTCGTGGCAATTCCCGGGGTGACGTGCGTCGACGCCCAGGGTGCGTTTTACCTTTTCCCGAATATCTCGAGCTTCGGAATCAGCTCCATGGACTTTTGCGATAGGCTGCTCGACAGGGAGAAGGTCGCGGCCGTCCCGGGCTCGGCCTTCGGCGCCGAGGGATACCTCCGGTTGAGCTACGCCACGAGCGACGAAATCATCACCAAAGGCCTGGCCCGGCTCGCGAATTTCTGCAAAGGCCTCTAGACTTCGGAACGAGTCCCGTTATTAACCCCGACCACTCCCATGGCATATAAAGACGTCACGCCGCCCCAGGGCGGGAAAATTTCAATCGCGGCAGGCCGGCTGAACGTTCCGGACAATCCGGTCGTCCCGTTCATCCGGGGCGACGGCACGGGCCCGGACATCTGGGCGGCGTCCGTGAGGGTCCTCGACGCGTCCGTGGCCAAGGCCTACGGCGGCAAGCGACGCATCTCCTGGTTCGAGGTCTTTGCGGGCGAGGAGAGTTTCAAGCGGTTCAACAACTGGCTGCCGGACGACACCGTCGAGGCCTTCAGGGAGTTCATCGTCGGCATCAAGGGCCCGCTCACGACTCCGGTCGGGGGCGGCATCCGCTCCCTGAACGTGGCGCTGCGCCAGATGCTCGACCTCTATGTCTGCCTGCGGCCCGTCCAGTGGTTCACGGGGGTTCCCTCGCCGGTGAAGCGGCCCGAACTGGTGAACATGGTGATTTTCCGCGAGAACACCGAGGACATCTATGCCGGCATTGAGTTTGCCGCCGGGACGCCCGAGTCGCAGAAGGTGCTCGACTTCATCGCCAAGGAATTCCCCAAGAGTTTCGAGAAGATCCGCTTTGGCACCAAGCCGAAGGCCGAGGCGTTCTGGAGCGCGGTTGGCGCCAAGGACTTCCCGTCCGATGTTCAGGTCGGAATCGGGATCAAGCCGGTCAGCTATTCCGGCAGCGTTCGCCTGATCCACAGCGCCATTTCCTATGCGATTCGCAGCAAGCGCAAGAGCGTGACGATTGTCCACAAGGGGAACATCATGAAGTTCACCGAGGGCGCGTTCCGCGATTGGGGCTACAAGGTCGCAAAGGAATTCTTCGGCGCCGTCGAAATCGACGGGGGGCCGTGGTGCAAGATCCCCGAGGGAAAGCCGGGTGCCGGGATCGTCATCAAGGATTCGATCGCCGACATCACCCTCCAGCAGATCCTCACCCGTCCGACGGACTTCGACGTGATCGCCACGCTCAACCTGAACGGGGACTACCTCTCCGACGCCCTTGCCGCGCAGGTGGGCGGCATCGGGATCGCCCCGGGCGGCAACATCAACTACATCTCGGGTCACGCGATCTTCGAGGCGACGCACGGGACCGCGCCGAAGTACGCGAACAAGGACGTTGTGAACCCGGGCTCGGTCGTGCTCTCCGGCGAGATGATGCTGCGCTACATGGGCTGGAACGAGGCGGCGGATCTGGTGCTGAAGGGCCTGAACGGCGCGATCGGCGCGAAGCGGGTGACCTATGATTTCGCGCGCCAGATGGAGGGGGCGACCGAAATCAAGTGCTCCGCATTCGGCGACGCGATCATCGCCCACATGTGAGCGCCGGCCGGGCGTTCCCCGCCGGCTTGCGCCCCCGGGGTGAGCCCTATTTTTTGATGTAGCCAAGGAGCCAGGTGAACACGAGCGCCCCCACGAGGGCGAAAAGGAGCCTTCCGACGAAGCTGAAGGCGACGATCCCAAGCAGGCCGAAGCAGAAGCCGCCGAGGAACGCCCCCACGATCCCGACAATGATGTTCCCAAGGAGGCCGAAGCCGCTGCCCTTCGTGATGACCCCGGCCAGCCAGCCCGCAACGGCGCCGATGACGAGGAAGACGAGGAGTTGGGTTGGGCTCATGGGCGTGCGCGGGTCTTGACCGGAGGGGTCATTTTGGGGCGGCGGGCGCGGGGAAATGCATCTTCCTGATGACCCCGAGCAAGCGGGCGTGGAGGATCTGGTCCTCCTCGGCCGGCGTCTTGTTGTAATGGGTTCCTTCGGTGATGCGCTCAGACAGCTCGGTGCTGATCACAAAGGTGAATCCGTTCTTAACGAAGACCACGTTGCCGCGTTTCGCGACGGGGGGGCTCGCGGGCTGGCCGAAGACGATGCGGTCGGTGAACATGGATCCACCCGGCATCAGGATGTAGGCGAACAGCGCCCCGTCCAAAAGGTCGGGGGAAAACGTGGCGCTCTCGATCTGGGTGTCGGGGCAGAAACGCTTGAAGTCGGGCACGACATAGCTCCCCAGAAAATAGATCAGGTAGTCCTTGGTGCCCCGGGTGGAGAGCTCCCACTTGAGCGTCGCGTCCTGCGCGAAGGCCCCGACGCTCAACTGGAGGCCGAAGCTGTCGTGGAAGGTCACGACACGGTTGGTGTCGTGGATCACCCCCCCGAGCGCGGGAAGCACCGGGACCTCGATGCTAAAGGCTCCCGTCGGCGACGTGTAGACGTCGCCGTCAAGCGTTCCAGTGAGGGGCTTTGCGGCCTCGTCCTGGGCTTTGGCCGCGACCGCCACCGCGGCCAGGCAGATGAGGGATGCAACTCGGAACATTTTCTGGATCAACAGAATGGTGGACTAACGTGACGCTTTCAAGCCGCGCCTGAGGCGGGCGACACGAGCTTGATCCACGTGGGCACCGGGATGGCCTCAGCCCTGACGGAGGATGAGAATCCTTGCGAGCCGAGAAGTTCCCTCATTCGGGCGCACTCGCCCGGTAGAACGTCCCTGAGGACGGCGCCGACCTGCTTGCGCCGCTGCTGGAAGCAGCGGCGGATGAGGGTCTTTTGATCCGGCGTGAACACGAAGGCCCCGGGCTTCCTCACCAGGTGCAGGAGGAAGGAATCGACGTCCGGCCTCGGGTAGAAGCAGGCGGCGCTCACTCGGTGTCCCGGCGCGGGGTCATAGGCCGCCTGCAGGAAGATGGAGATGGCGCCGAAGTTGCGGGTGCCGGCGGCCCCCACATATCGATACGCGGCCTCGCGCTGGAGCATGAGGACCATCCGCTCAGGGAGCGGCCCCGACAGGACCGCGTCCATCCAGGGCGTCGATATGGCGTAGGGCAGGTTGGCCACGACCTTGGCGCCCCGGGCGCGCTCCGGGGGGATGCCGGCGAGCGGCCGCTCGACCGCGTCCCCCTCGAGAAGGTGCAGGGTAGCCGGAAACCGGGCGGCCAGGCCGGATTCGAGGTGGGCGTGGAGCGTGCGGTCCGTCTCGATGGCCCAGACCTCGGCTCCCTTCTCGAGCAGCGCCCCCGTCAGGGTGCCGAGGCCCGGCCCGACCTCAACGACGGCATCGCCGGCCCGGATCTGCGCCAGTTCGAGCGATTTGCGGACGATGTTTCCGTCCACCAGGAAATTCTGACCGAGAAACCGCTTGGGCGTGTGCCCGAGGCGCGCGAGAAGCTCGCGTGTTTCCGTGGGGGTGAGGGCCATCGGTTGCCTGGCTCAGGAGGCGCGGAACGAGGCGAGGAGCGAGGCCGGGTCGGGGGAGCGCATGAGCGCCTCCCCGACGAGGACGGCGCGTGCGCCCGCGCGCCGCGCGCGGGATGCGTCGGCCGCGGTGCCTATCCCGCTTTCGCTGACCGCGATCGCGCCCTTCGGGAATCCGGGGATCAGGCGTTCGCTCAGGCCGAGGTCGGTCTTGAATACCGCCAGGTCGCGGTTGTTGACGCCCATCAGGACCGCCCCGTGGGCCTCCGCCCGCGAGACCTCGTCCTCCGCGTGGACCTCGAAGAGGGCGTCCAGCCCGGCCGCCCGCGCCGCATCGTGGAGGGCCCGGATCTCGGCGTCGTCAAGAGCCCGCACGATGATCAGGATCGCGCTCGCGCCCGACTGGCGCGCCTCCAGCACCTGGAGGGGGTGGACCATGAAGTCCTTGCGCAGGCAGGGAACCTGCGGCGGGGACGCCCGCAGGCGCTCCGTGACGGCGCGCAGGTCCTCAAGCGAGCCTCCGAAGTACTTCGCGTCGGTCAGGATCGAAAGCGCGTCGGCGCCCGCGGCCTGGTAGACCCGGGCCTGCTCCACGGCGGACGCGTCCGCGGCGATCTCCCCGGCGGAGGGCGACCTGCGCTTGATCTCGGCGATGACGGCGAGCCTGCCGTCGGCCCTCCTGAGCGCGCCGGCGAAGGAGGGGGGCCTCGGAAGGGATGCGTCGAGCCGGGAGAGCTCCTCCAGGGGGACCTCGCGCAACCGGGGGCCGATCTCCCGGCGCTTCCAATCCATGATCTCTCGGAGCTTGTCGTGCACGCCCACAACGAAACATCACCCGGCGCGCGAAAACCAGACCAGAATCCTTGTCAGGGTCCGCCAAAGGGGCCCATCCTCATGGCCCATGAGCGCCATCGAAGAGCTGCGTCAAACCATTGCGCGCCTGAGGGGCCCCGGGGGCTGCCCCTGGGATCAGGAGCAGACCCACCAGAGCCTGACCCGGTGCCTGATTGACGAATGCGCGGAGCTCCTCGACACGATCGACCGGATGGACATGCCGCACATGCGCGAGGAATTGGGCGACGTCCTGATCCAGGTGATCTTCCACGCGCAGCTCGCCGAGGAGGCGGGCCATTTTGACCTGGAGGACGTCGCGCAGGAGGTGAACGAGAAGCTCGTCCGCCGGCACCCGCATGTCTTCGGCTCGGGCAAGCTCGAGACCTCGGAGCAGGTCCTCAGGCAGTGGGACCAGATCAAGGCCGGAGAGAAGAAAGCGAAGGGGGCGGCCCCGGCGCCGTCGCTCTTCAAGGAGATGCCGCCCAGGCTGCCGTCGATCATGTACGCGGAGTCGGTCTGGAAGCAGATCGTGAAGAAGGGGCTTGTGCCCGAGTCCGGGGTTGACGCGCCTCGTGTCGCACGGCTCGCCGCCGAGCTCGACGACGCGTCGCTCGGAAGGATGCTCTTTGAGATCGTGTCCGCTGCGCAGTCAAGGGGCCTGGATCCCGAGGGCTCCCTTCGCAGGCACGCGGACGCGCTCATGCGCCATGTCGAAGGACGCGTCCAAGATTCCCCCCCCGCTGCCTGACGAGGTCGTCGCGGCCTGGTGGACGCCTTTCGGCGAGCACCTTGCGCAGGAGCAGCGGTGTTCGGCGTACACCGTGCGCAATTACCGGACGGCGTTCGAGGACTTCTACCGCTGGCTGGCCTCGTCGTCCCTTTGGGAAAGGGGGATCGACGGCCTCGGGCCGAGGGAGGTCCGCGATTTCGTGATCGAGGCGCAGCGCCGCTATGGGCGGCGCACGCTCCACAACCATGTCTCGGGCCTGAGAACCCTGTGCCGGTACTGGATGAGGAAGGGCCGCCTGAGCCGGAATCCCTTCGTGGGCGCCCCGCTTCCGAAGCTCGAGAAGCGCCTGCCGCAGTTCCTGACGGAGGACCAGGCGAGGACGCTGCTCGACGGGCCCAGGCGGCTCCTCGAGAACGGCTCGTGCGACGCGTTCACGGCGTGCAGGGACCTCCTTGCTATGGAGCTCCTATACGGGGCGGGCCTCAGGGTGAGCGAGCTGGTCGGGCTCAACCACGGCGACGTCGAGGCGGGCGAGGGGACGGCGCGCGTCATGGGCAAGGGCCGCAAGCAGCGGGTCTGCCCGCTGGGACGGGTGGCGTGCGCCGTTCTCGCCAGGTTCAAGGGCGAGTTTTCCCCGGCAAACGGGGCGCGGGACCCGGTGGTGTGCAACAAGGACGGGGGTCGGATGACCGTGCGCTCGGTCCAGCTCATGCTCAAGCGCCACCTTGCCCTCGCAGGCCTGCCGCTCGACCTCACGCCCCACAAGCTGCGGCATTCGTACGCGACCCACCTGCTCAATGCGGGCGCGGACCTTCGCATCGTCCAGGAGCTCCTCGGCCACGCGCAGCTTGTCACGACGCAGGTCTACACCCACGTGAGCATCGCGCGCCTGAAGGACGTCTACAACAAGGCCCATCCCAGGGCCTGAGGCGCGCCTCCGCTCAGAGATCGAGCCTGCGCGTCGACCCGTTGCCCGCGGCGTCGTAGAGCGTCACCTCGACCGAAGTCGCGCCCGAGAGGCGGGAGAGCGGCTCCTCGAGGACGAAGGTCTCCTCCCTGCCGTCGAGGATCTCGTCGGCGGGCTGCTCCACGATCTCGTGCACGCCGTTGTTGAACGTGAACTCGGCGCCGGAGAGGAGCGACAGGGCGTCCTTTCCCCGGATCGTCACGACCACCCTCTGTGCGTCGCGCCTCGCCCCGGCCTCCTCGATGACGGGTGGCGTGTGGTCGACCAGCAGGTCGTCCGTCTCAAAGGTCACCGAGAGGCGCTCGGCCTCTGGCCTCGGCGCCGCCTCCTTGGCCACCAGGCGGGTGAACCAGGTCCCCTCGCGCAGGTGGAGCGTGTCGAACTGGACGTAGGACTCGCTGCTGTCGACCGCGATGTCCGTCCATGCGGCGTCCCCGTCGTGGCGGATCGAGAACGTGTAGTTGAGGTTGTCGCCGTCCGGGTCGGCCACGGTCCAGAAGATGACCTGCGTGCCGGGCGAGGCCACGACCTGGCTGCCGAGGAAGTTCGCCTTCCTGCGGTCGTTGTCGGCGGCCTGCAGGAGCTGCCCCACGGTGGTGACCACGGGGGCCGGCATCTCCGGGGGGACGACGATCGCGAAATTTGGCGACAGGACGCGGAAGTCCTGGAGCTGGGGCCTGTGGTCCTGGCCGATTGAATACACCGAGGCCTTGTCGAGCTCGAGGGTTGGGGCCGATGCGGCGGGCAGCGAGATCCGAAACTGAGCGAAGCGGCCGACGGGCGGGGCGGCCCGCCACCCGTCGTTGTCCGCCATCTGGGCCCACGGGCTCCATCCGTCGGTCTCGCCGGAGGCGTTGGTGGTGCGCACGGAAACGGAGAGCTGCGACGCTCCGAGGTCGCGCACCCGGTTGAAGCGGAGCGCGCCAAGCCGGGCGGGGGATCCGAGGTCCACGCGCCTCGTCTCCGCCGTCCGCTCGGAGGACGCGTTGAAATCAAGGACTGCGAATCCCGGCGGATTGTTGCGGATCGCAAAGAACCTGCCCGGTGCGCCGGCGACGGGCCTGAGCGCGTTCACCTGCGCCGAGGCGCTGCCCGGGAAGGTGAGGGCGAGGCGGTTCTTCACATCGTAGCCGGACATTTCGCCCTGCTCGCCGCCCGAGATCACGATGAGGTCGCCCACCCTGCACATCTGGTAGAAGGCTACGCCGTTGCGCGTGGTCAGGGTCTCCGGAAAACCCTCCGGCGAGAACCATTTCAGGGAGCTGCGTCCCTGGAACCGCTCCACCTGGGGCGCCGCGTTCACGATCTCGATCGTGTTCTCCTTAGGCTTGGGCGCGGACGGGTTGGGGGTCGGCGTCGGCGAGGGCCCCGGAATCGGCGCCGTCCCTGGCGGGGCGACCTGCGCCGCGTTCTCCGGCAGCTCGGTGATCTGGATGTTCGCCGGGTTGGGGTGGATGTCACCCCCGGAAAAAACGATCGCGGCGTAGTAGCCGCCCTTTGGGTCCGCCAGAAGGTCCGTCACCTCTGCGTCGTGGTTCTCCTCGGCGATGTAGGGCGACCCCCCGTCCTGCGGGAAGAGGTAGATGTTTCCGCGGGGCGCCGAGCCCGCGACAATCCTGCCGTCGCCGAGCCTCTCGATCCGGCGCAGGTTTCGGTCGTCGACCTCGCCGAAGAGGGTGACGCCGCGGGCGGCGAGCGCCGCCGCATCCGCTGTCCGGTCCGCCGAGACGCCGGCCGCCGCGAACTTTCCAAGGTCGATCCTGTAGATGCGCCCGGGGTTCCCGGTGGCGACGAGCGCGGATCTGCCCGCGTCGAGCAGGAGGAGGTCGAAGATCGAATCGGCCGGCAGGTCCGTCCGCGCGGCGATCTTGCCGGCGCGCACGAGGTAAAGGCCGCCGCGGGGCGACGTGCCCGCAAGGATCGACCCGTCCGGGAGCGCCCTGAGCGCATAGACCTGGACGTCGCCGAGCCTCGCCACCTCCCTCGACAGGGAGGTGCCGGCCGCGAGGTCGGCCGAGACCTCGAGGATGCGGCCGCCGGGGCCTCCGCCCGCAACCCATTTTCCGCCGGGCGCGGGGTCGAGGCACCAGAGAAGGGGGCTTGGGCTCGCCCCCTTCAGGTCCGTCAGGACGGGCCCGGCCACGAGCCGCCCGTCGGAGCGCGTCGCCATGCCGTGAAGGTCGCGGCTTGAGACATCCCGGTAGAAATCGATCTCGGTCTTCTTGGACAGAGGGTCCGCGCTGAGCGCGCACACCGAGGCGAGGACGAGGGCGATCGGGGCGGCGCGGCGGGGATTCGGCAATGGCATGGAAGGGCTCCTCGGGTTAAATCATTCGACGACGCGCACGGTCCGGTGGAAATCCGTGAAGGAGACCTTGCCCTCGAGGACATGCGTCTCCCAGAGGGGCACGAGCGCCTCGCGCCTCTGGAACCGGGCGGAATCGGCGGCCGCGGCGATCCGCTCGATTGAGGCGGGCGCATCCGGAGTCGAGACGGCCTCGTCGAAGAAGAGGGCGGACCTTTCCACGACGGCGATGCAAAGGCCGTCCTCCTGCCGGCTTGCCTTCATCGCCTCGAGATAGGCGTCAAAGCTGCGAAGCTGGCCCGGCCGGAACGAATGCCCGTGGCCGGTGAGCTCGTCGAGCAGGCGTCCGGGGGCCACGAGGACCTCGAGCGTCTTTCCGGTCCATGACGGGTCCACCGGCACGTCGATCGTGCGGGACTCCTCCGCCCCCTGGAAATTGCGCCAGACGAGGGTCACCTGGAACGTCTCGCCTGCGCGCACGGTCGTGCGCGACACCTCGAACTGCTCCACCGTGACGGTCGGGTTTGACTCGAGCGGCTCGACCCGGAACTCGACCGAGGTTGGAAGCGCCTTCTCGAAGGGGTTCTCTATCTCCGCCGAAAGGCTCCCCAGGAAATCGACCATGCCCACAAGGAACCCCTGCTGGCCCGCGTAGACCGACTCCTTCGCGATCTGCTGCGTCGGCGAGAACGTCACGGTGCTCCTGATCCTGAACCCCTCGCCGGTCTCGGCCTCGTTCGAGCCGAAGATCCCCTCGACGACTCCGGTCAGCATGATCATCGGGGCGATCCGCTTGTCCCGGACGACCTGGAATCGGAGGGTCCGCTCCTGCCCGCCGATGCTGCCGGCGACGACCCGGACATCGGTCATCTGGGGGCCGGGCCCGAGGAGCCCCGACACGGCCGAAAGCCGGTCCTGGCTGATGCACCCGATAACGGGGCCGATGTTGGCGACCTTGAAGGACTCCATGGTGGAGGGGAGGATCGCGACGACCTCGGCGGAGCAGAGCGGCAGCTGCACGTCCCCGAGCCCGAGCATCGGGTGGCCGAAGGCGACGATCCGTTTGCCGTCGACCCGCGACACCGTTCCGGTGCCGGCGAGCGTGATGTCCCCGGTCGTGAGGGCGACCGAGACGGCGTCCCCGGGGCTCAGCTGCGGGACGGAGCCGGGAAGCGCGGCGGGCCCCCCCTGGCTGCTTCCCGCCACCGAAACGATCCCGAGCCCGATGCCTTCGAACTGGGGCGTCATGATGGACGCCGTCCTAGGGGACACGCCTCCGAGCGCGAACACGGGCTTCATCGGCAGGAACCCCGAACCGGACGCCTGGCCCGCGTCCTGCGGGGACGTCGCCTCCGCGGAGTCAGCCAGGCCCGCTCCGGGGGACGTCACGCGATCGGCGACCTCGGACATGTCCGCCTCGGGCGTGAAGCCCGCGTAGCGGACCGTCTCGAAGCGCTGCATCTGGTAGCTCAGCGCGCCGGCGAACTTTCCGTCGATGTAGAGCGGGCTGCCGCTCATGCCGGCCACGGCCCCCATGTCCTGGACGCGCGGGTCGGTGAGCCTGCAGAGGATGATCGACTTGCCCGGGCCGAGGGCGTTCAGGACGACGCCCGTGACCTCGACCGAGAACGGCTCGGGCTTGGTTCCCTGGAACACCGTCCATACCTCCCCCCGCTGCCCGGCCTTGATCTCCGAGAGGGCCATCACGCCGCTCGGCACCGGCTGGGCGCCGAGCGTCCACGCGGCGCACGCCGCGGCGCAAAGGCCCGCAAGGGCTCTTCTGGGGCTCTGGATTCGAAGAGGTCGCATCGCTGGGGGCTTCAGAGGCGCCTGATGACCGAATCCATCACCTCGCACGCCCGGTCGATGGCGGTTCCCTCGTGGGCGGTGCTGATGAACGCCGTTTCAAACGCGCTCGGCGGCAGGTAGACGCCCGCGTCGAGGCAGCCGTGGAAGAACCGGGCAAAGAGCTTCGTGTCGCCTGTGAGGGCGCTGTCATAGTCTCGCACGGGCGACCCGGTGAAGAAGAGGCTGAACATCGAGCCGGTCTGGGGCACCTGGGCCGCAAGGCCCTTCCGTGCGCACGCGCCTGCGAGCGCGTCGCGCACCCGGCGGCCGAGCGCGTTGAGCCGTGCGTAAGGCAGGCTCTCCTGGAGGAGCTCAAGGGCGGCGATTCCCGCCGCCATCGCTAGCGGATTTCCGCTGAGCGTGCCCGCCTGGTAGACGGGCCCGAGGGGGGCGAGCTGGTCCATGACGTCCTCCCTTCCACCGAAGGCGCCGACGGGAAGCCCGCCTCCGATGATCTTTCCGAGGGCGGTCAGGTCTGGGACGATCCGCTCGATCTCCTGGACGCCCCCCTTTGCCAGCCGGAAGCCGGTCATCACCTCGTCAAAAATGAGGAGCGCGCCGTGGGCGGTGCACACGTTGCGGACATGGGCCAGGTATCCGGCCTGGGGCAGGATGAGCCCGACGTTTGCGGGATAGGGCTCGATGATGACGGCGGCGATCGTGCCCGGGTTGGCGGCAAAGGCCGCCTCGAGTGCCGCCGGGTCGTTGTACGGCAGGACGATCGTCTCCCGGGCGAACGCCGCGGGAACGCCTGCGCTGTCCGGATTGCCGTGCGTCAGGGCGCCGCTGCCCGCCTTCACCAGCAGGGAATCCGAGTGGCCGTGGTAGCAGCCCGAAAACTTGATGATCTTGTCGCGCTTCGTGAAGCCGCGCGCAAGCCGGACCGCAGACATGGTCGCCTCGGTGCCGCTGTTGCACATGCGGACCTTGTCGATTGAGGGGACGAGCTCATGGATCAGCTCGGCCATGCGGACCTCGTAGGGGTTCGGCGTCCCGAAGCTCGTCCCGTCCTCGAGGGCGGCGGCGATCGCCTTCCTGATGCGGGGATGGTTGTGCCCGTGGATCGCGGGCCCCCACGTGCAGACGAAGTCGACCAGCTCGCGGCCGTCCGCCGTGACGAGCGTCGCCCCGCGGGCCGACTTCACGAAGAACGGCGCGCCGCCCACCGAGCGGAACGCGCGCACGGGGGAATTCACGCCTCCCGGGATTAGCCTGAGCGCCCGGGCGAAGAGGTCGTTTGAGGTGTCCATCAATTCACGTATTTCTGCACGATAGGTATCCGGCGTCCGACGCCAAAGGCGAGCGGCGTGATCTTGAGCCCGGGGGCGGCCTGCTTGCGCTTGTATTCGTTCAGGTCGACCTTGCGCACGACGTCGGCGACGACGGCCTCGGAAAAGCCCTGGGCCACGAGGTCCCTCCGGGACAGGCCCTCCTCGACGTAGCCCTTGAGCACGGCGTCCAGCATGTCGTAGGGGGGAAGGCTGTCCTGGTCCACCTGGTTCGGGCGAAGCTCGGCGCTCGGCAGCTTGTCGATGCTCGACTGGGGGATCGGGGGCGGGCGGCCGGCGCGCCTTGCGTCCGCATTGATCCAGTTGGCGAGCGCGTACACCTGGGTCTTGAACACGTCGGAAATGACCGCGAGCCCGCCGCACATGTCGCCGTAGAGCGTGCAGTAGCCGACCGCCATCTCGCTCTTGTTGCCGGTCGTCAAGAGCAGGGCCCCGAACTTGTTCGAGAGCGCCATCATGAGGACGCCGCGCACCCGGGCCTGGATATTCTCCTCGGTGACATCGCGCGGCCTCCCTACGAAGAGGGGGGCGAGCGCCGCCTCGCACGAGCTGACCACCTCGGCGATCCCGATCGTCTCGAAGCGGATCCCGAGGTTCTCCCCGAGGCGGCGGGCGTCGTCGCGCGAGTGCTGCGAGGAGATCTCGGACGGGAGCGAAACGCCGATCACGTTCTCCGGCCCAAACGCAGCGACCGCGATCGCGCCGACGACGGCCGAGTCGATGCCCCCCGAGAGCGCGACGAGCGCGGTCTTGAAGCCGACCTTGTGGGCATAGTCGCGCAGCCCGAGCGTCAGGGCCGAGTGGATGTCCGCCATTTCGGGCTGCTCGAACGTTGGCGCCAGGCTGGGGGAGACCGGGCCGGGGCCCGTCTCAGAGACGAGGAGTTGCTCCTCGAATGCGGCCATCCCCGTCAGGACCCGCCCGGTGGGGTCGCTCACCAGGGAGCGCCCGTCGAAGATCAGCTCGTCGTTGCCGCCGACCGCGTTCACATAGGCGACCGGGCACCGAAGAGCCCGCGCGGCGTCCGTCACCAGCGTCTGGCGAACGCCGGACTTGCCGTAGTGCCACGGGCTCGCGGAGAGGTTGATCATCAGGTCGCACTTCTGGCCCGCCAGCTGTTTCAGCGGCTCGAGCCCATTGTAAAGACGCCGCGTGCTGATCATCGGATGCGTCCAGATATCCTCGCAGATCGTGACCCCGATCCGCAGCCCGGCGTGGACCATGACCGTCGACTGGGAAGCGGGCTCGAAATAACGGTCCTCGTCGAACACGTCGTAGGTGGGCAGCAGGCACTTGTGCGCGACCGAGACCACCGCCCCGTTCTGGCAGAACGCGGCGGTGTTGTAGAAGGGCCGGCCCGAACCGCTCGTATTGACCTCCACGGTGCCGACGAGGGCGGGTATGGAACCTATCGCTGCGGCAACCGCCTTCATGGACTCCTGCACGTCCGCGACGAAATGGCGCTTGAAGAGGAGGTCGCGAGGGGGGTAGCCGCAGGTGACCAGCTCCGGAAAGACGACCAACTCGGCCCCGCGGGCCACGAGGTCCCGGTAGGCATCCACGATGCGCCGGCGGTTGCCGGCGAGGTCGCCGACGGTGGTATTGATTTGAGCAAGCCCAAGGCGCATGCGTTTAAATGTAAGGGATCACCATGGACGCAAATAGGTTTCCTTTCAACCTATTCGGCGACCTGACACCCATTAACTGATGTCCAAGCCCAACCGCCTCATACTTGCATCGGCGTCCCCAAGGCGCCGGGAGCTGCTTGCGCAGCTCGGGTTCCCCTTTGAGGTGATCGTCGCCCAAGTCGTCGAGCACGAGGATCCGTCAACCGACCCCCGGGTGATGGTGGCCCACAACGCGGCGCTCAAGGCGGATTGGGTCGCGGAGAGGAACCCGGATTCGGTCGTCCTGGGCGCGGATACGACGGTGTTTCTGGATGGGGAGGCGATCAACAAGCCTCGGGACCTTGACGAGTCCCGTTCCATCCTCAGGCGCCTGTCCGGCCGCGTGCACACCGTCTACACGGGGATTGCGCTCCGAAGGCGGTCGACGGGACTCGCTTTGGACGAGGGAGTCTCGAGTCAGGTCGAATTCAAGCCTTTCGGGGACGCGGTCATCGAGGACTACATCCGGCTCGTCAACACGCTCGACAAGGCGGGGGCCTATTCCATCCAGGAGCAGACCGGGCTGATCATCGCGGGCTACCGCGGATCCTTCTCCAATATTATGGGCCTTCCCATGGAGGCCACGAAACAAATTTTGACCTCAGGCGTCCTACAGGGCTAGGTTCCGGCCCCTTCCGCACCCGCCTCCCCCCCAATGACGCACACGCTCACCGCTCCCACGCCCGCGGCCGCCTTCAGGCGGCTGGTGGAGCGCGTCCGGGCGGATCCCGACTCGAAGTCGACCGCGATCGGCCTCATGGCGGTGCTGATCGTCCATCTGCTGCTCTTCCTGATCGCACCCTACCTGCTGCGGACCGACGTGGTCCATGCGGCGGTGCGCAAGCAGGCGATCCCGCGGCAATTCAACATCGAGATCGCGCCCGATGAATTCGTGACGCCGGCGGTGAAGCCTCCCCCCCTCCGAACAAGTACGTCGAGGCCAATCCGAATGCGCCGGACCTCGTCCCGGACAAGACGAACAATTTCAGCTCGAAGAACCAGCTCCTCGCGCAGGAGAAGCCGCAGCTCGACCAGCATAACGACAAGCCGAAACTGGACGGGAAGAAGGACATCGAGTCGAACCAGACCGTGAGCGGCCAGCTGACCAAGCCCGTGGAGTCGATGCCGGTGGCTCCCAGCGTGACCTCCCCGGTCAAGACGCAGATGTCGCCGAAACAGGCGCAGGATCCGCTCGCCGGATTCGACAAGAAGGTGGGCGAGGATGGGTTTGGCAGCAATCTCGGCAAGGTACCCAATGTCACGAAGCCGGCGCCCGACAAGATCGAGGGCGCCAAGGACAAGCCCCTGGTCGAGGGCTCTCAGAGCCTGCAGCCGGCCATTGACCCCAAGAAGCCGCGGGCAAGGCCCGTCCTTGAGCAGGTCCATACGAGGCCCGCGATCTTCGAGGACAACCAATTTGGAACGAGCAACATCGGCCCCGTCGCCTTCAGCGCGAAGTGGAGCAATTATGGCGCCTATCTCCACAAAATGATGGAGGCTATCCAGATACAATGGGACAGGATCCTTTTGGACAGCCGCACCGAGCCCCCGTCGGGCAGTTACGTCACGGTGAAATTCACGATGGATTCGAAGGGAAGGATCACCGAGATCCTCGACGTCGAAAGCACCTCGAGCGAACAGGGCAAGCAGAGCTGCATCTCCGCGATCACGCTGACGGCCCCGTATGGCGACTGGACCGACGACATGATCGCCGTCCTCGGGACCTCGCAGGAGCTGACGTTCAGGTTCTATTACGAGTGAGCGCCCCGGACGAAGGATACTGGTCGAACGTCCCGTTCGGGTCCGGGGTCAGGCGGGTGGCGCTCGATGCGAACGGATTGGTGGCGCTGGACAAGCCCGAGGGGGTGCTGTCGCACCCCAACGTGCCCCGCGACGAGGCCCGGTCGCTCCTGCGGGCCCACTACGACAAGGGTTCGGAGTGCTACGAGTGGCAGGGGGCCGGCGCCGGGCTCGAGAGGCTTTGGCTCATCAACCGCCTGGATTCGGCGACGTCCGGCGTGATCCTCGCCGCCGCGGACGCCGCGCTTGCCCGCGAGATCCGCGCCCAGTTTCAGCGAAGGCAGGTGAGGAAGACCTACCAGGCGCTGGTTTTTGGGGTGCCGCGGAAGCCGTCGGAGGAATGGAAGGACGTCCTGAACGTGACGCGGGCGGGGGGGCATATCCGCACGGCCGCCGGCGGGAACCTGCCGGCGGAGAGCCGGATGTCGCTTCTGCGCACCTGGGCCCTTGCGCGGCCCGTGTCGCTGATCGAGCTCCTGCCGCGCACGGGAAGGAGCCATCAGCTCCGGGTTCAGTGCGCGAAACGGGGGCTGCCGATCGTCGGCGACCGCACCTACGGAAATTTCGAGGCGAACCGCGAATATGCGAAGACCGGCGCGCCGAGGCGCCTGTTTCTGCATTCGCTCTCGATCGCCTTCGACTATGACTTTGGCGGCCGCAGGAACGCGTTTTCGGCCGCCGCGCCGCTTCCACCCCGGTTTGAGCCGGCCGGATGACTTCGGAATGGACGGTCAGGCCTGATTTTGGCAGGATGGCCGTCCCCTGCCAGGCGGCCCATCCCTCATGATCCTCCCCAAGTCCCATCACCTTACGGCCGAACAGGTGGCCGAGATCACGGCCATCGTCCGCGAGTTTGGGTGCTCCATCCAGCCGATCGTGGGCGCCGTGCGCACGATCTACGCGATCGTCGGTGACGAACGCGACGAGTTGATGATCAACCGCTTGGAGGGGCTCAGCTACATCGAGCGGATCGACCGGATCCAGTCGCCATTCAAGCTCATGGACCGCAGGAGCGACCTGTCGAGCCATCGTATCAAGCTAGGGCGGCGTCACGCTCGGCGAGGAGCTGGCCATCATCGCGGGCCAGTGCACGATCGATCCGAAGAACCCCAACTACTTTCTGGAGACGGCGGCTGCGGTCAAGGAGGCTGGGGCGCACGTCCTGCGGGGCGGCGTTTGGAAGCCGAGGACCAACCCCTACACCTTCCAGGGCGACAGCCGGTCGATCGACATCCTGATGGAGGCTTCGCGCCAGACCGGCCTGCCCGTGGACGCCGAGGTGATGGACGACGAGCAGCTGAAGGTGGCGCTCGATGCGGGCGTCCACATGCTCCAGGTCGGGGCCCGCAACGCGCTCAACTACTCCCTCCTGCGCTCGATCGGCCGCGCGGTCGCGAAGCGCGACACGGTTGTGCTGCTAAAGCGAAGCATCCATATGGGGACCCTGAGCGAGTTCATCTCGGCCGCCGAATACATTGCCGCATTCGGGAACCCCAACGTTGTCCTGTGCCCCCGCGGCACGTCCCCGACCCTCGACGGGTACCGCAACCATCCCGACGAAAGCATCACCCCGCTTCTCAAGGAGAAGACCTGGGCCCCCGTGATCGTCGACCCCTCGCATTCGGTGGGCAAGGCCTCGTACGTGCCCGCGTGCGCCCTCGCCGCCGTCGCCTACGGGGCGGACGGCCTCTGCATCGAGGCCCACGTCGACCCGAGCCACGGGATTGGCGACGACCCGAAGCAGGCGGTGACGCCGCAGGTCCTCGCCGACACGATCGCGCAGGCCAGACAGGTCTGGGCCCTCAGGCACAGCCCGGTGGCCGGCTAGGGATCCCCCGGGCCCCCGGGGCCCCTACACCGGCGCCGTGAAGGGCTGGCCCGACTCGATATTCGAAAGCGCGGCGCGGTACTGCGCCTCGAACTCGCCCGGCGAGGACACGCTCAGGCCGAGGTTGCGGATGTGACCGTCCTTGAGCGCATAGATCCAGCCGTGGATCGTGAGCGGCTGGCCCCGCTCCCACGCGTCGCGCACGATCGTCGTCTGGCACACGTTGCTCACCTGCTCGATCACGTTGAGCTCGCACAGGCGGTTGGTGCGCGCCTGCTCGCCCGGCACCGCGTGGACGCACGCCCTGTGCCGCTCCGCCACGTCCTGGATATGGCGCAGCCAGTTGTCGGCCAGGCCGATCCTGTCGCAGCGCAGCGCCGCGCGCACGCCGCTGCAGCCGTAGTGCCCGCACACGATGACATGCTTCACCTTCAGCACGTCGACGGCAAACTGCATCACCGAGAGGCAGTTCAGGTCGGTGTGCACGACGACGTTCGCGATGTTGCGGTGGACGAACAGCTCGCCGGGCAGGAGGTTCACGATCTCGTTCGCGGGGACCCGGCTGTCGGAGCATCCGATCCAGAGGTAGTCCGGCGACTGCTGGCGGGAGAGCTTCAGGAAGAATTCGGGGTCCCGGTCCCGGATGGAGTCGGCCCATTTGCGGTTCCGAGCAAAGAGATGGTCGAGTTGCCCCATAGGAGCCCCTATGGTTTGGGTCTCTGGGCCCTTGTCGATTTCAATTCGCCTCCCCGCCTGGGAGGGGAATGCGGGCCCCGGAGGGCCCGCTAAAGGAGGTCCATCTGGTCCGGATCCTCGGGGACCACGGTGATCTTCCGCTTGGGGCGCGCCTGCGGGGAGGGAAGCGAGACGCTTGGGTCGTCGCCCTCCAGGCGCGACAGTATCCCTTTTGCCCGGTCGATCACGCTCCGGGGCAGGCCGGCCAGCCGGGCCACCTGGATGCCGTAGCTGCGGTCCGCCGCCCCGGGCACCACGCGGCGCACAAACACGATGTCGTCGTTCCACTCCTTGACGGCGACCGAGAAGTTGCGCAGCCGGGGCAAATGCTTCTCGAGCTGCGTGAGCTCCTGGTAGTGCGTGGCGAAGAGCGTGCGGGGCCCCCGGGACGGGTCCCGGTGCAGGTGCTCGACGACGGCCCAGGCGATGCTGAGTCCGTCGTAGGTCGACGTCCCGCGGCCGATCTCGTCGAGGATGATGAGCGAGCGGTCGGTGGCGTTGTTGAGGATGTTCGCCGTCTCGTTCATCTCGACCATGAAGGTCGAGTTTCCCCGCGCCAGGTCGTCGCTCGCGCCGACCCGCGAGAAGATCCGGTCGACCACCCCGAACCGGCACGATTTGGCGGGCACCCATGAGCCCACCTGCGCCATGAGCACGATCAGGGCCACCTGCCGGATGTAGGTCGACTTGCCCGCCATGTTCGGCCCGGTGATCAGGGCGATCTGCGCCTCGTCGCACGAGAGAAGCGTGTCGTTCGGGACGAAGGCCTGCGCCGTCCCCTGGGACGACCGGAAGCCCTGCTCGACGACCGGATGGCGCCCGTCCGTGATTTCGAGGGAGTCGCCCTCGTCGATCTCGGGCCGGCAGTAGCCCCAGTCGCGCGCGATCGCGGCCCAACCCGCGATCACGTCGGCCTCCGCGAGGGCCTCGGCCGTGCCCGCCAGGGCCTGGGACTCGGCGAGGACGGCGCCGATCAGGTACTCGAGGATCTCGCGCTCGCGCATGAGCGCATTGTCCTCGGCGTGGAGAATCTCGCGCTCCTTCTGTCTGAGCGCCTCGGTCACGTAGCGCTCCCCGCCGACCGTCGTCTGCCGGCGCACGTAGTCGGCGGGGACCAGGTGCAGGTTGGCCTTGGTGACCTCGATGTAATAGCCGAAATTGTTTGTGTAGCGCACCTTCAGGCTGCGGATGCCCGTGCGCTCCTGCTCCCCGCGCTCCAGGTCGGAAAGCCATGTCTTGTTTCCGCTCATCAGGGCCCTCATGCGGTCGAGCTCGCCGTCGTAGCCCTCCCTGACAAAGTTGCCCTCCGAGACGTCCGTCGGAGGCTCGTCGGCGAGCGAGGAAGCCAGGAGCTCCTTGAGCTGCGGCAGCTCCCGGATCCTCGAGCGGAGCTCGGCGGAGCGGGGGCCGAACCCCTCCAGGACCGCCCCTATCCGGGGCAGCCCGGAGAGCGTGTCGCGCACGCCGCAGAGCTCGCGCGGATTGCGGAGCCGGTTCTGGAGGCGGCCGAGGATGCGCGGCAGGTCGCGGACCGCGCGAAGCAGCTCGCCGAGCTCCGAAAGCCGCGCGGGCCCGCCGACGAATTCCCCGACAAGGGCGTGGCGCCTCCTGGCCTCGGGCAGGTCGAGGCCCGGCGCCGCGAGCCATCGCTCCAGGAGCCGCGAGCCCGCGGCCGTGACGGTCCGGTCCATCGCGGACAGGAGCGTGTCCCCTCGGCCGCCGCGCACGGACGAGAAGATCTCCAGGTTGCGCAGCGTCGACGGATCGAGAAGCAGGGTCCGTGCGCTCCGGTATTCCTGGAGGCCGCGAAGGTTCTCGGGCCTCGCCCTCAGGTTCTCGGTGGCGTAGCCGACCAAGGCACCCGCGGGCCCCAGCCCCGCGTGCTCGCCCTCGAGCCCAAATCCCTGGAGGTTAAGGACCCCCAGCGCCTCGGACACGGCCCTGGCGCCCGCCTGGGTCTCGAATCGGTAGGCCTGGAGATCGGTCAGCGTGCGCCCCGACGCGAAGGCGTGCAGCGCGTGGACCGGCGCCTGGTCGTGGGGCGCGCCCTTCCACCGGTCGACCTCGCCCTCGGGCACAAGGACCTCGGCCGGATCGAGGGAGACGAGGACCGGCAGGAGATCGTCGATCTTCGGCGCCGTCGCCACCTTGAACTCGCCCGTCGAGAGCTCCATCCACGCCGCGTGAAGCCCCCGCTTGTCGAGCGACACGGCGCAGAGGTAGCGGTTCCTCGAGGCCTCGAGCTGATTTGCCGCGAGCGTCGTCCCGGAGCTGAGGATCCGCGTGAGCTTCCTGCGGACCAGCTTGCCGGCCTGCGCCGGCTCGTCCTGGTCGCAGATCGCCACCTTCTTTCCCGCCGCAAGGAGCTTGCTGACGTAATTGTCGACGGCATGGTGCGGAAGGCCCGCCATGGGGTGCTCCTGGCGTTTCGTGAGGGTGAGGCCCAGCAGGCGCGAGGCCACCACCGCGTCCTCGAAGAAAAGCTCAAAGAAATCGCCCAGGCGGAACAGGAGGAGCGTGTCCTTCGGGAGCCCGCGCTTCACCTCGAAGTACTGCTGCATCATCGGGGTCAGTTTCTCGGGCTCGGGCATCGGGGTGGCATTCGAACGCCAAGCATTGCAGAATTCAATGTTGGACCGAGGGAAGCTATGGGCACCATGGGGACCCCGAGCCATGCCTTCCTCTCCCGAAACCCCGATTGTGCCGCTCTTCCACAGGGATTTCGCGGGCGCGGGCGAGCCGCCGATCGTCATCCTCCACGGGATGCTGGGCAGCTCGCGCAACTGGCAGACGGCCGGCCGCGACCTGGCCGTGAGCCGGCGGGTCTACGCCCTCGACCTTCGCAACCACGGCCTCTCCCCCCACGCGGACTCCATGAGCTATGGGGAGATGGCGGCCGATGTCCTTGCCTGGCTCGACAGCCAGGGCCTCGGCAGGGTCGACCTCATCGGCCACAGCATGGGGGGAAAGGCGGCCATGGTGCTCGCGTGCGGCAATCCCGAGAGGGTGCGGCGCCTCTCCGTCGTGGACATCGCGCCGCGAAACTACCACTGGCCCGCGCGCCGCGCCGAATTCGCGGCGATGAACGAGCTCGAGCTCGGCGGCCTCAAGTCGCGCGCGGAGGCGGAGATCCGCCTCGAGGGGCGCGTGCCCGGCTGGGCGATGCGCAAATTCCTCGCCACCAACCTTGAGAGGACCCCCGAGGGGGGCTGGAGGTGGCAGATCAACCTGGCTGCGATCACGGCGGCCCTTCCCGAGCTCGAGCGGGATCCGCTCCTTGCGGGCGACCGTTTTCACGGGCCCGCGCTTTTCATAGCCGGAGGGAAGTCGAACTACATCGGGCCGGGCGACGACGAGGCGATCCTGCGGCATTTCCCTTCGGCCCGGATCCTCACGCTCCCCGGGGCCGGCCACAATCCCCACATCGAATCCCGCCAGGCCCTCGTGAGGGCCGTGCTCTCAGTCCCCTAGGCCCGGCCTCTTCTCAGACGTCCGCCTCGACCCGCTCGGCCGTCAGCCTGCGCCAGCGTTCGAGGACCTGGCGGTGCATGTCGTCCGGCGAAAGGCCGTGGGCCGCACGGAGCACATCGGCGTTGGACCCGTGCTCGACAAACCGGTCGGGCCAGCCGATTCGCTCGACCGCCGTGGCGCAGCCGGCCTCCTGGAGGGCCTCGAGGACCGAGCTCCCGAATCCGCCCGTAAGCACATGGTCCTCGAGCGTGACGATGAGCGGGACGCTCGCGGCCTGGTTGAGCAGGAGCTCGCGATCGAGGGGGCGTATGAACCGCGCGTTCACGACGCCGACCGAAAGGCCCTCCTCGGCAAGGAGCCTGTCCGACATGGCCATCGCGTCGCGGACCATGGGTCCAAGCGCCCAAAGCACGATGTTCGAGCCCTCGCGCAGGACCTCGGCCCGTCCGATCTCGAGGCGGGCGGCCCTGTCCTTGATCTTGGCGCCCGTTCCCGGGCCCCTCGGGTAGCGGATGAATGCGGGCGTTCCGAGTTCGATGCCCGTGTGGAGCATGTCGACCAGCTCGTCCTCGTCCTTGGGCTGCATCACCGTCACATTGGGCACGCAGCGAAGGTAGGATATGTCGAAGAGCCCGTGGTGGGTCGGCCCGTCGTTGGGCGAAAGGCCCGCGCGGTCCATGCAGAAGGTGACCGGAAGGTTCTGGAGCGCGACGTCGTGGATGATCTGGTCGTAGGAGCGCTGCAGGAAGGTCGAGTAGATGGCGCACACGGGGCGCATACCTTTCGTCGCCAGCCCGGCGGCGAAGAGGACGGCGTGCTCCTCGGCGATTCCCACGTCAAAGAACTGGCGCGGGACCTCGGTCGCCAATTTCGAGAGTCCGGTGCCGCTCGGCATCGCGGCGGTGATGCCCACGACGCGCGGATCGGCCTTGGCGAACCGCACCATGGCGCTTCCGAACTGGTCCTGGTACGCGGGCGGGGTTCCCGGCTTGGGCTTGACGCTGTCCCCGGTCATCGGGTCGAAGCTGCCGACCCCGTGAAACTTCTCGGGGGAGTTGATCGCGGCGTCCAGGCCCTTGCCCTTCATCGTGATCACGTGGATGAGCACCGGGCTGTCGCAGTGCTTGGCGAAATCGAGGTTCTTCTGGAGCTCCTCGATGTTGTGGCCGTCGATGGGGCCGATGTAGCGGAGCCCGAACTTCTCAAACAGGCTCGAATTTACGAAGAAATCCTTGGTCTCGCGCTTCCAGCGCACCCAAAGCTGGTTCATCTCGTGTCCATGGGGCAGCCCGGTGAAGAACTTCTCCAGGTCGTGGTGGATCCGGTTGTACGTCGTGCTCGTGCTCAGGCGATTGAGATACTTCGCCATGGCCCCCACGTTTCGGGCGATGGACCACTGATTGTCATTGAGGACGACGATCAGCCGCTTGGTGGAGCTGACGACGTTGTTGAGCGCCTCGAGCGTGATGCCGCAGGTGAACGCGGCGTCGCCGCATACCGCCACCACATGCTCGTTGGTGCCCTTCAGGTCGCGCGCGGTCGCCATTCCGAGGGCCGCGCTGAGGGCCGTGCCGGCGTGCCCGGCGCCGAACGGGTCATGGGGGCTCTCGCCCCGATGGAGGAAGCCGCTTGCGCCCCCGCTCTGGCGAAGCTTCCTGAAACCCTCGCCGCCGCGTCCTGTCAGGAGCTTATGGACGTAGCCCTGGTGCGAAACATCGAAGACGATCGAGTCGGTCGGCGTGTCGAACACCCGGTGGAGCGCGATCGTGAGCTCGACGACGCCCAGGTTGGGGCCGACATGGCCGCCCCGGGCCGCAGTGACGGCGATGATTTCGTCGCGAATCTCCTGCGCGAGACGGGGCAGGTCGCTCGCAGCCAATGATTTCACATTGGCGGGTCCCTTGATGCCGTCGAGGAGGCGGGGCAGAGCGGCGCTCATCAGCTCTCGCGCTCCGTCTCGAATTTGGCGAAGGCAACCCCTTCGCGCTCCTTCTTAAGCTGTTCTATCTTGAGTTCAGCCTCTTTGAGGCGCCCCTCGCACTGCTTTAGTAATTTGTTGCCCTCCTCAAACTTGGACAAGAGGTCGGCCAGGGGCACGTCCCCGGATTCCATCGACTCGACGATGGTCTCCAAATTGGTCAGGGCTGTTTCAAAAGACAGCTTCGCTTCCTTTTTTTCCACGGGGCTCAGATTGGGCCGCGGCGGCGGCTTTTCAACCTATCTTTGGGGCGAAAAGGCGTTTAGTGACGGGCCGCTACCGTCACCGAAACCGAGACTTCCCCACTGCCGTAGCCCTTGAGGAAAAGGCTGCCGGCGCCGGGCTTGCCGCCCTCAACGGTGACCGTGGTCGATGTCTGCCCTTCGGGCACGACCACCTCGGGCATGATCACGCTTTCGGGCACGTCCGTCGTGACATCGAGAAGGAGTCCGCCCGCAGGCGCCGGATGGGAAATGGTGAAGGTCAGGCTCTGCTTCTGCCCGGGAACGAGCGACAGGGCCGCGGGATCAACCGTGACGTCGCTTGGGTCGATGCGGAACGTGCCGACGGCGGAGTTCCCCGCGGCGCTCGACAGGGTGACCCTGTACGACCTGCCCGGGGCGAGCGCGGGAACATAGAAGCCGAGCGAGGTCGGGGACTCGAAAACGGTGCGCACGGGCGTCCCGTCGAAGCCGACCAGGTCCTGGGGGGTGAAGCCGCGGCCGAGAACGCCGATCCGCGCGCCGACCGGGCCCCGGTTCACCTCGAGGGAGAGGACATAGCGGCTGACGATCGTGGCGTGGGACAATTCGGTGTAGGCCTGGCGATTGGCGATCATGCCGTTGCCCTGCGTCGAGTAGTCGACAAGAAAGTAATAGCCGATCGCGTTCTGTCCGGCGGGCAGCTGGTAGTCGAACTCGTAGATCCCGGGGATCTGGTCGCTCTTCCTCATGTCATGGCTCGACTCGCCGACGACGACGTGGGGGACGACG
This sequence comes from uncultured Verrucomicrobiae bacterium, assembly GCA_963830965.1. GTDB lineage: Bacteria > Verrucomicrobiota > Verrucomicrobiia > Opitutales > Opitutaceae > Palsa-1447. The sequence goes on along the minus strand of CAWHOL010000004.1, from coordinate 81,850 downwards.
CTGTCGGGCACGACGGAATTCGACTTTGGCGTCACCCTGAGCGTGAACGTATAGATCCCGGACGGATTTTCCGGGAGCGACGAAGGCGTGAGGTTCGTCAGGCTCATTGTGGCGCATCCGCCAAATAGGGCCATGGTGATGGCAGCGCCGGTCGCGGGCAGGAGTTGCCTCGCGAAGGAAAGTCGTTTGAGGTCCATTTCGATGATATTAATGAGGCCTGTCGCCGCAGGGGAGCAAGCCAAAGGTGAGGACGCCGGGCCCCTTGGCCTCTACGTCCACGTCCCCTTCTGTGCACGCACCTGCGACTTCTGTGCGTTTTATCAGGTTAGTCCGACCGCCAAATCGGTGGAGGGTTTCATCAACAGCCTGGGGGCCGAAGTCCGCCTTGTCGATTGGAACCGGCCGCTCGCCACGGTATTCTGGGGAGGCGGCACGCCCGGCCTCCTGGCGCCGGCCGACCTCGCCCGCCTGGCGGACCTCGTGCACGCGATCCCGGGAGGCGCCGCGCCGCGCGAGTGGACGGTCGAACTCGCGCCGGCCTCGGTCACGAAGGAGCGCCTCGCGGTCCTCCGCTCCGCCGGCGTGACCCGGATCTCGCTCGGGGTGCAGAGCTTCAGGCCGGCGCTCCTGGACGCCCTGGGCCGCGCGCATTCGCGCGACCAGATCTACCGGGCGTACGAGCGCATCCGGGGCGCGGGGTTCCCGAGCGTCAATGTCGACCTCATGTTCGCCCTGCCGGGCCAGACCGCCGAGGAATGGGACGCGGACATTGACGAGGCCCTGGCGCTGGGTCCGGACCATCTATCGACCTACTGCCTGACGTTCGAGGAGGACACGGCCCTGTGGATCAAGCTGTCCGAGGGCCGGGTGCGGCTCGATCCCGAGAACGAGGCGCGGATGTATGAGCGCACCTGGGAGCGCCTTGGCGCCGCCGGATTTGGGCAATACGAGGTGTCCAACTTCGCCCGACCCGGGCATGAATGCTCCCACAACCTGAACACCTGGAGGATGGCGGAATGGGTCGGGCTCGGGCCTTCCGCCGCGTCCCAGCAGGGCGACTGGCGCGCCTCCAATTTGGCCGACCTCGACGGGTGGTCCGCCCGGATCGCCCGGGGCGAGCGGATGACCGAGGACCGGACCCGGCTCACTCCGGCCCTTATTGCCGAGGATTCGCTTGTTTTCGGGCTGCGGATGAACGAAGGGGTTGATCTGCCGCGGGTCCGCGCCCGCTGCCCCGATGCCCCGTGGGAAAGCGTCGGCGCCCTCCTCGATCGGCTCGTGGGGGAGGACCTAGCGGTTCGGGAGGGGACGCGCCTGCGCCTCCAGCCTCGGGGCCGGCTCCTCGCCGATTCGATCGGATCCGAGCTCATGGCCGCGTTTGGCGCGAGGGCGGCCGTCCCGGCGGTGACGGCCTGAAGGCACAGGCGGAGGCCTAAGCCGCAACCTGTTTGCGTCCGAGATGCTCAAAGAAGGCGTCCCTGCGCGACCGGGCGGTCGCGAGGTCCTTCGTCCCCAAGCTTCTTCGGATGCGCTCCTTCGTGAAGGGCGTGGGGTGCACGGTATAGTGCAGGAACCAGGTCCCGTGGTTGTTCCAGAGGTGGTGGTTAGGATTGTCCGCGGCGATGCGGATGCCGGAGTGTTCTGCTGTGTGGGTCATGGTGCGTGATGATCTTTGTGGATTTAATCGCGCAGCAGGGCTGAAAACAAAAGACCGACCTGGGCATCAGGTCGGTCATCGCTTTCGGGAGCGTTTCGGTTCGAGGCCCCGTGGCCCCGCACATCCGGGCTCTCGCCCGATCCACCGTGGCCGCTCCCGGCCCGGTTGGCAGAACCGGCTTTTTAGGGCCAATTCGTTCCTGATGCGTCGCGGATCATGAATTTCCTGGGCTGCCCGTCCAGATTTTTCTTTGGATTAGGGCTTGGTTTTTCGCAACTCGTTGGCTATCACGTTAAAAACATGCCCCTTTGCCCTCTCGCATAGATGCCAAAGCTGCGGATCACGGTCGCTGTCATCACGTACAATCGGTCCGACCTGCTCAGGGAGACCCTGGCCGGGCTCGTCCGTCAGGAGTATCCGGCTGACTGCTGGGAGCTCCTTGTGATCGACAACAATTCGAAAGACGACACGCGCGACGTGGTCTCCTCGTTCATGGCGTCGACCCCCTCGCCCCGCTACATCCTCGAGACGCGGCAAGGCCTCGACTACGGCCGGAACCGCGCGATCGAGGAGGGAATCGGCGAGGTCATCGCCCTGGTCGACGATGACGTCCTCGTCGAACCCACCTGGCTCTCCCAGCTGGTCGCCCCATTCTCCTCGGAGCGCTCCCACTCGATCGGCGTCGTGGGGGGAGAGGTGGTGCCGGTCTTCCCGGACGGCATCCCGCGCTGGCTGGAGGGCGCCCACCGCCCCCTCGGCTTCAGGACGGACGCAGGTCCGCTTCCCCCGGACCAGGCCCCCATGGGCGCCAACTTTGCGTTTCCGAAATGGGTCTTTTCCCGCTTCGGCACGTTCGACACCCACCTGGACCGGAAGGGGCGGAAAACTCTTTGGGGGAGGGGACAGCGAGATGATTCGCAGGGTCCGCGCGGTCGGCCTCGAGGCGTGGTTTGTCCCCGGCGCCAAGGTCCTCCACCAAATCCCGGCCTCCAGGCTCACGCTCGGTTACGCGAACCGCCATGCCTTCGATTCGGCGCGCTCGCGGGTGGTTGACCGAGTGCGGGTCCTTCGCGCCGAAGGGCGCTCTCCCTACGGTTATCTCGCCTCGCGAGCCCTGGGCAGCGCCATCAAGTTCGCCGGGTTCCTGGCCGCGGCTGCGGCTTACGGGATTTTTTTCAGGACGGACGAGGCGCGCAGGGCGCTTGTGCGCACCTGGCGGTCCTGCGGCTACCTGTATCAAATCGCTCGCTCTGCCCTCGGAAAGGTCTGAAGGTTCCCAGCCGAGCCCCGCCATGGCGTCCCAAACACCGGTCTCCGTATTCATCCTTTCAAGGAACGAGGAAAAGAAGATCGGCCCCGCGCTCGAGAGCGTGGCGTGGGCCGCGGAGGTCGTCCTGATCGACTCGTTCAGCACGGACCGCACCGCCGAGATCGCGGCGGCGCACGGCGCAAGGGTCGTCCAGATTGAGTTCCGGAAATTTGGCGAATTGCGCCAGGCCGGCATCGAGCACACGACGCAGCCGTGGATATTCAGCCTGGACGCCGACGAGCGCTGCACGCCGGAGGCGCGCGACGAGATCCTTCGCATTGTGGCGGACCCCGCTTCCGCCGACGCCTACCAGGTTCCGAGGCGCAACATCCTCCTCGGCCGTAGGATCCGCCACGGCGGTTGGTATCCCGACTACCGCCAGCCCCAGCTTTTCAGGCGCGGCCGGATGAACTACGCGGCCGAGGACGACGTCCACGAAGGATGGGTGCTCGACGGGAGGCTTGGGCAGATGAGGCACCCCATCCTCCAGATTCCGTATGCGACGCTCTCGGAGGCGATCGCCAAGATGAACCGCTACTCGTCGCTTGGAGTGGACAGGCAGGTCCGAGCCGGCGCCTCCCCGAGCTTCGCAAAGGCGTTCCTGCGCGCCGGCTGGGCCTTTTTCAGGGCCTATATTCTCCAGCTTGGTTTCCTGGACGGCGGACCGGGGCTGGTCATCGCCGTGCTCCGGTTCGAAAACTCGTTTTACAAGCACGCGAAGCTGGTCGAGCACCGCCTGCCGCCGGGCGGCGCCTAACGAAGGGCGACGCCCTTCAGCTTGGCCGCCCTTATGAGCGCGTCGGCCATGTCCGAAGGCGTCGTGGCGACCTCGATACCGCATTCCCTGAAGACCGCGATCTTGGCGGCAGCCGTGTCCTCCGCCCCGCCAACGATGGCCCCCGCATGGCCCATGCGCCGGCCGGCCGGAGCCGTGGATCCGGCGATGAATCCCGCAATGGGCTTTCGGAAATTTGCCTTCACCCACCGCGCGGCCTCCACCTCGGCGTTTCCGCCGATCTCCCCGATCATCACGACCCCCGCTGTTTCAGGATCGTCGTTGAACATCCGGATCACGTCCAGATGCGAGGTGCCGTTGACCGGGTCGCCGCCGATGCCGACACAGGTGCTCTGGCCGATGCCCCGGACCGTGAGCTGGTATACGGCCTCGTAGGTGAGCGTGCCCGACCGGGAGACAACGCCCACGTGGCCCTGCTTGTGGATGTACCCGGGTGAGATGCCGATTCTGCACCCCCCGCAGGATTTTTCGCCGGATCCCGGAGTCACGATACCCGGGCAGTTGGGACCGACAAGGCGCATGCGTTTTCCCGCGATGGCCCGCTTCACCCGGATCATGTCCCTGACGGGAATTCCCTCCGTGATGGCCACCGCGAGGTCGAGGTCCGCGTCGGCGCACTCGAGGATGGCGTCCGCCGCAAACGGGGGGGGCACAAAGATCGCCGACACCGTCGCTCCGGTCGCCTTGGCGGCCTCGGCGACCGAATTGAAGATGGGAACCCGGTGGGTGCCATGCTCGAAGAATTGCCCTCCCTTGCCGGGCGTGACCCCGGCGACGACATGGGTGCCGTAGTCGAGCGAGAGCTTCGCGTGGCGGCTTCCGAAGTCGCCGGTGATGCCCTGAACGAGGATCCGGGTTTCTGGAGTGACAAGAATCGCCATGGGAAATCAGGCTTTGAGCTGGTGAAACATGATGCTGTGTCCGTCGGGAGCATTGATCGCGAACATCCTGCATCTCGGAAAATCCTGCGGCTCGATGGTCAGCTCAATCCCGGCGTCCCGAACGGCCCCGAGCGTCTCGTCCAAGCTCGCAACCTCGAGGGCGAGGCTGCCGCTGCCCGCTGCCGAAGGGGGCATCGCGTTTGAGACCGCGAGCGCCACACCCGCCACATCGTATTCGATCCACCATAAACCGGGCGAGAACTGGATTTCCCGGCCGACCCTGAGGCCGAGCAGGGTTTCGTAGAACGCGCGGGCGCGGGCGATGTCCGCGACGGGGTGGAGGACGAAGGCGATTTCCTTGATCTTGACTTGGCTGGGCATCGCGGGGGTCCTGGGGGTTGCCGTCTTTGTTCGAGCCCGTGGGTTACGCGGCCTTGGCGACGAGCCTGATTATTTTCTGTGCCGCATCGGCCATGGAGTCGCCCGAGACAATGGTGAGGCCCGAGGATGCGAGCGTGGCCTTGCCCGCCTCGACGTTGTTCCCCTCCAGGCGGACGACAAGCGGAAGGCGCAGGCCGACCTCGCGCACCGCGTCCACGATGCCGGTCGCGATCACGTTGCAGTCCATGATCCCGCCGAAAATGTTCACGAAAATCCCCTTCACGTTCGGGTCGCCGAGGATGATCTTGAACGCGGCCACGACCTGGGACCTCGTGGCGCCGCCGCCGACGTCCAGGAAATTGGCCGGGTTGCCGCCGAAATGCTTGATGATGTCCATCGTGCTCATCGCGAGCCCCGCGCCGTTGACCAGGCACGCGATGTCCCCGTCGAGCGCGATGTAGTTGAGCGCATGCTTCGAGGCCTCGATCTCCTTTGGGTCCTCCTCGTTGAGGTCGCGAAGCGCCATGATCTCGGGATGCCTGAACAGGGCATTGTCGTCGAAGGAGACCTTTGCGTCGAGCGCGAGGACGTCGCCCGCGGGCGTGCTGATCAGCGGGTTCACCTCGACCATCGCGGCATCGGTCTCCCAGTACATTGCGTAGAGGGAGCGGATGAGGCGGGTGGCGTTCTTGGCCTCCGGCCCGGCCAATCCCAGCTTGGTCACCAGTTCGCGGACCTGGAAGTCGGCCAGCCCGTAGGCCGGGTCGATCACGACCTTGAAGATCTTCTCGGGGGTCTCGTGTGCGACCTTCTCGATCTCGACGCCCCCTTCCGTGGACGCGACGATCACGGGACGGGAGGCGGCCCGGTCGAGCAGGATGGCGAGGTAGTACTCCTTCTTGATGTCGCTCGCCACCGTGAAGTAAATCGTTTGCACCTTGCGACCAGCCGGCCCGGTCTGGGCCGTCACCAACGTGTTGCCGAGCATGAACGCCGCGACCTCCTTTGCCTCCGCCTTCGTCTTGCAGAACTTGACGCCCCCCTTGTAACCGTCCTTGAAGACGCCCTTGCCCCGCCCTCCGGCGTGGATCTGGGATTTCACCATCGTCGGGCCGTCCGGCAGCTCCGAAAGTGCGTTTATGAATTCTTCGGGAGTCTTTGCCGCGGCACCCTTTGGGACGGGGACGCCGAATTTCTCGAAGAGGGCCTTAGCCTGGTACTCGTGGATGTTCATTTACTGGCCATTGAGGTGTGACAGAATTTGTGCCGGATGGGCACGTAAAAATGCTCAGCTTCGGATTCTCCAGAAGCTGAATGGGGCCGGGTCGATCCCCCGGAGGGCTGAGGCGTCCTCGCGGACGGCCATCCTGGGCCCCGCCCCCCCGATGAGGGCCGAGACGCCGCCGTCGTCGAGGACCTGGCGCGAGACAACGATGTCGGAACCCGTCGAAAGGGCGCAGAGACGGGAGGCGACGTTCACGGTGGTCCCGAAATAGTCCAATCGCTCATTCTGGTTGATGGCGAGGCATGGGCCGCGGTGGATGCTGCACTTGAGCGCGAACGGCCCCGCCTTTTCGGCGGTCGAAAGGGTTCCCTGGGCCCTCATCATCGCCCTCAGCGCCGCAGCGGGATGCACAAAGGCCGCCATGACGGCGTCCCCCATCGTCTTGACGATGCATCCCGATTCGGCGGAGACCTCGTTCTTGATGATGTCGAAATGGCTGAGCACCCGGCCAAATGCCGGGGCGTCTCCGATCTCCCTGTAGAGCTGGGTCGAATTCTTGAGGTCGGTGAACACGATGGTGATCGTCCCTACCGAGATGCGCTCGCCCTGGCGCAGGATCTCGCGGGAGAACAGGTCCCGGAATATCTGGCGCGACGTGACGTCGGCCGCCGTCACCGCCTGGTCGCTCCACGCCACCCGCTCGATCGAGGCCAGATGCTCGCGCGAATCCATGTTCTCGATATTCAGGACGCCGTCGGGCGCCACGACCGGCTCGTCCGCGGGCCTGGGTTCGGTCCCGGCGTCGATGCGAACCCTCGGCAGGCCTCCCCGTTCGATGCGGAACGCCTGCTGGACGGCGACTCCGCGCACGCGCACCCGATATCGGCCCTCGGGAAAGGACATCGCGACAAACAAACTCTCGCGCGGACCGAGGCGCTTCTGCGCGACGACGTGCGGCGTGACCTGGGGCCCGCCCAGGCAGTACTCGACGCGCTCGACCCGGCGGATCGCGGGATCGGGCACAAACGTGAGCTCGACCGATTGGTCGAAGTTTGCTGTGAAATCGACGCCGCAGGAGTCGCAGTGCGCTTCTGCGGACACCTGCGCCAGGTCCGACTTCCCGTGGCGGGATCCCCGGCAGTGGGGGCAGAGCACCTCCCAGCTTAAGCCCAGCATCCCGGACCTCGTGGCATGAAGGAAGAGATCGAGCGTTGCGCGGCGATCCGCGTCCCACGCGTCTGCGATGGCGTAGGGCCTCATCTTGGAGACCGCCAGGTCGTCGGCGCTTGTCACGAGGTCGCACAGCCGCCTGACGAGCGGCTCGGGCTGGCGGGCCTCTGAGATGAGCCTCGAGGATATCGCCGAAAGCTGGGACCCAGAGCCCGCCCGGCGCAGCGGAGCCCCGCCCGTTCGGGGGATCGCGCGTCCTTTCGCGGCCGCCCCATCGTAGCTCCGGTAGGCGCGCTCGACGGACCTTCGCATCCTGTATCCTACGGCGATCGGCACGACGGCGGCCCCGAGCAGGTTGGCCGGCGTCACCCGCATCTCATAGACGATCCGCGTCCCCCCTCCGGAGACGGCCTTTAGCTCGCAGGATTGGAACATCCGCTCAAGCGGGCCCCTTGAAAACCGGCGTTCCACCGCGAAACGGATGGGCTGGACCCACTCAAATTCGCGCTCCTCCCATTCGCCGACCATGCCGAGATAGACGGAGCGAAGCCTGCGGACGCCGGGCTCAAGCGCGGGCTCCCCGGGCCGCGGCTCGCGGACCTGGAAGGGGGGAAAGCCGCAGTCCCGGTTCGAGCGGTCGGTGTCGGAAACGAGCGGCCAAAGCGCCTCGGGGGGCGATTTGAATTCCCAGATCCACCGATAATGCCGCTCCGAATACGCCACGGGCTCACGTTGCGAGCAGTTGCCTCGCCAGAAAGCCGGCCTGGAGGGCCGAGAGCTCCTTCAAGCCCTTCTGCGCCAGCGCAAGAAGATCGTTGAGCTGCTCGTGGCTGAACGTCGATTCCTCGCCGGTGCCCTGCACCTCGACGAATCTCCCCTGTCCGGTCATGACGACGTTGAAGTCGACCGCCGCCTCCTTGTCCTCGACATACGCAAGGTCGAGGAGCGCGCCGTCTCCGAAAAGGCCCACGCTGACCGCGGCGACCGAGTCGATGAGCGGGCTCTCCTTCAGCTTTCCCTCGTCGAGCAGCCTCTGGACGGCCAGCCGCGCGGCGACGTAGGCGCCCGTGATCGAGGCCGTCCGCGTGCCCCCGTCCGCCTGGAGCACGTCGCAGTCGAGCCAGAGGGTGTTCTGCCCAAGCTTGTCGAGGTCGATCGTGGCTCGCAGCGAGCGGCCGATGAGCCTCTGGATTTCGACGGTCCTTCCGTCCAGGCGCCCTTTGTTGATGTCGCGCGCCTTCCTCTCGTGGGTCGAGTAGGGAAGCATCGAGTACTCGGCCGTGAGCCAGCCGCCCTTTACGCCCTGCTGCTTCATCCAGTTGGGGACGCCGGGTTCTATCGTCGCCGCACAGATCACCTGGGTCGAGCCGTAGCGCACGAGCACCGAGCCGGTCGCGTGCGGGGCGAAATTCGCCACGAAGGTCACCGGACGAAGCTCCTCGGGTTTGCGCCCGTCGGCGCGTTCGGTATTGGGCATAGGGCTATTCCTGGCCGAGCCGGCCGGGGGCGCGTTCCTCGCGCTCGATGAGCTTGAATTTGATGCGCTTGGCGGGGTTGTCCTCGGACATGAATGCGATCAATCGGTCATTGAAATCCTTTGCAGGATCGTGGCCCATCCGCTTGAGCGCCTGCGTCAGCGCGGCCACCTCGACCAGCCGGGCCATGTCGCGGCCAGGGCGGACATAGAGCTCAATGTGGGGCATCTTCATCCCCAGGATCTCGTAGGTGTTCTCCTCAAGGCCCGTGCGCTCCTCGACGACATCGGGGGTCCACTCGTGCAGCGAAACCACCAGGTCGATTCGCTTCTCCAGGCGGATTGACTTCACGCCGAACATTTCGGCGATGTTGATGATCCCGATCCCGCGGCATTCCATGTAGCCCCGGTTCAGCGCGCGGCTCGACGCCATCAGCTCCCGCTCGTCGAGAAGCTTGATGATCGTGAGGTCGTCGGAAACCAGCGAGTGGCCCCGCTCGATCAGCGCAAGGGCGCACTCGCTCTTGCCCACGCCCGAGTCCCCGCGGAGCATGACCCCGACTCCCCGCACATCGAGCGTCGTGGCGTGCTCGATGGCGTTCGGCGCGAACTCATTGTCGATGCAGAGCGTCGCGAGGTTCACCAGGTTCATGGTGATCAGGGGCGTCCTGAAAATCGGGAGGTTCATCTCGGAGGCCACGGTCAGCATCGCGTTCGTCGGATTGTAATTACGCGTGAGGATGACGCAGGGGACGCTCCGCTTGGCCATTTCCCTGAAGATCATGGTCTGGTCGAGTTGGCTGCGGGTCTTCAGGTACGTCATCTCCGCGGCTCCGACCACCTGTATCCTCTTATTGGCAAAATACTTAAAAAATCCCGTCAGGGCAAGCGCCGGACGGTTAATGCTTCCCTCGCGGATCAGCCGGTGGAGCCCGGCCTCTCCCGTCACCAACTCCAGCTTAAGCTTCTCCCGGTAGGTATCGTAGAAATGGGCGACCGTGATGCCGTGGATGGCCTTCTGCATAGCCTCATATCAGCACATTCGAGAGGGGGAACGCACGGAAAAACGGGGGAGCGCGCCCGGCTCGGGAGCTTTGACGGCACCCGCGACTTCTCAAAGGTTGAAGTCCTCGCCCAGATAGAACTTCCGGGCGTTGTCGTCGCGGATCAGGAAGTCCCCCGTGCCCTCGGCGAGGACGCGCCCCTTGTGGATGAGGTAGGCCCGGTCGACGATCCTGAGCGTCTCGCGCACGTTGTGGTCGGTCACCACGATCCCGATACCCCGTCCCCTCAACTGGAGGATGATCTTCTGCACCTCGGCCACCGAGATCGGGTCGATGGCCGCAAAGGGTTCGTCCATCAGCAGGAAATGCGGGCGTGTGACGAGGGCCCGCGCAATCTCGAGGCGCCGGCGTTCGCCCCCGGAGAGCGTGTAGGCCTTTTGCTTGGCGACTTGGCCCAGGCTCAGCTCCTCGATATGCTCCTCGAGGCGGGCCTTCCTCTCGCGGCGGGGCACGTGGATGGCCTCCAGGATCGCCATGATGTTATCCTCGACGCTCAGCTTGCGGAATACGGACGGCTCCTGCGGCAGATACCCGATCCCCCGGCGGGCCCTCTGGTGCATCTTCAGCCCTGTGATCTCCTGGCCGTTGAGAAGGACACGGCCCTTGGTCGCGGGAATGAGGCCCACGACCATGTAGAACGTCGTTGTCTTCCCCGCGCCATTGGGGCCGAGGAGCCCCACGACCTCCCCGCCCTCGAATCTGAGGTCCACGCCGTCGACCACCGTGCGGTTTCCGTAGGTCTTCACAAGACCTTCGGTGACAATCGAGGTGGTTCCCATCTTATTTTGCCGGGGTTTCCGACGGGAATCCGAGGTCCTTGATCGCGGGCAGCGTGATGTGGGTGCGCTGGGTCGGTGTTCCCTCGATCACGGCGCGCCGCTGGCCGCGGTAGAGCACCATTCGCGGGCCGCTCGCCTCGTAGTGCTCGGTCTCGATCTTGACCACCGGGTTCTCGGTGAGAACGATTCGGTCATCGCCGGGAAAAACCTCGGCCCGGCCGCAGGTCGCGACCCGGTCGCCCTGGACGATGCGCACGTGGCCCGTCGCAAGGAGGTATTTGAATTTTCCGTACTTGCCGAGGGTCGCGCTCTTCTCGCCGACCCTCGTCGCGATGACCTTCAGGAAGTCGCACGTGAGCGTGAGATCGTTCCCGGTCGCCACGACCTCGTCGTGAAAGGTGGTGGTCGTCTCGGTGTCCGTGCTGACCGACTCCGCCGAAACGCTGTCGATCGTGGTGGCGGGCGCCTCCGCCGCGCGCGCCGCCGCGGCCGCCACGGATGCCAACGTAATCACAAAGAGGGTAAGGGGTCTCATTTGAGGATGTCCGGCAGCGCCGAGTGGAACACTACATGCGCATGCCTGGAAATGAGAACTTTTTTTTCGTTGTAGGTGTAGGTCCACCCCTCTCCGGTCGCATCGACGTCGTCGCGGATCAGGCGGACTGTCGAGTCGCCCTTGGCGACCTTCTCGTTGATGAGAAAGGTCGCAGCTGGGCTAAGGAGCACGGAATCGACCCTTTCGTCGGGCCCTCCCGAGAAAACGGTGACGTTCATCCCGATGATGTCGATCTGGTCGGAGGTAACCGGGCGTACCTCGTCTCCCCGAAGGGTCATTTGGTGGTAGCCTTCGCGGGTGAAGAGGGGAAGGGTCCAGTTCCTGGCCGGGGGGGCGACCGCGACCTCCTGGGCGGACGCGAACGGAGCGCAGGCGAGCAGCGCGGCCGCGGCCCAGGTTCTGTAGTTCGGGGCGTTCACCGGTGCTAAGTACGCCGCCGGGCATTCCGGTTCCCGGCCCTGGGCACCTGCGCGGCAAGAATCAGGTCGCAAACCTCCCTGACGGCGCCGAAGCCGGCATGCCTGCGTGTGACGAAGTCGGCGGCGCCGAGGGCCGCCGGAAGCGCTGTGGGGACGGAGATCCCTATGCCCGCGGCCCTGAGCGCGGGTGCGTCGATGAAGTCGTCGCCCATGTAGGCGCAGTGCCTGAGCTCAATCCCGAGTTTGGACGCGAGCTCGCTTAGCGCCTCAAGCTTGTCCTTTCGGCCCTGGATGACGTGGGGAATCTTCAGCTCGGCGGCGCGAAGCGTCGTTGCCCCCGAGGCCCGGCCCGAGACCCATGCAGTCGCAATTCCGGCGTCGCGCAGGAGCATGAGGCCGAGGCCGTCAATGATGCAGAAACGCTTGGTCTCGGTCCTGTCCGAGGAGATGTAGACGCCGCCGTCGGTTAGAATGCCGTCCACGTCCATGGCGAACAGGCGGATTTTCGCCCACGAGCTCCTTGTTATCCGCGGGTATTTCATGGCATCCAGGCCGTTATCTGTTGAATCACGCTGTCCCTCGTCGGCCGGAAAGCGGCCTCAAGCTCGGGCGCGAACGGCACCGGCAGGTCGAGGGCGGCGATACGAAGCGGCGGCGCCTTCAGCGGGGCGCCGCAGCCCTCGGTGATCCGGGAGACCACCTCCGCTCCGAACCCGTGGGTCCTGCGACCCTCGTGAAGCACGATCAGGCGGCCGGTTCGGGCCACCGCGGGGCCGATCTCAGACAGGTCGAGCGGCGAGAGGCACCGCAGGTCGAACACCTCGATGTCCGCTTCGTATTCGGACGCCAGATAGGCGCACACGTCGTTCGCCAGATGGACCATCTCGCCATAGGTGACGAGCGTCGCGAAGCCGCCCGCGCGCACGCGCTTGGGCCGCCAGACGCTTCGGTAGTCCGGATCCCAGGCAACCGGGTGCTTCCCGCGACGGTAGAGTCCCTTGTGCTCGAAGAGCAGGACGGGATTCTCGTCCTCGACGGCGGCCAGCATCGCGTTGAACGCGTCCTGGGGGCCGCTCGGGTAGAGGGCCTTGATCCCGGGCATCGAAAGGAAGAAGGACTCGAGCTCCTGGGAGTGGAAGGAACCGAAGGTGAGACCGCCTCCGCAGGGCAGCCTCAGCACGATCGGGCACGATGCGCCCGAGCGGAAGTGCATGGTCGCTGCGTTGAGCGTTATCTGGGTCGCCGCCTCGGTGGAGAAATCTGCGAACTGGAACTCTTCGATGGGGCGGTGTCCGTTCAGGGCAAGGCCGATCACGTACCCCGTGCAGGTGCTCTCGGCGAGAGGCAGGTTTATGACCCTGGAACGCCCGAATTCCTTGAACAGGTTCTCGGTCACCTTGAAGGCTCCGCCGTAGGTGGCGATGTCCTGGCCCAGGACGATCGATTCGGGCCTTTCGAGGAGCACCTTGCGGATGGCGCGGTTGAGCGCCTGCGCCATGGTCACGTTCTCTGCGGCCGCCGGTTCGGGGCGCCAGGGATACGGGGCGGGCATCGGGGCGAAGAGGCCGCCCTCCATCCCTTCGGGGCTGGGTCGGGGCACGACAATCGCCCTCGCGACGCATTCCTCGACAAAGTCCTCGATCTCCTTGTCCACGGCGTCGACCCGGCCGACGCCGACGAGCGCCGACATCGTCTCGCGGAACCTGGGAAGCGGGTCCGCGGCTTGGAATCCGTCGGATTCACCCGGCTTAAGGTAGTCGCACGTGTCGTAAGCCGCATGGCCGCGCAAGCGCAGGGTCTGCATCTCGACAACCATGGGCCTCGAGGTACTGCGAACCTTGTCGATGACGGAGGCCAGCGCCCTCGCCGTGTCACCCGGATCCCCGCTCTCGATCTTCAGGCCCTCCATGCCGTAGCCCTCCGCCCGGCGCCAGAGCTCGGTGCCCTGATTGAACTGCTCGCTGAGCGGCGTCGAGTAGGCATACCGGTTGTTCTCTATCACGAAGACGATCGGGAACGACATGAGGGACGCAAAGTTCATCGCCTCGTGCACATCGCCGGTGCTGGACGCGCCGTCGCCGAAGAACGCAAAGCCAACCGCCTTTCGTCCGAACCGCCGCTGGGAGTCCGTGGCTCCGAGCACGGGACCGCACATCGCGCCGAGATGGCTGATCATCGGAAGCGACCGGTGTCCGGGATCGCCGTGGTGAATATTGCCCTCGCGCGCCCGGGTCGGGCTCTGCGCATTTGCAAAATACTGGTTCAGGTGCTCGCAGAGATGTCCTCCCCAAATCAGATGACCGCCGAAGTCGCGGTGGGTAAACGAGATAACATCCAGGTTCTTGTTCGCCAGGAGGGCCAGGGGAACGATCATCCACTCGTTTCCCTGACCTCCGGTCACCGTGCCGCGGATCAAACCCTGCCGGAAAAGCTCCAGGATCCTGTTGTCGGCCACGCGCGCAAGCTGCATCCAAGCGTAGATGCGCAGCCGTGACTCGTTCGGGTTTTCGTCCAGTTCGGAGGCGTCAAGGTCGCGTGAACCTAGGATGGCGGGAACTATGGGATAAGCCATGGCCGGGCAATGAAGCTGAGCCCCGTCCGGCGAGTGGGCAAGCTCGCCGTCGCCCGCGCGAGCGCATTGCGCGGGCATCAAGCTCTAGACCCCGTCGATCTTTCGGATTCGCGCGATATGTCGGCCGCCCTCGAATTCGGTGGAAAGCCACGTGCGGGTGATTTTCACGGCCTCTTCGGCCGTGATCGTCCTTTGTCCGATGGACATGCAGTTGGCGTCATTGTGGGCACGGCTCCAGATGGCGACCTGCTCGCTCCAACACACGCCGCAGCGAACCCCCCGTACGCGGTTGGCGACGATCGCCTCGCCGTTTCCCGATCCCCCGAGCACGATTCCCCTCTCAAATTCACCCCGGGCCACGGCCTCCGCGACTGGACGGATGAAATCCGGGTAGTCGCAGGGCTGTTCGGAGTCGGTGCCGAGGTCGCGCACGCTATGGCCGTCCGCCAGGAGGACGGCCTTCAGCATCTCCTTGTACTTGAATCCGGCGTGGTCCGATCCGATTGCAATCGAGTAGGTTCGTGGCATCGAGCTGCTGGGTTGGTGGGCTTAGATACTCCTCGGGGCCTTTTTTCCCCGCAAACAAATACGTCCGATTCGCCCGGGTTCGCCTATGACCCGATCGCCCGCCAGAAGGCCTGGGCGTCGCCGAGCGTCTCCAGAACGGCGTCAGGGTTGTGTCCCGCGAGTTCCGAGGCCTTCGAGTTCCCCGTGGCCACGGCGAGGGCCCGGCCGCCCACGGCGCGCGCACAGGAGATGTCGTGGGGGGTGTCGCCCACGATCCAGACGCTGTTTGTCGAAAAATCGTGGCCCCAGTGGCTCTTGGCGCGCCTGAGGGCGAACGGCCCGAGTTCGTTGCGCAGCTCGCTGTCGTCGGCGAAGGCGCCGATCGGGAAAAAATCCCAAAGGCCATGGTACCCGAGCTTGGTCTCCGCTCCGCGGCGGAGGTTGCCGGTCAGCAATCCCTGCACGACGTGCGGCCTCTCGGCGGCCTCCCGGATCAGGCCTTCCGCCCCCGGCAGTATCCGCGAATGGTTCTGCCCAAGCGCTTCGGGAAGCACGGCGATGTAGCCGTCGATATAGCGGGCGAAATTCTCCGCCGAGGCCTCGATTCCGAATCTGTGGAAGATCTGCCGGATGATGATAGGGTCGGTGCGCCCCGCAAAGTCGATACCTTCGAGCGTTCCCGAAACCCCAAATACCTCATCCAAGGCTCTTTGGAGTGCCTTCATTCCCGCTCCGGTCGAGTGGAGGATCGTTCCGTCAATGTCCCAAAGTATGAGAGTTTTTTGCATTATGTTAGGAAACTAAGGGGCCTTCCAGGCGTCTAAGCTGGATGAAATTGAGAACAATTTTTGCTAGAACGCTTACCACTCCTACAAAGCCATGAAAACCTCCAGAATTTTCGCCCTTGGGACTGTAGCAATCTGCGCGATGCTCGTCGCTGGATGCTCGACGCCCTGAATCACGGATCAGCCATAGCCCCGATGTCTTCGCACGGCTGAACCCGGACCAGCAGGCCCTCGTCAAAGCGGGCCGGATCGCGGTTGGTTTCGACATGGATTCCGTCAAGCTCGCGCTGGGCGATCCCACCCGCGTCGTGGTGCGCACGGATTCGACCGGCCAGCATCAGGTGTGGCATTACGTGACCTATGAGGACTACCAGGGCGTCGTCATCTACACCGGCTACTATCACCGATATCGGGGATGGGGCGGCCCGTTCTTCTACGGCGGGTTGCCGTATTATGACGGATATCCGGCCCGGGTGCACGACCGGATCCGCGTGGTGTTCGGCCCGAACAACCTCGTGACGGCGATCGAGCAGGAGATGCCCTAGGCGGACGCTCCGGCCGCTTGCGTTTCCCGCGCCCTGACCTCAACCAGCAGCGAGCGGGTCTTCCCGCCGCGGTAGGTTCCGCTCACCGGCCTGATGTCGGCGTAGTCGCGCCCTGATGCCGCCTTGATGTAGCGTTCGTCGGCGGCCCGGTCGTGCGTCGGATCGAATCCGGCCCAGCCGAAACCGGGAACAAACGCCTCGATCCAAGCGTGTGAGGCCTCTTCCTCGTCGGGCGGCTGGCGCGACTTGATGAAGTACCCGCTCACGTAACGTGCCGGGATCCCCGAACACCGGCACATGCCGAGCGCGACATGGGCAAAGTCCTGGCAGACGCCCGACCGCAGCTTGATCGCATCGGTTGCCAGGGTCGCGACGCCCGTCGAGCGCGGCTTGTAGGCAAAGGTCGTGTAGACGTGCCGGCAGATGCTGCGGACATCCGACCACACGTCCGTGGGCCCATGGGGCAGGGCATCCTTGGACTCCTTCCAAATCCCCACCTCGAGCGGAACGTAGTGGGAGTCCACGAGGAACTCCGAATGGAGCTCGTTTTCCATCCCGACGCCCTCCGCATTGCCCGAACGCGGCACCACGGGCACCTGCGGGCGTGCCGAATTCGGCGTCGTCTCGATCTCCGAAACGGCTTCGATCACCAGGCGCTCGTGCCCCGCAACGACGTCGAAATAATGCACCGCGTTGCCGTAGAAATCGATGTAGTCCCTTATTTGGGTGGCCGGGTCGGTGCGAAGCTCGAAGCTGCGGCAGATTTGGTTCCGGTCGTCCACCGGCCTCAAACGCACCTCGTTGAAACTGTCATGCGCCTTGCCCGCGTAGACAAACGTGGTCCTATGGAGGAGGCTGATGAGCATTGAAGGATGCGGAGACAGGGAGGGTTGCCCCTCACTGCTGCTGCTGGAGCTGTTGCTCTTCCTGTGTCGATTCGGCCTGATAGAACATCGTCGTTTGGACAACCTCGTCGCTGATCTTCTCGAGCGAAGTTCCAATTTCAACTAGGAACTCGTGCAGGCCCTCCTTGAGCACCTCGTCGATCGACAGCGACTGGAGGTCCGCGAGCAGGCGGCGGGATAGCCGGGCGGCCTCGGATCGGGGGCGTGCGCTAGATTCACCGAGAATCCGGCGCAGGAACTCGTCGATCTGGGCCACACAGAAGTGAACGGAGCGGGGGAACGAGTCCGAAAAAATCAGGAATTCAGCGACCTTCCATGGCAGTATTTCGCGGACATAGAACCTGCGGTAGGCCTCGAGGGCGCTTGCCGAACGCAGCACCGCCTGCCACTGGGCCGTGTCGAGGGCGCCGCCGACGTCGCCCGCGCTCGGCAGCAGGATGTGGTACTTGACGTCGAGAATTCGGGTTGTCTTGTGGGCCCGCTCGACAAACTTGCCGAATTGGATGAATTCCCATCCTTCGCTTCGGGAATAGGTCGAGTCCGTGAGCCCCTGGAAAAGGTGTGAATTCCGCTTAATGTCCTGGAAGAACTCGTAGGGGCCCGCTGCCCAGACGTCCGCCGTGCTCCTGGACTTCAGAAAAAGGTAGAGCTCGTTTATCGTCTCCCACATCTCGACCGAGATCTGGTCGCGGATCATGCGGGCGTTCTCCCTTGCCGAGAAGACGCACGAGAGGATCGAATTCGAATTGCGAAGGTCGAAAGCGAAGAACTCGGTCACCGACCTGCTGTCGGCCGATTCGTAGTGCTCCTCAAAGAGCTCGACGTCGCCCGAGCTGGCCAGGATGGAGCCCCAGTGCTCCCTCAGGTGGGCGTCATCGTAGCCCCGGAAGTCGATGATGAACTGCAGGTTTACCTCAAGGAGGCGCGCGATGTTCTCCGCGCGCTCGATATACCGGCTCATCCAGTAGAGCGAGTGGGCGACGCGCGAGAGCATGACGTTGGCCTGGGGCCTCGGCGCGGGAATCTTTGATGCGGGCATGGCTTTTCGTGGTTGGGCCATCGGTTCAGTCCTCGTCGAGCACCCAGGTGTCCTTTGAGCCGCCTCCCTGGGAGGAATTGACCACCAGGGAACCCTTGCGCAGCGCGACACGGGTAAGGCCGCCGGGCGTCACGACCGTCTTCTCGCCGCACAGGACGTAGGGCCTGAGGTCGATGTGGCGACCCTCGAGGCCGTTCTCGCACCAGGTGGGCGAGCGCGAAAGCATGATGGGGTCCTGTGCAATGAAATTGCGCGGATTGGCGGCCACCTTCGCGCGGAACTGCGCGACCTCCTCCTTGGTCGAGGCCGGCCCTATCAGCATCCCGTAACCCCCGGCCTCGTTCGCCGACTTCACGACGAGCTTGGCCGTGTTCTCAAGGATGAATTTCCGGTCGTCCGGCTCCGATGCGAGGTACGTGGGCACGTTCGGGATGATCGGCTCCTGGTCCAGGTAGTATTTGATCACCTTCGGAACGTAGGCGTAGATCACCTTGTCGTCGGCCACGCCCGTGCCGACCGAATTCGCAAGGGCGACGGTGCCCGCGCGGTACGCCGCGATCAGGCCGGGCACCCCCAGCATCGAGTCGGAGCGGAACACGGAGGGGTCGAGGAAATCGTCGTCGATCCTTCGGTAGATCACGTCGACCGGCAGCAACCCCGCCGTCGTTCGCATGAAGACCCGCGTGTCCTGCACGAGCAGGTCCCGGCCTTCGACGATCGGGATCCCCATCTGGCGCGCCAGGAAGCAGTGCTCGAAATAGGCGCTATTGTAGACTCCGGGTGTCAGCAGGACGACGCTGGGCCGTTCATCCCGCGCGGGGGCGATGTGCAGGAGCGACTTTAGCAGCATCTCCGAGTAGCCCTCGACGGGCCTGACACCGTAGCTTTGGAAAAGATTGGGAAACGCGCGCCTCATCGCCGAGCGGTTCTCGATCATATAGGAGACGCCGGACGGGCAGCGCAGGTTGTCCTCCAGGACAAGGTAGGTGCCGTCCCGGTCGCGGATCAGGTCGGTCCCGCAGATGTGGACGTAGATGTCGTGGGGAACCGAGAAATTCATGAACTCCCGGCGGAAATGCTTCGCGCTCAGGATCTGAGCGGCGGGAACGACCTTATCCTTGAGGATCTTTTGCTCGTGATAGAGGTCGTGCAGGAAGAGGTTCAGCGCCGTGATCCTCTGGATGAGGCCGGCCTCAAGGCGCGACCATTCGCGGGCCGGGATGATTCTCGGGATCAGGTCGAACGGGAAGATCCGCTCGGTCCCCTCCGAGTCATTGTAGACGGTGAACGTCACGCCGCGCCGCAGGAAGGCGAGGTCGACCGCTGCGCGCCGCCTTTCAAACTCAGGGAGCGAAAGGGAGCTCAGCCGCTCGACGAGACTGCGATAATGGGGACGAACGGCGCCGCCTGCTGCGTACATCTCGTCGAAAAAATCGCCGGGGTCATAGGGGTTGCTTAGAAGCGACACGGGTTATTTGATTAGGCCATCGACACGGGCTAGCAAGTTCCTTGCCAGAAGCGCCTGTCGCGGGGGCGCCTACTGAGCGCCGGCGGGAAAATTGAAGGGGACCTCGATCCTTGCCTCCACGACCCGCCCGTCTGGCGCCGTCGCGGGATTGTACGTCCACCTTTCGACCGCGCTTACGCAGCGCCGAGAAATGTCGTCGTCGGTCGAGCGGACCACCTCGATCCCGGTCACGGTGCCGTCGCGGCGGACGACAATCGACAGCACGACCTCGGCGCCCATCTTCTTCTGGCTGGCGCTCAGGGAGGGCGGAGGCGACTCGATCTTCGTCGGCGGCGTCTTCACCTCGCTCTGCGTGAACACGCGGTCCTTGCGGAGCAGGCGGGCCGAATACTTCAGGGTGTCGCCCTCGGGTATCTGGCAGGAAACCGGCGTAGGGTCGTAGCCCGGCAGGGTCAATTCGAAGGAGGCCAGTTTTGGAGTCAGGTCCCTGAGGGAAAGGGGCGTCGTGCCGAGGAACGCGCCGTCCTTGGTGACATTGGCGCCGCTCGGGTCGCTCGAAAGCTCGAGCGCGCCGTCCAGATACTTCGTCTGGACCGTGAGCTTCGCTCCCTTCTCGACCGACACGTTCTCGGTGTGGTCCCTGCATCCGGGACGCCGGAACGTGACCACATAGCTTCCGCGGGCGATGTCGTCGAACGACGCTGGCGTCCGTCCCGTCCGCACGGGCGGGCCCGACGGGTTGTCCGCCGCGCGTATCTCGAACTCAAGGTTGTCCGGGCTGCTCGAAAGCGCGACCGAGCCGTAAATGGAGGAAAGCGTTATCGTGCCCGCATCGGTGACCTTCGATCCCCTGATCTCGGCGTTCAGGTCCGCCGATTCGTGGCCGGCGAGTGTGATCTTCACCCGGTGATTGCCGGGGGCGATCCCCTCGACCCGTGCCGGGGTCAGGACCGCCGGCCCCCCGTCGATGGAGACCGATGCGCCGGCGGGATCCGTCGCGACGACGAAGATCCCGGGGAGCTTCGAGAGGCGCTCCTTCTCGACCTCGGCGAGAACCTCGCGGCGGGTCTCCTCAGCGGCCTCCTTCCTCGCGGCCTCGACGGCCGCCTCCTTGTCCTTGAGGTCGCGCTCCTCCTGCTCCTTTGCGCTCCGCTCGGCCTCCTTCAATTGCTGCTCGACGACGTGATGCGCCGTCGCCTCCTGCTGCTCCAAGTCCATCGCCTTGATCTTTTCGAGCCTGGCCTCGAGGACGACCGCGATGGCCGCGAATACCAGCGAGGCCACCACGCCCACGCCAACGTAGAATCCAACCCGGCTCTTGGGAGGCGCAGGCTTCGAGCCCTGCGCCGCAACCGGCGCTGCGGCAATCGACTTTATCTTCACCGCCTCAAAGGGGAGGGCGGTCACGGCCGGAGTGGGAGGCGCTCCGCCGGCCTGGTCGCTCGGTGAGGGCGCCGGGGGGAACTGGGTCGGCGCCTGCCGGCCCGGGGGAGGGGGCGGCGGCGCGCCCCCGGGCGGTGCGTGCGATGCGCCTGTGGGCATCGGAAAGCCCGGGGCCGAAAACGACGGGGGGCGTGTCGCATGGGGAACCTCCGGCTTCGGGGCTCCGCCGGGGGCCGGGAAGCCAGGGCCCGTCGGAAAGGATGGGGGGCGCATTGCCGGGGCAGGCGCCGGGAAGGCCGCGTGCGATGGCGACGGGCCCGGGGCGGGGAAGGAGGGAGGGGGCGCGGACGGGGACGGGGCGGACATGCGGACCGGCGGCGCGGCGACCGGCGGGCGCGTGGATCCCGGATGCGGGGCCTGGGTCGGGATCGGTGGAGCCGCGACCTGCCTCGGCGGGGCCACCGGCGGCCGGGCCGGCTTCGCCGAAAAGGTCATCTGCGGCCCGGAAGGCTCGGGGGCCAGCGAGGGCTTTGGCCGGGCCGGCGGAGCCGCAGGCTTGACGACGGGCCTTTCGATCGGCTCGGGTTCGGGTTCCTCGACCGGCTCGGGTGCCGGAGCCGTCTCCTCGGCTGGCGGCTCGGCGTCGGTCCATTCCGGGCTCCAGGCCTCCCTGCCGGCGATTCGCGAGCCGAGGAGGGAGAAAAGGCCGACCGACGCGGCGGAGAACGAGGCCCCAAGGGATTCGTCCGAAAACCTGAGCCCAAGGTCGGCTGCGAGCTTTCCGAGGTCGGGAGCCCACGCGTTTATTCCGGCTGCCGTCGCCGACTCACGGACGAACCAGGCCTGCCGCGCCGTGAGGCCGAGGCAGGCAAGGGCGGGAGGATCCGCGAGGGTCGGCAGTTCTCCGATCGCGGCCCTCAGGCCCGGTCCCACGGCGGCACCCACCTTTGGCCCGGGCTCGGTGAAATCGTAGCCATCGTTGAAGAAGAGACGGGCGCCTGCGCCGCGGAACTTCAGCTTGAGGGCCGCCTGGACCGCCTCGAAGACCTTCTCCATGCCGACCGCGCACGGCGCGACCGCCTCCGCCCCCTTTTCCGTCACAAGGATGAGACTCGAGCGCTCCGAGCCCAGGTCCCAGAGCGCAACCGCTCCGCCCTTGGCCTCAAGCCTAAGCGCCCTCGAAATGGCCTCGATCGCCGCGAAACCTGCCGGGGCGACGTCGTCGGCGACGATCTTCAGCTCGTTCAGCGTGGCTGCGGACTTCGCCCGCGCCTCGGCGAGCGCGGACGCCAGGACCCATTTGTCCGTGCCGTCCTCGGTCACCGGACCCCCGTCCCCGGCGTTGCACGCGGCGTAGGAGAAGGGGGCCGTCGGCTCGTTCAGGGCCGCCGCCGCGATCGTCTGGAGCGCCTGCCGCGTCCGGTCCAGCATGGCCTCGGTGTCGGTCGCGACATGCCACGCAACCGAGTTCGGCCATACCGAGGCGGTGGCCCTGAGGCCCTCCGTCTTCCGCGAGGGGGCGACCGAATCAAGGAGCGCCTCCAGCGCCGCCTTGTTCTCCCGAATGCACTCGCCCCCGGCCTCGACGGCGCCGTTCACGGCCCGCAAAGCATGGAGCGAATGCTCGGTCAGCTCGATGATGACTACGGTATCTTCGGCCTTTGGCATTTTCGACGGTCAGTTGGACATCATCGGCCGCCTAGGCTTTTGCAAAGTTCTTCAGCCGCTCCTGCAGCTGGCGGTGGCGCTCCTCAAACATGACCTCCTTGGCGGCAAGGGAGGCGATCTGCGCCTCGAGCTTTGCGCGCTCCTCGGATTGCTCGGCCTCGGCCCTCACCAGCGCGTCCGCGCTCGCCTGCAGCTTAGCGCGTTCGGCCTCGATAAGAGCCTCTTTCTTGCGAACCTCGGCCTCCCGCAGTTTGACGCCGCCCTCGATCTCGCCGCGAATCGCTACCAGCTTTGTCCTCAGGTCCGCCAGCGCCTGGGCCTCGGCCTTCAGCTTGGCCCTGGCCTCGGTGGATTCGCGCAGGAAGGCGGCCTTATCCGCGTCGAGGACGGCCCGGTCGGCTTCATGCTGGGTTCTTGCCGCGGCCAGCGCAGCCTTCTCCCTCTCGATCTCCTGTTCGCTCCTGGCCGGATTCGAGGAAATGACACCCTCAAGTTTCGAGGCCTCCAATTTCAACCGGGCGAGCTTCGCCTCCCATTTGGCGCATTCCCCCTCAACCTCCTTTGCCTTCTTGAGGGCGTCCGAATGCAGGGCCCGGGTGATGGCCGAGGCCGCCTTTGACGCGGCTGCGGACGCGGCGATGTCGGCTTCGAGCGCCACGCGGTCCTTCTCGAGCTTCGCCATCAGGAGGGCCGCGTTCGCCTCGCGCCGTTCAAGGGCTTCTTCGCGTTCGGCCGGTGTCATGTGCGCAGAGGACCCGCTCCGCCTATGCGGCTGGAGGGCGCAGGCGTTCTGCCGCGATCCGGCATGGTCCGTTTTTCTGGTTCAATCTTGGGAGTGGGTGCAGGCACGTTCATGGCCCGAATGCTTAACCGGGGACAATGGCGCTACTTTTCAGATTACGGGCTTCGGTGTCAAATAGCATGGATTGCCGACTTGGAGACGCCGAGGCCCGCCTCCTTGACCGCCTCGCTCATCGTCGGATGTGCGTGGATGGTCCTGCCCAGGTCCTCCGCGCTGCCGCCGTATTCCATGTGGGCGACCACCTCCGCAATGAGCTCTCCGGCCCCCCTGCCGATGATTTGTGCGCCCAGGATGCGGTCGGTACGGGCGTCCGCGACGATCTTGGCGTATCCCTCCGTCGCGTCGCTGGCGATCGCGCGCCCGTTCGCGGCGAAATTGAACCGGCCGACATTCACGGCGACGGACCGTGCCTTCGCCGCGTCCTCGCCGAGGCCGACGGAGGCGACCTCGGGATCCGTGTAGACGATCGCCGGCACGAGATCCCAGTTCACGTGGCCCGCCTTCCCGGAGATCCACTCCGCGACGGCGATTCCATCCTCCTCGGCCTTGTGCGCGAGCATCGGTCCCGCGACGACGTCGCCGATGGCCCAGGTCCCGGGCGCAGACGTACGGAGGCGCTCGTCCACCTTGATCCGCCTCTTCTCGTCGAGCGCCACGCCGGCCTTGTCGAGGGCGAGGCCGTCCGCGAAGGGCCTGCGGCCCACCGCCACGAGCACCTTTTCTCCCGGAAACTCAAGAGGGACCCCTTCGCGCTCCGCCAGCAGCACCGTCGCGGCGCCGTCGCGCCGGATGCCCGTGACCCGGGCGCCCGTCTCGATCCTGAGCCCCTGTTTCTGGAGCAGCCGCGCGAACGTGCGCACGACGTCGTCATCATAGCCCGCAACGATCTTCGGGAGGAATTCGACGACCGTGACCCGGGATCCGAGGCGGGCCCAGACCGATCCGAGCTCGAGGCCGATCGCCCCTCCGCCGACCACGACGAGCGACGAGGGAACCCTGTCGAACGCGATGGCTTCGTCGCTCGACACGACCGTCGCGCCGTCAAATTTTGCAAACGGAAGCTCGACCGGGGCCGAACCGGTCGCGATCACGAAATTCTCGGCGGTTACGGAGGACGTGCCGGAGGGGCCCGTGACGGAAAGGACCCTCGGCGAGGCGAACGAGGCCTCGCCTGTCAGGACGGCGACCTTCCGCGCCTTCGCGAGGGCGGAGACGCCCGCGACCAGCTTTGAAACGACTGCGTCCTTTCGCCTCATGAGGACGCCGAGGTCGAACGAGACCGGGCCGGTCGTGATTCCGTGGTCCGCTGCGTGCGAGCGCGCGAACACCAGCTGCTCGGACGAGTAGAGGAGCGCCTTGCTCGGGATGCAGCCCACGTTCAGGCAGGTTCCGCCGAGCGTCGCCCGCCGCTCGACGAGCGCCACTCTCTTTCCGAGCTGCGCCGCACGAAACGCGCACGCGTATCCGCCGGGACCCGCCCCTATCACCACCACATCGAATGAATCCATGGTCGGCTTGGCTCAGAGCCCGAGGAGAAGCCGGGAAGGGTCCTCGACCTCCTGTTTCACCTTGACCAGGAACGTGACGGCCTCCCGCCCGTCGACCAGGCGGTGGTCGTAGGTGAGCGCCAGGTACATCATGGGTCGGATCACGACCTGCCCGGCGACTGCGACGGGGCGGTCATTGATCGCGTGCATCCCGAGGATGGCGCTCTGGGGAGGGTTGATGATCGGCGTCGACAGGAGCGATCCGAACGTCCCGCCGTTGGTGATCGTGAAGGAGCCTCCCTCGAGGTCGGCTAGGGCGATCCTGCCCTCGCGCGCCTTCGTCGCCACATCGGAGATGGCCCTCTCTATGCCGGCGATGGTGAGGTTGTCGCAGTCCCGGATCACGGGCACCATGAGCCCCTTTTCCGTCGAGACCGCGACCCCGATGTCGTAGAAATGGTTCTGCACAAGCGTGTCGCCCTCGATCTGGGTGTTGATCGACGGCACCTCCCTAAGCGCATGGACGACGGCCTTAACGAAGAAGGGCATGAACCCAAGCTTGAAGCCGTTCTTCTTGACGAACTCCTCCTGGTGCTTCGATCGCAGCGCCATGACCGCGGACATGTCGACCTCGTTGAACGTCGTGAGCAAGGCCGCAGAATGCTGCGCCGAGACCAGCCGCTCGGCTATTTTCTGGCGCAGCGGCGTGAGCTTCCTGCGGGTCTGGCGCTCGCCGGCCTGGACGGCGGTGGCTGCGGGAGGCGTGAGCGGCGCGGGGCGTTCGGCTGCGGCGAGCATGTCGCCCTTCGTCACGCGCCCGCCTTTGCCCGTCCCCGGAACGTCCAGCGGGCTGACCCCCGTCTCCTCGGCGATCCGCCGCACGGCGGGAGACGGTGCCGCGGCCGCAGGGACCGCCGTCTTCTGGCTTGGGACCGGGGCGGGCGCCGGCTCAGCAACCGGCGCCGGCTTCTCCGCCGGGGCCGCGCCCGCGGCGCCCGTTTCGATCGAGGCGACGACCTGGCCGATCTTCACTTCGGCGCCGGCTTCGACCCTCAGGGTTATCGTCCCGGCGGCCTCCGCCGTCCCCTCGGAGGTGATCTTGTCCGTCTCGAGCTCAAAGAGCGGCTGCTCCTTCTTTACGGCGTCGCCGTTCTTCACGTGCCATTTGGCGAGGATGCCGGAGCTGATGGATTCGCCCATGGGCGGGATTTTTACGTCGAGGGGCATGTTTAAAGGGTGTAAGCGTCTTCGAGAAGGCCGGCGAGTTCGAGCTTGTGGAGTGCGAGGGAACCGACCGCGGGGGAGGCGGAGGCGTCCCTGCCCGCGTAAAGGGGGATCTTCCTGAAGATATCCGCTAATTTCGGGCAAATCCAGGTCCAGGCTCCCATGTTCTGGGACTCCTCCTGGCACCAGACGACCCGCGCCCCCTCGTACTTGGCGGCGATTTCCCCGAGGCGCTCGGTGTGAAGGGGGTAGAGCTGCTCGACGCGCACCAGGGCCGTGTCCTTGATCCCGTTCTTCTCGCGATAATCGCACAGGTCGTAGTAGACTTTTCCCGAGCAAAGAATCACACGCGACACCCCTTCGGGCGGGTTGGACTCCTCGAGAATCTCCTGGAAGACCCCGCCCGTGAAATCCGAAATGCGCGAGACGGCCGCGGGATGGCGGAGAAGCGACTTTGGAGACATGACGACCAAGGGCTTCCGGAATTCGCGCATGACCTGCCGGCGAAGCAGGTGGAAGTACTGCGCCGGCGTGGTCACATTGACGACCTGGATGTTGTCCTCGGCGCACGACTGCAGGAAGCGCTCAAGGCGGGCCGACGAGTGCTCCGGGCCCTGGCCCTCGTAGCCGTGGGGCAGCAGAAGCACGATCCCGCACGTCCTTTGCCACTTCGACTCGCCGCTTACGATGAACTGGTCGATCACGACCTGGGCGCCGTTTGCGAAATCGCCGAACTGGGCCTCCCAGAGGCAGAGCAGCTCCGGATAGTCCATGGCGTAGCCGTAGTCGAAGCCGAGGACCGCGGCCTCGGAGAGCAGCGAATTGTAGACGCAGAAACGCGCCTGGTTGGGCTGGATGTTCTTCAGGGGCGTGTATTTCTCCCCGGTGTCGATATCGGCGAGGACCGCGTGGCGGTGGCTGAAGGTCCCACGCTCGCAGTCCTGTCCGCTCAAACGCACGGGCTTGCCCTCCACGAGGAGGGAGCCGAAGGCGAGCGCCTCGCCAAGGCCCCAGTCCACGGGTCCGCCCTCCCTGTACGCGTGAAGCCGGGCGTCGAGCAGGCGCCTAATCTTCGGGTTCACCTTGAAGCTCTCGGGCACGGTCGTGAGGCCGCGGACAATGAGCTCGATCTCATCGGCCGCCACTCCGGTCTGGACGGGAATGTGGTGGTAGGCCGGCTGGAACTGCGCCGTGGAGCCCTTGAAGGGATCGCGCGGCCTCGCCCGCTTCGCCGCCTTGGCCGCCTCCCGCTCCTTCGCCTTGGCCAGGTTCTCCTCGAGAGCCGACGAATACTCGGCCTTGATCGCGTCCCTTTGGCCGGTCGAGATCGATCCCTCGGCGACCAGCTTGTCGGTGTAGAGCGTCGAGACGAGGGGGTGGGCCGCGATCTTGCGGTAGAGCATCGGCTGCGTGAACGAAGGCTCGTCGGTCTCATTGTGGCCGTGCCTGCGGAAGCAGTACATGTCGATGAACACGTCGCGCTTCCACCTGACGCGGAAGTCGAGGGCGAGCTGGGAGACCATGCAGACGGCCTCGGGGTCGTCGCCGTTCACGTGGAAGATGGGAGCCTCGATCATCTTCGCCACGTCGGTGCAGTAGCGGGTTGAGCGGGCATCGCTCGGATCGGTGGTGAAGCCGATCTGGTTGTTGATGATGAAATGGAGCGTGCCCCCGGTCTTGTAGCCGGGGAGCTGGGAGAAGTTGAGCGTCTCGGCGACGATCCCCTGGCCCGCGACGGCCGCGTCTCCGTGGATCAGGAGCGGGAGCACGCGCCTTCGCTCCTCGGAATCGCCGCGGATCCGCTGGCGCGCCCGCGCCTTGCCCTCGACGACGGGGTCGACGATTTCCAGGTGCGAAGGATTGGCCGCAAGCCTCACCTCGACCTTGTCGCCCGATGTCGTCGCGAGGATCGATTCATATCCCAGGTGGTACTTGACGTCGCCGTCGCCGCCCACGGTGTCGGGGATGTAGTTCTCGGAGAACTGCTCAAAGAGCTGGTCGAAGGACTTGCGCATCACGCTGCAGAGCACGTTGAGCCGGCCCCTGTGGGCCATTCCCATCACGATCTCCTCGACGCCCGCCTTTGGGCAGTGGTCGATCACCGCATCAAGCGCGGCGATGATCGTCTCGCCGCCCTCAAGAGAGAACCTCTTTTGCCCGACATACTTTGTGTGGAGGAATTTCTCGAACAGCTCCGCCTTGTGCACCCGCCGAAGGATCCGGACCTTCTGGGGCCGCGTGAACGACGGCTGAAGCTTGGTCGATTCGATCCTTTCCTGAAGCCAGAGACGGCAGTCCTGGTCCTGGATATGGGCGTATTCGACCCCCACATGACCGCAGTAGGTCTTCTCAAGGGACTCGACGACGTCGCGAAGCTTCATCTGCCCCCCGCCCAGGTACGACACGAGGTTGAACGACGTCTCCAGGTCGTCGTCACCCAGCTCAAACTGGCTGAGCGCGAGCTTCGCCAGCCGCTCGGGCGGAGCCCCAAGAGGATCCAGGTGGGCCTGGAGGTGGCCGATCGCCCGGTAGGCGAAAACAAGATTGCGGACCCTCGACTGCTTCGAACTGTCGATGATCGGCGCCTGCTGCAGGTGCCCGGCGAGCAGTTCGGAAGTCGGCGCGCCGTTGTTTCCGAGCGAGAAGCCCTGGAAGAATGCCCGCCAGGTCGGGTCGACCCCGTCGGGGTTGTCGAGCCACAGGCGGTACATCGACTCGATGACGTCGAGGTTTGCGCGGGTTGGAAGGGTCGTCGAATTCATCACATGTGCCGACGCGGAACCGTGCCGGCCTTTGGAAGGGAAGGATTTGGCGACACATTGCACGCCCACCCGTTTAACTCAAGCCCCAGGGGTCGCTTGGGGGCGGGTTGCAATCGCGCTTCACATGGGGCACGGTTGCATTAGGCTCGTTTCTCCAAGATTTCATGGAAGAGCATATAAAAGAAACCCTTATCAAGATCATGGATGCCATCAAAAGGGCTGACGGGGAGGCGATTGCCTCGGGCGTCGCGAGCCTGGACCGGCACCTCGAGCTTGGCCGAGGCAGGCTCCACCCCCAGCTTGTCCACTTCCTTGAGCGCAGGAGCTACCCCAAGGCGCTCCAGTTTCTCGGCGGAGATTCGCAGATCCCGGTGGGGTCGTGCGGCGGGAGGCCCTGACCGTGGGCGACCGGATTCCAACCGAAGGCGGCAGCGGCCTCGGGCAGAACCCCTTTGCACGGCTCGATGCAAGCGGGCTCGGACCAGGCCCCGCCGCGCCTGCCGGGCCCGTTCCCGATCCGCCCGCCCGGCCCGCGCGCAACCGCGGGCGCGTTGACATCAAGCGGGAGAAAGGGGGAAGGGGCGGGAAAACGGTGACCATGGTCTGCGGTTTTACGGGGATCGGCCTTGCCGAGAAGGAGCAGCTGGCGAAGAGGATGAGGGCCGCCTGCGGTTGCGGCGGGACCGTGAAGGAGGGCCGCATCGAGATTCAGGGGGACCAGCGCGAGGTGGTGGCGCGGATCCTCTCGGAGGCAGGCTTTAGGCCGGTCTTTGCCGGAGGCTAAGGCGCCGCCCGTCGGCTGCGTCTCCCGCGCAGCGAGATGGCCCATATCAGGCGGCCAGCCCGGCAGCGAGGGTCAGCGCGCTTTTCGCGCGATTCAGGATGTAGAGGTGGTAGCCCGGGGCGCCGCGGCCAAGCAGATCGCGGATCTGCTGAAGGGCCCAATCGATCCCGATGGCCTCCACGATCTCGGGTGCCTCGCCGGCGGCCTCAAGCCTGCGAACCAGGGATTGGGGCAGGGTCGTTCCGCACATCGATGTGAATCGCTGGATCTGCTTGAGCGAGAGGACGGGCATGATTCCCGGCACGACGGGAACCCCGATGGACGCCGCTCTGCAGCGGTCGACGAAGCGGTAGTAAACCTCATTGTCGAAAAAGAGCTGCGTCGTCACGAAGTCGGCCCCTGCATCGACCTTTCGCTTGAGCGTCTCGAGATCGGCCTGCGCGGAGGAGGCCTCGGGATGCTTCTCGGGATAGCCGCCGACACCGAGGCAGAAGTCCGGATGCCGGGCCTTGAGCAGGCCCACGAGCTCGTTTGCATAGCGCAGCCCGTCCTGCGGGAGCCCTGAATTCGGTCGTGCCTTTTGGGGGATCTCCCCGGAGAGCCATGATGTTGCGGAATCCATCCGCGTGGATCCGGTCGGCAATCTCATCCAATTCCGCCCTCGAATGGCCCACGCAGGTGAGGTGCGGCATCACGGTGAAGCCGAAGTCGGCCCTCAGGAATCCGCTGACCTGCGCGGTGCGCTGGCGGGTGCTCCCGCCGGCCCCGTAGGTGACCGAGACAAAGTCGGGCGCGATCGACTTGAGCGCGGTGGCTGTCTTCTTGAGCGAATCGACCCCCGCGTCGTCCTTTGGCGGGAAAAACTCGATCGAACGCAGCGGCCGGCGCTGCGCAAAGAGTTCGGAGAGGGGGCGATCAGCTAATACCACATATCAACGCATCTAAAAATGTTGATATGTGTAAAGGAAATTCCGTTTGCGGCGCTCCCGGAACACCGGTCCCCGGGGGATCGAAACCCGCCTGTGACCCCCGGGGTTACTTGGATTTTTCCGCTTCAAAAAGCTCGCTGGCGCTCTGGGGAAGTCCGGTGAAGGTGTAATCGTCCACCTTGAACGTGCGCCGCTTCATCAGGTCGTTGATCGCGGCCTTCGGATCCGAGCTCGAAACGAAGGCGAACACGGGCCCCGCGGGGGTTGTGTCGTACTCAGGCGCAATCGGCTTCACCTCGGGCTTCCCATCGGACCCCTTTGCCGGCGGCGCCAGGGCTTCCTTGGCATCGGCGACAGGCGCCTTGAGCTTCTTCACCTCAGGCGTGCGCCCGAGCGCAACGGTGAGCGTCTTGCCGTCAAAGGTCGTGAGCCTGAAGGTCCTCAGGAACCTGGCGGCCTCCGCGGCCTGGGGGTCGTTGACGCCTGACGAGTCGGAAAACCGGAGCGAGGTGAGCGTCGTGAGGACGGATGAGACTTTTTCGGGGAGAAGCTTCTGCCCGGCCGGGGGTTTGGCCGCCGCCCAGGGGGCGTCCTTCTTGCCCCGCGAAACCTCCATGCTCGCCCCGGCGCCGAAGCCGATCTCGATCTTTGCCACCTCGTCGGGCTTCAGGCTCACGAGCTCGGTGTTGGCCCAGCTCTTCGGGTCCGTGTCGAGCCACACATGCATCCCCGAGAAGAACGCCTTCTGCTCCTCGCCGAAGCGGATGAACCGGCCGTTGCCGCTTTCCGGGGTCTTTCCGAGCGTCACCTCCCAGATATCCTTTCCCTGCGCGTCCTTCAGCTCGATCCTCGAGTCCTTGAACTCGAGGAGCCCGAGCCTCTCGGGATTGGAGGTCACGAAGCGCTCCACCTTCGACTCGTTCAGATCCTGGACGAAGCGCGCGATCTTTTCGAAGTCCGCCGGCATGTCGTAGTAGCTGGCGACGCGCCACGATCCGTCGGTTCCCAGCTTCAGCTCGACCGTCTTGCCCTGGTCGGCGACCACGAGCCCGGCCGCCTTCGCGGCGGTTTCCGGGTCGAGCAGGGCCTTCCCGACACGGGGATCGGCCGAAGCCGCGGACTCGGGCCGGTTCTTAACGTAGGCGACGACAGACAGGGCGGCAAGGAGCGCGACAGTGATGACGAGGTTTCTGAGTTTCATCGCTTGGTCGTAGATTTCGAAATGGGGTGGGGCCGGGGACCTAGCCCTTGCGCCGGCGGTGGTACCAGAGGCCAAAGGCGCACACCAATAGGGGGGTGCCCAGCAGGTTGATGACAAGGAGCCTGTTCTCGAGCGCATCGATGCCCTCCCGCAGGGTCCGCCGTATTTCGCGGCGTTCGCCGCGCAGCGTCGCCGCCTGTTTCTGGAAGTCCTCTATCGCTCGCGTGGCCTCGGGTGAGGCCAGGAGCTTGCCGCCCTCATTCTTCTTGCCCTGGAGCTCCGAGAGTTTCTCCTGCACCTCGTTGATCCGGGCCTCGAGGGCGCTCAGCTTCTCCTTATATTTCTCGGCGGCGTCGGCCTCCATCTTCTTGACGACCGTAAAGGGCCTCACCGAATTGCCCTTGCCGCGGATCGAGATCAGGTCCCGCGAGCCCGCGAGAAAATCGAGCGAGTTCGCCGCGAACGAAAGGTTGTCGTTGAACGGCTCCGCGGCGACCTGGCCCATGAAGTTGAACTTCCGGACGCTGTAGTCGTCGAAGAGCCAGTCGGTGTCCGCCACGATGATGAGGATCGACGAGGTCTTGGATTCCTTGAGCCAAGCCGGCTCAGGCTTTTCGGCGGGTTTTGGCTTCTTCTTGTCCGCCTGCTCGGGGTCCTTGGGAGGTCCGTCCGGGAAAGCCGTCCCGAATTTGCCCGTGACAAGAGCGGCGATCGTGCGCTTTCCGGACGGGGTGACCTGGCGCGCCACCTCCTCGGGCTGGGCGAACTGGAGGGCGGCCACCGGGACGTCTCCGGACTTTTCCGATGTCTGGATCAAGGGGGTGAAGGTGAGCCCGCTGCCCTGCTTGAGCGACACGCTCCCGGCCTCGATGAAGAGCGCGGAGGACAGCTGGGCGGTCGGCAGGGACTTCGCGTTGAAGCTGTCCTGAGTCAGATTGATCCACACCGGATAGCGCAGGTGGCTTTGGTCGCGCAGCTCAACCTCCTCGGCGTTCTCCAGGTCGCCGACGACCTTCTGCGGGTCATAGGCGATACCCCATCCGCCGAGCAGCACGGGAAGGTCGCTCGACACATTGGGCTGGGGCCCGCCAAACATCGCCTCCTGCCCTCCCATCCGCTTGAAATAGGCCGAGGATGGATCGACGGCCAGGAAGACGGGCTTGCCGGCAAGGAGGAACTGGTCGATTGCAAACTGCAGTTTCGGCGACACGTTCTCCGGATGGATGATGGCGAGGACATCCAGGTCCGCGGGCAGCTCGGTTGCGGTCGCCTCGACCGGCACGATCTTGTAGGTCTCCTCCCACTCGGAGACGACGAACTGTCCCTCGGTCCCCTGCTGGCCCATCATGGGCATGCCGGGGGATCCCTGCAGCGGCAGGCTTGTGATGAGGCCGAGTTTCTTCTTGGCGGTCTGTCCGACGCCGTAGATCAGCTCCGAGACGTCGTACTCCAGGAACTGTTCGCGCTGGGGGGTCAGGGCGGGGATGGCCTTTTGCTGGTCGGCCTGGGTCGCCACGAGCCCGAAGTAGAACTGGCTTCCGCCGGGTATGGTCTGGGGCTCGATGCCCGCGGCCGTGGCCCTTTCCTCCTCCGGCGTGTCGGGCTCCGGGTCGATGACGTTTAGGTGGATCTTGCCGTTCGAGGCGCGCACGTACTGGCGGAGCATCTCACGCACGCGCTCCGCATAGTTCTTGTACTCCACATACTGGCCGCTGGCGTCCCTCGAAAAATAGAGGTCGAGCGTGGTGGGCTCGTCGATCTTGGAGATGAGCGCCCTGGTGCCCGCGGAGAGGGTGTAGATCTTCTCCGAGGTTGCATCGAGCCTCACGGGAAACGAGGTCGCCAGGTAGTTGACGAGGATCAGTCCCGCGAGGAGCAGGGCTACGGCTAGTGTCTTGCTTCCGGATGTCATGGCGGTACTTCGGGATTAGCGCTCGAGCGCGACCACGTTGAGGAAGAGGGTGAATCCCATGAGGGATAGGAAGAAAACGACGTCCTTCGCGTCCACGATTCCCTTCACCATGGGGCTGAAGTGGGTGATGAAGCTGAAGTTTGAAACGGCGTCGGACACCCCGATCGGCAGGAAGCCCTCGAGGAAGCTCGTAAAGCCGCTGTAGCCGAGGAACACGAGCACCGCGCACACGCACAGGCTGATCACGAAGCTGATCACCTGGTTTTTCGTGAGCGCCGAGGTGAGCGAGCATACGCCGAGGAAGCCGCCCGCCATCAGGATCGCCCCCAGGTAGCTCGTGCAGACCACGCCCCAGTCTGGGCTCCCGAGGTAGCCGATTGTGACCGCCATCGGGAAGCTGAGGAGCACCCCGAGCGCGAGGAAGGCCCATCCGGCGAGGAATTTCCCGATCACCGCCTCGAGCGTCGTCACGGGAAGGGTGAACAGCAGTTCGGCGGTTCCGGACCGCTTCTCCTCGGACCAGAGGCGCATGCCGACCGAAGGCACGATGAAAAGGTACAGCCAGGGGAAGAACCCGAAATAGGAGTCCAGGCTCGCGACGCCCGCCTTGAAGAATCCGCCGAAGCGGGAGAAGGCGAGCGCCACCGAGATCAGGAGGAATGCGACAAGGAAAACGTAGGCGACCGGCGTCCGGAAATAGCCGACGAATTCCCGTTTGAAGATGGGCGTGACCTGTTTCATGCGTCGCTTTTTGTAAGATTGCGGAAAATCTCGTCCATCCGCGCGCCCGGCTGGCGCGCGAGGAGCTTCGCGGGGGACTCGTCGGCAACAAGCTTCCCCTGGGAAATAATGATGACGCGGCTGCAGATCGCCTCGACCTCCTCCAGGATGTGCGTCGAAAGGATGACGGCCTTCTCGACCGCCATGCTCTTTATAAGCGTCCGGACTTCGTTCTTCTGGTTCGGGTCGAGGCCGTCCGTCGGCTCGTCCAGGATGAGCGCCGGCGGGTCGTGCAGGAGGGCCTGTGCGAATCCGACGCGCTGCTTGTAGCCCTTGGAGAGCGTCTCGATCGTCTGGTTTCGGACCGAGGCGAGGTGGGTGAGGGAGATGGCCCGCTCGACCTGATTCGAGCGCGTCGCCCGGCTCCTGAAGCCGCGGATTTCCGCGATGAATCCGAGGAATTCGCAGACCGTCATTTCCGGGTAGGCCGGGGCGTTTTCGGGCAGGTAGCCGAGCTTGCGTTTGACGGCCACCGGGTTCTCGAGGACGTCGATCCCGTCGACATAGACCGTTCCCGAGTTGGGCCGCACAAACCCGGTTATCATCTTCATCGTCGTTGACTTACCCGCACCGTTGGGTCCGAGGAAGCCCAGGATCTCGCCGCGTTTTACCGAAAAGCTCACGCCGTCCACCGCGCGCTTGGAGCCATAGAGTTTTTCGAGGCCTTTGACTTCTATCATATTGTGAAAGAAAGGGGGTTGGAAACCGGAAGTTCCGTATGAAACGGATATGTAGCCTTTAGTTCCATCGCTCTTTCAAGATGAAAGTTATCTCATGGGTTTCCGCCGCCTCCCTATCGCGCTCGGTCTTGAGCCTCAACTGTCCGCAGGCCGCGGCGATGTCGTGGCCCTTTTCCCGGCGCAGCGTCACCGAAACACCCGAACGGCCAAGAATTTCGGCGAACGCGGTCTGCCGTGCGGGGTCGGGCCGCTTCCAGGGGAGTCCCTCGACCGCGTTGTAGGGGATCAGGTTCACGTGGGCATGGAGGTCGAGCGCGATGTCGCGGAGCCTCCGCGCCTGGTCGGGCGAGTCGTTCACGTCGGCGATCAGGATGAATTCGAGGGTGACCATCCGGCCGTGGCGCTCGGTGAATGCCTTCACCGCGGGCAGGAGCTTCGCCAACGGGTAGGCCCTGTTGACGGGCATGATCCTCGTGCGCACCTCATCCGTCGCGCCGTGCAGCGAGATGGCCAGGCGGAATCCCATCGGCTCGTCGGCAAGCTGGAGGATCTTCGGCACGAGCCCGCTCGTCGAGACGGTGATCCGCCGCGCCCCGAAGCCAAGGCCCCAGTCGGCGTTCACGATCGAGAGAGCCCGGATGAGCGCATCGTAGTTCGCGAGCGGCTCGCCCATTCCCATCACCACGATATTGTCGAACGAGGCGAGCTCGGCCCGCGCCCGCGGAGTCCGCTGGTCCTCGGCGTAGCAGACCTGAAGGAGCTGCGCGACGATTTCGCCGGCGCTCATATCGCGCCGCAGCCCCGCGAGCCCGCTTGCGCAGAACACGCATCCCATGGCGCAACCGACCTGGGTCGAGATGCAGATGGTCTTGCGGGAGTGATCGAGGCCGACTCCGTCCTGTGGAGCGCGGATGATGACCGTTTCTATGAGCGATTTGTCCTCGAGCTCGAGAAGCAGCTTGTCGGTCACGTCGGCCGAGTGCCGGTTGAGCACTAGCGTGGCGGGCATGAGCGTGAACTGCCCGTCAAGCCACGTCCTCAGGGCCTTGGGCAGGTTCGTCATCTCGTCCCAATTGCGCGCGCGCTTCTTGTAGACCCAGTCGAGGATCTGCTTGGCGCGAAAGGGCTTCTCTCCCCGCTCGAGGAGGGACGACGAGAGCGTCTCGAGCGTCTCGCCCGTCAGCGGGCGCTTCGCGGGCTCAAACTTCATCGTGCGGGCGAACGGCCCGGTTGAGCGCGCTGACAATCGCCTTGATCGAAGCCAGCTCGATGTTCGTGTCGATTCCGGCGCCGAAGAACGTGGACCCGCGCTCCACCTTGATCTGGATGTAGCTCACGGCCTTCGCCTCGGCTCCGGCCCCGAGCGAGTGCTCGGAATAGTTGAGGACGTCAAACTTGGGGAGGCTTGTGGCCGCCAGGGCGCGCACGAACGCGTCGATCGGTCCGTTGCCGGCCCCGGTCAGGATGTGAAGCTTCCCGTCAATTGTGAGCCGGGCATCGCATTTGACGGTCGAGTTTCGCTCGGTCGTCTTGAAATGCTCGATCGAGATCGGCGACTTTCGGTCCAGGTACTCGCGGTGGAAGACGTCCCGGAGCTCCTCGGAGGTGAGTTCGGTGCCCTTCGAGTCGGCGATGTCGTTGACGATCCTGCCGATCTCCTTGTGCATCAGCTTCGGCAGCTGGAACCCGAATTCCTGCTCGAGGACATAGGCCACGCCTCCCTTGCCCGACTGCGAATTGATCCGGATGATCGCGCGGTAGCTGCGGCCGATGTCGGCGGGGTCGATGGGTATGTACAGGACATCCCAGGGCTTGCCCGGCCTCTGGTGGGGCATGGATTTTTTGATGGCGTCCTGGTGCGATCCGCTGAAAGCGGTGAAGACAAGTTCGCCCGCGTAAGGCTGGCGCGGCGGCACCTCGAGCCGGGTGCAACGCTCGTAGACGTCCCGGATCGCGTTCAGGTCGCTCAGGTCGAGGCCCGGGTGGATTCCGTGGGTGTAGAGGTTCAGGGCCACGGTGACGATGTCCAGGTTGCCGGTCCTTTCGCCGTTCCCAAAGAGCGTTCCCTCCACGCGGTCGGCCCCTGCGAGGAGGGCGAGCTCGGTGGCCGCGACCCCGGTCCCGCGGTCGTTGTGGGTGTGGAGGGAGATGATCGAGTTCTCCCGCCTCGTCAGGTGGGTGCACATCCACTCGATCTGGTCGGCGTGCACGTTGGGGGTCGCGTATTCGACGGTTGCGGGGAGGTTGAGGATGATCTTGTCCTGCGGCGTGGGGCCCCAGACGTCCGAGACCGCCTCGCAGACCTCGAGGGCAAACTCGAGCTCGGTGCTGGTGAAGCTCTCGGGCGAATACTCCAGGCGCAGGCGCATTCCCGCCGCCACAAGGGGGGCGCTTTCGCGCTTCAGCTGCCCGACGGACCTCACCGGAAACTGCACGATCTCGCTCTTCGGCAGGTTGAACACGTATTCGCGCTGTTTTGGCGAAGTCGAGTTGTAGAGGTGGAAGATGACGTTCTTCGCGCCCTGGACGGCCTCGAGCGACCGGGTGATCAGGTCGTCGCGGCACTGGCAAAGCACCTGGATCGCGACGTCGTCCGGAATCCGCCTCTCCTCGATCAGACGGCGTGTGAAATCGAATTCGATTTGGGAGGCCGATGGAAATCCCACCTCGATCTCCTTGAAACCGATGCGCACCAGCATCTCGAAGAATTCGAGCTTCTCCTCGACGCTCATCGGCTGCGCGAGCGCCTGGTTGCCGTCGCGAAGGTCGACGCTGCACCAAATTGGGGCGCGCGTCAGCGTGCGGTTCGGCCACTGGCGGTTTGGCAGGTCGATGGGCGGTATGGGTGCGTACTTGGTGACGGGGGCGGGCTGCATGGAAAGGAAGGGTTGAGATTGGCGGGTTTCTGACGGGAGTACAACGCCGACTCGGCCCACGGGGCCGGGGCGATGAAAGGGGATCAGGCCTACGCACGACCCGCCGCTTGGCGGCGTCCTTTATAGGTCGTGCGCGGAAGTAAGTCGAAGGGCCTGGGAGGCGGGAGCCATCTCGACCCCAATTCATCGGCCGCGGCCGATGAAAGTCAAGTGGCAGAGGGGAATGGCCCGGGAGACGGGCCAGCCATCGCAGCCGGGTTCCCGCGGCGTCACGGTCTGCGATCGCATTCGCTGGAGGGCACTTGCAAAGGCCGTGGTAACCGCGCTTGGGCAATCGGCGTCTTGCAGAATGTGCTGGATGATGCCTCCATGAATCTATGCCTGACGACCAGTCGTTTGATCTGGCTGGCTGTCTCAATCGCGTTCGCCAGCGCGATCAGACAGCTGCGCGGGAGCTTGTCGACCATCTCTATCCCTTTGTCATCCGGATCGTCAGGGCGCATCTGCCGCGGCGGGTCTCGGAGGAAGACATTGCGCAAGATATATTTCTGAAAATGTTCTCCCGATTGGAGCAATACCAGGGATCCGTGCCCTTCACCCATTGGGTGTCGCGGATCGCGGTGACGACCTGCATCGACCACCTGCGCGCGCAGAAGCGCAGGCCCGAATTGCGGTGGGCGGACCTATCGGAGCGCGAGACCGATGCGCTCGACGCGGTCATCACCAATGAAAACGATGTGTCGCCTGACGACGCCGCGTCCGCGAAGGAGCTTGTCCATAAGCTTCTAGATCAGCTGAAGCCCGAGGACCGGATGGTGATCCAGTACCTCGACCTGGAGCAGAAGACGATCGCCGAGATCAGCGCCCTGACCGGCTGGAATCCCACGCTCGTCAAGGTTCGCGCATTCCGTGCAAGACGGAAGTTGCAACGGTTTTACAGGGACCTTACGGAAAAGGAGCACACATGAACCCCCGCGACAAAGCTTGGCAGAGGCTAGTCGGCGCGGCCCGCCGGGCGCCCGCGTCGGCGGATGAGTCCGCTCCCTTCGGCTTTTCGGCGCGCGTGGCGGCGCTTGCATTCGAAAACGCTTCGCCGCAGCCATCGATCTTCGGCCTCCTGTCGCTGCGGGCCGCGGCGGTCGCATGCGCCCTCGCTGCAGCGGCGGTTGCGGTCAATTTTTCGGCGATCAAGTCCGCTTTCGACACCGAAAGCACCGTCGCGACAAGCGACGATCCCGTGGCGGAAGTGGTCGACATGGGGTCCTGAACCATGGTCAAGACCTGGCAAGTCATACTGGCTACGATCGCCATCTTCGTCGCGGGACTCGTGACCGGCGGGGCGACGGCGCTCGGCCTGGAAAGGTGGGTCTCAAGCCAACACAGGGCAAACTCGTTGATGATGGCCCCCATGGGCATGCGCCCGGGCCCGGGCGGGCCGTCGCAGTTTGGCACGCAGCTCATGCGTCGCTATGCCGACACGCTTGACCTCACCGACGACCAGCGCGCAAAGATCGGCCCGATCGTGCGGCGCACGGCCGCGCAGCTTAGCCGCAACCGCATTGAGATCCAGCAGGAGACCAGCCTTGCCATAGAGAAGATGCAGGACGAGATCGCTCCGCTCCTGACCCCCGAGCAGCGCACGAAATTCGAGGAGATAATCTCCCAGCAACGGACCCGTTTCCGCCAGTTCCGCCAGAACCCACCGCCGCCGCCCGGCGGAGAGGGGCCTGCGCCCGGAGTCCAGGAACCGCCGAAATAGGTGTTGCGGACGCCGCAGGGCGGCGCATGTTCCGCCTCGGCCAGGCGCCATGCATGGGCAGGCGCGCGAACCCCGCCAGGGCCGGAAGGCAGCAACGGTACCGACGTCCTACCAGTGCCGTGGAGTGCCTGGCCACTTCATCTTCCTTAAAGAGACCTCCCCTTGTCCGCTCCAGCCTATCAGGTCATCGCGCGCAAATGGCGGCCGCAGACGTTCGCAGACGTCGTCGGCCAGGACCACGTTGTGCGCACGCTCCGGAACGCGATCGCGCGCGGACGAATAGCGCATGCCTACCTTCTGGTCGGCCCGAGGGGCACGGGCAAAACCTCCATCGCCCGGATTTTCGCCAAGGCGCTCAACTGCACCGGCGGCCCGAACGCCGACTTCGACATGGCGGACCCTGCGGTCATGGCCATCGCCGAGGGGAGCCACCTCGACGTGATCGAAATCGATGGTGCCTCGAACAACAGCGTCGAGCAGGTTCGCGACCTGAGGGAGACCTCCCGCTATGCCCCCGCCCAGGGGCGCTTCAAGATCTACATCATTGACGAGGTGCACATGCTCTCGGCCTCGGCGTTCAACGCGCTGCTAAAGACGCTCGAGGAGCCTCCGCCCCATGTGAAATTCGTCTTTGCGACGACCGAGGTGCAGAAGGTCCTGCCCACGATTCTCTCGCGGTGCCAGCGGTTCGACCTGAAGCCGATTTCGGTGGAGCTGATTTCAAGCCGCCTGAAGGCGATTGCGGAGGCCGAGAAGATCAAGGTGGACGAGGCGGCGCTCGCCTGCATTGCCAGGCTCGCCGACGGCGGCATGCGCGACGCCCAGTCCATTCTCGAGCAGATGATCGCCTTCTGCGGCGGCGAAATTGCGGAGGCCGATGTTCTTGATGTCTATGGGCTTGTGGCCGAGGCCAAGGTCTCGGAATTGGCGGCGGCCCTGGCATCGGGCGACCAGCGCCGGATCGTGGCGATGGTCGACGAGTGCGACGCAGCGGGTCGCGACCTTGTGCGGCTTCTTACGGATCTCCAGGCCGTGGTGCGCGCGGCCCTTTTGGATTCGATAGCGGCCGGCGGCCGAAGCGCCAGGATCGGGAGCCCGATGACGACCGAGCAGCTCACGCGCCTGCTTGACGGGCTGCGCGAGGGAGAGGGAAGCGTGAAGCTGGGCCTTGCCGAAAAGATTAATTTTGAGGTCACGCTGCTAAAGGCCGTCGAGGCCAGCCGCGCGCGGGCCATAGACAGCCTGATCAAGGAACTTGCCGCCTTGGCCGTGGAAGCCGGGACGGCTGCGGACGGCGAAAAAAAAAAGGCCTGATTGAGCGGCTGGAGGCCCGGCTTGCGGGACTGGAGGCCGTCTCGGCGGACGAATTGCCTGATGGGGAAGGGGACTGGCCCGACGAGACAGACGAGTCGTCCTTTCTTTCGGACGCAGCGGCCCGGGGCGAGACGCCGGCACCGGCGCGCGACCGGAATGCCGCGCCCGTCGTCGGCGAGAAGCTCCCGGCGCTCGACGACCTCGTCGCACGCGTGCCGGCTCCCGTCCTGGGGCTTCTTGACGATCTCTTCCGGGCGAAATTCACGACCGTCCGAAGGTATTCCCCGGGGGATTCCGCAGCCGGCCAGGGGGCCGGGACGTCCAATTGAGCGGGAACGGCCCTCAGCCGTCCCAATGCTCGCCGATCCGTTTGCGGTCCCTGACGCTACGGTTGTAGAAATAGGCATCCACCTGGCGGTCCGCGAAAGGCGGGCTGAGCGCAATGGGTTCGCGCCGGTAAAGCCCCTCGGCCGTGCCCTCGAGGACGTCCAGTCCGGAAAGGCACTCATCGTCGATGGACCAAACCTCGCCGCTCACTCCCTCTTCAGCTTCGATGTCGGCCACGAGTCCCGGATATCCGCCGAGATCAAACAAGGTGAATCCCGGGGTCGTGTGAGCGGGCCCGGCAAAGGTCTGCCGGGAGATGAAATGATGATTGTGACCCCCGCGCTTGAGTGTGCCGTAGACAAATATTAGTTTCATGGCGTTGGACATGCGCCCCGCTTATCGGGGCCTTCGGCGAATTGCGGTATCTCTACCAAAACGGCGGTTGTGTTGTCCCGGCCGGAAATCTGCACCGATTCCTCCACAAGGCGCTGTGCGCCGGTCGGACCCCCGGGCGCCGAGGGGCTCGCGCGAACAATCTCCTCTATCTGACGGTCCCAGAGGCCCTCGACAAGGCCGTCAGAGCAGACAAGGAACCGGTCGCCGGCTCGGTAGCCCACGGCACCGAAGTGCGGTTCGATAAACTGGTTCCCTGCGCCGAGCGACTGGGCGAGCGCGTTTCGCCGGGGGTGGTTGCGCGCCTCCCGCTCATTGATTTCGCCCCTGCGGCGCATCCAACCGACATGGGTATGGTCGTGGGTGAGCTGCGCGAGGCCGCCCTCGAGCGGCACATAATAAATGCGGCTGTCGCCGATGTGCGCGAAATACATCCACTCGGGCCTGAACCAGCACAGGCTTAGCGTGGCTCCCATGCCCGCGCACTCGGCGTAGGAATACCCCAGCTTGAGCATGTCGGCGTGAATCGCTGAAAACAGTTCGAGCAGGATGTCGGAGAACCCTCCGGCGATGCCGGCCGCCGAGAGGCGGAAGCTGCGCGGAAGCAGATTCGCGATCCTGTCGACGGCGATGCGGCTGGCGAACTCCCCGGACCGCGCGCCGCCCATGCCGTCGCTGACGGCGAAAACAAAATCCGCCCCCTGAAGCGATGCCTCGCCCGTCTTGCCGAGATAGTTCACGCCATGACCGTCGAACTTCATTGCAAGGAACGAATCTTCATTGTTTGGG
Source organism: uncultured Verrucomicrobiae bacterium (assembly GCA_963830965.1). Lineage (GTDB taxonomy): Bacteria > Verrucomicrobiota > Verrucomicrobiia > Opitutales > Opitutaceae > Palsa-1447. The sequence continues at coordinate 39,248 of CAWHOL010000004.1, read as the reverse complement.
CGGTAACGCCCGACATGGGTGAGGCCAGACCAGCGGATGTTTGTCGGTGTGATGGGGGTTCCCGGGGTCATTGGGCCGCCGACGGCTTCAGCGAGGAGACAACGTTCTTGGCGGCGTCCAGGATGGACGCGAATTCAAAGTCGATGATGCAAAAGCGGCCGTCGAAGGTGCGGTAGGTGATGTTGCGCAGCTCGCGGTCCTCGTGCCGCACGCCGTAGGGCTCCAGCTCGTCAAAAAGCTCCTTCATCCTCTCCGAATTCACCTGGTCGACCCGCGTCCCGCAATTGGTCGTGATGATCTTCAATTGCTCGGGATCGGATTCGAGCAGCCGTGGGACAAACGGGCATCCACGCGCCTCGAGGTGGCGAAGCACCTTGACCTCATTCTCAAAGCGCTCCTTGGCCAGGTGCCCTCGGAAGGTCTTGTGCACGCGCCCATCGAAACTGATGCGCACCAGCGCACGGGCGGTGTCTTTCATTTCATGCATTCGAAGGGCGATTTGGACTGTTTCCCGTCAGGCTTGGCCTAGCAAGCATGGCCGTTAACGGATGGACCACGACCCGAGGCCAAATAATATTAAAAAAACATTAAGAGAAAGCCATCTTATCGGCACCTCTGGCATACTAGGTGCTGAATCTAAGCTTGAGTTTTTCGTTTGCAGCAGGTCGGGTTATTCAGAATTTCCCTACGTGGTGTTTCGGAATCTCAAGTAACTCCCCGTCTAAGTCTTTTCACCATGCCCAAATACAAACTCGAATACATCTGGCTGGATGGCTACACGCCCCTGGCCAGCTTGCGCAGCAAGACCCAGATCAAAGAGTTCGCCAGCTTTCCCAAGCTCGAACAGCTTCCCCTGTGGGGCTTTGACGGGAGCTCGACCCAACAGGCCGAAGGGAAAAACTCGGACTGCATCCTAAAACCGGTCGCGGCCTATCCCGACATCACGCGCAAGGACGGCGTGCTGGTGATGTGCGAGGTCATGATGCCGGACGGCAAGACGCCGCATCCGTCAAATTCGCGCGCCACGATTCCCGATGATCCGGACACATGGTTCGGCTTTGAGCAGGAGTACTTTTTCTACAAGGACGGCGCTCCGCTTGGCTTTCCCCCAGGCGGCTTTCCTCCCCCCAGGGCCCGTACTACACCGGCGTCGGCTACAAGAACGTCGGGAAGCTCGCGCGCAAGCTGGTGGAGGATCACATCGACATCTGCCTGGCCGCGGGAATCAACCTTGAGGGCATCAATGCGGAAGTCGCAAAGGGGCAATGGGAGTTCCAGATCTTCGGCAAAGGCTCCAAGAATGCCGCCGACCAGATGTGGGTCGCCCGCTATATTCTGACCCGTCTGGGAGAGGCCGTGGAAGTGGACATCGAGTGGCGGTGCAAGCCGATCCTCGCCCCCTTCAGCCAGCCCCTCGACTGGAACGGCTCGGGAATGCACTCGAACTTCTCGACCAAGTTCATGCGCGAAGTCGGCGGCAAGCCGTACTTCGACAAGCTTATGGAAGCCTTCAACAAGCACCGCGACGAGCATATCGCCGTGTACGGCCCCGAGAATCACCTCCGGCTCACGGGTCTCCACGAGACGCAGTCGATCGACAAGTTCAACTTCGGACTCGCCGACCGCGGTGCATCCGTGCGCATTCCGCACAGCTTCATCAACAACGGCTACAGAGGCTACCTGGAGGATCGTCGTCCGAATTCCGCCGCCGATCCGTACCTCGTCGCAGGCCGAATCATCAAGACGATCCAGACGGTGCCCACCACCTAAGGACAATCGGCTTCGATCACAGAGCGGCGTCATCCCCCCGGATGACGCCGTTTTTGTTCGCGGTGGAGGAGCAGGGCCGCGCAATCTGCCCGGGCAGCAGCAACCTCCGCTCTCACTGCAATGCCCGCCACCTCATCATCGGACCGAGCCTCTGCTTGGGAATGGATGCGGACGGCGCTTCTTGCGGCGAACCTTGTCTGGACGACGCTCTGCCTTGGCGGATTTACCCCGGGGTCGCGCGTGGTGATGGCGGTGCTGACGGCGTTGCTCGTCGCCGTCCATTTTGGCGATCCCCTCCGAGGCCTGCGTGCGCATCCCGCGGGGTGGCTCCTCCTGCCCTTTCTGGCCTACGGCGCCGCCAACGCCGCCTGGATCACCCCGACCCACTGGCTTGGCTGGACCGACTGGCTCAACTGGGCGCAGGCGGTCGCGGTGTTCTGGATTGTCCTCAATGGCGTGGAGGCGCCGGTCTGCCGCAGGGCGCTTTGCATCGTCCTTGTGTCGCTCGGCGTTGCGTCCGCTCTTCTCGCGGGCTACCAGCATTTTGTGAGGCCGAGTTGGATCATGCTGGGTCGGACCCAGTCGGCGCAGTACTTGGGGCGTTCATCGGGCCCCTTTGGGATCCCCAACAGCCTCGGCATTTTCATGGCGCTTCTGATTCCGCCGGTCGGAGCGCTTGCGTTCACCCCGGGCAGGCGCATGTCGCTTCGGGTGTCATGCACAGTCGCGTTGGCCGCGCTGGCCGCGGGATTCGTGCTTGCGATCAGCCGCGGGGCGTGGGTGGCGTTCATTGCGGCCCTTGCTCTGCGGCTACTCCTGGCCCCGGGTAGAAGTTACGCGCGCCGCCTTGGGGGCGCAGCGGCCGTTGTGGGGACCGCCGTTGCCGCGGCGCTTGTCCTTTATCTTTCGTTTCCCCTGATGCGTGTGAGGGTCGGACAACTCGTCACCGATGCGGGGGAAAAGAGCCGCCCCATCGTCTGGCGCGGAGCGTGGAAAATCTTTGAGGCGCATCCGGTTTTTGGCGCGGGGGCGGGGAGTTACGATGCCCTGTTTGAGGCATATCGGCCCGTCGGGTTCCGAAACGACCCGGTCTATGCCCACTGCGACTATCTGAACACGCTCTGCGACTACGGCGGTGTCGGATTTTTCCTCCTTTTTGGAGGCGCAGGGCTCGTTGCCTGGAGATGTGCCGGCGCGCGCGGCCTGGTGGGCGCGGCGTTCACGGGCCTTCTCGCTTTTGCCCTCCACCTGTTTGTGGATTTCGACCTGAAGATACCGGCGCTCGCCATGATCTTTGCCTCGGTTTCCGCGCTGGTGACGGCCGAGGCATGGCCGGCCGTCCTGGGGGACCGACCGAGGCCGTCGGCCCTCAGGGGCCTCGCGCGCGCTGGCGTCCTGGTCGCTGCGGCCGCCTGGCTTTGGATCACGTTTGCGTGGATTGTGCCCAAGTACCGTGGCGACGAGTCGAGGCGGGCGGCGAGGGAGAAGATCGACACATGGGCGAACACGCGGAGCCGAAATCTCTGCAGGAGCGCCAGGCGCTCGCGGGTGTCCGGGAGGGTCTTTCGCGGGCCGTGGCCCTTGACCCCTCCAACGCCCAGGCCTGGTCCGACAAGGCCTATGCCGACTCGCTCTGGGCGTTGGCCAATCCCGGGATGACCGTTGATCTTGGAAGGGAAGTCGAGCGTGAGGCCGCCCGGGCCGTGGACCTATGTCCCATCGTTGCAGAATACTGGATTCGAAGGTCCTCAGGGCTCGACATGCAATACCGGTGGGTCGAGGGGGGGGATTGCCTCGTTCACGCCCTGCTATTGGCGCCCAATCGCGCCGACGTTTGGTATTACCAAGCCTATCATCTGAGTCTGGCGCCGAATGAGGTTGGGCCGGCGCTTGCAGCCACGGATATTTGCTTGCGTCTTGACCCGGGCTTTCTTCTTGCACAAGTATTGCGTCAACGATTGGGGGGGCGCCCGCAATGACCGCCCTGACCGCCTTTTCCATGCTCAACAAGATCCTGCTTGTCATCGTGTTAGGGGTTTTTGCTGGGCTGGCGCCCGCAAACGCCCAAACGGCGCCGGCAGCCCCGGCACGGGTTAAGGGTCGGATCATTGCCACCCGCGTCGTGGGCCATGTCGACGTCACAACGAAGGCCGATGGACTGACCCACGCGCTCAAGGATGGCGAGCAGTTGTCCGAGCAGACTCAGGTCGTCACCGCGGTCGGCGCAAGCGTCATCCTTGTTTTCTCGAACGGTGCGACGATCAACATGGCCGGCGATTCCACGCTCGATATCGAGCAATTCGTGCAGGATCCTTTTTCGGGCGACGTGAAGGTTGCGGATCTGAAGGCGGAGCCGAGCGCCACATCGATCACGCGTCTCAACCTCACGAAAGGTGAACTCGTCGGAAAGGTCGTTCACCTCAACGTGGACAAGGGCTCCGAATTCACGGTACAGACACCGGTCGGCGCGGCCGGCATTCGCGGAACCACCTTCCGGATTGTCTTCCGCCCGGGTCCCGGCGGAAAGGCGTTCTTTGTCATCACGACGGCGGACGGCCGGGTCTTGTTTAGGGGCATCACCTCGACTCCGGTCAGCATCCCGGCAGGCAAGCAGGTCGTGGCGACATTCGATTATACGCCTCCGAGCCCCTCGGGGGGGACGACGGGCGGCGCAACGGGTGGGACCCCCGGAGGGACGACGCCTGTGACGACGCCGGTCACGATCGTGACCACGGACACGCCTCCTGCGGAGGCGGCCCAGATCCAGGTGGCTTCTCAGGCGATCGTCAATGCCTTGGAGACGATCACGGTGCCTGCCTCGAATTCGGGCGGAGGGTCGGGCGGCGGCGGCAATTCCGGCGGTGGCAGCTCGGGCGGGGGTTCGGGCGGCGGCGGCAGTTCCGGCGGCGGCAACCCCGCTCCTTCGACCAACAATACGCCTTCGAACGCCGGGCCGCCCGCGCCTGCGTTGTCGCCCGGAGTCGGCTGAGCCTGAGCGCAAATCTGCTTTCATTGCCGTCCGCGGCCCCATAGCGTCCGGACCCCGTGGCATCTCAGAAAAAGTCCGCGCTCTTCCGGCTGCGCTGGCTGCTTCTTGCGCCGATCCCGCTCGCATGGTGCGTGGTGGCGCACCTGGGCCTTCTTTCATTCCTCGAGAACAAGATGCTCGACTGGAGGTTCCGGTTCCGCGGGCCGATCGATTGCCCGGCCAAGGTCGTCTATGTGGATATCGACTCCCAGTCCACCAGCACGATCGGCAACGTGCCCTGGAACCGGGAATATTTTGCGACCGTGGCCCGGGCCCTGATCGAGCACGCGGGCGTCAAGGCGGTGGGCATGGATCTCGTTTTTTCCGACGCGGGCCTTCCGGAATCGGTCGACACCAAGAAGTTGATCGCGGGGAACCGGGCTCTCGGGTCGTACCTGCGGAACACCCCTTCGGTCATTGTCGGAGCCTCCTACGCCGCGGCCGACGTCCGCGACAGCAACGGCAGGCTCATTGTCAGGGAGTTTCCCGACGTGAACCGGCCGGATCTTCCGCCTGTCAATAAGATCGAGCCCCCGGAGACGCCCTCGTTCAACATCGGCCGGAGCATTCCGTTTAGTCCGCCCGGCGTGGCGCTGATCGACACGGTCGATGGCGACACCCGCTGGGTCAGGCTGTTTGCACCGACCGCGGTGCGCACCTATTACGCCATGGCGGTCGAACTCGTCCGGATCTGCCTGGGGGTGGATCGCGACGGGCTGAAGATTGAGGGCGACCATCTCGACATGATTCGGCCCGACGGGACCCTCGCCACGCGGATCCCGCTTGTCCGCCACCAATCGGTCGAGATCAACTGGTTCTCACACTGGATCGACGCGAAGCGCAATCCGCGGGTCAGCTTTGTCATCGCCTATCTCAATGCGCAGATGCTGGGCTCGGACGATCCGAAGGAGCGCAAGACCGCCGAGGAATTCTTCGCCCAGGACGATTTCAAGGACGCCGTCGTGCTGATCGGGCCGGTGGACCCGCTGATCCAGGACATCGCCCCGACGCCGATGGACGACATCGCGGTGCCCCGGGTGGGGGTCCATGGAAATCTGTTCAAGACCATCATGTCGGGGGCCTACCTGCGAAGGCTCCCCGAGTGGGGCGCATACGCCCTCATCTTCGGGCTCTCATCGATCGTGTCGATGCTCGCAATCGCGGGCGGCGGCCGCGCCGTGTTCGCCAAGATCATGGCGGGCCTGATCCTTGTGGGCTACGTGGCGATCGCATTCCAGCTTTTCAAGACGGGCAACTTCATCATCCCCGTTGTCGCCCCGATCGGCGCGACCTTCATGACCAGCTTCGTCGGCCTCGGCTGGCAGATTGTGGAGGAGCAAAAGCAGAAAGGCCGAATCAAGGGCATGTTCGGCGCCTACGTGGCGCCTGCGCTGGTCGCGCGCATGGTGGACTCGGGCGAAGAGCCCAAGCTGGGCGGGATCGAGGAGAACATCACGGGCTATTTCAGCGACATCCAGTCATTCTCAAGCTTCTCCGAGAAGCTGTCTCCTTCCCGCTTGGTCGAATTGATGAACGAGTACCTCACCGCGTGCACGGACATCGTTCAGGCGGAGGGCGGCACGTTGGACAAATACATCGGCGACGCGGTCGTCGCGATCTACGGCGCGCCGCTGGCTCTTCCCGACCATCCCCTGCGGGCCAGCGTCGCGGCGCTCCGGGTCCACAGGCGGGTGAGCGAGCTGCGCGAGAAGTGGAGGCACGAAGGGGACCGTTGGCCGGACATCGTTCTCAACCTCCAGACGCGCATCGGGCTCAACACCGGACCCGCCGTGGTCGGCAACATGGGCAGCCACACCCGATTCAACTACACCATGATGGGGGACAACGTGAACATAGCGGCCCGCATGGAAAGCGGTGCGAAGAGCTGGGGCGTGTACTCCATGTGCACGGAGTCGACCCGGAGCGAATGCGAGAGGATAGGGGCGGGCCGCGTCGTGTTCAGGGCCCTGGGTCGCATCATCGTCAAGGGGCGCACCCAGCCGCTTCCCATCCACGAGCTCGTGGCGCTCGCGGAGGACGCGACCGACCCCATCCGGCAATGCATCGCTACGTTCGAGCAGGGACTCGCGAGGTACTACGCGCGCGACTGGGACGGCGCGATCGGGCTCTTCAGGCGCTCCGAAGCCCTCGAACCCAACGGCCCCGGAAGGGCGCCCGGAAGCCAGAGCAACCCGTCTCAGATCTACATCAGGATAGCCGAGGGATTCCGGATTCATCCGCCTCCCGAGCAATGGGACGGTGTCTTCGAGATGAAGGAGAAATGACGACGGTCGGCCGATCCCGTCAGACGCGGATGGTCCCCTTCAGGTAGGACGCCCCGTGGCCGGCCATCCTGACCCGGTCCCCGTGCAGCTCGCACCAGAGTTCTCCCCCGCGCCGGGATACCTGGCGCGCGTGGAGAGTGTTCTTGCCGAGGCGCGCGGCCCAGTACGGGACCAGCGTACAGTGGGCCGAGCCGGTCACGGGGTCCTCTAAGACGCCCGCATCGGGTGCAAAAAACCGCGAGACGAAATCGCAGTCCCTTCCCCGCGCGGTCGGTATGATCCGGCCCGGGACGAGCCGCCCGAGCGCTGAAAAGTCCGGGCTGAGGCCAGACACTTCCTCGGCCGAGGCGAATACGCACAACCACATTCTCTCCGAGCGCAGCACCTCGAGGGGTTTAGCGGCAAGCCCCTGCAATAGATCGGCGGGCGCGTCGGCCGGGGCCGCCGGGCGCGAAGGAAAATCGAGCTCGATCATCGGGCCGCGCGACGAAACGAGGAGGGGCCCGGAATTCGTGTCAAAGGCGAAGGGCCACTCGGACTGACCGAGTTCCCTAAGCAGGACATGCGCCGTGGCCAGGGTCGCGTGGCCGCAAAGGTCGACCTCGACGGCAGGCGTGAACCAGCGCAGGCGGGCGCGCGAGGGACCCGTGCGCACAAAAAAGGCGGTCTCGGAGAGCCCGTTCTCGTTGGCGATGCGCTGGAGGAGGGCGTCGTCGAGCCACGAATCGAGCGGGACCACGGCCGCGGGGTTGCCCGCGAATACCCGCTCCGTGAATGCGTCGACCCAGTAGATCGGCAGGTTCATGTCACCTTTGGGGCGGATTCGGCCTGCCTTCCGCGGGCGCGGAAGTTGCAGCCGCCCCTGGGTGCGCTCCCGCCGCGTTGCCGCTGTTCATCGATCCCGGAATCCGGCCGGTGTTCCGGGCCGGAGTGCGCGGGATGGGGATCCTGGTGCCCGGGGTCTCGTTCGCTCGGCGAAACTCCGCGGGCCCGGACGGCACCGTGCCGCCCTCCCGCGGACGCCAGGGATGGATGCCAACCGGGGGCCTGTCGCCGTAGAAATGCGGGGGCCGCCATCCGTATTGGCCCTGCCAGCAGCCGCCTTCCCACACCCTGTGGCGGCGCCAGTCGAAGCTGTAGGCCAGCCAGGGGCCCATGGGGTACGGGTCGCCAAAAAAAATGAGCGAGGCGTCATAGGCGCCCGCGGCCTGGTCCGGATAGGCCGCGTCCGGGTCGTAGGCGGGCACGTATAGGGAATCCGGCTCGGCGGGGAGGATCTCGATCTCGCCGTTGTCGTACGCGACCCGCTGCTGCGGCGTAGACACGAGCACCCCCGCTGCTGCGGCGCGCGCGCGCAGCCTTTGAATGGAGTCCATCACGTCCGCCGGTGAGGAGGCGAACGCGGTGCCGAGCGCCTGCGTCCAGGCTATGTTTTCGGCCATCCACGAGACGACCATCGGGTAATGGGCCAGAGCGCGTACGCTGGGATCCCACGGCTGGCTGTCGATCCGGGCCAAATCGCCGTACTGGACGAGGTAGGTCGCGGCTGCGGTGACGTCGGCGGGCGAGGTCGAGGCGGGCAGGATGAGTGCAATCAGCGGGTCCGGATACAGGGCGATCGGGGCGAGGACCGGATCGAGGGGGCTGCTCGCTGGGGTCGCGGGGGCCGGGCCACTTCCCCTGCGGGCCGTGTAGATCGGGGCCGGGGGCGGCGGGGCGGAAATTTCCGGGCGGAGGCAGCGACTCGACGCATCCGGCGAGGACGAGCGACACGGTCGCGCACGCCAGCTGGATTAGGACCCTCCAATGGCTCATGGCTGACTCTGCCAATTCAACGGCTTGGACGCAAGGAGCGCTTCGCCTGCGCGCGGCGAGGGGGGCGGACGCGTCCTTAGGGCGCCTCCGAACGCAAGGTGCGGCAGATCCCCGCAATCGAGCGCGCATAGGCGGTTGCGCCCTGGTCGAGCCAGCGCTCGCCCTTCTCGGCGGTTGCGGCCGTGGCGTCCCCCATGATCCCCGACCGGGAGACATCCCGTGACGCCCAAGCAACGAGCGCAGGCGCCGCGACGGGCCGGACCTCGCCCGGGTCCCCGATGCGGGCCGGGAACTCGCACACCGCCTTCGAAGGGTCGACGAGCTGGCGCGCGGCCGCCATCACCCAGGAGGTTTCGACCTCGCCGGCGTGGATGCCGAACGTGGACTCCTGGGTTGAGATGCCGTCGACCGGCTCCGAGGGGAGGATCGCGGCCCTGAGACCGTAGAGGGCGCGGACCTCGCGAAGCGTCGGCACGACTACCGGCACGTTGCCCCCGTGCGTATTGATGACCGCGAGCGCCCTGAATCCCCAGGAATGAACCTGCCTGGCGACGGCCAGGATTTGGGACCTGAGCGTGTCCTTTGTGATCATCAGGGTCCCGGGGAATCCCGTGTGCTCGTTGCTCTTGCCGACCGTTATCGGCGGCGCCACATAGCAGGACGCATCCGCGGGAAGGCGCGCGAGCGCAAGGGCGAGCCAAACCTGGCCCATGAGGGCGTCAACGGCCACGGGAAGGTGCGGGCCGTGCTGTTCGACGGCGCCGGTGGCGAGGATGACGGGCGCCCACGACTTGTCCGGAAGGGCGCCGATTTCGCGGAGCGTCATCGCAGGGAGGTACCGGCCCCGGTAGGATTGGAAGATCATGGCGGCGTCAGCTTGGCGGAAAGCGGAGGGCGGTCCCGGATGTCCGCGAGAAGCTTCGAAAGCCGCGTCGCCGCGGACGAGAGGATCGCAGGCCCTTCGCTCCGCGCCTCCTTGAGGGAGCTGGCCGGGAGGGCAAGCTCAGTCACGGGCTCCAATCCCCATCCGGCCGCCGCTCCCGCGCCGGCCGGCCCGGGCGGCGCCGGTTCCGTGTCGCGCAGAAAGGTGAGGAGCGTCTGGAGCCTGCGCCGGCTGCGGCTGCGCGCGGGATGCAGGTCGAGGTCGAGCGCGCTCAGGTGGACGTGGAACATGTGTATCCCGCGCGACACGCGCAGATCGCGCGCAGCGGCGCTGCAGAGCTCCTCGTTCCAGGGGCTCGCATTGACGATCGCGATCTTTCGGAACCCGGACGCGGCGACGGAGGCGCACACCTCGGCGATCAGGGCGTGAGCCGTCGGCGGGTCGACCGTGAAGGCGCACGCGCGGTCGGCTCCAACCACGAACCTGAGCGGGGGAAGCACGAGGGGCTTCCTGCCGTCAGGCGCGAGGAGGCTTGCGCCGCGGATCAAATGCATGAGCACGGTCTCCTCCGCGTCGAGGGGGTGGCCGAGCCCCCAGTCTGAAAGGCCGGCCAGCGGGACCACGACGACGGTGTCCTCGCGGTCGGGCCACGCCGCCAACGCCGGCGAGGAGAACCACGGCCAAAAGGTCGTGTCATCGGCCACGCAGAGCGGCGGCGTGTTCGAGGGAGGGGAGGCGGGCGCGGTCACGGGCTACCTCATGGCGACGACCTCGACCTCGACGCAGCAGCCCTCGCGGGCCAGCCCCTTGACCTCGAGAAGGGTGCTCACGGGCCGCGTGGCCTCGAAGAACCGGTTGCGTATCGGCGAGAACTTCTCGAAGTCGGGCATGTGGGTGAGGAAGGTCTGGACCTTCACGACGTCGCCAAAGCCCATTCCGGCGGCCTTCAAAATCGAGCCTATCAGCTCAAAGACGTACTCGGTCTGCGCGGCCGCGTCATTCGGGGCGACGACCCTTCCCTCGGGATCAACGGCCAACTGTCCCGTGACAAACAGCGTCCTTGAGCCCCGGTCCTCCACGAGAAGCCCGGGGCTGTAGGCCCCCCTCGGCGCGGGATGGTTCCCGGGATAGATGAGCGTCTTCTTCATGCCGACGGGAGAGGATTCACGGGTCCGGCGGAGTACGTCAATCCGGAGCGCCTTGGCCCTGCATTTTCGCCGGGCCCGGCAGGGTTTCGATCCTTCCGAGGAGGAAGACGAATGAGAGGACGCCGACGACGAGGATGCCCGCCGCGGCGAGAAAAGCCCCGGAGAACGAATGGGTCTGGCGGACGATGAGTCCGGTGACGATGGGCGCAAGGATCCCCATCACGTTCACCGCGAAATTCATGATTCCACCGACAGCTCCGACGCCTCCCGTCGGCCCGATGAGCGACGGGAGCGACCAGCCGACCGGCGCCGCGGCGGCAAGGCCGCCGAGGGAGAGCGAGATCCATAGGATGGCCCACGCAGGATCGGAGGTCAAAGTCGCGCCCACGATCGCAAGCCCGAAGAGCATTCCGGTCACCAGCACGGTCTTTCGCGTGCGCGTCTCGTCGGCGCCCCGCGCAATCAGCCTGTCGACCAGCCATCCTCCGACCGCGAGGTCCGCCACCGTCGCCACTGCCCAGGGCGTGGCCGTGTATCCGGCCGACTTGAGGATGGTCATGCCGTGCGTGCTGACGAGGTAGTCGGGCAGCCAGGTGAGGAACAGGTAGAAGGAATAGCCATAGGCCCCGAATCCAATCGACAGCCCCCAAACCTTCGGCTGCCTGAAAAGATAGCCCAACATTTCAAGGTTCCCCGAGCCTGACGGGCCTTCGGGGACGCCTTGCCCTGCGAGGATGTATTCGTGCTCCTGCCGGCTTAGGTGGCGGTGGGAGCTTGGATCCCGGTAGAGCAAATAGAATGCCAGAAAGTAGGCGAAGCTGATCGCCGAGGTGACGGCGAATCCCCAGCGCCAGCCCCAGCGCACGACGATAAACGCCACGAGGGGGACGCCGATCACATTTGAGAACTTTGCCGACGCATCAAACATCGCGGTTGCGCGCGCCCGCTCGTGCCTCGGGAACCAGTGGCCCGTCGCCTTTGAAACGGCCGGAAACGAGGGCGCCTCGGCTATTCCCAACAGGATCCGCGCAGCGAGGATTCCACCGAACCCGCCAGCGAAGGCGGTGGCCGCGGATGCCGCGGTCCAAAGGAGCGCCCCCCAGCGGCCGACCCGCGTCACGCCGAGCCGGTCGACGACGACGCCGACGGGGATCTGAAGGAAGGCGTAGCACCATAGAAACGAGCTGAAAAGGAGGCCGAGCTGGGCCGGTCCGAGTCCGAACTCCTTGGCCAATTGCGGGGCGGCGGCCGAAAGGTTCACCCGGTCCAAAAAGCTCACAAGGACTCCGGAACCTAGGAGCACTCCGATGCCCCAGCGTTTTCGCTGGGCGGGCGGGCACGTTTGGGGCGGCATGCGTCCAAGAGCCCATCGCCCACTGGGCCAATTTGCAAAGTTTGTATCGCGAGAGGTGCAAATCCAGGCTCGCATGGCGCGGGATGCGCATCCAATTTGGATGGGGATGTCGCTGGTATTTCTAAGTTTGGCCATCGCAGCCCTGTGGATAAACCTCCTGGGCGCCGGACTGGCCGCCAGGCGCTACGTGGGCGACTATGCCTTGGCTAGGGCAACCGGGGTACTCGCCCTCTGCCTTTCCTGTTTTTGCCTGGAGCATTTTGTCGGCTTCGGACCGCATCCGTTCATCCTCCCGATCACCACGCTGGCGTCACTCTGGCTGATTTGGAGGGACCGGTCTTTTGTACGCGAAAACCGAGGGCTGGAGGGGGTGTTCCTGGTGGGATTCCTCTATTGCTTGGTCTGGCGCTATACGTTCCCGGACATCGACTACAGCGAGGACAAAATGCCCAATTTCGGGCTCATCGAAACCTACATGAGCGGGGTGCGCCTTCCCCCTCCGGACCTCTGGATGTCCGGCTTCCGCGCAAACTGCTATTACAGCTTCCAGAATTACGGGGCCGCCCTCCTCGGCCGGATCCTCGGTATCGGCCCCGGGCTCAGCTACCATCTGGCCTTTTGCGCGCTCGTCGGCATGCTCACGCAGCTCTGCGGCAGCTGCGTCTCGCGCCTTTGCTCCTGGCGGCCCGGTCGGTGGACCGTGATCCTCTGCCTGCTTATCGGCGGAAGCGGCGTGGCGGTGGTGGCGCATGCGCTGATCGTGAACCCGTATCCGATCGACATCGTCCGCTTCATCGGGGGTGCGATCGTTCACGACGAGCTGACCCCGCTCGGCCACATAGTCTCGTCGATGATCGTGACGCCCGGCGTAATCCCCCGAGACCTGCCGATGGAGCCCCTCAGCTATTTTCTGTCCAAGGGCGACTACCACCCTCCGCTCTCCGGGTTCGTGCTGCTCGCCATGGCCGCCGCTCTGATTGCAGTCCAGGAAACCGGGGCGTCCGGCGCGGCCCGGAGGACGTACCACGCGATACTGGCCGCGACCGTGCCCGTCGCGTTTGTTTCAAACGCGTGGATTGTCCCGCTTCAGGCCCTTCTTGTCGGGGGGTGGTTCCTCCACCGCGTGCTTCGCGGCGAGAGGTCATGTCTGTGGCCTGCGTTTGCGGGCGCGGCCGCTGCGACGGCGCTCGAGTACCCCTTCCTCCTCCAGTTCACGCAACAGGCGATCGGCGACAACGCCGCCATCCGGGTGACGGAGGCGGTGGACCACACGCCGATCCTCGGATGGCTCCTCATGTTCTGGCCCGTGCTCGGAATCCTCGTTCTCGGCCTTTTCAACCGCGACCGCCGCCCATTGGCCCTGTTTTTCTTTGCGGTCTGGAGCATAGCCCTCTTTTCGACGGAGTATTTCTACAACCGGGACCTTTATGGGGGGCCTTATGCGAGGTTCAATTCGACGCTGAAGTGGTGGCAGTGGGAGTACGCGGGGATCGTCCTGACGCTCGGCTCCTTGAACCTCGGCTCAAAATGCCGGTTGCCGAAGTATGGGACCCTGCTCCTGCTTCTTCCGACGCTGGTGTTCGGCTATGATCTCGCGCGCCAGTATGCGGGATTGAAGAAGGAGTCCCTCGGGCACATGTCGGGATCCTGGTGGCTCGAGAAGGACATGGTGATGTCGAGCGTGATCGCGGACCTTTCCGCCAGGCCCGAGGGGGTCACGCTCGAGAGCGGGCTCATCATGGCCAACTCCGAATCGCCCGCCATCACCCTTTTCTCGGACAAGCAGAGCCTCCTCGGCTGGCCGTGGCTCGAGATGGCCTGGAGGGGCTCGCTGATCGAGGTTGACCAGCGTCTTGAGCAGATGAACGCGTTCTATTCGGCGACCCTGCCCGATCCCATGGGATGGCTCCTCCACAACGACGTCAGGTACGTCCTCTGGCTGCCGAGGGACAATATCGACAACAACTCCCGTTTCAGGACGATTTCCGACAAGATCAGGGCCCGATATTTCTGGCACCACGTCTACGGGAATGACAAGGATTTCGCAATCGGCTTTTGGCAGCGGATCGACGGATCGGCCGCACGATAGGCCGCCCGGCCCGGGCTGGCGGCGCCATTGTGCTTCGGGCGATCTCGTGTACGTTTGACGCCAGCAACCGGAAGAATAATGGCGCTAAAATTCAAAGACTATTACGAGACACTCGGCGTCCCAAAGACGGCCACGCCCGACGAAATCAAGCAGGCGTTTCGCAAGCTGGCCCGCATCCATCATCCTGACGTCGCGAAGAACAAGGTCGCCGGGGAGGTGAAGTTCAAGGAGATCAACGAGGCCTATGAGGTTCTCGGTGATCCCGAGAAGCGGCGGCGCTATGACGAACTTGGGGCAAATTGGCAGGACGAGGGGGCCGGCGTGCAGGGAGAGCCCTTCGCCCGCCGCCCGCGGGGAGCCCGAGGCCAAACCAGCCCGGATTTTGAGTTCGGCGGCACCGGATTCAGCGATTTTTTCGAGTCGTTTTTCGGCAGCGGGCAGCGGGGCCGCAGCCCGTTTGACTTCCAGGAGGAGGCGCCCGCGGGCGACGGCGCCGAATTCTCGCAGGCCGGACGGGATGTCGAGGCTGACATCATGGTCACGCTCGAGGAGGCGCTCCGGGGCTCGAAGCGCACGGTCACGCTCCGAAGGTCCAGCGACAACGGAGATCCGGGCCGGTCCGACACCTATCAGGTGCGCATCCCCCCGGGCGTGCACGAGGGCCAGAGAATTCGCCTCGCGCGCCAGGGCGGGCCGGGGTTTGGCGGCGGCCAGGCGGGCGACCTTTATCTCCGCGTGAGGCTCGCGCGGCACCCGGATTTCAGCGTCAACGGACCCGACTTGTATTACGACCTGGACCTCGCCCCGTGGGAGGCCGTTCTCGGGGTTCGCGTGAGGCTGCCGGCGCTTGACGGGGCCACGTCGCTGCGCGTCCCGCCGCAGACCTTGGCAGGAAGCCAGCTGCGGATGCGCGGGTTGGGACTTCCGCGGGAGGACGGAAGCCGCGGGGACCTCTACGCGGTCGTCAGGATCAAGGTGCCGAACACGGCCTCGGCCGAGGAGCGCGCGCTCTGGGAGAAGCTTGCCAACCTCTCGAGTTTCAAACCGAGGAAGAGCCCCTAGGTGGACCTCCCTTACGAAAACCTTCCCCCCTTTCGGCCGGAAGGCCCCGGGGCGCAGCCGGCCGGGTCCGCCTCACCCCTCAAGGGGCGCGCCCTGTCTCAGCAGGTCGTATTTGTCCGGCACGGAGAAACCGATTGGTCAAAGTCGGGCAGGCATACGGGACGCACCGACATCCCCCTTTCGACGCAGGGCATAAACAATGCGCGCCTCCTGGCCGGGCATCTGCCCTTTGCGCGTTTTGAGCACGTGTTTACAAGCCCGCGTCAGCGCGCGAAAAGCACATGCGAGCTGGCCGGACTGGGCGCGCTGGCGCGCACCGATCCGGACCTCGCGGAATGGGATTATGGCGACTACGAGGGCCTGCGCTCGGCCGACATTCTCGCCAGGCGCCCGGACTGGAACCTCTTCAGGGACGGCTGTCCCGGCGGCGAGTCGCCGGAGCAGATATCGGCGCGCGCCGACCGCTTGATCGCGAGACTCCGCCTTTTGGAGGGGGCGATTGCGCTCTTTTCCCATGGACACTTTGGGCGCGTCCTGGCCGCCCGCTGGATCGGGCTGGGCGCGGTCCACGGCGAAAGGCTCCTCCTCGACACGGCTTCGCTCGGAATCCTCGGCTATGAGCACGGGGACGCCTCAGCACCCGCCATCGCGCTTTGGAATGCGCGCCCGAAGGAACCGGCCTCGTGAGGGAATCCGGGGTTATCCCTGCTTCGGGGACGCGTGCCCCCCTAGGCCGGTCCCGCCGCGGTGCGGCCGCCGTCCTTGATCGGGATGGCAAACCTGTACTCGATGTCCCAGGGGAAGAATATCCACTTGGTCTGCTTGAATTCCTTCACGTAGGTGTCGACGATGGGCCGGCCGGCCGGTTTGGCGTATAGCGTCGCGAAATGGGCCTTGGGCAGGAGCTGGCGGACGACCTGGGCCGTCCTTCCCGAATCCACGAGGTCGTCGATGAGCAGGAATCCATCGCCGTCGCCCTCGACGCCCTTCAGCACCTTGACGGCGGACCGAATCTGGTCGGCCCCGCCGGCCTCGGACTTGACGTAGCTGGTCACGCAGATCGTATCGACGAGCCGGATGTCCAGCTCCCTGGCCACGAGGGCTGCGGGAACCAGCCCGCCTCGCGTGACGGCGATGATTCCCTTCCACGAACCCTTCGCGTTCAGCTGTTCCGCGAGGTAGCGGGCGTCACGGTGAAGCTCAACCCAGGAAACGATGATCTCGTCCTCGTAATTTGAACGGGCCATGCGAAACGCTGAAGGAACGGTGGGCTCCGATCAACACCGATCGCGACAGCGGCACGCTCGCATCAGCCCCAGAATCCCAGGTGAGCCTCGGCGGCCTCGTCCTCCAGAAGGGGCCCGAGGACTCGGACTGGGTGCTGGCCGCTGGCGAACACCCGTCTGCAGCCGAGGGCCAGGGTCGGGTTTTCGGGGTGGTCGCCGGTGAGCTCAAGCAGGCGCTCCTCAGACAGTGCGTAGACAACCCGGCCGATGTTGCACCAGTAGATTGCGCCCGCGCACATGCAGCACGGCTCGGCGCTCGTGTAGAGCGTAGCCTTCGCAAGATCCGCGGGCGAGAGCACCCGCGCAGCCCGTGCGGCGGCGGCGAGCTCTGCATGCTGGGTGGGGTCCCCGCCGGGCGGATGGGAGTTGTTCCCGGCCTCCGCGATGACCCTCCCCGATTCGCCAACGACCACGGCACCGAAGGGGTGGTTTCCCGCGGCCTTCGCCGCCCTCGCCAGGACAAACGCCCGGCGCAGGAACGCCAGATCAGCGGGGGTGGGCGCCTCCTCGCCCTTGCCTAGAGCGTCCTCAGGAACCATTGGACGGTGACCTCGACCGCGCGCGTGTCATGACCCAGGGTCGGCTCAAACACGCTGAAAACATGGTCCGCACCCCCGATGAAGACCGCCTCGGCCGGTCCCCCCGAAGCGGCGCGCAGGAACTCCACCTCGTGCTGGGGCAGGAAATCCTTGGTGCCACGGACCGAAAGGAACGCCCCGGGGTACCTCGTGAGGGACCTGTCGACATTGTGCCCCCGGAAGCTCTCGAAGAAGGCCCGGCTTAGGGTGATGGTCTTCCAGCCCGAGATTTCGGCGTTGCCGAAGCCCGTCGCGGCGGCCTGGGCCGCGGCCTTATCGAGGGGCGGCTGGCCCGCGAGGGCCGCATACAGCTCGCCGCCGGGGCTTGACCAGACAACGAGCGACCGGCAGGACCCAGGATCGCGGGCCGCCGTCTCGATGGCGGTGGCCGCGCCGAGGCTCCATCCCATGAGACCTGAGTGTCCGGGACGGACCCCGGGCTGCTTAATCATGAACGCCTGGGCCGCGGCCGCATCCTCGAGCCGGGTGGCAAAGGTGGAGTCAATCTTAGTGCGGCTGCGGTCGCCTTCGCCGCGAAAGTTTATCCGAAGGCTAGCAATGCCCTTGGAGGCCAGTTCTCCCGCTAGCCGCTTCATGAGATTGCCGGCACCGTTCATGTCGTCGGCAAGTCCGTGCATGAGCACGACGGCTTTGCCGTCCCAGGGGGAATCGGGCGTCACCCACGCTCCGCTCAAGCCCGGCGCGACCTCCACCGGCGCCTCGCCCGCTCGAAGCCCCACGGCGGGAACCGTGAACAACGCGGCGAACATAGCCCCAACGGCCGTCATCCGCGCAAGCGGGCTCAATCTCGGAGATGGGCCGGAAGGGAGGTTTTTTTGGGGGTTGCCTGGAAGAACTGGGGTCCGGATGTTCAAATTGAGCGGTCAAAGCACGCCTCGTGCCCAGCGGGGCAGGCTGTCCGCCTCAAGGCAAGCTTCGTTCGGGACAGGCCGATTCCGGGTCGGAGCGCCTCCCGGAATCCCCGGGCGCGCGCCGCGGGCATCAATGCCTCAGGTCGCCGCCAGCGCGTTAAACTGCTCGATCAACGAGTCAAAATGGGCCGCCTCGTCCTCGAACAGCGCCTGCCAATATCCCGGATCCCACTGGGAGTTCAGCTCTTCCGTGGTCTTACCCTGCTGCTCGACCCAGGTGTAGTATTTTAGGTTGTGAAGGGCCTTCCTGTCGACGTAGGAGAGCTCCTTGAACGCATCGTGGGACTGGTGCGCAAGGGGGCCCGCAAAGTCGGCCACGGCGGCCATCGCACTGTAGGGGCCGTGCTCCTCGCTCAGCTCGGCCAGACGCGAGCGGTAGAGTTGCATCGAGTCCGTGAACACGGTGAAGATCACGTCGCGCTCCCCGAGGTCGAAGTACTTGGCGGTCTTTATCGCCGCCAGGAGGTTGCATACGCCCGAGATGCCCACGAGCGGCAGCTGGGCAAGCTGTTCGTCCCTGATCCCGAGCGAACCGAGATGAGCTCGGCCGGCGGGTTCGTTGAACAGCCTTACGATCCGCATGCAGTCGTTGTCGTCAATCGCGGCGACCGCGTCGGTGTTGCGCACATTGTGAACCCACGGGACGTGCTTGTCACCGATTCCCTCGATGCGGTGCGCGCCGAATCCGTTCTGCAGCAGGGTCGGGCACTGGAGCGCCTCGGCCGCGACGGTCCTTAGGCCCGGGTGCCGGGTCTTTAGGTAGTCCCCCGCAGCGATCGTGCCCGCTGAACCTGTCGCCGATACGTAGGCGGCGGCACGGAGCCGGTCGTCGCCCAATGCGCCGAACACCTCCTCGATTGCCGGGCCGGTCACATTGTAATGGAAGATGGGGTTTCCGAACTCCTCGAATTGGTTGAAGATGACGTTCGCGGGGTCGCGTTTCAGTTCCCAGCACTTGTCGTAGATTTCCTTCACGTTCGACTCGCAGCCCGGCGTGGCAATCACGGTGGCGCCGATGTCCTTGAGCCACTCAAACCGCTCTTTCGACATCTGCTCCGGGAGGATGGCGATGGCCGTGCAGCCGAGAAGCGCGCAGTCAAACGCGCCGCCTCGGCAGAAGTTTCCTGTAGACGGCCAGGCGGCCTTGTGAACGTCGGGATCGAACTCTCCGCTCACCAGCCTCGGCACGAGGCAGCCGAACGCGGCGCCGACCTTGTGTGCGCCGGTCGGGAAATAGGAGCCGATCAGGCCGATGATTCGGGCTTTCACCCCGGTGATCTCGGGGGGTATTTCCAGGCTGTTTACGCGCCCATAAAGCCCCGACTTCAGGTCGTTCTTCCAGGTGATCCGGAAGAGGTTGGCCGGATTCACGTCCCAGAGACCTACGCCCTTGAGCCGGTCGCGGATCGACTGCGGCACCAGCGTGGGATCGCGCAGTTGCTTGAACGTCGGGATCACGACGCCGCGTTCCCCGCAGCGCTTCGCGGTCCTGCGGGTCACGTCGGGGTGAAGCTTTTTGATGATTTGTGACATGTTAGTCTTTGGCCATTTGCCGAAGCTGGGCTGTGTAGTTCTTGAAACGGGACATTAGGATCATCGCAGCGATGACGAACGGCTTGTAGCTTGCCTCGCGATAGGTCGCGATCCGGTACTGTTCGAAGACCTCGGCTGAAACCTCGCCTTGCGCGCAGCTGACCCCGGAGATGTCCGCCGGGAGACAGTGCATGTAGAGCGCCTTCCCGCCGCGGGTGAGCCTCATCTTTGCGGAGTCGCATTCCCAGGCCTTGAACCGGGCGTTGTTGGAGAGGCACTCTTTCTCGAGTTCCTTCAGGGCCTCCCGGTTCCCTACCTTCAGAAGCGGCGTTCGGCGTTGCATGACACCAAACGGCGCCCACGACTTGGGATAGACGACGTCCGCGTCCCGAAAGGCCTCCTCCATGCTCGGGGCCACGGCGAATGAGCCGCCGCTCTTCGCGCTGTTTATTCGCGCTAAATCAACCACTTCGGGAATGAGCCCGTATCCCTCCGGATGCGCGAGCACCACGTTCATGCCGAATCGCGTCAACAGGCCGATGATCCCCTGCGGCACGCTGAGCGGCTTGCCGTAGCTCGGCGAATACGCCCAGCTCATTGCTATCTTCTTGCCCCGAAGCCCCTCGAGTGAGCCGAAGTGCGCCTTCAGATGGACCAAGTCGGCCATGGTCTGAGTGGGGTGGTCGACGTCGCACTGCAGGTTCACGATGCTTGGGCGCTGATGCAGCACCCCGCCTTCAGATCCCTCCTGCACGGCGCGGGCCACCTCCCTCATATAGGCGTTTCCCTCGCCGAGATACATGTCGTCGCGGATGCCGATGACCTCGGCCATGAAGGAGATCATGTTGGCCGTCTCCCGGACGGTCTCCCCATGGGCCACCTGCGACTTCTGCTCGTCGAGTTCCGACAGTCCGAGGCCGAGGGCGTTGACGGCAGAGGCGAAGCTGAAACGCGTGCGCGTGGAGTTGTCCCGGAAGATGGATATTGCCAACCCCGATTTGAATGCACGCAGGGATTTCTTGGCCCGGTGCAGCTCCGAAAGTGCCTCCGATGCGAGCGCGAGGGCCCGGATTTCGTCATCGGACTTCTCCCAAGTGAGCAGAAAGTCCTTTTCGTACGTGTGGGTCTCCAGCCTTGCCAGCTCGGAGAGGTTTTTCTTCAGGGTGTTCATGGGATCAGGGGGGGGTGCCAGGGGCTGGAGTCCCGTCAAGGGCGCCGTCGGCCGGCGGGCGGTAATGGGTCGATGCCTGCTCGATGGCGTCCACGATCTGCTGGTAGCCGGTGCATCGGCAAAGGTTGCCGTTGATGGCTTTGCGGATCTGCAGGCGGGTGGGGTTGGGATTCTTAAGGAGGAATGCATGGGCCACGAGGACCATGCCCGGCGTGCAGAATCCGCACTGGATCGCACCGCGGTCGAGGAAGGCTTGCTGGAGCGGGTGCAGCGTCCCGTCCGGGGCGGCCATGCCCTCGATCGTCAGCACCCTTTTCCCGGCCACGTCCTTCACGCGCTTGATGCAGATCTTCGCCGGCTCGTCGTCGATGAGGATGGTGCACGCGCCGCAAGCGCCGATATCGCATGCATTCTTGGCGCCGGTCAGGTCCATGTCCTCGCGCAAGAACAGGATCAGGCGCCGCTCGCCCATCGATTCGGGGAGCTCGAGGTCGCGTCCGTTGAGGTTCACTCTCACAGTCGGCAATCCTCCTCTTGGGGTTCCTCGGGGATCGCCGAGAGCCTGATCGGAAGCGACCTCTCTCGCCGTCCGGTCGCGTGATAGATCGCGTTGGCGATCGCGGGAGCGAGGATTTCGTTGGTCGGCTCGCCCAGGGCCTTTGCGCCACTCGGCGACTGCGGGTCGGGGTTTTCGACGATGAGCGCCGTCATCTCGGGCAGGTCCATGGCCCGCGGTATCCGGTAGGTGTTCAGGTTCAGCGTCGTGATCCTGCCATCCTTTGACTTGACCTCCTCATGGAGCGCATACCCGGCCGCCATGGCCATTCCCCCGAAGAACTGCCCCCGGACCATCTCACGGTTCACCGCACGGCCCACATCGTGCGCGGCAACCGCGCTGAGGAGGGTCACTTTTCCTGTCTTCTTGTTCACGCTCAGCTCAGCCGCTTGGCAGCCGTACACCCAGGTGAAGTACGCGTCGCCCTGACCGGTCTTCTCGTCCCACGAGACAGGGGGCGCCTTGAAAACGCCGCAAGCGTAGGGGTAACGCTGAGTTCGGAACATCAGCGCGATTGCGTCGTCAAACTTCATCGCGGCGCCTGGCCCCGGTCCGCAGACATTGCCCCGGTCGAAGCTCACATCCTCCGGGGCGCACTTGAGCTCGGTGCAGACCGCCTCCGCGATCTTCCGCTTAAGCTCGCGCGCGGCCATGGTGACGGCTCCTCCGCCCATGATTGTGCCGCGAGAGGCGACGGTAGTGCCGCTGTCGGGCACCGAGGAGGTGGATGACCTTCGGTAGCGTATGCGATCGACGCCAATGGCGAGTTCGCGCGAGGCGATTAGCGTCATTGCGGACTCAGCCCCTTGTCCGTTTTCGTGCACGCCGGCCTCCAGGAGCACGGAGCCGTCCGGCTGGACGTTGATGATCGCAGCGCACTGGTCTACACCCTCAGCGCCGAGGCTCACCCCGCGGTAGCTCATCGCCAGGCCAATGCCATAAAGCTCGTCGCTGGACGAGGTTCCATGCGAGCACTTCGCGAGCTTGGCCTCGTAGTCGGTCTCCTTGAGGACGGCGTCAAGCACTTCGCCCATTGATACCTTGTGGGTGTCAAGCCGCTGGCCGGTGATCGTCACGCTTCCCTGGCGCACGCGGTTGCGGTTGCGAAACTCCACGCCCGAGATGCCGACTCTTTCCGCCGCAATCTCCACCATTTGCTCGACGACGAAGTTCATCTGGGGCGAACCGAAGCCCCTCATTGCGCCTGCAACGATGTTGTTCGTGAAAACACCGATCGTATCGCAATGGACGTTTTCGACCCTATACGGCCCGCAGCACTGGACGGTTGAGCGCCAGGTGACCCACGGAGTCACCGAGCAATACGCCCCGCCATCGGCAAGAATGCGGCATTGAACCGCCGTTATTAGGCCCCCCTTGGTGACGCCCATCTTGTAGGTGACGCGGTAGGGGTGACGCTTGTAGCTCTCCCTGATCGACCAGTCGCGCCGGTACATCATCTTGACGGGCCGGCCTAGGAGCCTTGCGGCCAATGCCGCCCGGGCGCAGACGATCGCAGCTGTGTCGTCCTTGCCGCCGAATCCGCCGCCAAGGGGGGTTCCGACGACCTCGACCTCCGCCAGACTGCAGGCGAGGCAGGCCGCGACAAAGCGCCTCGTGCTGAAGGGATGCTGCATGCTGCCGTAGATCTCAATCACGCCGTCGGGCCGCGGCGCGCCGATCGCAACCTCGGGCTCCATATATGCGTGTTCAACGCTTTGGGTGCTGAAGCGCTCCTCGATTATGAAATCCGCCTGCTCGAAGCCCCTCGCCACGTCACCGCGGCGCACCGCGTGGGTGTTCACTATATTCGAACCGCGATCCTCGTGCACGAGGGCGGATTCGGGCAGCAGGGCCCCCTCGGGGTCGAGAACGGCCGGCAGCACCGATGCCTCGACCCTTACCTGCGCCGCCGCGCGGATTGCCAGGTCGCGCGTCTCGGCGACAACCATCGCGACGACGTCTCCATTGTAGCGTATCTTGTCGTCCGCAAAGATTCGATAATCTGAGATAATCTGTCCGAAGCGATTCGCCCCCGGCACGTCCCTTGCAGTGAGCACCCTTAGGACGCCCTCGGCCTTCTCTGCGTCGGCCGTTTCGATTCGGATGATCTTCGCGTGAACAAAATCCGAATAGACTGGCACCGCGTGGAGCAGGCGGACGAACTTCAGGTCATCGGAAAATTTGGACCGGCCCGTCACCTTGGCGGGGCCGTCGTTGCGCCAGCACTTGTCCAAGGCGTCCTTCACGACGGCCCTCCTTCGGCTGCAATGCGCCTGGCCGCTAAGGCGAGTCCAGCCGGCGAGGCGGAAACGGATGCGGGGATTCGGACGGCCTTCATCGCAGCGTCGATGTCCTTTAGGCCGTGGCCGGTGATGAGAACAACGACGCGTTCGTTTGGCTTGAGCTTTCCGGAGGAGGCCAGCTTGCCGAGGGCGGCGACGGCGGCTGCAGCAGCCGGTTCGGCGAATACGCCCGCCGTGGAGGCAAGCAAGCGCTGTCCGCGGATGATTTCGGAGTCGCTTACGACGAGCGAAAAGCCTCGGCTCTGGACGATCGCCTCTCGCGCCAGGTGCGCGTTTGACGGAACCGACACCGAAATTGAATCGGCGATCGTCACGGGGTTGGGCGCGTTGCGGTAGGTGCCGGAGCTGAAGTATTGGTGAATCGCGCAGGATTTCTCCGCCTGAACGCATATCAGTCGCGGAAGTCTTCGGATGAGGCCGGCGGCCCTGAGGTCCAGGAACGCCTTGTGGACACCTGCGAGGATGACGCCGTCGCCGGTTGGAATCACGATTGCGGACGGGACCGCGAACCCGTTCTGCAGCCAGATTTCAAGGCCAGCCGTCTTCTTTCCCTCAATCGTGAGGGGGTGGTAAGCCGTGTTTCGGTTTAGACCGCCGTGGCGGGCGGTGTATTCGAGCGACATGCGGAAAGCGTCGTCGTAGGTGCCCCGAACGGGAACAACGGTCGCGCCGCAAAGCAGCATCTGGACGAGCTTTGCCTTCGGTGCAGCCTCAGGCACGAATATCACCGCTCGTTTCCCCG
This sequence comes from uncultured Verrucomicrobiae bacterium, assembly GCA_963830965.1. Lineage (GTDB taxonomy): Bacteria > Verrucomicrobiota > Verrucomicrobiia > Opitutales > Opitutaceae > Palsa-1447. The sequence continues at coordinate 14,713 of CAWHOL010000004.1, read as the reverse complement.
CCGCGGCGCACACGGCGGCAAGGGCGCTCGCTGCGTTTCCGGTCGACGCGGTCACGAGCGTGTCTTCTCCAAGGCGATTTGCCTCCGCAACAAGGAGGAAGGAGGCACGATCCTTTAGCGAGCCGCTAGGATTCAATCCGTCGTTTTTTATCCAGACATCCTCAAGGCCGAATGCGGAGCCGAGCCTAGCGCACCTGAAAAAGGGTGTGGGTGGCATCGCATAGGCCGGGAAAAATTTCCGGTCGACGGCGGAGAACAGATTCCAATCGGGGGCTCTCTTCCGGAAACTTCTTCGGATCTTCCCGTAGTCAAACACCGCGGTGAGCACCCCAACAAGAGGCATGCCCGGGCGATATGCCTTAGCGCAATCGGGACATAGGTAACGAACCTCGTCGCGCGGGTAGCGCTTGGAGCAGGTGCTGCACTGATAGGCGATTTCGGCCACGGCGCCTAGACCTTGCTGTTGAGCTTGGCGACGAACGCGGCGTAAAACGCCACCGCCGCGCTGAGATGGTCTATGGGGCACGCTTCGTTTGCGGCGTGAGCGTACACCTCGTTTCCTGGCCCGAGCCCCAGGGTTGGTATCCCCTTCAGGCCCGCCGTTGCGATTCCGTTCGTGCTGAATGTCCACTTGTCGACCAGCGGCGGCTTGCCGAGAGCACCCTCGTAGGCATCGGTGGCGCCCTTTAGGAAGGGAGACGATTCATCGAGCACCCATGTTGGGTAATACTTTTCCGTGGGGTAGACCTTGCCGGTGTAGGCGGCCTCCTCGTAATTGAGCACGAATACGTTCGCGTCGGGACAGCCCGCCCGTGCAGCGGCGTCCCTCACCTCTGCGATGGCGCTTTCCTTCGTCTCCCCGAACGTGAGGCGCCGGTCGAGATGGATTCCCGCCTGGTCCGCAACCGCGCAGAGTGAAGGCGAGGATGATTTCACCTCCGAAATGGTGACGGTGCCCTTCCCAAGGAAGGAATCGCCTCGCAGGCGGCCGTTGAGCTTCTCGATCTCAAGCGCGATGCGGGCGATCTTGTAGATCGCATTGTCTCCGCGCTCCGGTGCCGAGCCGTGGCAGCTTCTTCCGCTCACCTCGACACGAATCTCCATGCGGCCTCGGTGGCCCCGGTAGATGTTGAGGTTCGTGGGCTCAGTGATGACGACCAGCTCCGGCTTGAGGGCGTCCTCATTTAGGATGTACTGCCAGCAGAGACCGTCACAGTCCTCCTCCATGACGGTTCCGGTGAAATAGATCGTGAATTGATCGTTTAGGCCGAGTTCCTTGATGACTCGGCCGGCATGAATCATGGTCGCCACGCCGCCCTTTTGGTCGACGGTGCCGCGGCCCCAGATTTTTCCGTCCTTGATAACCGGAACGAATGGATCTTGGGCCCACTGCGACAGATCCCCAGGGTACACCGTGTCGACGTGTCCGTCGAATGCGATCACCCGCTTCCCATTGCCTATTCGGCCGATGATGTTGCCGAGGCCGTCGATTCGAATCTCGTCAAAGCCTATTTTCTCCATCTCGCGTTTTATGACGCCGATCACCTTGCGCTCCTTTGAAGAGAACGACTGTGTGCTGACGAGGTCGGAGAGGAAGCGCACGGTGTCGCCCTCAAGCTCCTTTGCACGAAGGCGGATGGCCTCGTAGGTGATGGCCGCTTGGGGCTGCTTCTTGGCTTTGCCGGGTTTGCTCAGATTCGGTTCCATAAATCCTTTGCGAGCTCTCTGGCGCGTGCGTTGACACGGACCTCATCGATGTCGAGCGCGAGGCGCCGGTGCTCCATAAGAACGCGTCCGCCCACCACGGTCGTGTCCACCGTCGATTGCGATAAGCCGAAGAGCATGTGGCCCAGGGCGTTGCCGGAATCGAGCGGGGTAGGGGGATCGTAGTCGAAGATCGCCAGGTCGCCGGCCGCGCCCTCCCGGATGACGCCGAGAGGCAATCCGAAGATCCTCCCCGCCAGGGTTGCGTTATTCGTGAAGAGGGCCGTGGTGACCTCCGGGAAGCCCGTTGAGGGATCCTTGCTGGACAGCCTCTGCGCCCAGAGGGCGACGCGGAGCTCCTCGAGCATGTTTGTCGTCATGGCGTCGGTTCCGAGACCCACGAGGACACCGCGCCTGGACATTTCCAGCACCTTGGCTATCCCGACCGCATTGTTCAAATTGGACTGGGGATTATGAACGACGGCGGTGCCGGTCTCCGCCAGCATCTCGATCTCGCCGCTGTTTACATGGATGCAGTGCGCGGCGATGGATTTCGGGCCCAGAATCCCAAATCTATTCAGGCGCTCGACAACCCTCCGTTGGGACCGTTGCTTGGCCACTCTCTGGTCTTCCAAGGCCTCTGCGACATGAATGTGGAAGCCTGTGCGAAGCCCCTGACCCAGGCTCGCCGCCTTTGCCAGCGTCGCTGCCGAGAGCGTGAACGAGGCATGTAGGCCAATTAGGGCAGCAACATGGCCGTCGCTCGTGCGCTGGCATCGGCGGATGAAAGCCTCATTTTCTTCGAGGCCCTGATCGGCGACAGCGGGACCGTCTCGGTCCGAAACCTCATAACAAAGGCAGGCACGAACGCCTGCCTCCCTGACAGCGCGGTCCATCGCCTCGAGCGACCCTAGAACAGCGCGCGGACTGGCATGGTGGTCGATGACGCAGGTTGTCCCGTGGCGAATCGATTCGAGCAGGGAAACGAGTGCGCTATAATAGCAGTCTTCAATCGTGAGCGCTGAGTCGAGCCGCCACCAAAGATTCCGCAGAACGCCCATGAAATCCTTTGCTGGCTCAACCTTCGTCAGCCCCCGGGCGAACGAGCTGTAAAAGTGTGTGTGTGCGTTTATCAGGCCGGGCGTCACAACCTTTCCCGCTGCGTCGATCCTCCTTCCCGTGAACTTGCCCACGCGCGACTTCAGGAGCACCCGCGAAATCCGGCCGTCCTCGATGACTATCGAGCAGCCCCGGCGCACCGTCGGCGTCCCTCCGGGTGAGAGAAGGGTAGCGTTCTCAACGAGCAATGCGGCGTCCATGGCGATCCTGGTTCAAGCCTCGGAGAGCGCGGCGCGCTCCTCTTGTGTTCGCTCGGCCATCGAGAGCGCACCGACAAAGCATCTTTGTGCGCAAAGGGAGCAACCTATGCATCGAGCTGCGTCGAACAAGGGCGCGCCGTGCCCATCTAACGCGACCGCCTGGTAGGGGCAACGCGTGCAATTTCCGCAGTGGGTGCAGAGTTCTCTGGAGACCCTCGGAAGTTTCTTCACGGGTGACAGTTCCCCAAAATCCGTGACCGGGTGCGGGAGTGCCGCGCCGATGAGGTCCGCAACTGAATGGAGGCCCCGCTCCGCGAGCAGGAAGCTCAACCCCGAATGGAGTTCGTCAACGTAGCCAAGTCCGAACTTCATCACCGCGGTGCAAAACTGAACCGACCGCGCCCCCAACGCCATGAAGTTGGCTGCGTCGCGATAGGTAATCGCTCCGCCATTACCCGAGACATAGACGCCCATGTCCGCGACTTTTGCGAGCGTGAGGTTGCTGATTGGAAGGACCGCGCTCCCCGACATGCCGATGACCAGGCCCTCGTCCCACCTTCGTCCAGGCGCCCGACGCAGCGCGAGCGACGGGAAGCTGTTTGCAAGGGTCACTCCGGCCTTTTTTTCGGCGTGCCTTGCGAAGACATCGCGCACGGCGTGCAGGATGGGCCTTATCGCGGTAACCGCCGAAGTCAGTTTGAAGAGCTTGGGTACGTTGGCGTCGCCCGATTCCAAGATCCACTCGACGATTTTCGCGGTAAGGGCGGCGTTTTGCGAAACCAGGTCACCCTGCGTGCCGTCGCCGCCTTGAGGGCATGAAAGGCTATACTCGACCCCCATCGCTCCCGCCCCCTCGAGTCGGCGGGTGTTTGACTGCCACGCTGCCCTGTCCTCCTCGTCGCGGCCCGTCACGGGGCCTCCGGTGGACGCGAGCGTCAGGCGGTCGGGAAACTCCCGAACCAACCGCTCGACCTCACGGCAGACCCGATCAAGAGCGTGACCGGAGACATTGTCGCAGTTGCCGTAGGTGGTCTGGCCGAGCACGAACATGTACCCCCCGGGGATGTGAATGGGAATGTTGTCGAACGAGGTCTTCATGACGCCGCCGCTCCAGCCGCGCACATAGGCGGCGCGCATCTGGTCATAGCCGTCGGTATGAGGGGCGGCCGAAAGGAGAAGGGGCGACCGGATCTTCCGGCCGAAGAAATCCGCTTCGAGCGAGACTGGGGTCAGCCTTGTGCCGGCGAGCACCACATGGCTTTTGGCACGATTGGAGATTCTGGGGTGCGGCGCGCCTCGCAGATAGGCATCCACTTCGGACGCGGCGTTTTTGCCACTTGCGACCGCTTCGACGACGGTTGACGAGCCCAGCACAAGGTCGCCGGCGTGGAAGAGGCCCGGCGCCTTGGGGAGAGGTCCCGAAGGGCGCGAGCCCACGGCCGATACGACGACGTCGACTCCGTGTATCACGGGGGCCGCACCCTTAGCCGTCACGAAGTTTGCCGGCAGCGGCGCCTTTCCAGCAGGAAGTGTCACCCGCTCGACCCGCAATCCCGTAACGCGCCTGCCCGTATGTTCCAGGGCCAGCGGCCTAACGCTGCTCCATATCTCGACGCCGTGCTCAAGCAGCATTTTTCTCTCAAAAGCCGTGAGAGGCATGTCCCGGAGCCGGCGCCGATAGAACAGTGCGACCGATGCGGCTCCGCGGCGTACGGCTGTCGCCGCACAGTCAGCCGCAACGGCGCCGCCACCGATCACGGCTACGCGCCGGCCATCAACAGGAAAGGCGCCCCGGTCCTCGAGAAACCCATTCCAGGGCGCAGCACGTTCCTCGCCGGAAATGCCAAGATGGCTAGGATCTCCCAGCCCGATCGTGACGATCACCGCGTCGAACTCGGAGCGAAGCAATGAGGCGTCCTTTACTGCGGCGCCGTGCCTGAAGCTGATGGCTCCGAGCCCCCTTATGAAATCGATATCCGTGCGAAGGATTCTTTTGTTGAACCTGAAGTCCGGAATCAGATTCGCCATTCCTCCGAGGCGCCGACGCCGCTCAAAGACGGTGACCTTGTAGCCGAGCTGTGCGAGAACGGCCGAAGCGGCCAGGCCGGCCGGCCCGCCGCCGACAATGGCTACCGTCTTTCCGTTCAGGGAGGCTGGGGGCGAAGGAGGCAATCCGGATCTCTTTGCCTCATTGATGATGGTGGCCTGCAGGGCAGGAATCTCGATCGGACGGTCGAACATCCTGCGGGAGCAGGCTTTCATGCAGAAAGTGTCCGGGCACACGGCGCCGCACACTCCGCCGAGGGGGTTTGATCCGAGGATCATGGCCGCTGAGCGGCGGAAATCGGAGATGGCTCCGCCGCGGGCGGCGAGGATGAAGTCGGCCGGCGAACAATCGACGGGGCAGGCCCTTTGGCACGGTTTCTCCTCGCAGGAAACGCATCGTTCCAGTTCCGCCCTGAGTTGGGCCGATGAGAGGAATGCATTGGCGTTTTTCATGAAGTTGCCGGGCTCTTGCGGCGTCCTAGATATATTGCCATTAAGCCGCCGGCGGCCCTACCTACGCATTGCTCAAGACCCCGCATATCTTGCTCTGAAATGACTCGGATATTGACGCGACTTGGCAGCGGGGGTTCACGCTGGGCGGTGCGCCCCGTGCGGCACCATGAAGACCATTGTAATAGCGATCGGTGGTAACTCACTCATCAAGGATGCGCGCCACCAGAGCGTGTCGGATCAGTACGTGGCTGTGGTGGAGACCGTCGGGCATATTGTAGACCTCGTCGAAGGCGGATTCCGGCTTGTTGTCACCCACGGCAATGGGCCGCAGGTGGGATTCATCCTATCGAGAAGCGAGCATTCCCGCGGGCTCCTTCATGAGGTCCCGCTCGACTCGATTGTCGCCGACACCCAGGGCGCGCTCGGCTATCAGATTCAGCAGGCTCTCGAGAACGAATTTCGCCGCCGCCATCTCACAAAGTCTGTTGCCACCATAATCACCCAGACGCTCGTCGATCGCAATGACCCCTCATTCCTTAAGCCGAGCAAACCCATCGGCGAGTTCTACACCCGGGACCAGGCCGAGGAGCGCAGGCGCGTTGAGGGTTGGTGCATGGTGGACGATGCGGGAAGGGGATGGCGCAGGGCGGTCGCGTCGCCTCGCCCGATACGCATTATTGAATCTGGGATCATTGGCCGCCTTGCGAACAACGGCGTTGTGGTGATTGCGGCAGGCGGCGGCGGAATCCCGGTCGTCAGCGATGAGAAGGGTCAGCTGACGGGAGTGGCTGCGGTCATCGACAAGGACCTCGCCTCCGCAATCCTCGCGGTGCAGATCGCTGCGGATCACCTGGTTATTTCCACGGCAGTCGAGAAGGTTTTTCTCGATTTTGGAAAGCCCAACCAGCGTCCGATCGATTCGATGACGGCGGCCGAGGCGCGAAAAGGAATTGCAGAGGGGCAATTTGCCGCGGGTTCCATGCTGCCAAAGATCGAGGCATGCATCCATTTCGTCGAGGAGAGCGGAGGCCAGGCAGTCATCACCAGTCCGGCGTGCCTTTCGGCTGCGCTCGGCGGGCGGACGGGCACCCGTGTTACAGCGTAAGTAAATTTGTCGGGATTTACTTTCGGACAAGCCCTGGGCGCCGCTACTTAAAGGGAGATAATAAGTTACGGTGCCCCCCGCGCGCGATGATATGGCTTGCTCCATTTGACTTCCGGACGACGGCCGTTCCGTTGTCCAGCGTGGCCGTGATCGTCAGAAATCTGGGCCCTCTGTAGAGGGACCCCGCTCGCTTGATAAGCGTTTCTGACATGCTTCAGGCCGACGAATGACGCATATAGGCTCCAAAATGAAAGCCCTGAGATTCGATAGGTTTGGCAATCCGGATGTGCTCCGTCTTGCGGAAATTGAAAAGCCGAGATCTGACGGCGCGCTCGCCGTCATTGCCGTTCGGGCGGCGTCCATAAACCCGTCTGACGTGGGCAATGTGGCCGGCAGGTTTCCGGCGACCACCTTGCCCCGCACCCCGGGCCGGGATTATTCTGGGGTCGTGGTCGACGGACCTAAGGAGTGGATGGGCGTTGAAGTCTGGGGCTCCGGAGACGGGGGCTTCAAACGCGATGGCAGCCACGCGGAATTTATCGCGGTGCCCGTGGCGAGTCTCCGCCGCAAGCCGAGAATGCTGAGCCACGAACAGGCTTCGTCGGTTGGCGTGATATTCTCGGCCGCATGGTTGGGTGTCGTCGAATATGCGAAGCTCAAGCAGGGCGAGACCCTCGTCGTAGTTGGTGCGACCGGCGGCGTGGGTGGGGCTGCGGTGCAGATCGGAAGGCGGATCGGAGCCCGGGTAATCGGAATAGCCCGAACAGCCCCGGAGCCGAGTGTCGTCCTCCGCCCGCGGCGCCGATCAGATCGTCACGCCGAAGGCGACAGAGGCGGCCGCCCTAATTCGGAAGCTGACCGACGGCCGCGGCGCGGACGTTGTGCTGAATGCGGTGGGCGGCCCAACGTTCGAGCCGGCGCTCGAAATGCTCGCCCATAGGGGGCGTATGTCGGTGCTGGCTTCGCCGGCCCAGCGCCGTCAAAGCTTCGACCTGCTGAATTTCTATCACAACGAAAGCCAGCTTTTCGGCGTCGATACGCTAGCGCGCGACATGGTGGGTGCAGCCGAAGTTCTCGAGGCGCTGACTCCTGGCTTTGAGGACGGCACGTTTCTGCCGCCGGAAATTAGCGAAATGGTTTCTCTCGACCGGGCAGCTGCCGCCTATCGTGCCGTTGCTGGGGGCTCGCTCGGCCGAATCGTGCTTGTGCCTCAGTTGGTCTGACGGGCTGGGTGCGCCCAAAAGGGCATGAATGTTAGTGGTTAACGGAGAATATTTTGCGACATTTGTCGCCCGGGGGATTCAATCCAGGCGAATGCACCAATTGCCGCCCATGAAAAAGAAATAATTCAAGTGGAGCCCATTTTGGGCGATAGGCTCCGGGTAGAGCCAGCATGTCCCACATTCACAACATAGGCGGATTTCAAGATTCCGTGGCCGAGTTCCGGGCCCGATTGGAACAGATGAGGGCCGCGAGGGACGCCAAAAGGGGCGGTTCGGCCAGGACCTTTGATTCCGCCGTCCTAGCCTACGAAGACGGGGAGCAGCATCAGGAGCCCGAGAGGGAGCAGGAGGATCAGACTCCAGAGGAGCACGCGGATCCGGACGAGGATTTTGGCGTTTGGTACGTGTGACCGCAGAAGCGTCGGTAAGGCCGTTCGGTTTCTAGGGTGTTCCGGTTGCGTGTCCGAAGACCGGCAATGACGGGGGTCCGTCCAATGCGCTCCGCCATTTCAGCCGCCATGGACGGCGCAGTTCCCGTGCCGCGGGATACCTGAGTCGCTCCGACAAATCCACGTCTCATCCCTCAAAAAACCGGCTTAGCGCGCGTGCAAGGTCGTCTCCCACAAATGGCTTGTTCAAAACGACGCAGCGTTTTATGGCCTCTCCTCCCGCGCTCGCTATATTCCTCCCATAACCGGTCATGATCACAATGGGTATCATCGAGCCGGATGCCCGGATCTTTCGTGAAAGTTCGATCCCCGTCATGCGCGGCATCGTCAAGTCTGTGACGACCGCCCCATATCGACTCGGTTCCGCGTCAAAAGCAGACAGGGCTTCGGAGGAATCGTTGAACACGTTCACCCTGTATCCAAGCAGCCTCAGGCGCCTGGCCGCGAAATCGGTCACGGTGATTTCGTCGTCAACCAGCAGTATCTCCTCGTCTGCGCCCCTGCGTATTTTGCCGGCGGGCGAGGCCTTTCTCGGGGACTCCTCGCTTAGGGGGAAGTAGAGGTCGAAGGTCGTGCCCTTTCCGGGCGCGCTACGGACGCGCACGACACCATTGTGGCCTGACAGGATTCCCTGAACGATTGCAAGGCCCAGCCCCGTTCCCTCGCCCGGGCGTTTGGTCGTGAAGAAAGGGTCGAATATCCGGCTAAGCGTCGTGCGATCCATGCCGTGCCCGGTGTCTGCAATTGTGAGCTGCATGTACTCCCGGCCTTCCTCGAGCTCAGAGGCCTCGGCCGCTAGAGCCGCGCCAACGGTTGTCCGACAGGTGGAGACCTCCAGTTTGCCGGTCTGGTTCCTCATGGCATGGACAGCGTTTGTGCACAGGTTAAGCACGACCTGTTGAATCTGAGTGGGATCGGCCCGGACAATTCCGGGCTCAAGTCTGCTTGTGATAGCAATCGTCGTCGGCGTGGAGGCCTGGACCAGCTTCATCGCCTCGCCGACCGGAATTGCTAGGTCTAGGGGCTCGAGCATCACGACGCTGCGGCGAGAGAACGTGAGTATCTGCGCCACCAGGTCTCGAGCGCGCAATCCCGCCACGTGAATCTGCTCCAGGTCGGCAAGCACCGGCGAGCTGTCCCCGGCGCCGAGGCGGGCTAACTCGCAGTATCCGATGATGCCGGTCAGGATGTTGTTGAAGTCGTGGGCGATGCCGCCGGCAAGCGTTCCCAGGCTCTCGAGCTTCTGGGATTGGAAGAGCTGGTCCTCAAGGCGGCGGCGGCGCTCCTGGTCCGCCAGCCACTCGGTTATGTCCTCCTCAAGCTGTATTTGGAGCGGGATGCCCCCGTCCGGCCCGTGGATCGGAGCGATCGTCGTCCGGACATGGAAAACACGACCGTCCTTTCTCCGGTTTGCGAGCTGACCGTGCCATGATTCGCCGCGACCGACCGTGTTGCGGATTTCCTCAATCAGTTCGGGCGACACAAGCTCCGAACGAAGGAGGCGCGAATTTTTCCCCAACAGTTCGCCGAGCGTGAAACCGCTAAGCGAGGAGACATGGGGATTCGCAAAAACGATGGTCCCGTCGGGCTTAGTGATGAGGATCGAGACGGGGCTCTGTTCGACGGCCTGCGAGAGCATCCTAATATCCGCAACCTGGGCAGCTAGCTGGGCGTTGCTTTCGTTGAGCTCTTTGGTTCGCTGCTCGACGAGCCTTTCCAGGCGGGCGCTCTTGCGCCTCTGAAGGACGGTCGACAGCCAAACGGCCAGACCGATTGTACCAAGTCCCGTGGCGAAATACGCGACATAGGCAAAGGCGGAGCGGAACCACGGCGGTAATACGGAAAAGGCGAGCGTCGCCTCGATGCCCGCCTGGTCGCCGGCGTGCGGCCGCACCCTGAGGACGTAGTGCCCCTCCTTCAAGTGGTTGAAGATGGCGGAGCCTGCGCTGCCGACCTGCACCCAGTCCGAATCGGCCCCGTCCAGTTTGACGTCGAAAGTGACGGGTTCGGTATAAAGGTTTCCCGGCGCGACAAAGTACGCGATGATTGAATTGTCGGATGAGCTGAGGTCTGGCAGCCCCCGTTCGATTGCGAAAACGGTTCGGTTGCTGGCGGAAAGCGTGACGTGGGTTATGATGGCCTTGAGCGGGGCGGGCTCGACCAGAGAAACCGACGGATCGTAACGAAAGAGGAGGCGTTCGCCGCGCATCCACACAACGCCGCCGGACTCAAACGTGTAATAATAGGGTTGGAATCCCGAGGGCATCCTCACGTTCAAATCGCGCCAAGCGCCGGCTTTGTTTTCGAGGACGTGCACTCCTCCGTTGGCGGTAATCCATAGATGGCCGGCCGGATCTATGCCGGGGCGCCCAACAATATCGTGGAGCCCCGGAAGTGTTCGGACGAAGGCTTCATCCAAGACAAACCGCCTATTTGCCTCGTCGAATCGAAGGATGCGGTCGGCGACATTGAATCTCACTTCGCCGTTAAGGACAAATATCTGTGCCCATCCGTCAGGGACCCCGTCCCTTTCGCCGAAGATCTCCACGGTTGGCCGGCCGTGTTCCACGCGGACAAGCCCGATGAGACCTGTTCCGAGTTCAATCCAAATCCTCCCCTCCGAGTCCTTGGAAGCGAGGTAGGCGTTCTTGAGTTCGGGCACCGGGATACGCTCCACCTCGATGCCGGAGGGTGTCGGACGCAGCCAGCCCAACTCGCCGTGTGCCGCATACAGCCATCGGCCGCTATAGGAAACGGAATCCAGGACTCGAAGGTTGGCGACTCCGGGAGCGAACGGCACCCATCCCGCTTCGGTCAGAAAATACGCGTTGTCGCGGGTGCTTGCAATCGGCCTGGCCATGTCGAAGGACCCCTCGTAGATGAACTCGTTGGGTAGGTTGACGGATGCTAGCCGGATTAACCGGTAGTCTGAGTCGTAAACGCCCTTGAGGATCTTGCCTTCCGCTACCAGCCAAAGGCGGCCGTCCAGCCTGTAGGGATGCCCCGAAACCCTTGTGTCGAAGCCGATTAGGGATTCGTATGAGGAGACCCGCGACGGGTACTCGACCCGCAGCACCGAGCCTCTTGCCAATCCCCAGATCACCCCGCCAGGCGCCGGGATGAGCTTGGATATTCGGGACACGCGATTGTCCAACGTTGTCTCGACCGTCTGCAGAACCCGTCCGGAATGATCAAAGAAGGCGACCCCGAAGTTCTCGATCGCCGCCGCATAGGTGCCGTTCCCCGCGTCGCACAGGTCGTTGATTCGAATCGCACCGGAAAGGGTCCCCGTCGTCGCGAACGGGAGCAGGGTGTGCCCGTCGAACAGGCGAATACCGTGAGCTGACGTCCCCACTAACATGGCGCGGTTCCCGAACGCGACGGCGCAGGTGATCGTATTGTCTTGGGAGGGGTTTGTCGCGAAAATCGGCTGGACTTTTCCGTCCGCAAAGCGGACGAGGCTTCCGGAGGAATTGTCGCTCACATAAACTGAGTCGTTAAAGCCGAAGATCCCGGCCAGATCATTAGCCTTCCCCACGAGACGCGGATCCTGGCCAGGACGCCAGGACACAAGGGCGCTGCTGCCACTGTACCAAATCCACTGCTTGCCAACGGCCGCGGCCGCCCTTGGCACTTGGCGGTTGGGGTCCAGCCCTCCGGGTTTGGTAACGGGGATCGGCTCCCACTGTCCCGCCTCGTCAAATCTGACTTCGGCGAAGCTTCCAGCGATCGCCAAGTAGATCTTGCCGTCGGAGTCCACCGCGACGCCCGTTCCGGGGACAGTGCTGGTTTTCGGCTTTTGGCGAAACATCTGCCAGCGCACGCCGTCGCCGAGCACGATCTGGTGGGTGCAATATAAGAGTATGCGACCGTCTGGCATGAGATGCATGTCGGTCGCAGGCCGATCGAGTCCCAAGGTTTCGGCACCTAGCACGTTCAACGCGGGCGATCCTGACTCTAGAAACCCCGAAGGGGCGGATTTCAGCTGGGTCGGCTGCGCTTTCGCCTGGGAGATGATGCAGATCAGCAGCGCGCAGCAGACTGCCTTCCAGCGCCGACTGGAATTGTGGCCCGCCAATCCGCATGCCCGGCCAAGTGGATTGGTGGAAAACAGGGGATTCACTTATATTGTGGCCTCGAATCTAAGACACCGAGGAGAGAAAGCCTGTCTGATGCTTTCATCCGTAGGCGGACCTAGTAGGTACATCCCATTTATCGGCACGGAAGGGCATTATCACAGGGAATACTTGTTCCTACAACGGCAATCCACGAGAAGGCCGCATTCGCGGGTCTAAAATGCTCGATTGCATCATCTATACATGGCGTCATAAGTCAGCAGCAAGATTCTGCGAAGAGGATCGTATTTTTGCTTGATACGGTTCATACGAACGCCGTTCATATGAACGGTATCGGTGGCACAAGAAAGGGCCAGCCGGCACCGGGCATGACGCGAACGATCAAACTGCGGTACGAGGGGAACAGCGGCTTCGCCGAGCTGCTCGCCGAGCAGCGTCGTCTCCAAAGCCGCCTGACCCGCTTCGCCTTCAAACGGCTTCTCGCCGGGACGGCTCAGCGCGACCTTTACTCGGTGCTTCGGTCCCACCCGGCCGGCCAGGGACTGCATACCTGGCTCATCCTTTCCGGGATGAGGAAGGCGGCCGCGCTGCATGCCCGTTTTCCCCAGGGAGGGATCGTTTTCGGCGGCAGGCGTGCCTTGGTCGACCGTTCCCAGGACAAGATAAGCCGCGAAGAATGGCGATCCGCCCGGCTGATGGCGCTCTACATTGAGGGGCATGCCAAGAGCTACGGCCCACAGGGAGGCAATCACCTGGTGACGCTGGACCTTGCAGGGGACCGAGTCATCTATCACGGCCCAAACGGCGTGGACTACCCCTTGCGGCTACTCCTCTCCCGCAAGAGCCGTGAATACCGGCGAAGGCTAAGCGGGCTGCAGGCGCGGTGCGAGAGCCTGAGGGATACGCCCTTCACGGTCTCGATCAGCGGACAGGAGGTCGCCCTCACCTGGAAGGAGCCTGCAGTGGCCGCTTCGCCTGGGATTGCCGGACGGGTCCTGGCGCTTGACCTGAACCCGGCGAAGCTGGGCTGGGCCGTTATTGAGGGAGATTTGGCCGAGGCCGGCTCGTGCCGCTGCGCGGCCTGGGGTAGTTTCGAATTCCCTGAATTCTCCCGGCGCCTCGGCCTCCCTTCGGACGATCCGAAGTCCATTTCCTTTTCCAGCAAGCGCAGGCATGAACTGGCGATCCTGGCCAAGAAGGTGGCGCTTCTGGCCAAACATTACCAGGTTGCTGCCGTGATCACCGAGCGGCTCTCCATCGGTCCCAAGGACCACGGCAAGGGCAGGCGGTTTAACCGCCTGATCAACCAGGTCTGGTTCCGTCGGGGCTTGCTCGAGCCGCTCGCCAGGCGCCTGGCCGGCGCCGGAGTCGTCCACCTGGAGGTCAATCCGGCCTATTCCTCCAAGATGGGCAACCTCCTCTGGGCCGATCTCCTGCGCATCCCCGATCCGGCCTGCGCCGCCATTGAGATCGGCCGCCGGGCGATCTGGCAGGTCAATTTCCCAGCTCCGCAGAAGGACCCTGAGAAGCCACCGAAGCCCAACGTGCGCCGCCTAAGGAAGGATGGCGCCCGGGTAAGGCCCCACAAGGGCCCCGCCCTCGGTGGCTGGCAGCGGGTCTGGAGCCAACTTGAACCCAAGGCGGCCGATGCACGCCGCCGTTCCCGGACCGATCTGCGGCCCCTGCTCCCGTCCGGGAATCCACGCCTCGCCCCGCTCGTCGACCCAAGATCCAAAGTCCTCCGGTTCGAGCCCCGCGAGGGGACGTCACCGCCGTTCGGTCAAGATCTTCATGCCCTGTGCATGCGGATCGCTTCCGGCGCGGACTTATGACGTTGTGTATAGACAATGGAACGATATCTTAAATGCGACCCTGGTTTTGGTCTGTTTTGGATCCTCTCTGGCGGTGTTCCGTCGAGCGTTGTTGCAGGCGGCCTGGGTGATCTGTAGAACACCTTCCGATGAAACGCATCCTTTTGGTCGATGACGATGATCTATTCCGAAGGATGCTCGCGCTAATCTTGACCAAGTTGGGCTACGAGGTGAGGGAGGCGCGCAACGGCAAGGAGGCCATCAAATTGTTTGACGATTCCGCTCCTGATGTGGTGCTGACGGATCTCATCATGCCCGAGAAAGAGGGTTTGGAGACCATCGCGGAGCTTCGGCAATCCCATCCGCAAGTAAAAATCATCGCGATGTCGGGTGGCGGACGGGTCAGCGCGTTCGATCATCTACGGGTCGCCAAAGCAATGGGCGCGGACCAGATCTTGGCGAAGCCTTTCTCGAACGAGGCCGTTGCCGCGGCGTTGGAAATGGTATTGAATCCCTAGCCTCGCGGA
>CAWHOL010000003.1:0-37030 GCA_963830965.1 uncultured Verrucomicrobiae bacterium | reverse complement strand
TATGTATATACCGCTATCGGCGGCTAAAGCAATTCCACTATTTGTTGAATTGCTGAGAGTATTGTGCCTGCGATATCAATTGCAATCGCTGCTGAGCAATCTGAGTTAATTGAGCCGACGACGGCCGTGTGCCTGTTTCTGCAATAGGCTGACACCAAAATGGTTGCGGAAGGCATGAGTTAGTAACACATTAAAACGACATGTCGTAATTAATGATTGAACCCAAGCTTACGCCGATTGTTATGATCGGCCTATTTTAAAGACTTATCTCCACATGAAGTCACGCAAAGAGGTGTTGGATCTGGTTAGGCGAAAGATTCGGCTGTTGCACTATGCCCTCAGTACCGAGGATATCTACTGCCATTGGATTGGCCGCTACTACGACTTTTGCCTCAGGCAGCCATCCGATCTGACGCCGGAACGTAAAACGGAGGCATTCCTTACGGATCTAGCGGTTAGGTTGAGTGTTGCATCACGAACCCAAAGCCAGGCATTCGCGGCCGTCCTATTTCTTTACAAGGAGGTCTTGGGGAACCCGCTAGGAGACGTGCGCGCGCTCCGTGCGAAGCGACCCTTTCACGAGCGAGTATCTCCATCGAAGGATCAAGTGCGCCAGCTTCGACAGGCGATCGAGGATACCCCTGGTACGCCCGCGCGCCTTCTGGTGGATCTTCTATACGGCTGCGGGTTGAGGGTTTCGGAGCCCATCGAGATTCGCATCAAAGACGTACTTTGGGACGAAGAGCCGAACGGCCAGCTTGTGATAAGGGGCGCCAAGGGCGGCAAGGATCGCAGGGTTCCCATCCCGTCGGCATGCGTCGCCCCGCTTCGATTCCAAATGGACCATGCTCGGAGCAAATGGAGCTATGATCGCCTGAATTCACCCGGCGTCGGTGTCACGCTTCCGAACCGGGTCGCCATAAAGTATCCCACCGCGCCGTTCATGTGGCAGTGGTTCTGGCTCTTCCCTTCCGAGAATCACTGCACCGACCCGCGAAGCGGCAATCGGGTTCGTTATCACATGCTTTCAGAGTGCATACAGAGAGCGGTGCACAAGGCTGCGCGAAAGGTCGGTCTCGACGGGGTGATAACGCCCCATGTGCTGCGGCATGCATACGCCACCCATTCGCGTGAAAGCCTCGATTCGTTGAGGACACTGCTCGGGCATTCGTCCATCGAGACTACGGCCGGCTATCTTCATTCCGTCGTCGACAAGGCCAGCAACCCGCTGGATGACCTGCTAAAATGACCGATGGTTCAGCAAGCATTGCCGTAGCAGGCCCGCTCGGCCCATATGAGGAACTCGGCAGCGATGACCCTTACTTCCGATCAGGAGTCACCTGCCCTCCACGGGATATACAAAATCGGCATGCAGTCGTTTGAACGCAAGCGTCGCCTCTCCAAGCTGGGAAATCCCGCCGTTGTCGTCCACCGAGTTGGAAGTCCAACCCATCACACCCTCCCAGCCGTTCTGGAACGCGTTCTCGTAGTCTTCCGTGACGGTGTGACCCTTGGTTCCGTGCGCGGGGAACTCGCCGATGATGGCGGGTTTGGAGGTCGGCAGCCCGTATGCCTGAGGGGAAAGATACAACGCGTTGCCCCATAGGCGTTCGCACCAGTCGTAATAGTGTGTGGAATAGAAATCCAATCGCGCTCCGGGATCGTTGAATGCAGCGCGCAGCGATGGGTCGCCCACCCTATTGCCCTTCGCTGACCTTGCGACGTCGCTGTTATATTTCGGCATCGCCATGCCGATCGTGACCAAGACCTCGCTCCCGCGGTGAATCTCGCTGGCCGCGCGCGCAAAATATCCCTGGAGCCTCTCCCAAGGGATATTCCCCTCCTCGGCGTTTTCGAAAACCCACTCAGGCTCGTTCATCAAGTCAATGGCCCAAAGCCGCGGCGAGTGGCCGTAGCGTTCCAGGAGCGGATGAATGAAATTCCTGATGTAGGAGTCTATCCCGTCATCGGTGCCGATCCACCTCCGCCACCTCCTGAAATTGTGGTTATCGGATTTGAAATGATCGAACGACATCAGAGTCGCCAGGACATACACCTTGTGCTTCTGGGCGATATCAAGGAGGCGCCCCAGGTCAGACCAGTAGGCCGGCGTGGCTCCGGAAACGTGCCCATTCTCGTCAATATCGATCCCGACGTCTCCGCTGCACGAGATCCAGACCCTCGTGGCATTGATTCCGCGATCGTGAAGCAGGCTAAAGTGGGCGTCCCACCAGCTCGGGTCGAAATCACCCCCTAGGTCGTTCCAATGATGCCACGGGGTGTTTGCTCCGTTCATCCAGATTTGGCGGCCTCCAACCACGAATTTTCCGTTTGAAATCGAGATCCGTTCCGCGGGTGTGTCCGGGCTGGCCCCGGCCGCTGCCATGGCGCACCCACCGATTATCGAAGCTGCAATCCACGCGACAGCGCGGCGGCGGAGCATGGCTCTCATTCGAACTCTAAAATGGAGCCTGGTCCGCAGGCGGCGATCTAATTGTGGGGCACGGATTTTCTTGGAGGAGTCGCCCTGAAACCTGGGGGTGGAGCGCTCGGACACCCAAGAAAGCGGACGCCCGAGGGAGACAGGCGTGCTGGGTGTTGCCGGTTTCACGGAATCGCGTGCCGGGTTTCGTCGGGAGGCGATTCGGATCGGGGATCCCTGAGCGCGCCCCCGGCCGAGGCAGCCTTCGCCCGCCGGTCCACTCGGTCTGTCAGAAATCTGGGGGCTTCCCTTTTTCCGGAGCCGCGCTCAAGTGGGCCGAACGAGCCTTTCGACCAGCCGAATCCCGCCCCAGCGGGCGTCGCAAAACGCCACCCGATGTACCCCCGCCCCAAAGCCCTCCCCCTGTCTGTCGCCGTGGCGTTGCTTGCCGCTGCCGGCCCGAGCCCGGGAGAGGCGCCTGCCGATCCGGCCACTCCGGCCGTTGGCGCTCATTTTGTCGAGCCCCTCTCCCCGCGCGCGGTGTACGACTTCAATCCCGATTGGAGATTCTCGTTCGGGGACGCGGAGGGAGCCGAAAAGGCGGATTTCGACGACTCGACTTGGGGGCGCGTCAGCCTTCCGCACACGTGGAACGAGACCGACACCTACCGCGCGTTCATCAGCCACAGTGGCGGCGACCAGAGCGAGGGGAGGTTCGGGATCGGCTGGTACCGAAAGCTCTTCAGGCTGCCCGCAGGCGCCGACGGCAACAAGGTCTTCCTCGAATTCGACGGCATGAGGCAGGCGGGCCGATTCTTCCTAAACGGCCAAAAAATAGGAACTTACGAGAATGGCGTAACGGCGGTCGGCCTCGACATCACGCGGTTTGTTCGCTTCGGGGCCCGGGACAATCTTCTCGCGGTGAAGGTCGACAACAGTCCCGATTACAAGGAGGAGGCCACCGGCACCCCCTTCGAATGGAATGCGAAGGACTTCAACCCCAACTTCGGCGGCATCAACCGCGACGCGCGCCTGATCGTTACGGGCAGGATCCACCAGACCCTACCCCTCTACGAGAACCTCCATACCTCGGGCGTTTACGTCTATCCGCTGGCGATCGACGTGCAGAAGAGGACCGCGGAGGTGAAGGTGGAATCCGAGGTCACAAACGAGTCGGGCGACTACGCGTCGATCTCCCTATCTGCCATCGTCGTGGATGCGGACGGGGTCGTGCGGGCGCGCCTGTCAGGCAACACCTCCGACTTGGTCGATGGCCAGACGGAGACCTTCACGGCTTCGGGCTCGCTCGTGGGCGCCCGGTTCTGGGATGTCGATGACCCCTACCTCTACAGTGTCTATTCCATCCTGTCCGTGAACGGCCAGGTGGCCGACGTGTGCCGGACGCGAACCGGCTTCCGGCAGACCGCATTCAGGGGCGGGGCGGGTACGGGCGGCGTCTGGCTGAACGGCCGATTCGTATGGCTCACCGGCTATGCGCAGCGCTCGGCCGACGACTGGCCGGGCCTCGGCGGAGCCTATCCCGACTGGATGCACGACTTCAACGCCGCGCTCATTCGTGCGAGCAACGCCAACTATGTGCGCTGGATGCACGTGTCGCCGCAGCCCGCCGACGTCGAGGCGTGTGACGCGTACGGGATCGTCGAAGTGTGCCCGGCCGGCGACAAGGAGCGGCTGGTCACCGGCCGGCAGTGGGACCAGAGGGTCGAGGTCATGCGCGACTCCATGATCCTCTTCCGAAACAACCCGAGCATCCTCTTCTGGGAGGCCGGCAACACCATCGTGACGCCGGAGGAGATGAAGCAGATGGTCGCCCTGAGGAAACAGTGGGACCCCCATGGCGGTCGGGTCATGGGGACGCGGGACAACGACCTTGCGGAGGCTAACAAGGCCCTCACGCCCTACTGCGAATACTACGGGGTCATGATCGGCCAGGCCCCCCAAACCGACCAGATCGCCGGCGACGCCATTTTCCGCGGCTACAGCATCGAGCGCCGCGACCGGGCGCCCCTCATTGAGACCGAGGACTTCCGCGACGAGGCTCCTCGCGGGATATGGGACGACGCCTCGCCACCCAGCTTCGGCTTCAAGCCCCATATCGTCCCCAGGGTCGATGGCCGCCCCGGCCCAGGCGGCGACACCTACCACTGGAACTCCGAGACGTTCTGCCTCGCTGCTGCGGCGCGCTACGCGAGCTATGTGCGAAACCGGATCGACAACCCCGACCCCGCGCACTCGAAGTGGTCCGCCTACGCCAGCATCTACTGGTCTGACTCCGACGCCGACGGACGCCAGGACGCAAGCGAGGTGCTTCGCGTGAGCGGCAAGGTGGACGGCGTGCGCCTGCCGAAGGAGCTCTTCTTCGTCTCGCGCGTGATGCAGTCCGCGAAGCCCGACCTGCACATCATCGGGCACTGGACCTATCCAAAGGGCACCGTGAAGACCGTCTACGTGGCCGCTACGCTCTGCGACAAGGTCGAGTTGTTCCTGAATGGCAGGTCCCTCGGCACGTCGGCGAAGCCGGCGGGCTTCGTCGATCCGTTCAACGGGAACGACCTGGGCGACACGGGCTTTGTCTACGCCTTCCCGGGCGTCGCGTTCGATCCGGGGACGCTCAGGGCCGTGGCGACAAGGGCCGGCGCCACCGTCGCCGAGGAGGAGCTCAGGACCGCGGGCGAACCCGCGGCCCTGAGGTTCGCCGTCCACACGGGCCCCAACGGCCTCCAGGCCGATGGTTCCGACGTGGCCCTTGTGGATTTCGAGGTTGTCGACGCGCAGGGCAGCCGGTGCCCGACGGACGAAGCGCGCGTGGACTTCACACTCGAAGGCCCCGCGGTCTGGCGCGGCGGCGTCAACAGCCGCATGCTCAACTCGACGAACAACCGCTACCTAAGCACCGAGTGCGGGATCAACCGCGTCGCCCTGCGGTCGACCCTTTCCCCGGGAGTGGTCACCCTGACGGCGTCGCGCTCCGGTCTCACAGCGGCGTCGGTGCGGATCGAGTCGCATGCGGCCGAGATCAGGTCCGGGCTCGGCGAGCGCCCGCCGCAGTCCTTCCGCGGCCCGGCGCAGACCCTCCCGGGACTCGTCCCGTAGGCCGTTCACGGACCGGCAATGGGGACGCCCTGCTTCACCGTCAGGGCTAAGCCCGAGGTGTCGATCCTTCCCGCGTGCTCGATGCTGAGCCCGGTGTCGGCCGAGACGGCGCAGTTCGCAAATGAGACATCCTCGATGGGGCGCTCGGGGACGCCGTGGATGATGCCCGCCGCGCGCGCGGTGCCGTGCACGTGGATGAGCCTTATGCGGTGCATGGCCGTCGGCATTCGGGCCGCGGCCGGGTTGTTGATGCGCATGTACCAGGCCATGTCGAATTCGAACGCCCTGAGCACGCCCCTTAGCTCGATGTTGCGGTAGGTGACGTCCTCGACATAACCCTCCCCTGCTCGGTTGCGACTTGATGCGGATGGGCGCCCAGTTGCCGTCCTCCGCGAGGCAGTCCCTCACCTCGACCCGGCGGATGCCCCCGGAGGTCTCGCTTCCCATGGACGCCCCGCCCTGGCCATAGCCGAAGCGCGTCCTCTCGATCGTTATGTCTTCGCAGGGGACATTGACGCGGCGGCCGTCCTCGTCCTTCCCTGATTTGATCGATATGCAGTCGTCGTTGCAGTCGATGTCGCAGCCGGCGATGAGCACGTGCTGGCACGAATCGACATCGATCCCGTCGGAGCTCGGGATGTAGTGCTCCGCGCGGACCGTGAGTCTTTCCGCGACGACATCCCTGCAGTAGATGAAGACGAAGCCCCACCGGGCGTTGTTCCTGAGCAACAGGCCGGAGACCCGAACGCCCGCGCAGTTCTGGAAGACGAGGGCGCGGGGCGGGCTCAGGCGGCTGCCCCCCAGGGGAAGGCGGATGCCGGCTGCATTGACCGGCGGCAGGTGGCCCGCATCCGCGGCAAGGCTCACGGCGGCGGTCGTCGGCAACGGGGCCGGGTAGACGTCCTCGGGTTTGGGGGGCGGTCCCGGCGGTTCGGCCGGAGTCGCAGGCCACGGTGGCCGGGGGCGCCTTCCGAATCCGCACCACGCGTCGCCCGATCCGTCGATCGTCCCCTCCCCGCTCACGCTCACGTCCCGCATGCCGACGAAGTTAAGGAATGCGGACGTCCAATAGCGCTCAATCCCCTCCCAGCGGGTGTAGATGGGGGGAAAGTCGACCATGGACGTGGTGCTCTTTAGGATGCCGTCCTTTTCGATCCGGAGGTTCACACCGGGCTTAAAATAGAGCGCTCCGCTCAGGAAGACGCCGCGCGGGACGACGAGGACGCCTCCTCCCGCCGCCGAGCAGGCGTCGATGGCAGACTGGATGGCTCTTGTGTTCACGGTGGCGCCGTCGCCCACGGCGCCCCGCTCGCTGATGACGTAACGGGTGTCCGGCCCGGCCGCGGACAGGGACGCTGAGGCAAGCAGAAGGAGGGCAAATCCGGGTGCGCGACGGTGGTACATGATTCCTGGGGGATGGAGGGTCCGGGCGGGCTCCCGCGCGCTATTGCGCCACGAGCCTCACCGGGCCGAGGAGGCCGGCGGGAGGAGGGTTCAGTTCCGGAGCCTCGGGCGGTGCGAGGCCCTGGCCCGGGGGGCTCCGCGGCGCCCTCGGTGCGCCGGCTCCCAGGGGATCGTCGCCGACAAGGCCGCCCGGCACCCCTGTCGGGAAGAATCCCCGGGGGCCCGCCGGGGGGGCGCCCGTGCGCCGGACGCCAAGGTAGGCGCGCCGCTTGACGGGCGGAGGCACCTGCACGCGGACCTCCAATTGATTGGCGCCACTCCGGACCAGACCGGACACGTCCCAGCGGTACGGCGGCCATGCGCGTGCTTCGAGGTCCCTCCCGTTGAGGGTGACCCTTGCGAACTCCTGCACCGCGCCGAGGTCGAGATAGAGCCTCTTTCCCGCGGGCAGGCCCCCGGAAACCTCGATCTCATTGCGGTACGTTGCCGCTTCGGCGGGGCGGCCGAGGCCGAGGTCGTCCCAGGACTTGAGCGGCGTGGTCAGGCGCTTGCCGCCGAGCGTCACCGTCCAATCGGACGGCGGTGCGGCAAAGGTCACGCAGGCGGGGGTCGGGAAGGCGCCGGCCATGCCCTGCGGAGCGGGCCCAATCACAATGAAGCGGGATTCCTGCGGGCCGAGATCGAGGGGCACCTCGGCGCGCCCCGCCGCCGCGGGGACACCCGAAAGCGGATGGATCGTCCCGCGGGTCGCGTCCCAGACCTGGACGTCGCCGCGGCCCTCGAGCGTCGCGACGCGCGACTGCGCCACCCGGGACTCGTTGAAGAAGAAATAGAGGTCTCCGTCGCCCAGCTTGCGATGGAGGTACTTGAGCGGCGGGCAACCGCTATCGAGCTTCACATCCGGCGCCGGCAGCGCCGCGATCACGCGCTCGGTCAGGTCCGGCGTGGCCTCGAGCGTCGCGAAGGAGAGGTCCGGGGCGCCGCTTTCCGGGTTAAGGAACGTCCGGCCGATCACGAGCGAGGGGGTGCGGCCAATAAAGATGACCCTGCCGCCTCGTGCCGAGAAGGCCCGAAGTTTTCCCAGGACTCTCGCATCGATCGAGGTGGACGTGGGGACAAGGACGGCGCGATAGACCTGCCCGCTCAGGTTCCTGAGGCCCCCGTCCCCGAGCGTGACGACCGAGGCAAGCCCGTCCAGGTCGATGTGGTCGAAGTCGATCTGGTGCTCCATGAGCTCCGTGACGAGCTTCACCGTCACGTCGTCGGACTCCTTGTCGCCAAGCCACATGCTGTCGGTCGGATGATAGAGGGCGACCTGGGCGGCCGGCCGCCCGATCGCGAGGAGATAGCTCGCCCGGTTCACATACCATGCGGCCGCGGCGGCGGGGTTCAGCAGGAGCGTGGGGGCCCCGCCGCCTTCGTCCAAACCCCTGATCTGCAGAAAGTTCATCCCCCTGACAAAATTGTAGTCGGCCACGAACTTGCCGTCCTGGAGAAGGCCCCCGCCCTCCTCGTTCCAAACCTGCGGGCGGCCGAACACGTGCGCCGCCGATGCCGCGAGCTTCGGGAAGTCGGCGACAATCCCGGGCCCGATCTGGTTCAGGTTGTCCACCCCGGGCACCCCGACGTACCGCATGGCGCGGAAGAACGACCCCTCGTTGCGCACGAGGTCCTCGCCGAGGTTGAGGTTGATCATCAGCTCCTCGTGGTTCAGGTGGACCATGTATTCCATTCCGCGCGCCCGGCACCAGTCGGACTGCGGCTTGAAGAAATTGTCGCGGAACAACCCGCTCCAGACATCCCAGTAGTCGGCCTTGGCGCGCAGCACCTCCGGGGTGAAGTCCGGCTCGAAGAACCGGGCTAGGTAGGGCACGAGGTCGTAGCCCTTGGTCCGCCTGAATATCTCCGGGAGCTTGGGCGTCCAGGGCATGAACCCGGTGTAGTCCGGCTCGTCGCCCCGGAACCCGAGGATCGTCTTGCCGAACTCGTCGCCTACAACCTTCTCGTACCCCTCGTGGATGGACCTGAGGAAGGCGCGCGTCGCCTCGGGATCCAGGTAGTCGATGAGCGAGTAGAGGCTGTCCTTGTCGTTCGTGCCGTCCGCGCGGTTGGTGTAGCGCGTGGGCGAGCTGCGGTACACATGCCGCACGAAAACGACGACCGACATCCCCGGGTCGGGCGCCGTCCACGCCAGCTGCCCGTCAGGGGGCACCGGGATGACCTCGCTGCCCGCCTGGCGGTTGTAGGCGAGAATCCCGAGCGTGTCGGGCGGCACGGGGAGCCTCAGCGTCTGCCCGGCCGCGACCGTGTAGCGCCCGTCGGCAACGATGCCCTGCATCGCAAGCCCCGGATAGTCCCTGCTGATCGCGCCGCCAGCGAATCCGCTCGGATAGCCGCCGTCATCCTCAAGCCAGACCTTCATCCCGCGCTTCTTGCATTCGTCGACCAGGAACCTGACGAGGCCCATGTACTCCGCCGAGAAATACTTGGGCTGGAGGCCCCGCGAGGCGTTGAGCATGATCACATAGGCGCCGTTGGCGTGGAGCTGCTCGATCTGGGCGAGGATGTGCTCGCGGGTCTGCTGGCCGCCCCAGATGGCCCAGTGGATGGCGCCGTACTCGCGCGGCGGCGCCGGGAATGCGGCGGCGGCCTGAGCGACTGTTGGGACGGTGATCTCCCGCCAGGCCTGCGCGGCCCCCGACGGGAGCGCAAGGCAGACCCAGAGGGACCCGAGCGGCAAGGCCCTCCTCAACACCGGGTTCAGGGACGACATCGCGTTCATGTCGGCGCGAGGCTCAGGGTCCGTAGCGGTACAGCAAGGCACGCTGGAGGGTCGGTCCGTCGGCAGGGGCGAAGCGAAGACCGCTTCCCGACTGCCCCTGCGCGGCGGCCTCGGCGAGATGGTAGTTGAGCAGGACGTCGTCGCCGTTGAGGATCCTTCCGGGTGTCCAGCGCCCCTCCACGAATTCGCCGGCCTCGACCCGCGCAAGCCCGGCGATCGGCGTGCGCCGGGCTTCGCGGGCGAGAAGGTGACCTGGACGTCGCAGCCGGCGACGAGGTACTCGTCGGGCCCCGTTGCGATGGCGAGTCCGTAGCCGAACGGCGGGGCGTCGTCAGGGTGGCGGAAGTTGCGCAGGAGATTCATGTGGACCGTGTAGTCTCCCACGCGCAGGTCCTCCATCGGATGGGCGGAGGTGAGCGAGGCCGCGGAGATCGCCCCCTTTGCCTGGGCTTCGAGGATTGCGGGCGCAAGCTGGCGCAGGACCGCGTAGCCCTTCGGCAGCGGCAGGTCCTCGAGGGCGGAGGGCGGCGCCTGGTTGCCTTCGGGCCGGAGCGCAAGCAGCCGGCCCGCGTCGTCTATGCCGAACGGCGAATAGCCGATGCCGAGGTGCCGGCCTATCGCGTAGAAAGCGTTGGCCACCCCGGCCGCGTCGCCGCGGGACTCGGGGACAAACAGCGGGTTGCCTTGCCGGTTGAAGAGCCCCACCCACTCGGCAAAGTTGGGAAGGTAGATGTCCGGCGCGTTGAAATCAATGTGCGGCGCCCCTGCGCGCCACAGGTCCAGAACGTGCGGCTCGGGGCCGCCGCTCGGGTAGTCGCCCGGCCCCTTGTCCTCGGGCTGAACGATCCAGGTGTTCGTGAAGACGGGCACCGGATACTCCGCCTTCCCGGCGGCTGCCAGCCGGTCCATGTAGCGCGCGTAGTTCCAGGCCATGAATCGCTCATCGGTCGCCGCGCTGGAGCCGAAGACCTCCTCCCAGGTGCCCGCGGACCTGGCGCCCGCGCCTTCCCAGGCCGTCCGCAGTTCGGTCCTGAGACGGCTGCGGTTGGCGGCAAGATAGCCCGTGAGGTCCGCCGGCACCTGCCCCGCGAAGGCCGCGTCGGCGGCCGCCGACCGGTCCCGCGAGTCGCCAAGCACGCCGACCTCGTTCTCAAGCTGGATCATCAGGACGGTATGCTGCCGGGAGTCGGCCTCGCGCAGGTGCCGCATGAAGGCGGTGTAAGCGCGCGCGTCGGCGTCGCGATTCGCGTCGCTCAGCGTGGAAAGGACCTCGATCGAACGGCCGTACCTGACCCTGACCCGCGGGAATCGCGCCTGGTCCGCCTTCACCCAGGCCGGAGCGAAGCTCGAAATCCCGTTCTTCCAGCTGCCGAACCAGATGAAGACAACGTGCAAGCCGTTGTTCCTGGCGCCCTCCAGCAGCCCGTCGACGATCGAGAAGTCATACGTTCCCTCCAAGGGCTCGACCTGGGCCCAGGAGACGCCGACGAGGGCCGTGTTGAGGTTCATCCGCACGAGCCTCGGCCAGACCGGGCGCATGTAGGCGAGGCTTGAGGACGCGGTGTTCGCCAGCTCACCGCCGAGGACAAGGAACGGCCGGCCGTCGACGACGAGCTGGGTCGCCTCTCCTCTCCTTTCGAGGTGGGCGACGCCCGGGTCCGTTTGGGCGGGGGCGGAAGCAGCGGCCAGCGCCAGGGCGCAGGCGAGAATCGAGCGGAAGCCGGGATCAGTCTTCATTGGGAGTTTGCCTCAATTTCGGAAGGAGGGAATAGGAGCTTCCTTGGGAACCGGCGCCTAGCGCAACTGAACGTCCCAGACCTTGGACCGCCGGGACGAGCCGGCCGGGCCCGAGACCTCCAGGATGACGACGAGGTTTCCCGGCTTCGCGTATTGGTGAACGGGGTTGCGCTCGGTCGAAGTTGAGCCGTCGCCGAAGTCCCATTTCCACGAGGTGACCTCGCCGGCTGAAAGGTCCTTGAAGGCGACCAGCCGGCGGTCCATGTCCACGACACTCCACGACCACTGCGCCTCAATCGGCTTTCGGAACCGGGGATCGAGGGGCATGAGCCGGAACGCGCACAGTTCCGAGGCGTCACCGTACATCGTGTGGTGGCGCGAGAGGTTCCAGAAGTGGTGGCTCGTGCGGGCGCTCGCGTCCCCGTAGTCGATGACCGCCCAGGAAAGCCCAATGATCTTGTTCTCCCGCAGGACGGACTCGACCGAGCGCTGCGGACCCTCCGGCCCCGCGTAGTCGAAGGGCGTTATCCAGAATTCGAGGACCAGGTGGCCCGGTTCCCCCGGCCGGAACGTATAGCGGGTGGCCGAATTCGCATAGGGCAGCTCCTTGATCCACGTCGGCGCGCCCCAGGCCATGCACCAGTCCTTGCCCTCCGCGGGCGTGAAGATGTGGTAGTTCTGCGCCTGAACGCCATGGATCGCCCAGTGCGCCTCATCGACGCTGATCCGGTCGTCGGGCGCGGCGGCGTCCTTACCCACGTGACCCCCGTTCCAGAATTCGGCGTGGCCCTTGTCGATCAACGGGCCGCCCGACGCGTCTCCGTCCACGACGACCTCGAACGTGTCGTTGTGGAGGCCGGGCTGAGCGAAGTCCCAGCTGGCCTTGTCCGCCTCGTAGAGAAAGTAGAGCCGGTTCATTCCCTTCACCCAGCCCACCTTCACCCGCAGGCTGAATTCCTTCGGATCGGGACGACCGTGCTCGCCCGAATCGTCAATCAGCTGGTCGGAGCCGACCGCGTAGTCGTCCGGCACCATGGCCCAATCCGACGGGTCGCCGTCAATCCTGGGTATCCTGTCGGGAGGAAACTGGAAGACCTTGAAGGTGACGTCCGGTCGGTCCAACGCTTGGACCGGTTGCCGCGCACATGCGAGGATGGCCAGCGCCGCGAGAAGTGAGCGTACGGGGTTCATCAGGCGCCATTCGGGGGTTGGCGCAAAGTGTTGCCGGTTTGCGCCGGCCTGTGAAGGGCGCCCCGCATCGGACAGTCAAGTGAACCGTCCCTGAGGGAAATCTTCCGCTGTTTGGGCGGATCACGGGACCCCGCGAAGCCCTTTTTCGATCCCCCGGTCGTTGCTGGGTTTGACCTCCGCAAGGCCGTCGAAGCGGGGACCCGATGGCCCGCCCCGCGATTTCGCAAGCATCGTGGCACGTTTGGACAACCTGAGTGCAGCGGACTTAATCGCAGACGCCGTGGGAGTTAATCGCAGCCTAGTGAAGAGGCGGTCCTGGTTGCACCGGGTTGCACGCTTTTGCGCATTGGGCCCGCGGCGCACCCAAAAGACGCGCGGTGCCGCGTCACGCGGCGGCTGGAGGAGCTGTTGGCCTGCGAGCGCGAGGCCTGGGAATGGAATTCGACGGCGGCAACCTCCAGACAATGGAAAGTCAAAATGGGAAGGAGTGCCCGACCGCGTGCCAGCAGAACTACTCGCGAGCGGCGGACATCGAATTCCTGTGAGCCGGGCCGGAATCCTGAAGCATGCTTAAGACGCTCTAATCGCCCTTAGAAGTTCTTGAACAGCCATTTTTCACGCTACAGCCTCGTGCCGCCATGCCCCTCGCTGCTAACCCCCATCCCGAACTTTCGTCCCCGATCCGCACGGTTCCGAACGTCAAACCGGAGAAATATTTCTACGCGGTGGCTGCCGTGGTGCTCGTCGCCGCGATGCTCGCCGGATTCCACCATTTCTATTTCGAAGGACGGGCCTACCCAGGACGCGAGATCACGCCCCCCATCCGGCGTCTGGTGATCCTTCATGCCAGCGCGATGGCGGCCTGGATGCTGGTTTTCCTGTCGCAGCCTCTGCTTGTCCTGCGCAATGAGAAGAAACTGCACCGCAAGGTCGGGACGGTCGGAGCGATGTTAGCTGGGTTTGCGGTGCTGGTGGGTTTGAAGGTCGCCGTGGAGTCAGAACGCGTGAAGCCCCCCGAGATGGTGCAGTATGGACTGACGCCGATTCAGTTCATGTCCATCCCGGTTCTGAGCATCCTCATGTTTGGCGCTTGCATTGCGGCGGCTGTCGCCAATCGCCGAAACCCAGCGATCCACCGGACGTTAATGCTGGTGGGCACCTTGTCAGCGATCACCGCGGCCCTAGCGCGAATAGACCCTCTAAAGCACCTCTTTGCCGGCACGGTGTTCGAGCGGATCTGGGGCATATACTTCACGACCCTGTTTGTTGCCGTTCTACTGCTGGTCCTAAAATCGACGCTTGCCCGGAAGCTCGACCGCGCCCTCACAATCGGGTGTATCGGCCTTGCCTTATTCTTCGCCTTCGATGTTCAAATCGCCACCACGGCAATCTGGGGAAAAATCGCCAACTTCCTGCTGCGCGTGACTGCCTGAGCGAAAGGTCGTCCTGAAGCGTCTGCTGAACTTTCGCGCTGCGTTCCGTTGCCCTGAGGAAAGTTCACTGTCGGGAAGAGTGACGGAAATACCCTCGATGGAGTCATTTTGTAATGACTGCACCTGAAAGCACGAAGGCTCTGCGACGCACTTTCTGAATCCCTGGATGCATGAATTATCTATGATTCCTTGGCCCGTTAATCAATATTCGCTTACAAGCTGGTGGACGCCGAGGGATTTCATCGCCGCCGAGCGAAGAGGCGGACATGGTTGCATCTGGTCGCGCGCTCTTGCACCCATGATCGATTGCATAAATCTGAAAAAGCAACAGGCGAAGCCCGGGTCTGTCATCAACATAGGCTTTCCATTATCAATTGCTTCTGGCGCGCCTATGGGGCACGCGCTATGGCAGCGCCCCTGGCATCGACGAGGCCAATCGCCTGAGTTGCTCGACGTGGGCCCCGCGCAATGCTACAGCCGGGAGAAAGGCCAAGCTCCAAGCTTAAATGGGAGACCCAACGAAATTCCGGGAGCGCACTGATTGGTTTCGCATAAGATGGTTTCGTCTCATGGCGGCGGCAGGCACCGTCGCGCTTTTCCTGACATTGGTCCTGCGTTTTTGGCATCCCGTCTACGGTTTCACCCGATTCCTCCAAATGGATGCCGCCAGCGCGGACAACTCGATCAAGGAACTCCATGGTCTGCCGCTTTATGTTTATCGAGATAGAGGAAATTACGACGGAATATGGTACTGCCAGATTGCGTACCATCCGCTCCTTGATGATTCCGAGTTCAATTCTGTAATAGACAACCTTGGCTATCGGGCGCGCCGGATTCTGTTGCCGGCGCTTGCATGGACGCTCGCCGCCGGGCGTGAACCCTGGATATTTCAGGTCTATTCCGCGCTCAATATCGGGGTGTGGCTTGCCATGGCTGGATTGTTCTGGCGAATTCTGTCGGTCGATAGCGCTCGGTCGTTTGCCGTTTGGACCGGGTTCCTTTTCTCAGTTGGAACCATGGAATGCGTGCGCCACGCCATGACCGACCTGCTGGCCACGGCGCTTATTGCGGCTGCGCTGATGGCCTTCGAAGCCGGCCGAGGGGCAACCGGCTGGCTCGGCGCCGCTGGACTGACCAAGGAAACCTCCCTTCTTTCCCTGCCCGCAGTCTTCACCAGGCCTATGTTGAGCGGGTCTAACCTTCGAAAGACCCTGATAGCGGCCCTGCCGCTCTTTCTTTGGCTCGCTTATGTCCGCTGGCGCACCGGGCCGGGCAACCCGGGGCTTTCCAATTTTACCGTCCCCCCCTTCGGATACCTACAAAAATGGCACGACTCCATTTCGGCGTTTCAAACGGAGCGTGACACCCTCCTTGTCGCCGTCTCCTTGCTGGCAGTCTTTGGCCTGACCGTGCAGGCCGTGTACATTGCCCTCCAGCCGTCCAGATCGGACCCGTGGTGGCGTCTGGGGGCAGTACACGCCCTGTTGATGATGTTTCTGGGTGGATTGGTTTGGAAGGACTTTCCTGGCGCCGCACCACGCGTGCTTTTGCCGATGGCGCTCGCCTTCAATGTTCTTGCGCGGCGGCGCAACGCGGCATGGGTTTGGATTCTGGCGGGAAACCTGACAGTTTTCGCCGGCCTTAATTGCATGCGCGCCGTCGATCGCAACGACCCCCGCGAATTCGCCTCCACGCGATCCGGATCGGTAGCCGCCCTAGTGCGCCTTGAAGATGGTTGGTTTGGATTGGAACATAAGTCCCGTCATCTTTGGTCTTGGAGCGGCGGCACCGCCCGCGTCCAGTTTGAGACGTGGCCGAAGAGCCGGTGCATGCTGCGATTCAGCTTTGTCGTGCACAGCCTTGTCCCTCAAACGGTCCATGTACGCCAGGAAGCAGTGGAGCTCTGGCAGGGTTCGGTCGGATCGGCCGACACAAGGGCCACCCTTGATTTCCCGGTGAAG
Source organism: uncultured Verrucomicrobiae bacterium (assembly GCA_963830965.1). Classification (GTDB taxonomy): domain Bacteria; phylum Verrucomicrobiota; class Verrucomicrobiia; order Opitutales; family Opitutaceae; genus Palsa-1447. Next base: position 20,986 of record CAWHOL010000003.1, on the reverse strand, counting down.
GATGGGCAGGCGCTGTTGGTATTCTCGAGCGACGGACCCGCTGTTCCCGAATCCGCTGATCGTGGCGCACGGTCGCTCGCCTTCCGCATATACGATCCAGAGATAGAAATTGTCGGCCGATATTAGACCTGAATTGAGCCCTTCGCCATCGAGCGGAGCTTTGGATATTCCGGCGCGGGCCTCTTCCCTCCTAGCCCTACGAGTCCGGAGGTGGACTCTGGTGCAGTCTTGGCTGCGCCATGGTTGCATATCTACCGAGGTGATCGAGTGTGGCAGGTCGCATTGAGTCGTACGCTTCACAGGGAGATCTATGCCGGCCCTCTGGAAGAGGGCCTGATGGTGGACGCCGAGGGCGTCCATCGCCTCCGAGTGAAGCAGCGGTCCTAGTTGCAGCTGGTTGCATGCTTTTGTACACATAATCGCCCGATGCTTGTGGGCGAAGACGTGAAGCTTTGCCGACGGTGACTCTTGGCCATACCAGCGGCTATCAGCTTCAAGACCATTTCTACGACCCTCCCGATTGACTTCCGTATTTCAGTAATGCAGTATTTCCGTATGAGCACAACTATCACGATTTCGCCGCGCGGAACACTTACCTTGCCCATAGCGCTGCGCCGCAAGCTGAGGCTCGATAAGAATCGAGCGGTTCTCCTCGCCGAAGAGAGGCCGGATGGGATTTTTCTTCACCCTGCGGTTACTGTCCCTATCCGCGACATTCCCGCGTCGACGCTAAAAAAGTGGGTTGCGGATGACGAGGATGACGCCGCCAGCGTAAAGTTCGCCAAGAAGTGACCGCACTTCTCGATATGTCGGCGATCTTCGGCCTATCACTCGAAACCTAATCAGAGCTGCCCGGGACGAATCTTGAGGACGCCACCATTTCCTCGGCGATAAAGCGGGTGAAGTCGGATATGTCTCCGCGGACTGAGGCCTTTTCCAACGCAGCCATGTAAGCCTTGCGCCTGTCCACGCGAATGACCGTCCATTCAAATCCGCCCGAGGCCAGCATTAGATTCATCAGGAAGCGCCCGATTCGGCCATTTCCATCCGCATAGGGATGGATGAATACAAAGACAAAATGGCCGAGTACTGCGCGCACCGCAGGAGAGCCTTCCTCCCTGAGAAGCCTGGATAGGGTCTCCATCAGTTCCGGCACGGCTTCGTAGGCAGGCGGCACGTGATCCGAACCACGAATAAAGACGCGGCGCTCGCGAAACCCGGCTAGAGCGGAAGCCGGCAGAATGCCGGCCTGCACGGAAGGGCTAAGCAACGCACGGTACCAAGCCTGAAGGTCTCGGTCGAAAACCAAGCCTGGCCTCTGGTTGCGAAAAACGTCGCCCAAGCTGCCCAACACCACGGAGAACGCAGCCGAATAGCCCTTAGCGGCCATGGCATTCACTTGTGCGTTGTCTGCAGGGTTGGCACCCGGATCCCATTTGCCATCGGCTATGCGCTGAATGAGTTCCGGAGTGACCTGATAGCCTTCGATTGAAAGCGAGTGATAGGCATCGTGGGCGTATATTGCCTTGAGGCGATCGAGATACCTTGCCTGGTCCGGCATCGAGCGCGGCTGCGCCGGGAAACTATCGAGCACGGAATCACGAAGGCCCCGCCACATGGCCTGAATCCGTCCGACATACGGTGATCGGTAGAGGGTTCCCTCCTCCAATCCTGGAGGGCCTTCGAATGGGTTCTGCCGCTTGGCCCTGACTCCGGCAGCCACGAGGTCGGCTTCAATTCGATCGGCCGGCTTCTGAAAACCCAAGTGTTCCAGCGCACCCAAGAGGCGGCCCGCAGCGGCGAGATTGATTTCGCTGGTCAAGAGGGCACGAGAAAGGTCCTCGGTCCGCACCATGCGCAACGCCAGTTCGGCGTTGGCCGCGGACTTTGTGAAGTACGACGGAGTGGCTCTCACGAGCGCGACGGCCAACGGCATGACCTGCACGCCCCGCTTCAACTCGAGCCCTAGTGGGAGTGATCTCCTCCCAGGATAAATTAGGATCGAACTCCCGTTAGGGATATTCAATGAGAACGTTCCACCTCGCGTCGTCGTCACAACCAGCTGTTTTGGTATGTTTGTGCTCTCGGTCCACAGGTCCAGGGAATGCTCGGCTGAAACGCAGTAACGTGCCCCATAACGTGACTTTAAATAGGCAGCGACAAACGACCAATAATGAAGGTGCCAGAAGGTGGTGTCGCCGGGCTGTGCCTGCGGCGTCATCAATGCATACCAGCCTTTGATAATCTCGAAGAGGAATCCGCGTCGGACGAGCAACTCGCGGTCGGCTCTCGATAGCTGGCTAAACCGAAGAATGTGATCCGCGGCGGCCGCCTGGGAGCGACGCAGGGCGTCTGCCAGGTTTCGCTGTGGGTTCACGGGCATGGGCCGACCCTATTTCGCTCTTTTATAATGTCAAGTTATGCTTTGTTATTATGATTACATATGCTTTTGTTTGATGCATATTTAACTTAAAAAAACATCTAAAACATTTTATGACAACGATTAACTGGTGGACGCCGAGGGACTCGAACCCCCGACCCCCTCGGTGTAAACGAGGTGCTCTAACCAACTGAGCTAGGCGTCCGTTCCAATCAAACAGCAGCAAGCGCCGCCTTGGGCCGGAGCAAGCCTTCGCGAATCATCAGCTCGGCAACCTGCACCGCATTGAGCGCGGCACCCTTCCAAAGGTTGTCGCCGCTAACCCAGAATGCCAGACCGTTGTGAAGCGCCGTGTCCAATCGGATCCTGCCGACTCCGCACTTCACCACCCGGCTGAAATCTAGGGGCGTCGGATACCGCCCGTTGGCCGGGTCGTCCACGAGCTGGGCCCCTTCGAATGCGGCGATTGCCTCCCTCGCTTCGGCGACACTTACCGGGCGCTCGAACTCGGCGTTGATTGCCACCGAATGAGCCCGCATCACCGGGACTCGGACGCACGTGGCCGAAACCGCCAGGTGCGGCAGCCCCATGATCTTGCGGCTCTCAAGCATGATCTTCGACTCCTCGCCCGTGTATCCGTCGGGGCCAAAGGTATCGACCTGGGGGATCACATTGAAGGCGATCTGGTGCTTGAAGACCTTGCGCTTGAGCTCTCCGCCCTTCGCATGGGCGAGGACCTGGGCCTCGAGCTCGCGCACGCCCTCGGCGCCCGCTCCGGACACCGACTGGTAGGACGCCGCAATGAACCGCTTTAGCCCGAAGCGGCGGTGGAGGGGCCAGAGCCCCATGAGGGCCACCGCGGTCGAGCAGTTCGGATTGGCGATGATTCCCTTGTGGCGCCTAAGGGCCTCGGGATTGATCTCGGGAATGACTAGCGGGACGTCAGGATCCATCCTAAGCGCCGAACTCTTGTCGATGACGAGGCATCCCGCCTTCACGGCGTCGGGCGCCAGCGCACGGGTGACCGAACCGCCCGCGGCGAAAAAAGCAACGTCGACATTGGCAAAGACGCCGGGCTTGGCCTCCTCAATGATCCGCTTCGCCCCCTTGAATTCGACGGCCTTCCCCGCGGAACGGGCCGAGGCGAAAAGCCTGAGCGTGGAAATAGGGAAGTTGCGCTCCTCAAGGAGGCGCAGCAACTCTTGACCGACGGCGCCAGAGGCGCCGACGATGCCCACCGTGAAGCATGCCGTCTTGTCCATAGATTCGTCTTGGGAATCCTTCAACAGAACCCGTTCTGCCCTTGGCATCAAGCACGCAGACCGGGTCCTGATCGTGCGGATCGGCGCCTCCTCGCTGCAGTTTTTTCGCGATGGTAAGCTCGTAAGATCCTATGGGGTATCGACTTCAAAACTCCCCCCGTCCAACGTGGCCCATTCGCTGGGAACCCCCCGGGGCCTCCATGAAATTGCGGAGAGGATCGGCGGAGGCCAGCCCCCGGGGATGGTCTTTAAGGCGCGCGTGCCGACAGGCCGGCACTTTTCGGAGATCGTGGAGGGCGGGAGGCACCAACCTGATCACCAGCCGCATCCTTTGGCTCCGGGGCCTCGAACCCGGCGTGAATTTGGGCGGGAACGTCGACACCCACGGGCGCTACGTTTACATTCACGGGACCCAGCGGGAGGAAAGGATTGGGGAGCCGATCAGCGCGGGGTGCATTCTCATGAGAAACGCCGACGTCATCGAGCTGTTCGACGAGGTGCGTTCCGGCGACCTGGTGTGGATATGCGACTAAGCCGGACAAGGGCGGACCCTAGGTCCCGGAAACTCCCCCCACCCCAAAAAGCACCATGATCGGAATTCGCGACGAAGCGGCACCGGCATCGCCCGCCCCGAGCCGGGCTCCGGAATTCGCTGCTAGAGTCTTCTCCGAGGCCGGCTGGCTTCAGGAAAACCTGGGTCTCGAGCATCGGCCGGACCAGGAGCGCATGGCCCGTGCGGTGGCGGCGGCGTTCCGCGACGACACGCCTCTTCTTTTCGAGGCCGGCACGGGAATCGGCAAGTCGCTCGCCTACCTTGTTCCTGGGATCGTCCATGCGGTCGACTGCGGACGGCAGCTTATCGTGTCGACCCACACGATCTCCCTCCAGGAGCAGATCGAGCGCAAGGACCTGCCGCTTTCAAAGAGGCTGTTCGAGTCCGCCCCGGAGCTCGCCCGGTACGCAGGCTTCAGGTCGACGGTGCTGGTCGGCAAATCCAATTACCTCTGCACCTCGAGGCTCTCGCACGCTCTCGCCGAGCGGGCGAGCCTGTTCGACGATGCCGGTTACGCGGAGCTCCAGAGGATCGCCGCCTGGGCCGACACCACGGAGACCGGACTTCGCCACGACCTGCAGCCGTCCCCGAACCCGGAGGTCTGGGACGCGGTCAATGCGGATTCGTCGACCTGCTCAAGGCGCAATTGCGACTGCGAACGCTGCTTTTACCAGCGGGCGCGGGCGCGCGTCCGCGCCTCCCAGGTGATCGTCGTCAACCACGCACTTCTCTTTTCGCTGATCAACGCCGGAGGGGCCCGCGCTGAAGGGGCCACCCAGGAAGTCTCGGGGGTCCTTTTCCCCGGGGATTTCGTCGTCCTCGACGAGGCGCACACGGTTTCGGAGGTGGCCGAGGAGAGCTTCGGGCTCTGCCTGAGCAGCCTCGGGGTCGAGAGGACCGTGAAACACCTGTTCAACCCGAAGACCCGCAGGGGCATCATGAAGAAGCGCGCCGACGCGGAGTTCCGGCAGAGGGTCGCGGACACGCTCGATGCCTCGGCGCAGTTTTTCGACTTCCTCGCCCGCACGCTCCTCTCCGAGCGGCCCATCGTGCGGCTGCGCGAGGCGGGCGCGGCCGAACCGCTTCTCGGCGAGCCGCTCGCTGCGCTCGAGCGCTCCCTGTTGAAGACCGCCGACGCCCTCGAGGACGGCAGGGAGCGCGACGAGCTCCTTGAGCAGAGGTCGAGGCTGCGCGCGATCCGCGCGGGCATCGACGAATGGCTCGGGCTCTCAAACGAGGGCCACGTCTACTGGGTGGAGAAGTCCGGCCGGAAGCAGGCGATCGTGACCCTTCGGAGCGCCCCGGTCGACGTCGCCCCCGAGCTCGAGCGGTGCCTCTTTGGCGTGGGCGTCAGCGTGGTCTGCACGAGCGCAACCCTCGCCGTGGCTGGAGAGATGGCTCCCTTCGCCTCCAGCATCGGCGCCGCCTCGGCCAGGGCCGAGGTGGCCGAGTCCCCCTTTGATTTCGAGCGCAACATGCGCGTCTTCGTGGCGGCCGACATACCGCCGCCGGCCCAGGACACCCGCCTGTCCATCGACGCCCTGGCCGACTACGTCGCCTTCTGCTGCGGCCGGGTCGGGGGCGGATCGCTGGTCCTCTTCACGAGCTACCGCGACATGCAGGCGGTCGCCGCGCTGGTGGCCCCCGTCCTCTGCGCCAAGGGGCGCCCCTTCCTCATGCAGGGCACCGACCTCTCGAGGACGGAGCTTGCGCAGCGGATGCGCGACCTGGGAAACGCCGTGCTCTTCGGAACGGACAGCTTCTGGACCGGAGTCGATGTTCCCGGGGACGCCCTCTCCCAGGTCGTGATCGCGCGGCTCCCCTTCAGCCCGCCCACCCATCCCATCGCCGAGGCGAAAGCGGAACTCATCCGGGAGCGCGGAGGCGACCCCTTCGGCGAGCTCACGCTTCCGGAGGCCGTCATCAAGTTCAGGCAGGGGGTCGGCAGGCTCATCCGGACGAAGGCCGACCGCGGGCTGATCACGGTCCTCGACAGCCGCACGCTGGCCAAGTCCTACGGACGCCTGTTCATGGAGGGGCTGCCCCAGCGGTCGTTCACGCGCCTCACCCGGGAGAACCGGCAGGATCAATTTCGTCCTTTCACCTGACGGCATTGGCGCTAAGGTGGAGCCTCCAAAATGACGATCCTTCGCGCGGCCTGTTTCTCGGATATAGGAAAGGTCCGCAAGGAGAACGAGGACCGGATGATATTCGACGAGTCCGCGATGCTGTTCGGCGTCGCCGACGGGGTGGGCGGATTGCCCGGAGGGGGCGAGGCGGCCCAAGAGGCGGCCGATGTCGTCTCCAGGGCGGTGCGCGCCCTGGCGCCCGAAGGCGACATCGACATGCGCGCCATCGTGATCAGGGCCAACGAGTCGGTCGTGAGCCTTGGGATGCGCATCAGCCCGGGACTTGGAATAGGCTCGACGCTGACGGTCGGTTGCGTTCGCCGCAGCCGCCTGAAGCTGGCGCATGTAGGGGATTCCAGGGCCTTCTCGTTGAGGAACGGCCATTTTGCCTGCCTGACCGAGGACCATTCGGTAGAGAACGAGGCCAAGCGCCGCCGTGCCCGGGGCGAGGTCGTCTATTACAGCGAATCCCAGCGCGGCGCCCTGACCCGCTGCATAGGACAGGTGCTCGCCCCTGAGGTTGACCTGAGCGACCTGCCGCTTTCGGCGGGCGACCGCTTCGCCTTCTGCACCGACGGAATAACGCGGATGCTCTCGGAGAAGGAACTCAAGGAGACCGTGGGATCCTCGAACCAGCCCTCGGCGATCGCGCGGGCCCTGGTGAACCAGGCTGTCGAGCGCGGCGGGCCGGACAACGCGACCGCCGTTGTGTTCATCGTCGACGCCGTCTGAGGCGCCGCGGACCGGTCAGGTCACGAAGGGGTTGAAGCGCAGCTCGTTGCCCGCCGTCGTCATGGGGCCGTGCCCCGGCGCAACCACCGTTTCGGGCGGGACCGCGGCCAAGACCCGGCACAGGTGGGCGCGGAGCTGGCGGTGGCAGTGGTAAGGCCCGCCCGCGGATCCCGCAAAGACGAGGTCGCCCGAGATCAGGAGCGAGCGGGCCGAGGCGACCGCGGTCGACCTGACGCTGTAGCAGTTGTGCATCGCGCAGTGGCCGGGGGTCCGGAACGCCGTGATTTCGAGAGTCCCGGATGAATATTTTTCGCCCTCCCCCATCGGCCTGGCCGGCGGCGCGTCGGCGCCCGCCGGTATGAACGCCTGGGAAACCCCGAAACGGCGCACCGCGTCCTTAAGGCCCCCCACGTGCTCTGCCTCGACGTGGGTGACGAAGATGGCATCGACGGCCCGCACGCTCTCGGGCCAGACCGACTCCAGCTCGCCGCATCCGGGCCCCGTGTCGAAGAGCAGACCGCGGCCGGGCTGCGTGCCGACGACGTAGGCGTTGACGACCCCAATCCCGTGCACCATGCGCAGGGGCCAAACGCAGAACGGGAGCCCCTCGGAATCCGGCAGGGGGTACTTTCCGGACGCGAGCGCGCACAGGCCGACTTCGTTTAGCCCGAGCGCCTCCGCCAGGCGGCGGCACTCGCCAGGGCCGAGCTCCGGGCGGTAGTCCACCGCATCCCGGATGCTGGAGACGGGAACGCCCGATTTCTCGGAGAGCGTTTCCGGCGTGAGGCCCGCACAGCTCATCGCCTTCTCGAGCACATCGCCGAGCTCGTCCTCAAGAGGGATCTGCAGGTCGGATTTCAATGGTTTCAGTTCGGATGGCGGCAACGATAATGCCACGCCGGCAAATATTCAACGTAGGACGGCTGCCCCGGGAACAGGGCGCAGGCCCTGCGCCTTGCCGCCCGAGCACGGTCGGGATCCTTCCGCGCCAATCCGCGGGTGAAGGCGGGCATTCGTGGTGCAGCGTTGAACTCGGCCCAAGAACCGTCTCGAATCCCCCGCCCATGGATCCCAAGCAACAGGAAATCCTCGACATCTTCATCCGCACGCGCGCGCTCCTCAGGGGCCATTTCGTGCTGCGCTCCGGCCTCCACAGCGGCCATTATTTCCAGTGCGCGCAGGTATGCCAGCACATGGACGCCGTCGAACGCCTCGCCGAGCTCCTCCTGGCGAAGGTGCGCGGCGCGGGGCTCGGGTTCTCGACCGTCCTCGCCCCGGCCATGGGCGGCCTCGTGATCGGACAGGAGATTGCGCGCCAGGCGAAGGCCCGGTACCTCTTCTGCGAGAAGGAGAACAACGTGCTCGTGATGCGCCGCGGTTTCACGCTTTCGCCCGGCGAGGCGGTCCTCGTCGTGGAGGACGTCGTCACCCGCGGGGGCCGCGTCAACGAATGCCTTGAGATCGTGCGCAAGGCGGGGGGCGCGGTCGCGGGGGTGGCCATGCTGGTCGACCGGAGCGCCGCGACGGTCCGATTCGACGCGCCGTCGGTGTCGCTTCTTGAGCTCAGTTTCCCGACCTATCCCGCGGACCGGCTGCCCGAGGACCTGGCAAAGCTCCCGGTTGAGAAACCGGGGAGCTGAGCCGGGGGCGGGAGCCTAACCGCGCTTCGTGACCACCCGGTACTGCTGGACGCCCTGGTAATAAACCAGGAGCAGGTTGCGGCCCGGATGCAGGAGGGCCTTCGCGGTCGCGATGTCCTCGACCGGGGCGCGGTTGATCTCGACAATCACCGCCCCGAGGGGAAGGTCCTGCGCATAGTCCGACTTCTCGTCCACCTTGGTGATGACCAGGCCCGTGACCCGGTTGTCGATATTGAGGTGCCGGCGGACGTCGTCGGTGAGCTTGCCGACCTCGACGCCGTCCAGGAGCTCGTTCGGCTTTTCGGCAAACTGCGAAAGCGTGACGCCGATCGCGATCGGCTTCCCGTCGCGCGAGATGCTGAGCGTCACCTTGCTGCCCGGAGCCATCTGGGAGATCGTGAGGCGAAGCTCGTCGAGATTCTGCACGGGCTTGTTATTGACCGAGACGATCACGTCGCCCCGCTTCACGCCCGAGCGGTCCGCGGGACCGTCCGGAACCGTGTCCGTGACGATGACGCCCGTCGCGTCCTTGGGAAGGTGCACCTGCTCGGCGATGTCGGGCGTGATCGGGTCTCCGCCCACGCCGAGGAAGCCCCGGCTCACCGTGCCGGTCTCGATCAGGCTCTTCATGACGTTCGCCGCCATGTTGACCGGGACGGCGAAGCCGATCCCGATGTTGCCGCGCGAGGGGGATACGATCGCGCTGTTGATCCCGACAAAGCGCCCCTTTGCGTCGACAAGCGCACCCCCCGAGTTGCCCATGTTGATCGCAGCATCGGTCTGGATGAAATCCTCGTAGCCGTGGACGTCGTCCAGGATGCCGACGCTGCGGCTCTTGGCGGAGACGATGCCCATCGTCACCGTCTCGCCCACGCCGAGGGGGTTGCCGACCGCAAAGACGACGTCTCCGACCCGGAGCTTGTCGCTGTCGGCAAACGTCGCGGCCGGCAGTCCGGTGGCGTCGATCTTCACGACGGCGATGTCCGTCTTCGGATCGGCCCCCACCACCTTTGCCGTGTACTTGTGGCCGTCGGAGAGCTGCACGGTGAGCTCGTCCGCGTCCGCGACCACGTGGTTGTTCGTGAGGATGAAGCCGTCCTGGGAGACGATGACGCCGGAGCCGAGCCCCATCTCCTTGCTTTCGCGGTCCTCGTCCGGAACGTCGCCGAAGAACTGGCGCAGCAGCGGATTCGCCTGGATCCGCTCGTGGACCGTCCGGGTGGAGTTGATGGACACCACTTCCTTCTCCACCGGCTCGATGATGTCGGCGTAGCTGGAGACGACCGCCGATTTCCCGTCGCTGACCGGCGAGAAGTCTTTCTTGAGCTCGGGCATCTTGGCGGGCGCAGCCCCGCCGTCGGACGCGCCGCGGGCGGAGGCAAGCAGGCCGAGCGCGGACGCACAGGCCGCGAAAGCTGCGATTCTGTAGGAAGATCTGAATTTCATGAGTTAGTTGGGTGACCCGCGGTCCGCAGGACGGTTCCACAATCTGTCGATGGGGATGGCCTAGAACCCCTTGATTCGGAACAATCCGGTGATGCTTTCGTTGGTGTTGATCCGCTGGATCGCCTGGCCGAGGAGCCCGGCCACGTTGAGGACGGTCACGGGCAGCCCCCGGGTGTCGATCGGGACCGTGTTGGTCGTGATCAGCTCGTCGATCATCCCGCTGCGGATGCGCTCATAGGCGATCTCGTTGAGGATGCAGTGGCTCACGGCCGCCCGGATCTTCTTGGCCCCGTGCTCCCGGAGCATGGCCGCCGCCGCCGTCAGGGTGCCGGCCGTCTCGGTGATGTCGTCGACGAGCAGGATGTCGCACCCGTCGACGTCGCCGACGAGGCTGATCGCCTCGACCGAGGTCGCGCTCCGGCGCCTCTTGGCCACCATTCCGAGGCTCGCTCCGAGGAGGTCTGCGTAGGCGGCGGCCATCTTCATCCCCCCGACGTCGGGAGAGCACACCACGAGGTTGTCGTTCTTCTCCTTCGACAGGTAATCAAAGAAGACGGGCGAGGCGTAGAGGTGGTCGACCGGGATGTCGAAGAACCCCTGGATCTGCTGGCTGTGGAGGTCCATCGTGAGCACCCGGTTCGCGCCCGCCGACACGAGGAGGTTCGCCACCAGTTTCGCCGTGATCGGAACGCGGGGCTGGTCCTTGCGGTCCTGGCGCGCGTACCCGTAGAAGGGCAGCACCGCGGTGATCCGGTTCGCCGAGGCCCGGCGCGCCGCGTCGATCATGATCAGGAGCTCCATCAGGTGCTGGTTCGACGGGGGGCAGGTCGACTGGATGATGAACACGTCCTGTCCGCGGATATTCTCGTCGATCTTCACGAACGTCTCCCCGTCCGGAAAACTCGTCACCGTGGCCTGGCCGAGCGGCACGCCAATGCTCCGGCAGATGTCCTCTGCCAGCGCTTTATTCGAATTGCCCGAGAAGACCTTGAGGCGGTTTTCGCTCATATGAGGGGGCGATCTTGAAGGGTGCGCCGCGGGAGGCTACCCCAAAATTTGAATCTAGGTGCCAAATCCTCCGATCTGCCTGAGCGCCTCGTAGGCGGCGACGCCGGCCGCGGTGCTGAGGTTGAGCGACCTCAGATCCGGGTTGGCATGGGGAATCGTGACCCGGCGCTCCCCCAGCTCGTCGTGGAGCCAGCCCGGGGCTCCGCTCCCCTCGTTTCCAAACACGAGGCCGTCGCCCTCCTCGAACCGGGCGTCCCAGAACCGGCGCTCCGCCCGGGTCGTGAAGAGCCATAGGCGCCTGGGGGCCGAATCGCTTGAGCGAAACTGGGCCCAGTCGGCGTGCTCGTGGACGTCGAGGGAAAACCAGTAGTCCATTCCCGCGCGTCGAAGGTTCTTGTCGGTGATCTTGAAACCCAAAGGGTGGATCAAATGGAGGCGCGAGCGGGTGAGCGCGCACATGCGGCCCACATTGCCGGTGTTTTGCGGTATCTCGGGCTGAAAAAGGACGATGTGGATCATCGGGCGGGACCCGGCCAGGGGTCACCGAACCTATTCCACCCTTCTTTCAATTAACGCAAGCGTCTTGCGCATTGCATTTTACCCTTCCTGAATTCCCGCTTTCGGCGTATCCCCGCTCCCGCGGTGAAAAACCCAAGGAATAAGACCGAGGCCGCCCGCCGAGCCGTGATCATTGTCGATGACGAGAAGTCTTACGTCGAGCTGATGGCGGGGCTGATCGCGGACAACCTTGACTGCAGCGTCTTCCACTTCACCCGGCCGTTGGAGGCGCTGGGCGGGCTCGCGACGATCCCCGCCGGGGTGGTCGTGACCGACTACTCAATGCCCGAAATGGACGGGATCGAGTTCATCCGCCGGGCCTCGAAGATCGCACCGAGGGCGGTCTTCATCATGATCTCGGGCAACAACCTCGAGCCGCTTGAGCCCCAGCTTTCGCGGCTGAAGAGGCTTAAGATGCGCCTTCAAAAGCCCTTTGGCTGGCGGCCCCTGGCGGATGCGGTCCTGCAGGTCTGGCCGGGCAAGAACGCCCCCTCGTACCGGGTCTAGCGCGGCCGCGTCAGCGCTCGATTGACAGACCTTCGTTGTCCGCGGCGAGAATCCGGCCCTCGCTCGGCATCGAGACGCGGGAGAATGCGGCCGTCATGGCGCCGAAGACGGGCCGGGACTTCGCCTTTTCGCAAACGCACAGGACGCTCGAGCCGCTGCCGCTCAGCCATCCCGTCCAGGCGCCTGCGGAGATCCCTGCGGCGATCGCGTCGCTCGCGCCGGGGATACTCGGGAGGCGGTAGGGCTCGTGGACGAAGTCCCCGGCGGCATGCCTCAGGCTCTGGAAGTCCCGCGACGCGAAGGCCGCGACGACATAGGCGGCGCTGTTGATGCTCTTGACCGCGTCAAAGAACGGAAGGGACGGCGGCAGCGCCCCGCGGGACTCCTTGGTGACGAACTCCACGGGCGGCGAAACCACGATGAAGGCGACGTCGGCCGGGACGGTGAACCGCTGCGTATCGACGTAGGCGCCGGTGGCCGGATCGGAGCGGGAAACGCAGAATCCGCCGAGAACGCCTGCGCCCGCATTGTCGGGGTGCCCCTCGATCGCCGAGACAAGCCCGACGAGCTGGCGCGTCGAGAGGGATGTGCGGTGGAGCATGTTCAGGCCCGCGAGGACGCCCGCCACGACCGTCACGCTTGAGCCCAGGCCGCGGGCCGGGGGGACGTCGCCCTCGATCCTGTAGCGGAAGCCCGCGGGCGGGCGGCCCGTCGCCTCGGCAAACGAGACGGCGGCCTCCGCGACCATCGCCTGCGCCCTCCCGTCGGCGGGCCGTTCCGGCAGGGGATCCGCGCCGTCGGCAAGCGTAACGGTGATCCGGTTGTAGAGGTTGAGCGCAAGGCCCAGCGTATCGAAGCCGGCGCCGCAGTTCGAGGTGCTCGCGGGAACACGGACCACCACCGTGTCGGTGCCGTGCATCATGGCCTGCGCGCCCGGAGCGCCTTGTTCACTTCACGCATCTGTGCCTTTTTCTTCAGGTCCTCGCGTTTGTCGAAGAGTTTCTTGCCCGCGCACAGGGCGACCTCGACCTTGACGAGGGCCTCCTTGAAGTACATCCGCAGCGGGATCAGGGCCTTGCCGCCGGCATTCATCGCGAGCTCGATCTTGCGGATGTCGCTGCGGTGCAGCAGGAGCTTTCGGATGCGCTTCGAGTCATGGTTTGCGAGGTTTCCGAAGGCGTAGGGCTCGATGTGCGCATTGTACATCCACACCTCGTCCTTCTCGACGCGGCAGAACGCGTCGCTGATCTGGGCCCGGCCCGTCCGGATCGACTTGACCTCGGTTCCCTTCAGCTGGACGCCGGCCTCATAGCGCTCCCCCACCGCGAAATCGCGGAACACCTTCGAATTCCTGACCTCGGTCAGGCGCGGGGCGTCTTTCTTGTGCGCGGCCATGGAGGGGGTCGTTTCCAGAGGCCCGCGTGCCGACCCCGCTGGCGGCGCCGAAGGCGCCGACCCGGGTCAGTTCTCGCCGGCCTCGAAGCTTATCTTCTCCTCAATGATCTCGCGCAGGGCGATATCCTCAGGCGAAAGCTTTTCAAGGGACTCCACAAGGGGCCGGTTTCCGCGCTTGAGCTGCTTGACGCGGCGCGAGACCACGTTGATCAGGATGTTGGGATCCAAGATCTTGCCTAGCGCCTGTTTGATGTAGTCGTCCCTCATGGTGGTATTGTTTCGGATGCGGAAGGGGAAAACTGAAGGTTGACCCTGGGGGGTCAAGGTCGAATTTCTCCTTGTCTTGTCGGGAGGCTGACCCTACCAAGTGGACCCTTTAACTCCCAACTTCCGTCCCTTCACCAGCCATGTCCCAGCACAAGAGCCTCCAAGGCACCAGCGGTATCGTCGTCAAACGCAATGTACTGAAGCGCTTTGAACGCATAGACTTGCTGAAGAAGCGCGGCCTGTGGAAACAGGGCGATCGCGTCCAGGGCCTTCGCAAGACGAAGCCCGACGTTTGAGCGGATCTTGCACGACCTCATCCAACGCCTCCTCGCCGCCTACCAGCAATCGCTGAAGTCGGGGGGTTATCCCTACCTCGTGTTCCTGATGGCGCTCGAGAGTTCGGTGGTGCCGCTGCCGAGCGAGCTGGTGATCCCTCCGGCCGTGCTCCTGGTCGTCGCGGGCAACAGCTCGATGACGCTGCCCGGCATCGTCATCGCGGCGGCCATCGGGAGCCTGCTCGGCGCCTGCATCATGTACTGGGCCTCGCGCCTGGTGGGCCGGCCCCTGGTCATCCGTTACAGCGGACTCTTCCTCATCCCGGTCAGAAGGATCGAGCAGGCCGAGGTCAGGCTCGGGGGCCTGGGCGGCTGGAATGCTCCTCGCGCGCATTCTCGGCGTTTTCAGGAGGGCCTCAGCCTTCTGTTCATCTCCCCTGAAAAGATCGAGCAGGCCGAGCGATGGTCAGAGCGCTTCGGGAGCTTTGGAATCTTCCTCTCGAGGATGCTTCCGGTCGTGCGTCACTTGATCGGCATCCCGGCCGGCATCGTCCGGATGAGGTTCTGGAAGTTCTGCGTCTACACGTTCGCGGGCTCCGCATTCTGGTGCGGAGTCCTGACCTACGTCTCCGTTGTGGCGGGCAGGGACGAGAGGCTCATGCGCGGCGAGATCAGGGAGATCACGCTCTGGGTTGCGGGCGCGGCCGCCGTCCTCGGGACGGCGTATTATTTCCTGGTGCACCGGCTCTCGCGCAGGGAGGCCTGAGCCCCCTCCGCTCAGCGCAGGACCCACTGGCCGGCGGCGGCCATGAGTGCGACGACGGCCCACGGCGGCGCCTTGAGCGATCCCAGAAGCACGATCGCGGCCGCGGCGGTCGCCGCGTCGCGCGCGTTCCCGATACCCCCGGTGCAGACCGGCGTGTAGAGAGCCGCAAGAAGGATCCCGACCACCGCGGCGTTGGCGCCCTTTAGGGCGCCCCGGGCCCAGCGGACGGCGCGCAGGAGGTGCCAGAACGGGTAGACACCCCCGACCAGGAGCCATGCCGGAAGGAAAATGGCGAACAGCGCCAAAAGCCCGCCCGACCACGCGCGCGGCCCCGACTCTATCACGGTTCCCAGGTATGCGGCGAACGTGAAGAGCGGTCCGGGGACGGCCTGGGCGGCCCCGTAGCCGGCGAGAAACATATCGTCGCTGATCCATCCCCGCGGCACCACCTCCGCGCGCAGGAGGGGCAGGACGACGTGGCCCCCTCCGAAGACAAGGGCGCCGGAGCGGTAGAAGCTGTCGAACACGGCGACGGACTTGATTCCGCTGATGCGCGAGAGGAACGGCAGGAGGAAAAGGAGCAGTCCAAAAAGACAGAGGGAGGCGGCGGCCCAGGCATGGCCCCGGCCAAGCATTCGTTCGGGCGCCGGATACGGATCCTCGCCGCGCCGGGATATGGATCCGATGACGGCGCAGGCTGCGATGGCGCCGATCTGGCTCGCCGTTCCCGGGAAAAAAAGCACCGCAGCGGCCGATGCCAGGCCGAGGAGCCTCCTCGGCCAGTCCGGGCAGAGCTTCCCGGCCATGGCCCAGACGGCTAGCGCCACAACCGCCACCGCCGCCAGCTTTAGCCCGTGAATCCAGCCTGCGCCCTGCACGGAGCCGAGCGACGCCACGCCGTAAGCGAACAGGATCATCGCCAGCGCCGACGGGAGGATGAAGCAGAGCGATGCGGCCAGGGCGCCCGGCAGCCCCGCCCGCCTCATTCCGAGGGCAAACACGACCTGACTGCTGGCGGGCCCGGGCAGCATCTGGCAGAGCGCCACCAGGTCCCCGAACTCTTCGTCATCGAGCCAGCGGCGCCGCTCCACGAATTCCGCGCGGAAATACCCGAGGTGGGCGACCGGGCCGCCGAACGACGTCAGCCCGAGCCTCAGGAAGGCCCCGACCAATTCGGTGAGTTTTCCCTGCTTTGGCAAGACGGCCTATTCTTCCAGGAACGCCTTGAGAGGCTCCCAATAATGCAAACGCCATCCCCGTGTCTTTGCCGCGATATCACCGGCGGGAACCCCGACCTGGTGGAAGGCAAGCCGGGTGCGGCCCCCCGCCTTGCGGGCTAGGGAAAAGCTCACGATCGAGAACGTTCCCGCCGGCCAGTCCCTTGTCCTCCATGCCTGGACAATGCGCTTGCCGGGCTTGAGCTCGAGGTTGAAGCCCTTGATGTGGCCCCCGTAGCACGAGATTGCCCCGCCCACCCTTCGGGAAATGGCGGCTGCGGCGCCGGTGAACGAGGCGTGCCGCTTTTCGTCCATGAGCGCTGAATACACCTCCGCAGGAGGCGCGCCGATCGTGACCGTCTGCCGGATTGCTTTTGTCATGGGAGGCTCCTCTTGCTCGCGTGCCACGGGACCGCAAGGGCGTCGGACGGCACACTAAGGTCCGACCAGGATCCGTTTGCGATTCCAAAGGCAAGACGGCCGCGCCTTGCCTTCGCGAGGGCGCAGGGGGGTCACTCGTCGTCCTCCGCCCGGCCCTCCAGGTTGGCCGGAAGGCTTTCCGGCAGGAAGAGGTAGTAGAGCATGAGCCACCATCCCCAGGATAACCGGTAGAGCAGAATCGGGACGAGGAGGGCGCCCACGAAACAGAGCGGGAGGGCGACGGCCGCCCCGATCCTGCCCAGGACGTAGAGCAGGATCAACGGAATGATGACCCCGAATGCCGTGACCCCGTAGTTGATGACGAACGGGCCCAGGAAGGCCCCGTCGCCCTTCTCGATCCTGAGGCCGCAATTCGGGCACGATTCGTTCACCTTGAAGTACCTGCCCGGCGCGAAGAGCGTCGGCCGCCCGCAGTTCGGGCAGCGGCACCGGATCGCGTTTGAGACCACCTGGGATCGAGTCACCTTCACTGGGGCGCGGGTTATTCGGTTGCCGGATTGAGCGGGGTCCTGGCTCCGGGCGGGAGTCCAGGGGCGCTCCGGCGAGTCTCGGAAAGAAAGCGGGGCCCAGGCAACGGCGATTTTCCGCTTCCTTGGTCAGGCCCGGGCCTCCAGGGCGACCATGCACACATCGTCCTCAAAGGCCCCGACCCCGGCGAATTCCCCCGACGCTGAGATCACCGCGGGAAGAAGGTCGCCCACCGGCAGGCCGGCGCGCCGGGCGATCTCCTCGCGAAGTCGCTCCTGCCCCCATTCGTCCCCTGCGCGATCCCTCGCCTCGAAGACGCCGTCCGTGAACAGGATGACGGCGTCGCCCGGGCGAAGCCCCTGTCGCCCGGCCACATAGGTGAAATCGTCAATCAGCCCGAGCGCAGGCCCGGCCACGTCGCCGTCGGACGGGAGCGCTTCGACCGCCCCCGAGGCGTGCCGGATGAAGCCGGTCGGATGCCCCGCCTGTCCGTAGGCCAGCGTCGACGCGTCCACGTCGACGACCGCGTAGGCGGCGGTGACGAACAGGAAATGGCCCGCATGTCGGAGGACGGTCATGAGACACTGGTTTAGCCGGGTCAGGAGGGCCCCCGGGTCCCCCGCGACCGGCCGCAGGTCCTCCGCGAAGGCCCGAAGCATGGACGTGATGAGGGCCGAGCGGACGCCGTGGCCCATGACATCGCAGAGGAGGATCCCGGCCGCCCCTTCCGAGATTCGGATCAGCTGGTAAAAGTCCCCGCTCACGCCGCCGGCGGGCCGGTACTGCGAATGAAAGCTCCAACGCAGACCGGGGTCCCGCGCGTCGCCCGAGGCCGGGAGCATCGCAAGCTGCACCTCGCGGGCCATCAGCAGGTCGTCCTCCATGGCCTTGTTCTTCTCGGCGACCTCGAGGCGCGAGCGTTCAAGAGCGGCTATGTTGCCGAGGAGCATCTCGGTCTGCAGCCGGACCAGCGCATGGACAAAGATGAACCCGACGTACCCCCCCGCTTCGTCGACCAGGAGCACATCGTCGTAGAAATTCTCGTTTGCGCGCGCGGAAACCGATGCGAGCGCCTCCGGAAGCGGCGTCGTCTCGCACAGCCGGAACGCGGAGGCCATCAGGTGCTCCCTCACCGGTCGATGGGCGAAGAGCGCAAACCCGAACCGCGCCCCGAGCTGCATGGCGATTTCGCGGCGGGCGCAGACGCCGAGGAGCCGGGGGCCGTCGAGAACCGCAAGGAAGTCGCGTCCGCTCTCGGAGAACCGGCGGTGCACCTCCTCGAGCGGCGCGTCGGCCGCAACGGACTCGCGGTGGCCCAGCATGGAGCGCAGCCCCACCGGATGGCGTTCTCCGTTCACGGCTGAAAGCCTGCAGGGCCGGGAGGTTCCCTGCAATACGGCGTCCATACCGTCACCCCGATTTAACGGTCCGGCCCTGCGTGGCCGACGCCGGCGGTCCGCACCGGGGCCAAAAAGAAATGCAATGAGGCGTTGCAGCCCCCCCCTTCTCCGTCTTTCCAAGAGTGCATGAAAACCCCGGCTTGGATCGTCCTGCTTTGCACGTGCATGGCCTCAGCGGGCTGCACCGAAATGAAGGCGCCGGCGGAGGCCCAGGCCGCCTCCCAGGCCCCCCAGAGGGACTGGACGTGGGTGCAGGGCGCGGTCTTCGTCCCCACCAACAGCGTGAACGAGGCGCAGCAGTGGGACCAGTACGATCCGGCGGTCAATGACCGCGAGCTGCATTTTGCGTCGGCGTACGGCATCAATGTCGTCCGGGTCTACCTGCACTACTACGTCTACCTGAAAAAGAAGGACGCCCTTCTGAGCGACATCGGCGATTTCCTGGGCCGCGCCTCCAAATACGGGATCAGGACGGAGTTTGTCTTCTTTGACGACTGCTGGAATCAGCCGCCGAAGGACCTCCTCTCCTCCGACTACCGGTACCCGGCGCCGATTCCGGGCGTCCACAACAGCCAGTGGCTCGTCTGCCCCGGCGACGACGTGAGGTCCCATTACGAGCAGCACCGCGCCGGGCTCAAGGCCTACGTCCAGGACATCGTCAACGCCCACAAGGCCGACGCCCGCGTGGCGTTCTGGGAGATCTATAACGAGCCCAACAATTCCCTGGCGACGATCAGGCTCGAGCGGGATGCGCGGGCCTGGATCAAGGAGACGGGGACCGAGATCCCCGTGACCGCCACGGGCAAGGAGTTCTCGGGCGGGCCGTTCTCCGACTTCCCGTCCTGGCACGAGTACGGCGCGTACACCGTCTATGGCGACGCCCATACGCTCTGCAGCGAATGCATGAACCGCCAGGGGCAGACCGTCCCGGGCATCGTCGAGCACTTCAAGGGCAGGGTCGGCTTTATCATGTGGGAGTTCGGGATCGGCCGGGACAACTGCCGTTTTGCATGGAGCGAAAACCGCGAGACGCCCCGGAAGGACGAGACGCCGACTCCGTTCCACGGGATCGTCTATCCCGACGGGCACCCGTGGTCCCTCTCCGACGTGAAGGCGCTGCTAGGGCCCGCGGGCTACGCCCACGGGCATTTCTTCGCAGTCAGCTACTTCAAGGACCCCTCGTTCACCGTGCTGGCGAAGACCTCGATCACGCCGGCGATCGACTTCGACCTTGTCGACGAGCCGGGCGTCGGCTCGCCCGACGCCTCGGCGGGCGTACCGAGGGAGCACTTCTCGACAGAGTACAAGGGCACGATCCAGCCCCCCGAGGACGGATCGTACGTCTTCTCGGCCGACAGCGACGGCACGGTCGAGGTGCTCCTGGACGGCAGGGCCCTCGTCACGAAGGCCGCGGCGGGACGCGGCACGGCCACCGGGAAAATCGAGCTTCAGGCCTTCCGGAGCTACAAGATTTCGGTGCGCTACGCCCATGCGACCGGGCCCGCGAGCCTCCACCTGACCTGGACGGGGCCGACGTTTTCGAGCAGGGTCCTCGAGGCCTCGACGCACCCCGAGGATCTGTGATGCGGGCCCCTTTTTGCGCTTGAAGGAATCCCCATGCAGGCCATGTTTCCCGCACCGGCAATGGATTCTGCCGGCCCGCTCCGCGGGGAACCGCCCGACCGAAATCGGCGCTGATGACTCCTACTGCGAACCGACGCACTAGGAACCCTGATGAACCTATACCTCTGGATCTTTCTGGGCAGCGGGCTCGGCGGGCTGATGCGCTTCGCGCTGAACGGCCTCGTCAGCCACCGCTTTGGTGAGACGTTCCCCTGGGGGACGTTCATCATCAATGTCTCCGGTTCCTTCGTCATCGGGTTCTTCAACACGCTGACCGATCCGGACGGGCGCTTCATCGTCGGGCCGTCGGCCCCGGCGGTTTCGTGATGACGGGGATCTGCGGCGGATACACGACCTACTCGTCCTTCAGCCTGCAGACGCTTGCGCTCGCCAGGGAGGGGGAATGGCTCTATGCCGGAGCCAATGCAACCGGCACGTTCGTCGTCTGCTTCGTTGCCGTGTGGCTCGGCCACCTTTGCGCGAGCTGGATTAACGTCATGAAAGGATCCTAGACCATGGACTTACCTGTTGAATCGGTCCTCCTGCGAATCTTCATCGGGGAATCCGACCGCCACGGCGGGCGTCCCCTCTACGAGGCCATCGTGCTCAAGGCCCGCGAGGCCGGGCTTGCCGGCGCCACGGTCCTGCGGAGCCCGATGGGCTTCGGCGCCACAAGCCGCCTGCACACGGCGAAGATTCTGCGCCTGTCCGACGACCTGCCCATGATCGTGGAGATCGTCGATGACGAGGCGAAGATCGAGGCGTTCCTGCCGCTGCTTGACGGCATGATCGGCGGGGGCCTCGTGACCCTGGAGAAGGCCCGCGTGATCCACTACCGGCACGGCGGCGCGGCACGGGGCGGAAGGGCCTAGGTCCCCCCGGCGGGGGGCGCCGAATCGTCCCTCCCATTGGCTGCCCG
>CAWHOL010000002.1:0-64619 GCA_963830965.1 uncultured Verrucomicrobiae bacterium | reverse complement strand
GCTGACATGTTTTGGTGTTTTAGGACTTAGGGTTTAGACACTACCGGCAATACCCTCAGGGGAGGATAATCCGTTTTTTAGGGGCGAACTGTCAGCTTTTGGGGGTAAATCCAAGGTGAGCTGACGTGTAGACGGGGGGTTTATACCCCATCCATCCTCTCATGTGAATGAGGATGGTTATACTTAAATTGAGAACCTTTGCCAATTGCCGACTATTTTTGAACCTATTTTACAAGGCGACTGCGAAGATCCGCAGGAAGAAGCTCCATGGATAGATCCTTTAGCCGTGGATCAGCGATCGAAAAACCGAGCGCCCGACTGAGCACCTGCAATCGGTAGAGGGAGTTGGTGCTCAGCGAACGGAGCTTCTCATCGTCGACTTCATCGAGGCACTGCTTGAGCCGCACTCGGGCAAGGTCGATGTGGTGCGACTGCGCTAGGACAACGGCCAAACCCACCCTCTGGTCCCAGGGAAGTTCCTTATCGGCGCCGTTTGAGATCCTTCGGAGCAGGAGGTCGACATCTCGGGTGAACTCGTCGAGGTCTCCCTGGGCGATGGCGACTTCGGCGCGGGCCAATTGGGCACCCAGGTCGGAGGGGAACCGCCGGAGCACCTGAAGTGTGTTGGCGGCGAGGTCCAACTGCCCCATATCAACAAAGTATTCGGCGAGGCGGCTTGCTGAAGTTGCCGCATCTTGATCATCAACAACTTCAAGAACAACCACGGACTGTCCTTCGAACCCCTCGATGGAAGGAATAAGATAGGGGACCGGCTTCAGCCACGGCGGCAACAACCATAGGTGCAGCCGCTCTAGAAAGGTACTCGCAACCTGGCCTTCGCCCATGCGTGCGTAGGTATCCATGTAGGGATCCCAAGCTGGGATAACGATATGCGTGATTCCACGCAGGGTGATCAACTCGTTGGCCTCTTCGGGTGTCAACGCGCTTACGATGCGCACCGCCGCCCTGATTCCGTCCCGACTATCCCCGTCAAATGAACCAAGTCCCCGGATGCCGGCATAGTAATAGAGGGCGGTGGTCGCGCTGGGCGGCGCCAGGGCAATGGCCCCTTGATGCCCGACATGCATCGCAAGCCAATACGCTAGATCGCGTTCCACGAGACTGATTACCTCGGACCTCGTCAGTTCATCCTTTGGCCCCGTGGAGGGCCAAAGTCGGATAGCGCCAGGGACGAGGACCAAGGCCGCAAGGACACCCGACGTCCAAATAACAATTCGGGGCCTCGGAGTGCCCCTCAGGGAGGCCGCCGTTGCGACAAGAAGCAGCAGGAGCGTGGAATCCAAACCGTTCCACCAGGTGATTTGGCGCAGGGAGAACCCCAGGGCGACAGCCACAGGACCGAGTGCAAGCGCGAGCCCGCAGCGCTTTGAGGTTTCGAACGACCGAAGCACCAGGACCCCCAGCGCCGGCACGATCAGCACCAGGGGAAGAAAGGTCGCCCAGACCGCCGGCGTGAATCCGTTCCGAAGGAGCCAGGCCCAAAGGTTCGGTGCCATTTCGGCCTCCGGCAGCTGGGAAAGGCGCATTGAGGCAAGGTCCGCCTCCAGGAATCCCAGGTTGTGCGTTAGCCACATCGTGGCCGGTACGGAGGCCAGGGCACATAAGGAAAGCACCCAGATCGCCACGTTCCTGAAACCCCGTCGCGGCTTTTCGCCCTGTATCCACCCCGTCAGCCGTGCAAGGATTTCGCCGCCGCCGAGCCAGGCGATGCCAAACACGGGGTGAATGGAACGGAGGTCCCACGAACCCATGTGCGAAGGGAAAAACTCGGCAAAATAGGCGAAAAGGCAGGTCACCGAGCCTCCGAGAGCCCACGCCCGCCACGGGAGGGGCACGAGCGGCGCCGCGCGCCCTGCCCTGACATCTGACCGGGCGACCCAGGAGACCAGGAGACCGCCTAGGGCGATCCCAGCGAGGATCGGGGCCTCGCAGGTGACGCTGACCCACAGTCCGACTCCACCCACGACTCCCGCCGCAAAGTACCAGCGCCGCCGCTGTCGGCCCCCGTCCGGGCCCTTGTCCCCCGCGCCGGCGGCCAGAAGGGGGAGCACGCTCCAAAGCGCGAACCCCTGGGCAAACCCGCGGTAGTCGAGGAGGCCGGGAACGAATTCGCCTGCAAAGGGGAACAGGGCAACAAGTCCCGCGGAAAGGAGCGCGGCTGCGAGCACGCCAAACCTGCGGGCGACGAAAACCGTGGTTCCCGCCCCCAAAAGCAGCAGAAATAACGGCCCCGCAACCAGGGCCGACCATTCGATGGAGCGGCCCATCCCGCTCCCGGTGGCCCCGTGGTGGGCCGCCGCAATGAGCCCGATCCACCAGCGGAAGGGAGAGGATTCATACACATCGCGTCCGATCGGGGCGTTCTCGTAGTCGACGTGGCGAACCCGCCATTCGCGGCGAGCAAACATCTGCCGCGTCTGGTCGAGCCATTCGTAGGTCTCGCTGTTGTGGCCGGGAACGATCAAACGCGGCCGCCATTCGCCGCCGGCGGACGGGGGCCCGGACACCTCCGAAACGTAGGCCACGCGCCGCATCCGCAGCGCGCTCGTAAGGCAGAGGAATACGATCGCGCAGAGCGGGACGAGCATCCAGGCGCGCGCGGAGGGCCTGAACAGGCTGCTCACTGGGGTCGTTTCGTTTGCCGCTGCCAATGGGATCGGCCATGGAAACCGGCGGGAAAGCGCTCGGCAAGAAAAGTCCGCACCCGGGCCGGGGAAAACGTTCCTTGACTACCCGGAAGCGGGTTCGTCCCATCGCCCCTTGACGATGGCAGCCGCCGAAATTCGAAGAGGTTCCGCGGGTCGGACCTATGCAGGGTGTCCGATCATGCTGCTTGCCCTTGCGCTCCTCGGATGCTCCGCGGTCCGCGCAGCCGACCCCTCCGGAAGCCTTTCCTCGAAGCCCTTCGCCAACCCGCCCCTGGCGCGAGGCAAGACGATGTTCACAAGGCTTGAGCCTGAGGATACGGGGGTCAGGACCGAGAACCGCTACGACGATCCCAAGATGTGGGGGGAACTCTACCACGAATTCGAGGACGGCTCGATCGGCACCGGGGTGGCGATCGGGGACTACGACGGAGACGGCAGGCCCGACCTCTACGTCGTAAGCAAAACCGGGGGCTGCCGGCTTTTCCGAAACCTGGGAGGCTACAAATTCGAGGATGTCACGGAGAAGGCCGGGGTTGGGGCCGAGCCCGGGGTCTGGAACTGCGGGGCCACGTTCGTCGACATCAACAACGACGGGCTGCTCGACATCTATGTCTGCCGCTTCAACGCCCCGAACCTCCTCTACATCAACCAGGGCGACGGCACGTTCAAGGAGATGGCCCACGCCTACGGTCTCGACGTGAAGGATTCTAGCGTGATGGCCGCCTTCTGCGACTATGACCGCGACGGCTGGCTTGATGTCTACATAGCGACCAACCTGCTCGATTACGCCAGGCATCCCGCCGGCCAGCGCGGCTATCTCTTCCACAATAACCGAAACGGCACGTTCACCAACGTGACCGAGAGCGCCGGGATTTCGGGGGAGGCGCAGAGCCATTCGGCAACGTGGTGGGACTTCGACAACGACGGCTGGCCCGACCTCTATGTCGCAAACGACTACGGCGTCCCGGACAAGCTCTACCACAACAACCGCGACGGCACCTTCACGAACGTGATCGATCGCGTGCTTCCGCACACCTCGTCCTTCTCGATGGGTTCGGACTTGGGCGATGTGAACAATGACGGGCTGATCGACCTTCTTGTCGCAGACATGGCGGCAACCACCCACCAGAAGGACCAGAGGACGATGGCCGGGGAGCGCGAAGGGAACAGGGACACGACGGCCCCGACGCCCAAGTACCAGCGCAGCGCCCTCTTCATCAACACCGGCGTCGGCCGCTGCCTCGAGGCGGCCTACCTCGCGGGGTTTGCGGCCACCGACTGGACCTGGTCGCCCCGCCTTGAGGACCTCGACAATGACGGCCGGCTGGACCTCTTCGTCACCAACGGCTTCAACCGGGACCCGGAATCGGACGTGATCCGGCGCGCGGGCCTTGCCGCTTCCGAGACCGAGCGGATCCGGATCCTGTACGACAGCCCGGTGCGGGTCGAAACCCACCTCGCCTTCCGCAATCTGGGCGACCTGAAATTCGAGAACGTCAGCGCCGAATGGGGCCTCAACCAGAAGGGGGTGAGCTTCGGCTCCGCGTTCGGCGACCTGAACGGGGACGGGAACCTCGACGTGGTCTACACCAATTACGAGGGGGGCGTGACGATCCTGCGCAACGACAACCACTCGGGCCACAGCATCAATGTCGACCTGCGCGGCACGGTCTCCAACCGGTTCGGCGTAGGCGCGACGGTCCGGCTCGAAAGCGCCCTGGGGGTCCAGGTCCGCCAGCTCGTCCTGGCGCGGGGCTACATGTCGAGCAGCGAGCCCATGCTCCATTTCGGCCTCGGGGAGGACACGGTGATCAGGCGCATGGTCGTGACGTGGCCGAGCGGCCACGTGCAGACGTTCGATAACCTCGGTGTCGACCGCCGATACACGGTCACCGAGCCGTCCCGGCCGATCCCGCTCCCCCCGGATCCGATCCGGGCGCCGGCTCAGTTCGCGGAGGTCGCCCAGGCGAGCGGTCTTGCCGCACAGACCCGGGAGGAGGACGTCGAGGAATCCTACCTGCAGCGCCTGATCCCCATCCGCCTGAACAGGCGCGGGCCCGGCCTTGCGGTCGGGGATGTTTCGGGCGCGGGCCGCGAGGACGTCGTCCTCGGGGGAACGACGCTCGACCCGATTCGCATCTTCGACAGCTCGGAACCGGGCGTTTTCTCCGCCGCCGATTCGCCGGCGCTCCAGTCGCACGCGGGGGCGGACGACGGGCCTGTGCTCCTTTTTGACTCCCGCGGCAGCGGCCGTGAAGACCTGCTCGTCACAAGGGGGGGCAACACCCTGCCCGCCGGGGCGCAGGAGTACCAGCCGAGGCTCTACCTCAATGACGGTCACGGCGGGTTCCAGCCCGCGCCCGACGCGGCGCTCCCGCCCCTGCCGATAAACGCGGGCGCCGTGGCTGCCGCGGACTTCGACCACAGCGGGAGGCTCGGCCTCTTCATCGGAGGCCGGTTCCTCCCCGGCCAGTACCCGCTCCCGCCGCAAAGCGCGCTCCTTGCGAACCGCGGAGGGAAGTTTGAGGACGTGACCGATGCGCTGGCCCCGGGGCTGCGCGAGGTCGGGATGGTGACGTCGGCCCTCTGGACGGACGTTGACGGCGACGGCTGGCCGGACCTGCTGCTGGCCCTCGAGTGGGGCAACGTGAGGTATTTCCACAACAATCAGGGGCGCGGATTTGAGGATTGGACCGAGCGGGCCGGATTCGCCTCCGCGGGCACCGGCTGGTGGACCTCGATCGCGGCGGCCGACTTCAACGGCGACGGCAGGCTCGACTACGTCGTCGGCAATGTCGGGCTCAACACGCAGTACCATGCCGATCCGGAGCACCCCGCCCTGCTCTTCTCCGGCGAATTCGCCGCCGGCGCCTCGACCCAGCTGATCGAGGCGTACTACGAGGGCGACAAGCTTTACCCCTGGCGCACGAACAGGGCGCTCGGCTCGGTGATCCCCTCGGTGCTGAAGCGCTACAAAAGCACGGGATCCTACGCGCGCGCCACGCTGGGCGAGATCCTTGGGGAGGACAGGCTGGCCAAAGCCAGGCGCTTCGCGGCGACTGAGCTGAGGAGCGGCGTCTTCCTGAGCCAGCCCGACGGGACCTATAAGTTCGAGCCGCTGCCGCGCCTGGCCCAGATTTCGCCGATCCAGGGGATGGCGGCCGGCTATTTCGAGGGCGGCCCCCATGCCGACATCTACGCCGTCCAGAACTCATACGCCCCGATTCCCCAGGTCGGCCGCTTCGACGGGGGCCTGAGCCAGCTCCTCCGGGGCGACGGGCACGGCCATTTCACGCCGGTTCCGCCGGCCGAAAGCGGCCTGGTGGTTCCCGGCGACGCCAAGGCGCTCGCCGTCCTCGACATCGGCCTGGACGGCTGGCCCGGCTTCGTCGTCACGCGAAACAACGGCTCGGTCCTTGCGTTCCGCAACCGGGGAGCGGCGGGCGGGGGTTCGCTGCGCATCAAGCTCCGCGGCCCCCCTGGAAACCCGACGGCCGTGGGCGCGCGCATCACGGTCGAACTGGCCGACGGATCCACCGAGGCGGCCGAGGTTTACGCAGGGTCGGGTTATTACAGCCAGTCGACCCCGGCATGCTTCTTTGGATACGCGCATAATGCCCCGCCAAGACGGATCGCCGTTCGCTGGCCGTCGGGCCGGACGACGGAGCAGGGCTTCACGCCGGGGACGGCCGTCCTCGTTCTTGCGGCCCCGGAGCCCTGAGCCCCTTCCGCATGCGCCCTCCCGCGGCTTCGCTCGTCGCAAAACGTTCCTTGACTACGCCTTGGCGGGTTTGTCCCATCGGCTCATGACTTTGGCTGCCGCCGATGACTGCGGGCGAATGTCGGTATGGGCCTCGTTGAGGCGCGCGGCCCGGAGCGGGGCGTTTGCGGCGCTTGTTGTGGGATGCGCCTGCGCCCGCGCCGACGACACGGCGGGCTCGATCACGAGCAAGCCCCTCGCCCCGAACCCCTACCCGCGCGGCAAGACCATGTTCGTCGAGCTTCCCGCATCGGAGACGGGCCTCGTGACCGAGAACCGCTACAACGACCCGAGGATGCGCAATGAGCTCTACCAGGAATTCGAGACCTCATCCATTGGCACGGGGGTCGCGATCGGGGACTACGACGGCGACGGACGGCCCGATATCTTTGTCGTCAGCAAGACCGAGGGTTGCCGGCTCTTCCGCAACCTGGGCGGATACAAGTTCGAGGATGTCACGGAGAAGGCCGGCGTCGGGGCCGAGCCCGGCGTTTGGAACGAGGGAGCTGCCTTCGTCGACATCAACAACAACGGCCGCCTCGATATCTACGTGTGCCGCACCAACGCACCCAACCTCCTGTACATCAACCAGGGCGACGGCACCTTTAAGGAGATGGCCCACGCCTACGGCCTCGACGTCGTCGACTCGAGCGTCATGGCGGCGTTCTGCGACTACGACCGCGACGGCTACCTGGACCTCTACATCGCGACGAACGTCCTGAACGCAAAGACGAACCCGGACGGCCAGCGTGGCTATCTCTTCCACAACAACCGAAACGGCACCTTCACGAACGTCACCGACACCGCGGGAATCGGGGGCCCGTCGCAGAGCCACTCGGCCACCTGGTGGGACTACGACAACGACGGCTGGCCGGATCTCTATGTCGCCAACGACTACGGCTTCCCCGACAAGCTCTACCACAACAACCGCGATGGGACGTTTACCGACGTGATCGACCGCGTGGCGCCCCACACCTCGTTTTCCTCCATGGGCTCGGACCTGGGCGATGTGAACAACGACGGGCTCATTGATTTCCTCTCGGCGGACATGGCGGTCACAAACCACGCAAAGGACCAGCACGACATCGCCACGGCGCGCTCAAGGTTGGAGGACCCAAAGAGCCCGGGCACGGCGCCCAAGTACAATCACAACGCGCTCCTCTTGAACACGGGCACCCCGCGCGTGCTCGAGGCCGCCTACCTCGCGGGGATCGCGGCCACCGATTGGACGTGGTCGCCCCTTTTTGAGGACTTCGACAACGGCGGCCGGCTCGACCTTTTCATCACCAACGGATTCCCGCGCGACCCGGGCGTGGACACGCAGCGCCGGCTGATGAGCGCCGAGAGCTCGACGGAGCGCGTGAGGATCATGTACGCGAGCCCGCCTCGGATCGAGAGGCACCTGGGCCTGCGCAACATGGGCGACCTGCGCTTCGAGGATGTGAGCCAGGAATGGGGCGTCGACAAGCACGGCATAAGCTTCGGCACGGCGGTGGGCGACCTGAGCGGGGACGGCAACCTGGACATCGTCTACACGAACTTCCACAGCGGGGTGACGCTTCTGCGCAACGACAACGACACCGGCCACAAGGTGAACATCGACCTGCGGGGGACCGTCTCCAACCGCTTCGGGGTCGGCGCCGTCGTGAAGGTGGAGAGCAGCACGGGTGTGCTGGCTCAGCAGCTTGTCCTGGCCCGCGGGTACATGTCGACCAGCGAGCCCATGCTCCATTTCGGACTCGGATCGGACACGGTGATCAAACGGATGACCGTGAATTGGCCGAGCGGGCACGTGCAGACCTTCGAGAACCTCCCGGCCGACCGGCGGTACACGGTCACCGAGCCCTCGCGGCCGATCCCGATCCCGCCGCCGCCGGCCGAACCACCCGGGCAGTTTTCGGAGGTGGGCCGGTCGGTCGGGCTTTCGCTCAGTTTCCGTGAGGATGCCGTCGACGAGCTCTACATGCAAAGGCTCATCCCCCATCGCCTGAACCTTCGCGGCCCCGGCCTAGCGGTCGGGGACCTGACCGGCTCGGGAAGGGACGACGTCGTCATCGGGGGGACGACCCTCGACCCGCTGCGCGTCCTCGTGTCGACGCCGTCGGGACAGTACGCGGCCGCGGAGCCGGGCGCAGTGTCGGGCGGCACGGCCATCGACGACGGCCCGATACTCCTCTTCGATTCCTCGGGGACCGGGGCCCTGGACGTCCTGGTCACGAAAGGCGGAAATGCCCTGCCGGCCGGCGCGCCCGAATACCAGCCGAAGCTCTTCCTCAACGACGGCCACGGCAGATTCCGGCCGGCCCCCGACGGTGCGCTGCCGCAGCTGCCGATCAATGTGGGCGCGGTGGCCGCCGCCGATTTTGACCGCACGGGTCGCCTCGGGCTTTTCATCGGAGGCCGCGTGTCGACCGGCCAGTATCCGATCGCGCCGCAGAGCGCTCTGCTCGCAAACCGCGGCGGCAAGTTTGAGGACGTGACCGACACATTGGCCCCGGGGCTGCGCGAGGTGGGCATGGTGACCTCGGCCCTCTGGACCGACGTCGACGGCGACGGCTGGCCGGACCTGCTCCTCGCCCTCGAGTGGGGCAACGTGAGGTATTTCCACAACAACCAGGGAAAGGGCTTTGAGGACTGGACTGAGCGGGCCGGATTCGCCTCCGCGGGCACGGGCTGGTGGACCTCGATCGCCGCGGCCGACTTTAACGGCGATGGAAGGCTCGATTACATCGTCGGCAATGTCGGCCTCAACACGCAGTACCGCGCGGACCCCAAGCATCCCGCCCTGCTCTTCTCAGGGGCGTTCAGCGGCGGGAGCTCGACCCAGCTGATCGAGGCTTATTATGAGGGGGACAAGCTCTACCCCTGGCGCACCCGCACCGATCTGGGGGCCGCCATCCCCTCGATCCTCAAGCGCTTTCCCACGTTTGACTCCTACGGACGGGCGACGCTGGGAGAGATCCTTGGGGAGGACAAGCTGGCCAAGGCCCAGCGGTTCGCCGCGACCGAATTGAGGAGCGGCGTCTTCCTGAGCCAGCCCGACGGAACCTACCGGTTCGAGGCGCTCCCCCGAATCGCCCAGATTTCCCCGCTCCAGGGAATGGTGACGGGCGATTTTGACGGCGATGGGCACACCGATGTGTACGCCGTTCAGAACTCATTCGCTCCGATCCCGGCCGTCGGGCGTTTCGACGGGGGCCTGAGCCAGCTGCTGCGAGGCGACGGGAAGGGCCATCTGGCCGCCGCCACCCCGCTGGAGAGCGGACTCGTTGTTCCCGGCGACGCGAAGGCCCTTGCGGCCGTGAACCTCGGCCAGGATGGCTGGCCCGGCTTTATCGTGACGAGAAACGGGGCCTCGATGCTCGCTTTCCGAAATCACGGCGTGCCCGGCCACAGGCCGCTCATGATTTCTCTGCACGGGCCCGCCGGCAACCCGACCGCAGTCGGCTCCCGGATCACCGTGACGCTTGCCGACGGCTCCACGGAGACCGAGGAGGTCTATGCCGGATCGGGTTATTACAGCCAGTCGACGGCCTCGTGCTTCTTTGGCTACATTGATTCCAACCCTGCGGTGAAAGTGCGTGTGAGATGGCCCGCGGGTTCCGAGTCGGAGCACGACGTCCCCGCGCACGCGCAGACGCTCGTCCTTGCCGGGCCCCAGTAGGGACCCGGTTAAGCCCCGGTCATTTTCCGGCGAGGAAGCGCTCGATCGCCTCGCCCGTGTCCAGGTCCGTCAGCCGGTAGGCGCGCGGGGCGGGCTGCACGCTGCTGAGGTCCCACAGAACTCCCACCGGCAGCGCCACGCGGTAGGTGCCTTCGGGGCGGATCCTCGCAGCGTCGTAGCCGGCCAGCAGCATCGGGGAATCCTTTGAGCCGACATTCTTCGCAAGAAGCAGCGCCTCGTCGCCGGAGAGCTCCAGGAGGCCCACCGGCTGATTTGCAAAGAGGGGAACAACGTCGGCGACCCGCGTCACCCCCGGCGAAATGGGCGGAGCCGCAGGCGCGCCGTAGTTGCCGACGAGGGCGAAGTCGGCCGCCGCAGCCTTCCTGACCGCCTCGCCGACGGCGAGCGAAAATTCCCGGGTCGTCGCCAGGGCGGCGCCCAGAAGCGGCGATGATTCGCGGCCCGGCAGCCACCTCCATCTTGAGTCGAAGGCGCGCGAGACCACAAGGGTCGGGTCCCGAGCGTCCATCACCACAAGGTCGGCCGTGAGCGCGTTGCCGTAGATGAAGGCGCCGCCGCCCATGACGGCCGGAACCGGCGATCCCGCGGCGTAGGCCGCGGGATCATCCGAGGCCACCCAGAAAATGAGGCGTCCCGGGGCAAGCGGGTTGAAATACACGAGGCCAAGCGCCCGGTGCGCACCCTCGAAGGTGGCCCCGTCGGAGCACGCGATCGAGCCGCCCTCAAGACGGACCGGCAGCGAGGCGGCGAGCCGGGCCACCACGGCGTTCTGGGCCGCGGTGCCGATCAGGACAAGATGGCAGCGGGCCATGTCCAGGTCGGTGACCCGGGTGTCCGCCTTGGTGTTGAGCCGGCCGTAGAGGTTCTGGCTGTGCGGCACACCGTCGGCGCCGGACTCGCCTCCCTCCGGGGCCCACGAGGGATTCGGACTCCTGCTCGCAGACTCCGCAGCCGCCCGCATCGCGGCCCGCTCGGCGTCCGTCCCCCGCGTCCCGTAGACGATCAGGAGGGGCTCTCCGTCGTAAAGGAGGCTTGCGCTGCCCGGCGCGTGGAGCCTGAAGGCCAGCGCAGGCGACCCGGCCTCAAAAGTCCATCCCTTCTCGCCCCGGGCGAGCACGGTGTCGCGAGGCAGCGGCGCCGGAAGCACGATCGGCACCGCTCCGTTCACGCTGACCCGCAGCGGGAGCGCAGGATCGAAGGGTGACTCGGAAAGGCGCAGACGAAGGCGCTCGATGTTGGTGAGCCCGGCAAACAGCAGGTTCGGGTTGCCCGCTGCCAGCACAAAGCGGGCGGGCTTCGGGGAGGGCCCCCACTCCGCGACCTCCGCCCACCATCCGCGCAGCGCGCCGCCGTCGAGCGCCGTGTAGTCGATGTGGCGCACGCTCCGCGAGTCCGCGCGCACCTGGGATTTTTCCCAGGCCAGACCCCGTTCGTTCCCCTCCTTGTAGTTCCAGACCGCATGACCGTAGCCGTTCGTCTCGTCGAAGATCACCTGGCCGCCGAGATCGCGGAGGCGCTGGAGGGGGCCCACTTCATGGAGCACCGAGACGACCGGATCATCGAGGCTGTGCGTCGCATAGATCGGCAGGGTGAGCAGGTTCCCCAGGGGCACATAGCTAGCGAATCCGCACGACGGCCTGCCGGATGACCAGAGATGGGGATATCGGGAGCCGAGGCGGTAGGTACCCCCGCCCCCCATGCTCCCTCCGTTCAGGCTGACGCGGTCGGGGTCTATCGCCCAGTGCGACTGAATGTAGCCGACGGCCTGCAGCACATCCGCTTCGGAGAGCGCCCGGTATCCGCCCCCGCGCGAACGCCCGAGGACGGCGACGTCAAAGGATCCCGGGTGGGACGCCATGCCCGCGGAATGCTCGATGTGGTTTCCGCTGTAACCGTGCATGTAGACGGTGAGCGGCGCCGGGCGCGAGGGGTCGTAGTCCGTGGGGATGGCGATCCGGAAAGGCTGGCCCGAGTCGTCGACGGGGGACTCGTACGCCCACTCCTGGACCCCGGTCAGGGTCGCCAGGAGCCCCGGGTTCGCCGCGATCCTCGCCAGCCAGTCTCCAAGGCGGCGCGCCTTATCGGACGCGTCCGCCGCGCCGCGCCTCTCGGCCGTCTGGGCGTCAAGCCGCAGGTATTTGAGCCAGCCGCGGTAGGCGGCGAGGTCTGCCCTTCCGAGGGCTGCGTCGGTGCTTGCGCCGAGATCGGCGAGGGCAACGGGAGGTCCCGCCGCTTCCGACGCCCGCGCAAGGGTCCCTCCAAGCATGAGCATCCCGAGGGAGGCGCACGCAAGCAGCCGCAGGCGAGCGTTCATGGGGGTCCCGGGGTCAGCCGCCAAGCAGGGCGCGGTTTGCGCGGATGAGCTCAAGCCTTTGCTCGACCGCCCGCCGAGTCGTGAGCGCGTCCTCCGGCGTGTGAAGGCACCAGTCGACCAGCCTGTCCACGCTCGACCGGGCGACGTAGCAGCGCGTGTCGGAGCCGCCGTAGTAGATGAGGACCGTCTTCGCCTTGTCGGGCAATTGGACCCAGCCGCAGGAGAACGTCACGTTGGAGACGTCGCCGAAGCCCTCGCCGCCGTAGGGGGCCAGGAAATGCCCGCCGGGCCTCGCGATGACCCTCGATGGGTCCTCGAGCGAGCTCATGAACATGTAGAGGACGTAGCGCAGGCCCGCGGCGCAGGCCCGCACGCCGTGCGCCAGGTGAAGCCAGCCTTGCGCCGTCTTGATGGGGGTCGGCCCCTGGCCGTTCTTGACCTCCTTGATCGTGTGGTAGGCGCGGCCGTCGATGATGGCCTCCGGTCCGGTCACGCCGGTCGTGATGTCGGCGCAGAGCGTCCAGCCGATGCCGCCGCCCGAGCCCACGTCGATGAAGCCGTCCATGGGGCGGGTGTAGAAGGCGTACTTGCCCTCGACGAACTCCGGATGGAGCACCACGTTTCGCTGCTGGGAGGCGGGCGTCTTCAGGTTCGGAAGCCGGTCCCATTTCCGGAAGTCGCGGGTCCGGACGATCCCGGCTACGGCGACGGCACTCGAGAGGTCGCCCTGCTTGGCCGCGGGGTCCTTCGACTCGGCGCAGAAGACGCCGTAGATCCAGCCGTCCTCGTGGAAGGTGATGCGCATGTCGTAGTTGTTTGTCTCCGGCTTGATTTCGGGCAGGTCGACGGGCTCGTCCCAGAAGCGCCAGTTGTCGATCCCGTTCGGGCTTTCCGCGATGGCAAAGATGCTCTTCCGGTCGTAGCCCTCGAAGCGCACGACCATATGAACCTTGCCCTTCCAGAGAAAGGCGCCCGGGTTGAGCGTCGCGTTCACTCCGAGGCGTTCCATCAGGTACGGGTTCGTCTTGGGATTCAGGTCGTAGCGCCACTCGATCGGCGCGTGACGGTAGGTGATCGCGGGGTGCTGGAAGCGGTCAAAGACGCCATTGTCCCAGTCACCGTCGACCGGATTCCTCCGAGACAGGAACCTCTCGTGGTCCCTGCGCAGCTTCGCGAGGCGCGCGGCCCAGGCCTTGGGCGCGCCCGCGGGGATGCCGGAGCTAGACGTTTTCGATGGGGCGGACTTCGCCCGCGCCAGGGTCTTGGACTTCTTTTTCATGATGTCGATAAGTTGGATTGTCTTGGTTCCGAGATTTCGCGAAGCCTCCGGATGGACTCCAGTCCGGCCCGGCCGTTGTGGTAGGGGCATTTCCAAAAGCTGACCTTGAGCTCGCCGCCGAGGACGTGGCCGTCGCGCGTCACGCCCCTGAACCACTCGCCCCTGCGACTGTCGATCAGCCGGAGCTCGATAAAGTCCCACGTGCGCAGGGCGGCCTCGAGGTAGCGCTCCGAATGAGAGAGCCGGTATGCGTCCAGGAAGCCGATGACCGCCTCGGCCTGCGGCCACCATTCCTTGTTCGTGTCCGTAAGCCCCAGGGGCCCTCCCTGGTTGAACACCCCGCCGTCCGCGTCCACGCCCTCGGCGAGCGTGGCGTCGGCGATCTTCAGGGCCAGGGGCTTCATCCTTGCGACGAGCCCCGGATCCTTCAGCACCTCCGCCGCCCTCATGAGGAGCCATGCGGCCTCGATATCGTGCCCATAGGAGATCCGGTCGGAGCGCGGCGTCCAGTCCTCCGCGAAAAAGAGCCCCAGGTGGCCCGTGGCAGGGTTGACGATGTGGGCGAGCATGATCTCCACGAGTTCGGCCAGCGCGGCGCGCAGGCCCGGATCCGGCCAAAGGGCGAGGAGCCTTGTGTAGGCCTCCATGACATGGAGGTGCGTGTTCTGCGACTTCGGCTCGTTCATGTCGACCTCGCTCAGGCGCATGTCGGCGATCGGCTCCCAGGCCGGGCCGAAGGCCTCAAGGTAGCCGCCGTGCCGGGCCCTGGCGTGGCTCTCGATCAGACGGTAGGTGGCGATGGCCTCGTTCAGGGGCTCGCGACGGCCGGTGGCGTGATGGTGCTCGGCGAGCGCGTAGATCGCGAAGGCCTGGCCGTAGACCTGCTTCCGGTCCCGGAGCACACGGCCGTCGGCTGCAATGGACCACCAGAACCCCCCATGCTTCGAGTCGCGGAAGTGCGAGATCAGGTCCACGTAGGCGTGGTCCGCCATCGCGCGGTACGAAGGGTCCTGGTAATGCGAGAATGCCGCCGCGTAGGTCCAGAGGATCCGCGAGGTGAGAAGCGCCCCGCGCTCCGCGTTTGGATCGGTCACGAGGTCGTTCGTGATCGAGCCGAAAAAGCTCCGGCCCTCCCGGTTCACGACGCGCTCTATCCAGAACGGGAGGATGTTCCGGCGCAGGTCGTCCTCAATGCGGCGAAGATAGTCGTTCGGGGCGGAGGGGCTCATCGCTGGCGAAAGGATTGTCTTGGAGGGGGGTTCGGGAAAGAAAGGGATGATACTTCGCGGGCCCGTTGTCACTCCTTGTCGCAGCTTATCCCGGAAAAACAGGCTCTTGAGGGGCTCGACCCGGGCACGCAGCCTGCTATTCGGACGTAACTCCATGCTTCCTCCACGCACGCTCCGCAATCCGCCGCCCACCATCATCGCGGGCATCGCCGCCGCCCCAAAAAGGCGGCCCCGTGAGCGGAACGACTGCACCCTCATCCTCGGGGCAATCCCGCAGGAGTCCGAGCTCGTCGAATGGGCCCTCAAGGCGGGAAGGGCCGGGAGCCTTGCCGGGTTTCCCTTTGTCTGCGGGCGGCTCCACGGCCGCCGCGTGATCGTCGCCGTCACCGGAATCGGCAAGACCTGCGCCACCATGATTACCTCTCTTTTCGTGGAGCATTTCAGGCCGGCCGAGGTGCTGATGACCGGAACCGCGTCGCGGATAAACCCCGCCGTCCGCAACGGTGATGTGATTGTCGGCGAGGTCACGTGCAACCACGATTTCGGCTCGTTTGTGAGGAGCGACGTCATGGAGTACTTCTCGGCGGCGGGCCCTCTCGGCGACCACATGGCGATCGTCTACCCAGGCGACGCGCGGCTCCTTGGCGCGGCGCGGCGCGCCATGCGGACGCATGTGTGCGAGACGGCGGTCCAGCACGATCCGCCCTACGTGCCGCGCGTCCGGACAGGACGCATCACGTCCGGGGACCAGTTCGGCATCACCCCGAGGCGCATCGACGACATCCGGCGGAAGCTCAGGCCGGACCTCATGGAGATGGAGAGCGGCTCCGTCGCGCAGGTCTGCTGGTACCTGAGAACCCCCTTCCTGTGCATCCGCAGCGGGAGCAACCGCACGCAGAACTCCCCGGACAACGACTACCGCAAGCTCTCCCCGTTCGCTTCCCGGCAGGCCGCGCTTTTCACGGTCTCGCTCGTCAGGGAGCTCGCCTGACCACTCGCCCGTTGCAACCGCCCCGCCCCATTTTCAGCCCGCCATGAGCCCCGCGGGACACCCATGAGGCTCTTCACCCGCGGCGACGTCGACGGCTTCTGCGCCATCGCGCTCGATAATATCGTGCAGCTCCTGCTTGTGCCGACGCTCTGCGTCGGCGTGGTCGGCCTTCCGCCGTCGCTGGCCTACGGCCGGATACTCCCGGGGATCGCGGTCTCGTACCTGGCGGGCAATCTCTTCTACGCATGGCAGGCCCACAGGCTTGCGCGCAGGGAGGGCAGGACGGACGTCTGCGCCCTTCCCTTCGGGCTGAACACACCGACCTTCATAGCCTACGTGTTCC
This sequence comes from uncultured Verrucomicrobiae bacterium, assembly GCA_963830965.1. GTDB lineage: Bacteria > Verrucomicrobiota > Verrucomicrobiia > Opitutales > Opitutaceae > Palsa-1447. The sequence goes on along the minus strand of CAWHOL010000002.1, from coordinate 48,349 downwards.
TGGTGATGCTGCCCGCAAAGCAGATCGCCAGGGCCCAGGGGGTGGCCGATCCCGACCTGTTCGCGTGGCAGGCGGGCCTGGTCGCCTGCATCGGATCGGGCCTCATCGAATTCGGCGGCTCCTTCATCGCCGAACGAATCCGCAGGATGACCCCGAGGGCCGCCCTCCTTGCCGCGCTTTCCGGAGCCGGCCTTGCCTTCCTGACGCTCAACTTTTTCTTCAGCACGTTTGCCCACCCCGTGGTCGGTTTCGTGACCCTCGGCCTCGTCCTGCTCTTCTATTTCGGGGACCTGAAGCCGAAATGGGGCGTGCCTGCGGCCCTTGTCGTGCTGGTCGTGGGCACCGCGCTCTCGTGGTTTATGGGCCTGGCGCCCCATGGAATCCGCCCGACAGGATCGCTCGGCTGGCATCCGCCCCTGCCGGTCATCGCGGACCTCTGGGGCGGATTCCGGAACGGCCAGTTCTGGCCCTACCTCTCCGTGATCATACCGATGGGCCTGCTGAACCTGCTGGCGTCCCTGCAGTGCATCGAATCGGCGGCCGCCGCGGGCGACAGCTATTCGTCGCGGTCCTCCCTCGCCGTGAACGGACTCTGCACGCTTGCGGCCGCGTGCTTCGGCTCGCCGTTCCCGACCTCGATCTACATCGGCCATCCCGCCTGGAAGCGGATGGGGGCGCGGGCGGGCTATTCGACCCTGAACGGGCTCTTCATCACGGTTGTCTGCCTGACCGGATCCATGGCGCTCATCTCGTGGGCCGTGCCTGCCGATGCAGGACTCGCGATCATCATCTGGATCGGTCTCATCATCACCGTTCAGTCGTTCGAGGTCACGCCCCAGAGACACTGGCCCGCGGTCGTCTTGGGCATCGTCCCCGTGATCCTTGCCTGGACCACCTTCTTCACAAAGAACGCCCTGCGCATCGGGGGTTACGGGGCCGCGCCCGGCCTGGAGTTTTCGCAGCGCCTTCTCGATGCCTTCCATGCCAACGGCACGTTCATCGAGGGCGGCTTCGCCATCGAGCAGGGGACGTTTTACTGCGCGCTCGTGCTTGCGACGGTCACGGTCTATGTGATCGAGCGCCGGCTCGCCGCCGCCGCGTTCTGGTCCCTGGCGGCCTCGGGCCTGTGCCTGCTCGGCCTGCTCCACTCCTGGCGTTTCACCACCGTCGGACACGGTCAGCGCCCTCCCTCTGATCGAGCGCTTCACAAACCCGACGCTCCTTAAGGGCGGACTGTTCCCGGCCCTCGCCTATGCGGAGGGATACGCGGGGATGGCCGCCGTGCTCCTGGCGGCGCGGTGGTTCACCGCGCCGACAAGCAAGAAGGGGGATTGAGCCGCATCCGGATCAGCCGGAGGGCTGGCCGATCTCCCTGAGCAGCTCGGCGTACCAGGGCGTGCGGACGTCGAAGGGCTTGCCGCCCTTGATGCGCTCGAATTCGATCGCCCTGAGGACTCCGCCGCGGTCCTCGTCGTGTCCGATGACCCCGCTCTCGCGCCGCAAGGCGCATTCGACGGCCAGATCGACGCAGCTCTTGATCAGCCGGAGGTCCTCGGCATTGGCGGCCGCCGCGCGTGCGAAGTAGCCGCTCTTCTGCACCAGCACCTTCTCGGCCCCGATCATCTTCCCGAACTGGTCGCCGAACCACTTGCCCGGGTTGATGGCATCGAGCTTCACGTGCCCGAACGCATCGCGCGGAACCTCCTGCCCCCTGGCCTTCATCTCGGCGACGATGGTCTCGACCCCGGCGCCCTCGGAGACGAACAGATTAACATTGTCGACGCGTTCCATGACCGCCTTGAGGCGGGCGGCCTCGGCGGCAACGTCAAACGCGGACTCCGGGATGTAGACGCCGTGAACCTCGAGCCTCTCCCGCGACAGGCCGATTTCCGGAACGTAATCCTGGCGGGCGAGCATGCCCCGGTAGAAACGCGCGGTCGCCGCCGTGAGCCAGCCGCAGCTTCGGCCCATGACCTCGTGGATGATGAGCATGCGGGGGTTTGCCCCGTGCTCGGCGACGACGTTTGAGAAGTAGCGCGCGCCCTGTTCGGCCGCGGTCCAGGCGCCGAGCGACTGGCGTATCGGGTAGACGTCGTTGTCGATCGTCTTCGGAAGCCCGATCACGGTGAGCCCGTACTGGTGCCTCGCAAGGAATGCGGCTAACTCGGCCGCCGCCGTGTTGGTGTCGTCGCCGCCGATCGTGTGGAGGATGTCAACGCCGTCCTTCACGAGCTGGTCGGCGGCGACCTTCTGCGGATCCTGGCCATCCTTGACCAGGCCGCGCTTCACGCAGTCCTTGACGTTCGTCAGCTTGACGCGGCTGTTGCCAATCGGGCTGCCGCCGTAGCGGTGTAGCACCGGGGCCTTCTCGCGCGCCTGCGGGGTGACCCGGTAGCTGTCCCCCAGGAGGAGCCCCTTGTAGCCGCTGCGGTAGGCGATGATCTCGACCTCGGGGGCGAGCTCGGTGTAGCGCTCGATGAGCCCGCCGATGGCGGAACTCAGGCAGGGGGCGAGGCCGCCGGCGGTGAGCAGCGCGACCTTCTTGGGTGTGTTAGGATTGCTCATGGTGGAGGATGTTCTTGAAAACGAACATTCCTCCGAAACCTCCCAAAAATGCGCCCCGATGTCCAGACGTCTGCTCGCGCATTCGTTGCGCATTCCTAGCCAAACAATGCACAGGCAGCCGCTGGAATTCCGCAAACGCCTCTCAGGGCGAGGACCTGATCATCTCGAGCATCCTTTTCGCCGAAGGATCTCCCGGCCGCAGGGAAAGGACCCTTTCAAACTCAGCGACCGCTTCGGCTTTGCGGCCCGTTTGCAGTAGGGCGAGGCCCCGGATGAAGTGGGCCGGGGCAAAGCTCGGGTTTATACGGATCGCGGCCTCAATGTGCCCCAGCCCTTCAGGCACCCGGCCGGTTCTGCAAAGGATCATGCCGAGATTGTTCTCCGCTTCGGCCAGGCCCGGCTGGATTCGAAGCGCCTCCTCATAATGCCCGACCGCATCCTCCACCATACCCGACTGGGCCAGTGCGTTTGCCAGGTAGAAATGGGCTTGGGCATAATCCGGCTTCAAGCGCACAGCCTCCCGGTACTGGCCGATGGCGTCGGCCATTCGTCCGGGGATACCGGAAAGGGCCTGGCCAAGATTCGCGTGCGCGGGGGCCATGGATGGCTCCAGGCGAAGGGCCCATTCATACTGACCGATCGCCTCGTCCATTCGCCCGGGAATCTTCGAAAGGGCGAGGCCAAGATCGTTGTGCCCCTCGGCAAAATCGGGGTTTATATTGACCGCCTTCTCATAGAGTGCGATCGCCTCGTCGCGGCGCGAAGGCGCCTTGTCGACCTCGCACCCGAGATTGTTGTAGGCCATCCAGCACCCCGGGTTTCGCGCGATCGTCTCGCGGAAGAGGGTCTCATTGTCGTGGAACATGCCGCAATGCGCCCAGGTGAGCGCGCAAAACAAAACAAGGACCGCAGCCCAGGCGGCCCTAAGCCCGCGGAGGCGCCCTGCAAACGCTTGCTCGCAGGCGGCCATGCCCGCCGCAATGAGGGCCAAGAGGCCAAGGTCGGGCAGATACTGCCAATGGTCCCAGACCCATGAATAGCGGGCGCCATACAGGTTGACGAAGCCCAGCGCGGGAAAAAGGGAGCCGACGAACAACAGGAAGGCCGCAAGAGGGGCGCGCGTGCGCCCGCGCAGCATCCAGAGAGCCACACCCAACGCGCCGGCCCCGAGCGGGAAGAGCCACTGCCACCAGACGGTCGCGTCTACGGTCCAGCGCGGGTAGACGAAATTGAGCCCAAATGGGAGGACCGCGTTCTCCGCGTAGAACCAAATAGCCCGGCCGGAGACCAAAAACCGCTCAACCGCTGAAATATCAAAACCCGCGCCCCTGGCCCCGCCATAGTACCTCTCGACCCAGGCGCTGAATAGCCCGCCGGCGGCACCCAGGGCGAGCCATGGGACCAGCGGCAGGACGTCCCTGCCCCACTTAATCCGTCCGCGCTTCCACCAAATGGTCACCAGAAGCGCCGCCGGCAGGCTCGCCGTCATCGTCTTGCACAGGAGGGCGCAGAGGAAGAGGGCCAGGCCGAGGACATAGGCGCGGGGGCGCCGTGCGTCGTCGAAATCGAGGTAAACCAGGGCCGCAGCCAGGTAGAACACGAGGGATAGCGTGTTCTTCTGCTCGGTGATCCACGCCACCGATTCGACGTGGACCGGGTGCACGGCAAAGAGAAGGCCAGCCAGCCAGGCACCCGGCACTGAAAGCCGCTTCAGGACGAGCGCGAAAAGGATCGCTGCGCCAATGTGGAGAAGAAGGGTGAATATATGATAGCCAAGCGGGTGATCGCCCCAGAGCCGGTGCTGGACCCAAAAGGCGGTGTGTAGAAGCGGGTAGTACTGCTGGGTCGCTCCCACGTCGGTCCAGATTCGGCGCAGTCCGTCGATCGAACGCAGCGCAGGCGCAGTGACATAGTCGCTGTCGTTCCAGATGAAGTCGCCGGAGAGCGACGGGATGTACGCGAGCGCGGTCGCGCAGAAAACCAGCGCCCCTGCCCAGATGTTCCGAAGGTTGACCGGCAATGACTTCACGATACACGCGCGATATTTTTCCCATTGGCGCCAACTGCAATCAACAACGCGCACGATCTGATCCGGCCCTGGCGCTCCCTATCCGCAAGCCCTTCTTCGGAACATGATTGGCGGCGTGAAACGTCCCGCCTGACGGGAGCGGCCCGGATCACGTCACGCGGTGGGCCGCCCAGCCTTGACCGCCGTGTATTCGCTGAACAAACCGAGCACAATATTACGTTTCACCTCCGTCAGCTCCGCATCGCGAAGCGCCTTCATGACGGAGTCCGGAAGCACGCAGGCGTTCATGGTCTCCCAATAATAGCGCATCATTTCGCGGGCGTCCTTGCTTCGGGTAAAAAGGAAGGTGAGGAACGGATAGATCCGGGCAAAATAGAGACGAAAGAGAAAACCCGATATCCTGCCGGTCGGCTTGGTAATCTCAAGGATCAGCAGCTTGCCATTGGGCTTCAACACACGGTTGAACTCGCGAAAGGTCGCATCCAGGTCCGTCACATGGCGGAGGGCGTAGCCCATCGTGAGAAAATCGAATGCGTTTTCCGGCAGGGGCAACCGTTCGGCGCGACCGACCACAAAGTGCGCAGCCAGCTTTGACCGGGCGATAGCCATCATTCCCTCGCTGGGATCAAGGCAGGTGATGTTCTCCGCGGTCGCAAGAATCTTCGCAGCCTCAACGGCCACCAATCCGGTGCCGCAGGCGACGTCGAGCAGTCGATCCGACGGACGAAGTCCGTGCGTCCTGAGGGCCCAACGGCGGTATGCGGCCCCGCTGTGCAGAAAGCCCCACCCGACCACGGTGTCGTAATGCTTGGCCGCCCTGTCGAACAGCCGGTTGACGAATTCCGGCTTCGCCTCCGCCGTGGCGTAACGGTGGGTCAACGTCGAATGGGGAAGCATTAGGTCAAAATGGCACAAGCACGGTTCGTCCGCAAAATGTTAGTGGGATCCCATGAGGTCCACGTTTCGAAAGACACCCCGACCTGATCGATTCCTTTGGCCTTTGATCGGGCTTGGATGCGCAAGGAGTTGCCGAACTCCTTGCCGTCCACAGTGTCAGGCAGGAGAACAGCAACGTGTCCGACCTCCTCGGTAAAATGGTGGCAGGACCCGGAATCAAACCGGGGAGACAAGCATCTTCAGGTCTACAACCTTCCCTCGCGCCAGTCGCAGCCCCGGTGATCCGCCGATTGGATCCCACCTCCTCCACAGATCCCTCATCGGGAACAAGCCCGTGTTGCTCCGGGCGGGTGAAAAAGAGCCTCTTTAGCCCCATCCCTCCTTCGGCCTGAGATCCGGTCGCTACGGGCATTAGGCGCTCCGCCAGGATTTTCGTGTACGGTCTCGCCGTCGGCGCGTGTATTACGGGTAGACACCCATGGATGACGCCGCACTGCTAAGATCCTTTGCGGACCACGGCGATGAACACTCGCTCGGGGTCCTGATCCAGCGGCATATGGGGTTCGTTTATTCCGTGGCGCTCCGCCGGGTGAATGGGGACACCCACCATGCCCAGGATGTCTCGCAGCAAGTGCTCGCGGACATGGGGCGCAAAGCCAAGGAGCTATCCCGGCATCCTGCGCTGAAGGCGTGGCTCTTCACGGCCACCCGATATGCGGCCGGAAAACTAATGATAGCGGAACAGCGCCGACGCGCGCGCGAGGAGGCCCATAGCATGAACGAAACCCATCGCCAGGACGCGCCGCCGGTGGAATGGGATCGCCTTCGCCCCGTCCTCGACGAGGCGCTCGACCATCTCGGGAACCGCGACCGCCGTGCGGTCATCCAGAGGTTCTTCGAGGGCCTCACGTTCGGGCAGATCGGACAGAGCGAGGGCATCACCGAGGACGGGGCGAGGCTCCAGGTTAGCCGGGCCCTCGGGAAGATGGCCGCCGTCATGAAGCGCCGGGGCATCGAGTCCACGGCGGCGGGCTTGGCGCTGGGATTGACGGGCGAGGCGACCGCCTCCGTGCCGCCGGCGGTCGCCGAGGCCGTGGCTAAGGGGACCCTAGGGATCCTCCGCTCCGCTCCGGCCGCGGGCACCGTGGCGGGCCTCCTCTCCGCAGCGGGTCCGGGAAAGGCTGTACTCGGGATCTCGGCCGCCCTCGCAATGATGGCCGCGGTGGGCTGGCAGCAGTGGTCCCTCGAGCGCGAGCGGGCCCGCCAGCTAGAGGGACTCGAGCAGCAACTGGACCGTGACCGGTCCGAAGTCCGCAGCCTCCTGCACCAGCGCGCCGTGGGTCAGGCGAGTCTCCAGAAGCTGGCCCCGAGCAGCGAGGAGGTGCTGACGAGCCGAGTGATGGCCCTGCGCGACTGGTTTGCCGACAATCCGGCCTATGCCTTGCCAGAAATGCGCTTACTTACGGATGCCGACTGGGTGGGTTTTGCATTCGAGCATCCCGAGATCGATGCGGGGGGGATCTCTGGCCGGTGGCCAGCCAGTTGCGGACGAAGGCAATCGTTGCGGGCGAAGATGCCGTGCAAGCCGCCCTCATGCGCTACGTTAGCGCGGGGTCGAATCCCCCCCTCACCGACCCGAACCAGCTCCTAGCCTATTCGTCCTCGCTCGACGCGGGCATCCTCGCGCGCTATTCGGCTTTTCCCGACGCACACTTGATGGGGCCCCGCTACAAGGACAGCCCGCTTGGTCCGGTGATGGTCTCCCATCCGACGATGGAATCGAAGCCCAGTGCGAATGGAAGCGGAGCGGAAGGATGGCAGGTCATAAGCGCCAACACACGAATGAATAATTCTCGATTCATTGGGGACGCCCGCCCTTTGTCCACATGGCCATGAGGACCCGGCACTTTGTCGTTTTGGGATGCGCCTTCCTCCTTGAGGGCGCAGGCGCACTGCTTCTCCACCGTGCTTCCGACCTCCTCGAACACCGAATCCGAGCCGCTGAGGTGCAGGAACGGCAACTGCAGACCACCTTGGAACGGCTGCGGCGGAAAAACCAGGAAATCGCCGCGGAGGTGGAGCGTCTGGAGCATCTCCCGCTGACGCTGACTCGCGGCGAACAATTCGCCGCAGTGGAGGCCTTTCGTCTCCTCGGTGCGCTGGGCGACCTAAAGGAATGGGTCCGGGCCACCCAGCCGCAGCCCCGCCTGCCCGAGGTCCAATTCCTGCTCCCGAAGGACTGGGTGGAAGCAGCCAATGCGCTGGGGGACGGGAGGGAGGAGGCCGATTTTGCACGGGCGTGGCGAAAGGTCCGCGATGCGGCGTTGGCCCGCTTCTCACCAATCCTGCAGGAAGCCGTGGAAGCCTATGCGCGAGAATACAGCGGAAAGTTTCCTGATGACCCCGGCGAACTCGCCCCATTCATCCCAGGCATGAATAGCGCCTCGTTGCGCAGCCATTATCGGATCGCTGAAGGGCCGGACGGGAAGTCCATCCGGTCCATCGACCATGTGCTCAACCTCGACGATCCCGGGGACGACGAAGCCTACGTTAACGTAAAAGCGTCGATCGCCGTCAGCGGCACCGGTGTCCTCTACCCCACCCCGACGCCCAGTCCGAATTAGAGGGCTCACGCGCCGGCGCTAAATTCTACAGGGCAAAAACAACGGTCCTCGCGTGCGAAACCTTCGGAGGACCAAAACTAGCCGCGACCTACCCTCGTGCTTTCCATTAGGGTTCCGGAACCATCCATTTCTCTGAGTCGCTGTTGTAAAAGTGGTGGCAAGACCCGGAATCGAACCGGGGACACAAGGATTTTCAGTCCTCTGCTCTACCAACTGAGCTATCTTGCCATTTAACTTTAGAGCAACGACTTACGAAGCTCTCTAGAATCCATAATATAGAAGTTTTAACCGCCTTTTGTCACCCTAAGCTCTGGAGCATAGAAACCGAAGCCGTTCAGGGGGCTTAGGCAGCTCGAAAACTGGTGTTTCATCGGGTGGCTGAGAACCTCTATCGTTTGGAGACGAGTGGCGGGTATTACGGTCTCATCAAACGGTGTGACAAGCAATTTCGCCGGTCGCTCAGGACCAAGGACCGTAAGTTGGCCGATGGACGCCTGGTCGAGCTCAGAGCCCAGATTGGGAACCTAACAATAAGTGCCGAAGCGCGAATGACCTTCGATAAGGTTGCAGAACGCTGGAAGGCGAAATGAAACGTCGGATCCAAATCATTGTTGTGCTTTTCGCCTAGTCAAAGCGAGCAGGGCACAGTGGGATTTGGTTCAGACTTTCGCACAATTGGTAGCAGCCGCTTGCTCCGCTTAGGTTTGACCGAAGGCGCCGTCGTGGCAGCCTCGCACCGTCGACCGCATGGCAATCACATCCTTCGATACAGACTCTGTGGGTCTCCTTTCCTCGGAAATCGAGTCTGCACTAGCCGGTGTCGCCGAGAAGCACGGCATTCGAATTGACCTTGGGAAAATCACCTACCGACCCCACCAATGCACGGTCACGCTGGAAGCGGCCACGATTGGGAAAGACGGCCACTTCCTAACGCGCGAAGCCGAAGACTTTCGGATGGCGGCCCCGTTCTTCGGCCTGACGCCCGAGCACCTCGGGAAAATATTTGTGGATTCTCACGGACTCAGGTTCCGCCTCGTTGGTTTCAATCCCAAGGCCAGGAAACACCGTTTCATTATCGCCGATGTGACGGGCAAGCAGTACGCCACATCGGAGGAGCACGTTCTCCGCGGTTTCGGCGTCGAGCGGCCCAAGGCCGCGGCGCCAACCCCACCCTGAGCAATGGATCGGCATGGCGATGTGATGCAGGATCCGCGTTTTGCGCCGCTCCTGTTCGCGGTGGAAAACAAAGTGCACGAGGCGGACCTGATGGCGGCGCGGCTGAAAATCACCCTCACCGATTCAGCCGTTCGCTCAGTGTTATTGCGTGCAACCAATTCGGCCAGGGGCCGACCGGCCAAGACAAAGGTAACCCTTCCTGGAACCAAAGACCGGTTGCTGGCTGACCTCTTGGACGAATTGAACACCCTTCGGAGGGAAATTCGCCTGGAAACCACCCAACTGGATCGGAGCGTTATAATTGAAGCCGTCCCCGTCTCGGATTGGCTGCTCACACTAGAATGCTTGAAGGACTCGTGTGAACTCCGCACGGGACCGCTACCGGGATCACGGCACTATCTCGATTATCTGCACGATTTCATCCGCAAGGCTCCCTAACCCCGGCTATACCGACGCCAGTCGCGCGCCGGCCCGCTATCGAAACGCCCCAACGAAAGCGCCTGGTCAGGACCCCACGTGGCGGTGCTTCATGTATGCTCCCAGCCCCACTTGAAATTCTTCGGAGCAAGCAAGGCGTTTGACCCGCCTCAGATCCAATCCCAACTGGCGGGCCAAAGGGGCCAGCTTGACCTCCAATTCACGCTGACAGACGAGCAACTGGCGCGTGCGACATCCCAGCTTTGCAAGAACGCCAAGCAGCATTCTACCAGCCACCTTCCCTGCATCCTCATCGGGCTTCAAAAGATTCATCGAACAACAAATGCCGTTGTCACTGCGGAAAATGAGGATACCGCGCGGATAAAATGGTCGTCCGCCTTCCGATACGGGCTCTGGCATGAAAATCAAGTCCATCTCGATTTCCATCCCCTTCGCCACCGGCAGGACCTTCACCTTCCTTAGAATCGGGTCGGACTCGTCTATCGCCACCCCCATTTCGATCGGGGGTTCTTCGGGTGTCAGCCAAATGCGCCAATCGAGCGATTCAAGCGCGGGGAATGCTCCCGGTGGCGGCAGGGTGGGCAATGCGTTCTCGTCGTGCTCGTCATAACAGTCTGGATGGCGGCGCACCAGATCCGCGAGCCGGACCACGGCCGGCACTACGGCCAACAATACCCGAACCTCGGATTCCTCCGGATGCCAAGGGAACAGGCCCGGCCGATGGCTGCGCACATCAGGCCATGCCATCCGCTCCCCGCGCTTCGGAGCGTAGCCAAGATCCAGGCAGCGCTGGATCTGGACGGCATCGAGGTCCGATTTCGGACCAAACCATACAGTCAACTGCGTCTTGCCTGTGTGTGAGTTGCGAGAAATCATAGTCCGGACCGGAGTTGCACAGCTCGCGGAATAGGCGGAGCCCGTTTGCGCCCCTATAAAGGCACAGCCCGTATACTTGGCGCCCGGCACCCAAAACGCAGGCAAACCACGGATTGCCACCCTCGTCTATGTGTACGCTCGCAGCCGCATCCCCCATCCACCGCCACGGTTCCGCCCGCCGATAGGCCATCAACTCGGGCAGCAAGTCGCGCCAGAGCCCGATAGGGACTGATGGAGGGATGGGTTGGGGCATTGGAGACGGGGCAAGAAGAGCACGGTTCAGCAATTGGTTGATCAATCCGAAAATCGAGATAGTTGAAGGGGCAACCGTTTTGCCGACGACAGATGTTTCCCGGCGGGGTTCAAGATGGGTGTGGGGTGATTGACGCTATGGTGATAACAGGGATGCGTCTCTTCTTGGCGTCGTACTCATCCGGTCCGTAGTGCCAAAAGATACGGTATGCTCCCGGGGTTTGATTTTGGGCATACGCCTCGAACATCTTCCGCTTGGGTGTCGAGAGTGAGATAAACTCATGCGTATTGAGACCGGGATGGGCTGGATTCATTTGCAGGTATCCAAGTGACTTGCGTACCTGCTTTAGGGCGGCGGCCCTTGCCGGAGCCGTTTCCAGTTCAGCGAGCTGCGCCTTTGCCTCATCGGTGAATCGCAGCACCCGCAGTGTAACGCTCATTCCTGAGTATATTTGGTGAAATCTCCAAGATCGTGGACCTGTCCATTGGCGGACTGCTCCATGCCGCGCCGGACAGAAGCGAGCGCCTTGGGGTTCTCATGGAGCCATGCCTCCGAGGCAGGGACGGCCTTCACCGGGTCGAGGATGAGTTGGCCAAGCGAGTTACGATAGACATTGAAAGCGCCCGCGCCGGCGAGCGCCGCTCCAAGCGAGAGGCGCTTCTTGGTATCGGGTTGCGCAAACTCGGCGACGAGTCGGAAATCGGAGTTCTTGATGATGGCGGAGGGCATGAAGGTTACATAAGGAACAAAGGGGAGATTTCGTCAAGTGGGACTCGCCCACATTTACACATAGGGCCTAGGTCCGCGGTATCGACTTTGGTGGCCGAACCGGGAAAGCGGATCGAAGACCTCTAAATCGCCCCTTTGAATCCCCCTAATCGCTATACCATCCTTATACCCACTAGCCGTAAAACAGCGCCTACGGTTGTATATTTCTGAAACGGGAGATCCGTTGGAATCGCTTAATCTGCAATAGTTAGCACAACATCGATCATGGGAGCGAAAGGGTGAAAAGACGCCGCATTAAGATTTTCAGTCCTCTGCTCTACCAACTGAGCTATCTTGCCGTATGGGGACGAGTGGCGGGTATTGCGGTCTCATCAAACGAGGTGACAAGCAATTTCGCCGTTGCCTGGGAGCCTGAAATCGGAAGTTGCCCTTGACGTTCCTTGCCCATTCCCCGGAATCCCAAAACCGCGAAGCTCACCCCCCAACCGCCCAACGGGCGGTAGAGATTCACCCCGTCAGGTTTGTCTGAAGTTGGAAACCCCAAAAGCAACCCCAATAGCACCATGTCCGATTCAACGACGATCAAGGATACGACCGCAAATCCGGCCCCGCTGGGCCTGCTCGCATTTGGTATGACGACGGTATTGCTGAACCTTCACAACGCCGGCTTCTTTGAATTGGGCAGCGTGGTGCTCGGCATGGGCATCTTCTACGGCGGTTTGGCCCAGGTCATCGCGGGGATCATGGAATGGAAGAAGAACAACACATTCGGAACGACCGCATTTCACCTCCTATGGGATGTTCTGGCTGACCTTTGCTGCGGTCGTGGTGCTACCAAAGCTAGTGCCGAGTATCCCCCCTCCAAGCGGCTCCGCCATTGTCTGCGCTTACTGGTCATCTGGGGGCTCTTCACCGCCGTCATGTTTTTCGCCACGCTGCGCCTCAACCGTGCGCTTCAAGTCGTCTTCGGCACCTTGGTGATCCTGTTCTTTCTCCTGGCCCTCGGCGATTTCCTCGAGAACGCAGGGCTGAAGCGGCTCGGAGGATTCGAGGGGATCATCTGCGGATTGTCCGCAATGTATACGGGTCTGGCCCAGGTCCTTAACGAGGCGTTCGGCCGGACGGTGCTCCCTCTGGGGCCCGTGGCAAGGTAGTCTCCCCCTTACTATGGATCCTGCCGCGCCCCTCTGCGCGGCGACCGCGTAGTCGACCGCCTTCGGGATCGTCAGACGCCACCCGCAGGCCGTCAGCTGGTTTTACCCGTCTCGGCCATCACAGTCTTGATGACCGATGTAAGGCCAGCGATGTCATAGGGCTTCGCGACCATTCCGCTAAACCCGTGCTTTCGGTAGTCGGCCATCGCCAGATCGCTCGAGTAGCCGCTCGAGACGATGGCCCTTACGCCCGGATCGTATTTCTTCAGGATCGAGATGGCCTCCTTGCCTCCCATTCCGCCCGGAATGGTAAGGTCCATGACGACCAGATCGAAGGGACGTCCCTCCTCCTTGGCGGCGCGGTAGCGCTCGATTGCAGCGTTTCCATCCATGACGGCCTCGAACTCAAAGCCCATGCGCTTTAGCAGCCTCTCGGCCATCTTGAGGATCGGCGCCTCGTCGTCCATGAAGAGGACCCTCCCCTTGAGGGGACCGGGCGAGCCCCCGCGGGGCGCGCTTCTCTGGCCCGGGGTCGCTTTCGCTGCAGGGAGCCAGAACGTAAAGGTCGTGCCCTTCCCGACTGTCGAGGTCACCTCGATGTGCCCCTGGTGCCTCTTGATGATCGAGAAGACCGTCGCAAGGCCGAGGCCGTGGCCCTGAAGCTTCGTCGTGAAATAGGGGTCGAAAATCTTCGGCAGATGCTCCGGCAGGATGCCCGTTCCCGAGTCGGTCACCGAAATCCGGACATAGTCGCCCTCAGGGAGCACGGCGTGCGCGCCGGCTGCGATGCGTTCGTTTGCGGCGAAGATCCGGAGCGTGCCGCCCGTCGGCATGGCCTGGGTGGCATTGATCACGAGATTCTGCATGACCTGGCTAATCTGGGCCTTGTCGACATCGGCGACCCACAGGTCGGCGGCCACATCGAAATCGCTCTTCACGTTGGAGCCCCGCTGGGAAAAAGTCGTGGCCTCGCGGAGCACCTCGGGAAGCTGAACCGCGGTACGAACCGGGTCCCCACCCTTTGCGAAGGTGAGGAGCTGCAGGGTGAGCTCACCGGCTCGCTTCGTAGCCTGGACGGCCTCGGTGAGCAGCGTCGCCTGCTCCGGTCTCCCGCCAAAGTCGAACTGGAGCAGCGTGAGATTGCTCAGAATCACGGTCAGGATGTTGTTAAAATCGTGCGCGATGCCGCCCGCCAGGATGCCGACCGATTCCATTTTTGCCGCATTCTGAAGCTTCTCCTCCATCCGCCGCCGCTCCGTGATGTCGCGCAGGACGAACACGCCTCCCACCCTCTTGCTTGAGATGTTCGCTACCGGCACGAGACGACCCTCGACGAGGCGCATGCGGCTGGAGCGGCCCTTGATCATGGTCTGCGGCGGCAGCTCCGCCTGGAGGCCCCGCTCAAGGACATCGGCAACCGGCAGCGGTGTCGGGGTGCCGGTATCGGCGCTCAGAAGGGTGCAGATCTCCCTCACGTCGCGCCTCACGGCCTCCGCGGCCTCCCACTGCGCCATGTCGGCGGCCGCACGGTTCATGAAGAGCACCCGGGCATGGGCGTCGATCGTGATGACCCCCTCGCTCATGCTGCCCAGCGTCACGGCAAGCCGTTCCTTCTCCGCCGCGAGCGCGAGTTCCGCCTCACGCCTCGCGGTGATGTCGACAATCACCCCCACAAGGCTCCATTCGCCGGGCCGCAGGGTCCTTATTGACACGTGTTCGTGAAGCATGAACGTATTGCCCGCGTTCTCCACGTGAAACTCCTGCTCGTAATCGGATCGGCCCTCACGAAGGGCCCGCCGGGATGTCGCAACGATATTGTCCCATTCGGGAACCATTTCACGGGTCCAGAGGCGGTCAGGGTCCGGGATCGATTCCTCCCCGAATATCCTCTTAAAAAGGACCGACGGTGGAATGAACATCCGCCAATTGAGCCGGGTTTCTGGGTCGCCGGTGACGACGGCCTGCCAGAGGAGGCAGTCCGCCCCTTTCAGGATCTGGTCCAGCTGGACTTCCGTCGTCCGCCGCGCCTCCTCGGCCTCGTGGCGCTTCGTGGCGTCGACCACCACTCCTGCCAGGTTCCATTCTCCAGGGCCCGCTTGCCTGATCACGACCTCCTCGCTCATCCAGTGCACGCCCCCGGTTCCTATGATCCTGAATTCGTGCTGGTAGCCGCTCGCGCCTTCGCTGAGCGCCTTTAACGCGGTTTGGCTCATCCGCTCATGGTCCGGAGACTGCTCGTCCTTCCACAGCCAGTTCTTGTCGACCAGGGCCGCCAGCCGGAAGATTGGATTTTCCACAAGCTGCGGAGGCGTCCTGATCTCCCATTCATACGACTCTCCGCGCTTGATGACCCGCCCCCACCACAGAAGGACGTTTGAGCGGTCGAGCGTGTCGAGGATCAGCTGGTAATTCTGCAGCTTCGCGGCGCTGCCGTCGTCCGCAGGGGCGGGAGGGGCGCGAGGCTTAAGCCGAAGAAGGGTGAAAACGGCGCCGGCTAGAACGCAAAGGGCCAATGCGACAAGGACCACGCTGGACGCGCTTAAAGAGGCAAGGGGCATTCTGAGTGGGGGCGCCGCAGTATGGCCTCAGGTATTAAGGGGTTAACGACCCAAATGGCGTCTGCCGACACCCATTTAGGAGCAAATAATCCGCTAAGGCCAAAACTGTCAACCGCACAGCGGCTCGCGGCTACTCCTCCCCGTCCAGGTAGCCGAGAGGCTCCGAGCGGATGAGGGAGCGCTCCGGTGACCGAACGAGCCATTTGCCGCTGTCCGGGTAATAGCAGGTCTCGCCGATCGGGTTGTCGGCGACAATGTACAGGACCAGATCGCCGCCCGCGTCGCTTGTCAGCTGATGGGCGCCGCCCGGCTCGAAGATGAAGGCGTCGCCGGGCGCAACCGCGGTTCTCCCGTCCTTGTGACGAACCGTCCCTGTCCCGGAAATCACGTGGTAGAATTCCCATTGGGCGCTGTGCGAATGGTAGGGACACATGCTCCTTCCCGCGGGTATCCGGCATATCTCGACATCGAAGGGATGGCGCCGGAGCAGGTCCGTCGAATCCGGTTCGCGGCCGAGGGCAATCGAGATGTTCTTGTCCGCGCTCGAAAACGTTCCCTTGGGCGAGGACCAGAGCTCCTCTTTGATGTCCGCTACGTTAATTTTATTCATCGTCGAAATCCCGGATCAGGCCCCTCCCCTTCCCCGGGGGTCAGCCCGCATCGTCATCAATGTGGAAGGCGTGAATTATCCTGTGGAAAATGGGCGCGAGGACGATGCCGACAGCGGAAAGAAAGATGACGCCGCTAAAGAGGGCATACGCCGAAGCAAACAGCTTCGAAGCCGTGTCCTTCATCGTGTCGACGGGCCCCATGCCGGTCAGGATCATGGAAGCGTTGAGGACCGAGTCCACCCACGAGAGACCTGCGATCACGTGGTATCCGATAACGCCGGCCGCAAGGGCGAGAGAAACAATGGCCATCGTTGCCGCGAGCGACAGCGCCATCCTCCTGGCGAATCTCGGCCAGGTCAGCAGATGGTCACCCTTCTTTTCGTACATCGTCTTTGGGTGGGCTGCATCCGGGGTCCGTCGCAGCACCGTCCTTGCCTTCAAAACACCAATGCCACGGCTCGTAGGCGATCCCAAAGCGGTTGCCATCGGGGATAGGAAAGCTTGAAGCCGAAGCCTCCCGCGTTCTCCGTGAGCCACGAGAACTGCGGGGTCACCTCGAATTCCCCCGTCAGACCTTCACAGCCCGGCGCCCCAATATCAACCGCCCTGCCCGAATGGTGCTCGCTGAACCCCGGGTACGCGCTGACCCGCAGGATTTCGGCCCAGGGTACCCCCGACGCAAGCTTCGCCTGGACGACCTTCCGCTGGCGCGTGACGTCCCTGTAGGCAGACACAAGCAAGAGTTCGATACCCTCGCCCGCCGCGGCGTCGCGCATGGCCGCCCATGCGGCGGCGGCGTCCGGGGTCAGAAACGCGGATCGTCCCGACGTGTCCCTTCCCACCGGAGCCAACTGGTTCGCCTCGGCATGGCGCGGCATGCGCTTCTCGTATCCCTCGGGAAGCGGCGGAAGGCCCTCGATCATCGCTCTCACGGGGCACCCTCGTGCACCTCCGGGTTCAAAAGCGCAAGCCCGGTCGCTGCGCTCCGGGACCTATCCAAAGGAGCCATGAACCTCAGTCCACCTGGACGGTGTCGCCTGCCCGGATAAATCCCGGGGAGAGGATCTGCGCGCGCAGCCCCCCTTTATGCGCCAGCCCAATCAGGGTCTCCGGATAGGTCATCTTCGCCAGATGGGTGCAGGGTTCGCACAGCCTCATCCCCCGGATACGCACCTCGCCAACCTTGAACTCCTTTCCGACGAGCGCGTTCAGGTCGACCCCCTCCGTTACAATGTTCCGCCTCGCGTGATAAACGGTGAACGGCAGGCCCGACTCCCTGCGGAAGGCCTCCACCTTCTCGCGTTCGATGAAGGTGACCTCGTAGTCGGGTTTTTGGGGATCGGGAGAGAATGTCCCAGTCCCGGAATAATAGCGGTCCCCCTCCAATCCCCTTCCCGGCACGGCGCGCACCTCGGACCTGCTCAACATCGGGGATGTGGGCGACTCCGCAGTCAATATTTGGGCGACGATCGGCACGGAGGTAAAGGTTGGGGCTCGAAGTTGGGGCCAGGGAACATCAATACGGATACGGCTGAATGTCCTGGTGGCCGATGAAGCCATTGTGCCCGAAGAAGAGGCACACAATTGCCATGAAGACAGCGAACAGGAGCAAATCGACCAGGAGGGCCAAAGCCTTCCGGACTGCAGCCCTACTATGAAACCGCCGCCTCCCATCGCCGGGGTGCGCGCCCAGCTCCTTCATGCCTCCCGCGAATGTGTTCACGTTATTTATATAGATCTATATTAATATAAATAGACCCCTGACGACCCCAAAGCAAGACGAAGCTCGGTTTGCTCGCAGGCCCGCGGCGGGGCGCAAGGCCCACATGCCTCAGCGCCGACTCCGTTTATAGAGCGGAAGCGCCCAATACAGCGCGTCGGGCGGGAATTCCTTCCGGAGCCTGGCGCGCACCTCCCTGAATATTCTGAGCTCAAGCCGTAGCCGCCCCCAGATCGACACGTGCTTTCTCTCTTCGCCGTGGCTTCGCTTCACTTCTGCGTGGATCCGACGACGCGCTTCGGCGTAGCCCCTGGCCCTGCGAAGCCGCTCGCCTCCTCCGGCAACGATCTGCAATGGTTTGCCAACCGGACTCTGGTTGCCTCCTCTTTCAGGGGATGGGGGGATAGTGCTCAATTCGGGAACCTTCCGGGGCGATCGGGAGGTTGAAATGCTCGCAGATCGCGCGAGCGGACTCAAGCGGGTTGTTCGCCGAAGAATCGATGCGTAGGCCCGCGGGCAGGCGCGGATATCGATCGGCATTTGTCTGCCGGATCTTGCGGAACGTCTCTACCGAACGCAGTTTATGGAATTTACCCCTGGAGGGATCATCCAATCTCCTTTCGAGCTCTTCGACCGGGCACACGAGCTCCACAAAGTGGATCACGCCCCCCGCCTCACCGACTGCCGCCAGGGCCCTTTCGATGAAGCCGGGATCCACGGTGGCCTCCGGATTGAACGTGAAGATGAGCGATTCGCCCTCGCGCGCCGCCTCCCGAAAAACGGAAAGCCACATCTGCTCCCGAAGGCGGACAAACGGGGCCGTGCCGAATTGGAAGACCGAGAGCAGCGTGTCGACGACCAGGTGGTTATGAAAAAGCCTGAAACCCGTCAGCTCCTGCAGCGCCCTTCCAATGGTGAGTTTCCCTGCGGCCGCCGGTCCATGGATGAAGATTAGCTTCATGGTCCAGATTCGGCGGGTGGCAGTTCCTGAACCCGGCGGCGGTTAGGCTCCTTCGGGATTAGGGATTTGAAAAATCTCGCGAATCTGGGCGCGAAGTAATGGGAAAGGTCAAACGAGCATAGGACGAGCGTCGCCCTGCCAACGATGCTCTGGCGGGCCACAGTCCCGAAATAGCGCGAGTCTTCGCTGTTGTCCCGGGAATCCCCCATCACAAAATAGTGATCCATTGGCACCAGGAAAGGACCGAAGGTCCGCATGGCCGCCCGGTCAGGCAGCACGGCGATCAGATGCTCGCGTTCGCCCAGGCGTTCGACGGCAATCACCGGGTTCGCGCTTTCCGGGATGTCCCTCAGGTAAGGCCCGGAGTCCCGGATGGAATACCCCTGTTGGATCCCGTTAACGAAAAGGACGTCGCGCCGCATCTCAATCGTATCGCCGGGAAGCCCGATGACGCGCTTTACGAGCCGCTTTCCATCGCTCGGGGAAAACAGCACAGCGATGTCCCCCCTTGAGGGCTCGGCCCAGGTTGAAATCCGGGTCCTCGTGAACGGCACCTTGAGGTCATAGGCAAGTTTGTTAACGAACACGAGGTCCCCCACCATGATGGTGGGCTTCATGGACCCCGTCGGAACCCAGTTCCAGTCGACCACGGCCGACCTGAGCGGAGCCATGACCAGGAAGAAGAGCGCGGCAGGCTTTATCCATTCGCGCCAGAGGGATCTGAGGACCGATTTCATATTCCTTTTTGGGTGTGCGGCCACCGAAGCCGGCAAACTCGTCCTACCATGAAATTTTCAACAGATCCCAGCCATTATTGGGCGCGTCGTATTGGACCATCAGCTCCGAGGTAAAGATAGCCCCGTCTCTTTCACGATACGTGCCTCCCTCCTCAAGATTGAACGGCCGGCTTTCGGGCGGCGGCAGGTCCGGGGTGCTCACGATTCCGTGATTCGACTCAATGCCCCGAGCCGGCGCCCGTGGCCCCATATCCCTGCTAGATCTGGAAAAAGGGCCGTTTTCGCGGGCCGCCGCCGAAACGACCGTCGCCTGGCGCCTCAATTCCTCGGTGAGGCGCGGCCTGGGTGCGGGTTTTGCCACCAGATCGGAGTCCGCCATTGCGCGGGCTGTGCATAGCAGCAGGATTAGCAGCCCCAGCTTCATCAACTTTAGTTAACACATAATGATCGAAGGACGCAAGTCGCGCGGCCAAACCGCACCTAAAGGGGGGGGGGGATCCACCTCTTAGGGCATCGGGTGCTCGAGTTCGCAGCCGGACACGGTGCTTGCCCGACCATTCACCCGGTATTTAATTCGACGGAACCATCGGGGCGGGCAGCACCCCGGAAACCTCTGCCGCAAACGTAGGCGCATGACAAACAACGACGCCCCCGCCCACCGGACCGCGGCCTGCGCACCGCGTGCGCAGCGCATTCGGGACCTATTCACGGGCCCGATCGCGGCATTTGTCGTGCTCGCTCTGTTTTGGGCCGTCATGCTTGCCAGTTTGCGCGAAAAGAGCCTCACCTTTGATGAGGTCGCACACGCGGCGGGTGGTTACTCCTACTGGCATTTCGGCGACTATCGCCTGCAACCCGAGAACGGCCAGTTGCCTCAGCGCGTCGCCGGCCTGCCGATGGCGCTTAGCATCGCGCCGTTCCCCGCCCCCGAAAAGGCGGCGTGGGCGGATTCGGAGGTTTGGCGCCTCGGCTATCAATGGCTCTTCAAGTCGGGCAGGAACACGGACGGCCTGACCATGTGGGGCCGGGCCTTGTGCGGCCTTTTTGCGGTGGCGCTCGGGGCGCTCGTATGGGTGTGGTCGCGAAGGCTGTTCGGACCGGCGGGAGGCATGGTTTCACTGCTCCTATACGTGATGAATCCGACCATCCTGGCGAACGGCGCGCTGATGACCTCCGATATGGCCGCCGCCCTGTTCTTTACGGCCAGCAGTTGGGCGATTTGGGCGCTCCTTCAGCGCTTCACCTTGGGCCGATTGCTTCTGAGCTCGTTTGTCGTGGCCGGGTTTTTCCTGACAAAAATTTCGGCGCTCCTCATATTGCCGGCGGCATTTTTGATCGCAGTCGCGCGGCTGGCGGACGGTCGGCCTATGTCGGTATTGCTCGGCTCCTTCAGTTGTGAGATCGCCCCACGCTCTCGCCAGGCGCTCTTGATCGCCGCATCCGTGCTTGTGCACGCCGTGGTCGTGGTTGCGGTGATCTGGGCGGGCTACGGCTTTCGATACAGTGCGTTTTCCGAATCCGGCGGCTCTTTCCGAGAACCCTGGGAATACCTCCTCGCCAAACCTGGCCCGATACAGGTGCTGGGTTCCCTCAATATGGGCGAGGGGCAAAAACGGAGCACTGAGGCGATCATGGTGGCGCATGGTGCGATGGCGCCCGTTTGGACAAACCGCTCGCTGGACGCATTGGCGGCGATCCGGCAAGATGTCCTGACGTCGGCGCAGGCGCACGAGCTCGATGTGCTCCTCGACCGGCCCTCCCCGGAGATTTGGGCACGGGCGATAGAGTTTGCACGGCGCCACCGTCTCCTTCCCGAAGCCTGGCTTTATGGGTTCACGGACGTTTACCGCCGCTCGCAGGTCCGCCCCGCCTTCCTCAACGGGGATTTCCGGCTGCGCGGCTGGCCGTGGTTCTTTCCCTACACTTTCTTGGTCAAAACCCCTTTGCCGTTCTTTGGCGCGATGGCGCTCGCACTGCTCGCCATCGGCCGGAAGGCCCCGAAGTCGGCTCCGCAGTCCCGGCGGACCAATTGGGCGCGGTTTTATCCTACGCTTCCGCTTTGGGCATTCATGGCGGTCTATTGGGTTGCTGCGGTCATGAGCCACCTCAACATCGGGCACCGACATCTCCTGCCGGTTTATGCACCGCTTTTTGTCCTGTGCGGCGCGGCCGGCTCCTGGATCGAATCAAGGCCCACGGATTCCAGACAGGGTTCAGCCTTTAAACGGAAGATTGCCGGGACAGTCACCCTTGCCTTCCTGATGGTCTGGCTCGCGCTCGAGGCCTTTGGCTTCTTCCCAAACTATCTTGCCTATTTCAACGGCCTTGTTGGACCCCGGGAGGCATACAACCACCTGGTCGACAGTTCTCTCGATTGGGGGCAGGACCTTCCGGCCGTGCGCGCCTATATGGACCGCCACAAGGAGTCGAGCCGCCCCTGGTACCTCTCCTATTTTGGCACCTCAAGCCCGGCCTACTACGGGATCAAGGCCCAGCCACTTTTCTCGGTTCCAGGACAAGACGAAATGGACAAGCCCGACTGGAAAAATTTCTTCCTGGCGCCCGATGATGCTACGGCAAGTGTTGCGGAGCTCCAGCGCCAATGGGAAGACTACGACCTGCTCGGAATGCAGAGGCTCGGTGATTTGGTCGCCGTGACCTTTCTGAAAAAACCCGACCACCTGGCCCTCCATGCGGGCACCTATCTCGTGAGTGCATCGATGCTCCAACCGGTCAATTTCAACCTGCAGGGCCCTTGGGGGCCGTGGAACAATCGTTACGAGGGAATCTATCAGGAGCTGTACGCCGCCGTGAAACCGCTGATGGGTGGCGACCGGGCCTCGCGAGTCGCAGCGCTCATGCGGCACCGCCTCGGGGAATGGCCGGGGATCCTATCCCGTTTCGAGGAGTTTCGTTTTGGCCGCCTGACGGCCTATCTGCGTCGCCGCGGGCCCGACGACGAAATCAATTACTCGGTGCTGGTCTACCGCCTCTCCGAGGCCGACCTCGCGCAGGCGCTCGACGGACCCCCTCCGGAATTGGGGGCGGACGAAGCCACCTCGGAAAAGGCGAAGATTCCCGCCAACGGCTCCGAAAAGCTCTAGGGGTGTCCCTCTCCTGGGTGTCCGCCAGACGAGCAGCGACTGCGACGGCCGCCTAGGAGCCGTTCACTGCGCCATCGGCTCATGTGTCCCCTGATCGGCATCCTTGGAAAGCCCATATTTGCCATAGGGTATCCGATCAACAATCCGGAATTTACCCCGAAGCCTAGAGGCTATCTCCATCTCCTCTCGTTCAAGGTTCTCGGTTGGAGTCCGTTCAAAGGGCCTGATCTGCGTTTTTTCAAAGGCGTCGAGGGTTGAGGCATACCAGAAATTGCGCCGGTCTTCCGAGAACTGCGGCGTCAGATCTATTCCTCGGTCATGGGCTTCTGCGCAGTCCATGCCCTCCACGGCCATATCCTCGGCGCTCAGGCGAAGCAGCGCGGGGCTCGTAGGAAGCCGCCGCATGAAAAGGCCGTTGTAGTATTCTAGCCAATCGTCGGCCGTGATTCTAATCCGTTCCTTGTGAAGGCCATAGCCCGCCAGTTCCGATCCGCCGATACCGGCCGTCAAGCCGCGCGGCAGGTCTATCGTTCTCGGGTCCAGCTTCCCAATTCTCGACGCCAGATCGGAGGCCACTCTTTCATCGAATGAAAATCGGCTCTCCCGCAAGAGGCCGGCCCGCCGTTGGCGCGCAAACGTCACCCTATTGATGAAATGCACCGCCTGCCGGAAGTTATCCTGCGCCGATGCAAATGCGGGCACAGATTGTCGCCTAATGGATCGAATAAACACGATCCATTTTTCACCGCTGGCCACGTCCATGCTGTCCCCCTCGATCCATGCCCCCACTTCTGCACGGGCAATCGCATCGCGGGCTCCGTATTCGTCGAGGAAGTTGTAAGGCCAACGCAAATTTCCCTCATAAAACGCCGCTCCCATCAGGCCGGCCTTTACGGACAGCCGGAGCAAACGGCCCTCCTCAGAGGCTTGTGCCCAATCGTCACCCAGAAGCTCCCTCCGGCGGCCCGCAGGATATTTTACCACGGTGACTTCGATGACTTTCGATGTTTCCATGTAGAGCGCCTCAAGATCCTTTTGGGAATAGTCCCATTTGGGATACAGGCCCTCGTAAAATGGGCCGTCGAACTCGGAGAGCATGTACCGCTCCATCGTGTTGACGATCCTCAGGACACCGGGCTCTTGGCCGATGCCCCGGCCTATTGCCTCCGCCGTCAACACCTGCCTCGCGATAAACAACCCAAACCAATCTCTGACCCTCGTCTGGGAAGGAAATCCTCCGCGTCCGTTCTTGGGATCATCGAAGAAGCGTTTGTAATTCTTATCGAGAGCGTATTGCGAAACCTGAACGGGCCCGACACTCAGCACCACCGTTCGGTCCACTGGCGCCGCCGAACCAATTGCGCCGGCCGCGCATTGGGCACAAGAAAAGGCGAAAAAAAAGAGCGCTGCGAAAGCCAACGGCGACACTATGGCTAAGTCGCCGCGCGTTCGCATCGTTCTTCCGCCATCCTCCGACGCGGTTCGTGGCCCCACCATGACGATCAAGGAATAAAATGCGGCTGGCGATGGCTTCTCGCCACCTCCAGCCGCATCGATAGACTCACCTGATCACCAACTGAACGTCGTGGTCACGGTCCCCGATACATCGTATCCCCCGATGCATTCGGTGACATAGTACGCGTTGGCCGCCACATTTGCCGAACCGCTGATTAGCTGCCCGCTCGAGCCGGGCAGGTACGAGGCGAGGTTGAGCACAAATATGCCCGGATACGAGTTGTTCACCATTACACTGAGGGTTCCACTTCCTGTCGATCCCACCAGGTACAGGCTTCCACTCACGGTGGCAGCAGACGGGGCGGTTATCACGGTGTTTTGACTCAGGTAATATGACGGTGCGCTCGTGGTACCGGACAGCGTGTAGGTTTGGCCGCCCGCCAGCGCCGCGGGTGAATAGAGCGCCCCAAGGAGGACGCTGCCGAGACAAACAAGACCTAGGAGTTTTTTCATCTTTGTACCCTTGTTCTATTGATCGTTTACGTTATGCGAGCCCTCGGCTTCCACTGATCGGAAGGCCCGCGTTTGTGTGAAGGCGACCGCCGCCGATTACCGTTTTCAATAATCTCGTCCGGTTGCCTCCACGCACCGTTTAGATGATTCCAGCAATAGATCGGGCAACAGCCGCGATTAAGGGAAATCCCCTAACCGGAGCCGGGTTTCCGCCCAATATACAAATGGACCAGCTGCCTCGCGAAGAAGGCCCCCATATATTTTGGTCTTGGCTAGGTAGGATGGTGGCACTCCGAACTCGGCGTTGCCAAACTGGGGCCAAAGGATATCGCGCTCGGCAGCATCGACGGCGCCCGCTATTTCCCTAAAACCCTGATCACCTATGTTTTCCGACGCCATGCTTCCTTGGGACGCCGCGAGATTCGCCTTCGCTCCCATCGATAAGTTACATCTCGGAAAAATCGCCGGGATATTTCGGAGTATATTTACCAACCACCGGCCGGAAAAGTAAATATTAGGAAAAAATAGCCATTTATTTATTCTATCGATTGTCGATGTCCGGGATTCCGGGTACCTACCTAATTTGCATGAAGAGACTACGCTTTCAGCGCACGGGCGTCGGCCATAGGTTCAACGGGAATTCCCCCGGGGGCTTTCGAGTTTCCGAGTGAAATGATCCTCCTTTCTTAGCGCGATACCTTTTCGGGTTCCGCGAGTCTATCCCCTAGAGCCTACGCCGGAACAGAGCGCCATTCTATCTCGCGGCCTGCACCGATGAAGATTGCGATCGTTGAGGACCATAGCCTGACACGTGATTTCGTGAAGAAAGCGTGCATCCGGCATGCGGACATCGAGGTCGTTGCCGAGGCGGGAACAGGCTGTGAGGCCGTGGAAAAGATAGCGCGCACAAAGCCGGACGTGGTCCTTTTGGACATTGGACTGCCGGATATCGACGGATTCGAGGTGTTGGACCGTGTGCGGCAGATGCGTTTGGAGCCGAAAATCTTGGTGATATCCTCCGGAAGCCCCTACATAATCAGTCGAATTGAGCACGCGGGTGTCCATGGATTCATAGACAAAGGGAGCCAGACTGAGGATGCCCTCAATGACGCGTTGACCGCGATAAGGAATAATCGCCGTTTCTTTTCCGATTCGTACGTCGAACAGCGTGCGAACATTCGTCGAGACCAGTTTTCCATCGATAAGCTGTTAACCCATCAGCAGATGTTGGTGCTGTCGATGGTCGCCAGGTTGTACAGCGATGAATCGATCAGCGAAAAGCTTCAGGTCTCAAAACGCACCGTTGAGGCCCACAGGACGAGCATCATGCGCAAACTTGGGGTTCACAGTCGAACGGAGCTGATTCGGCATGCAAGGGAGAGAGGATTCATCTAGCCGGGCTCGTTTGCCGGCACTCACCCCGAAAGTGGGATCCTTTCACCTTGCACAATGAGGGACCCCAGACGGACAGGGTGAGCCTCAATTCACCGTAAAATCAAAATACTCCAGTCCGTACAGGACAATTTTGAAGTCCGTGGTGTCCTTCACGTAAAAATGGACATTGTAGGGCCCGGGATGGAGCAGGAGCGCGAATCCGGCGTGGTAGGCCCCTTGGGGGTCGGTTGTCACCGTGCAAAAATCGTAATACTTCTCGGCATCATGTCCGGGCACTGATTCGGGAAGGAGCTCGTTACCGGGATGGTCCGGGCGTCCATTGATGCATAGCACATATGTATGCTTCGGAAGCAGGTGCTCCAGATCCAGGTGGAATGCGAAGCCTCCCCCAAATGACCGGCGAATCTGGAGCTTTCCGGTCGTGTCCCCGCTGACGACGCGGCCCCATGCGGGCGGATTGATCAAAGGAAAGGCCGCGTCGTAGGGCGCCCCTCGCTCGAAGTCGCGCTTGG
This sequence comes from uncultured Verrucomicrobiae bacterium, assembly GCA_963830965.1. Lineage (GTDB taxonomy): Bacteria > Verrucomicrobiota > Verrucomicrobiia > Opitutales > Opitutaceae > Palsa-1447. Next base: position 22,042 of record CAWHOL010000002.1, on the reverse strand, counting down.
CGGCGTCGAGGAATGATGCCTTCGCGGGTTCATTGGGCTTTTGAATGGAGGCGGAATCCAGAATCCGAGATTCGCCCTTGGCGAAGACCACAATGTTCTCGGCAGGCAGTCTGACTGCAAGGGAGAGCGATGCGAGTATGAGAAGCTTTGGGACGGTCATTTTTGGAGGGGTATCGGCCCGATTTGCAGATTATCGACGCCCGGGACGGGTTCGAATCCTGCCCTATGGAAGCATCTTCCGCCGCGGTTCGCTAGGCTTCATTTGCCCAACGGGCGCGATCAGCGATAGCCTGGTTGAGCAATTCTGTCACGCCCGCCCGGCCCGCGTCAGCAACACTGCGAATCTTAATATGCCTCAGTTCCTTGCCGGTTCCCTCGAGCAAGCCATCGGGATCCGACAGCGACGCTCCGTGATAAAAACCAAGGTTCACATGGGATCCCTGGACGCCAATGTAGGCGTAGTGCTCGGACATTTTCCTTGGACCGACACCGTAACTGGCGATGTGCTGGGCCAGCCAGACGACTTCAACGAAACCTGTATGCCTGGAAGTGATCAGGTTGCGAAGCGCTCTGCAGATCGGCCGAAGATCGGCGGCAGCTCCGGACACCATGTCGTCGAAATCTCCGTGTGTAGGGTTTGTCGGCATTGGGGTCGCAGCTCCTCAATGTGCCTGCCCGGGGAATCGTCGTCCAGCACACAGGGTTCCTCTCGCTGGGAATCACCTCAAATGGGGCGATTTTCCCTTCCCGCTTCTTAGGGCGATGGATCCGGCCAGCCCCGCGGACGCAAGAATCGCGCCGCAGATCATATCCCGAACGGCCTCATGCCCCGAAATGCGTCTAGGGCCCCAGGACACCGGGGCATGCCTCGGACGACTGAAGTCATAGCCGGTGGCCCTCTCCCTCCATCCCGAGAGCATCACGATCACTCCCAGGAGAAAGAGCGCCAGGAAGAAAAAGGGCAGCGGCCTAGCTTCCGAGCCGGCGTCCATTCTGGATCCAAATCGAGGCATCAGAGGCATGGACGCCTGCAAGACGGCGTGGTGCGCAGAACACGCTCGCGAATCGTCGCCAAACCAGGCGCCGCCTCCCTCGGCTGACGAGACCCGTTCATTCGCTTCGGGAAACAAACCATTCGAAATGGGCGCACAACGCGTGCGCCTCTTTAAGGTCGTGGACGTCGACCTGGACATCCAGCAACGCGCGGCCCTTCTTCAACAATTCATCCATGAAACGCTCTCTTACGCCTTCCTCGACACGTATCTTCGAATGGACTTCGCCAAAGGCGGGCTTGCGGAACCTTGCTTCCACGCGGCGAACAACGGGGAGCACCTTAAACTCGACGCCGTTGAGCGCACTTATGAGATAGGCGCCGCTCGTCGCCTCGGCGAGGGCCATGAGTGCGCTGGCATGAACGGTTCCTAGATGGTTCGTGTAGCGGATGTCGTCGGGCAGTGAAAGCACGCAGCCCTCCCTCGTCGATGGAACAAGGCCTATCAGTCTGTTGAATGGGAGGTCGGTGACTTTGATCATGGCTTTCGTTGGACCAGCGCGAACGCCCGGGCCCAGCGTTTTCCCGGCCGCAGAGGCATCCCCCGCCCCTCGCGGGGGCATCTGGCGTCATCATTCGGCGCCGGCCGCACCCTTTCACTTCTCGACCTTGTAAGGAAGCGAAAGCTCATCCCCAGTCCTTCCCCGGATGCCCCAATTTCCCTTCGGAGTCTCATGAATGGTTATCTCCACATCCTGCGGCGCAATGCCAAGCTCCGACTCGAACTTCTGGAAGATGAGCCGGATGAGCTCCTTCTTCGTCTCCACGGTGCGGCCCTCGAACATGCTGATCTCAATGATCGTATATTGAATGCTTCGGTCACCTGGATGCACAAAGTCCTCTTCATCCAGGGCGATGAACCGATGGAAACGCTTGTCCTGGGGCAATCCCAGTGCGGCGGTGACGCAGGCGTGGAGCGAATCGGATATCGCCTTCTTTCGTCCGGCGAGATTCCGGCGATGCGAATAAATGATTATTTGGGCCACGGCGACCCTCCTGCGCGGATCCGCGGGACTGAACGCGGCGGCGGGCAAGCAATTTCTCCCAAGTCCAGGCAGGCGCCGGTTTCCGGCATCCGGAATCGGATGGTCATCTTTGGTGGTGTTAAGGAGTAGCTACCCGAAACGCCAATTTGGCCGCAATAACGTTCGCCGTTACAAGGGCAAAAACCTACCCGTATGGCTCATATATTCTCTGTATCCGTCACCAAAGTGTTCCAGCATCATTTTTTCCTCCCTTGAGGCGCGCAGGTACACGAATGCCGCCATCCAGAAGGCAAAGATCAGCGGAACCCAATTCGCAATGACCAGGCCCAGGCCCGTCAACCACATCACGATGGCCGTGTACATGGGATGGCGCACATGCGAGTAGGGGCCGTTCATAATCAACTCGTGGCCCGTCCGAAGCTGCAATTGGGGCGACCAGAAACGCCCCAGCGCCACATGCGTCCAGGTCCAAAGGCCTGCGCCGGCAAATCCCAACGCTAGGCCAGACCAACGCAGCCATATCGGCATGGGGATCTCGGCTCCGCTCAGTTTGTGGCTAAGGGCCAGTACGATCAGAACCAAAAGGAGAAGTAACCCCGAGCATCTGACGGCGAACACCAACCCCCCTTCACGGCCGATTGAGGCCCGGTCAGGCGCAAGGCGCTCGCCGGCCCGGCGCACGCGATTAGCGAACCATGCGCGCATCAGTACCACGAACCCAATTTCCCCCCAGAAGGCGGTCCGGAAAATGAGTTCGAGGTTCATCGCGGCTCCCTTAGTAATTTCCCGAAATCATACGCTTATATTTGGCTCGGTCGAGAGCGGGTCTTGCTCCGCAAGAAACTCGACGGGGGCGGGAACCAACGAGCAGGGATCAGCCAAAGTGGCGCACTCATAGCCATGGCGAACGCAAGGGTGAACGTCACCCATATTGGAGCACGGCGTCTATTCCGCGGGCATTAATGCCCGAGAGCGCCCGTCTTGAGATAGGTCCCGAAGCCGATGACGATCGTGGAGAGAATGAGTGTTGCGATGCCTCCGGTGATAAGGAGGTGGGCCTTTCTGCTTGAGCCCTTCCACTCGTGAAAGATCCAACCCCACATCGTGGAAAAGATGATGATGCTCGCCATGTGGAGCGTCCAGGAGGCGAATGCAAACTTGCCCATCTGCGTCTCTCCCATGGTATAGAAGAAGAACTGGAAGTACCATGTCGTGCCGGCCAGCGCCGAGAAGAGGTAATTGCTCAGGAACGGGACCTTAAGGTCCGATTCGGCCGGCTGCGCACCCGCGACCGCGTTTTCGCCGTCGGTCACGAGGCTCGCATGTTCGGGCCGAACATGGGACGCCAGGTATTGGTATCCGGAGCGGTTCCGGATGTTGAGGATCGCGCACCAGATGAAGTTGGTGGTGAAACCCCCGAGCAGGACGACCACGAGCTTCGGCAGCCCCGTCCAGAGCGTTCTTGTCCCTGCCGCGAGTGAGGCGACCCCGATCGGGTTGCCGGCGGTCAGGGCAAAAGCAAAGCATGCGCTCATGATCCCCGAAAAGGTGGCCACCATGACGCCTTTTGAGAAATTGAATTCCGCCACGGCCTTCCTCTTCTCCTCGGCCGGCATTTCGCGCTCCTTGGTTAGGCCGGCATAGGCCGCAATGCCGATGCCGAAAAGACAGACACCGACACCGGCCAGCGTCATCTGGCCGGGAAACGTGGAGGCGATCTGACTGAGGGTTTCCGGGACCGGAATGGACGAGATCGCCGACTTGAAGATGGGGGGCAGAAGCGTGCCAAACGCAGCGCAGTACCCGAGGGCCACTCCCATGCCGAGCGACATGCCCAGGTAGCGCATGGTCAGCCCGAAGGTGAGGCCGCCGAAACCCCATAGCACGCCGAAGAAGTAGGTCCACCAAAGGGTGCTCGCCGACTGCTGGCCCAGCACACCAAAGAGGTCCTTCGTGAGCAGGGTGGCCATCGTCCACGGGCATATGACCCAGGAGAAAAAGCCCCCGACGAGCCAATAGGTCTCCCAGGACCATTTTCGCACGCCCTTGTACGGCACGTAAAATGAGCCGGATGCTAGGCCGCCAAGCCAATGGAAGAATACTCCGAGGAAGGGGTTGGGGTTCATGGTCTAGGGTCTTTGGGGTAAGGGGTTTCTTTCCTTTCCTATCCGATGAAAGCTGCGGACGGCTGAAGCTGGGGCATGGCCTTTGGGGGTGGCGAGAGGTTAGCCACGCTTGGACAGGACCCTCTTCTCGTATCCCGCCACCTCCCTGAGCCATTCCGCACCGGCGGGCACGCCTTCGCGTTCGCAGAGCTCATCCCAGACGGCCCCCCATGGAAGCGCCTTCGCCTGTTCCATCAGAGCGAGACGCTCATGCCCTCTTCCCGCATTTTCAGCCGCACGGAGGCGAACCGAGGGATCAAGCATCCCGAGGAGGATCGCCTGGCGGGTGGCGCGGGCGCCTATCACGTAGGCGGCCACCCGGTTTATGGAGGCATCGAAAAAGTCGAGGGCGACGAACACCCGGTCCCACGCGTCGCCGCGGGCGATCTCGATAAACAGCGAGCGTACGGCGTCGTCGAGGATGACCACATGGTCGCTGTCCCATCGCACGGGCCTGCTTGTGTGAAGAAGGATCCGGGGGTGAAACTGCATGAGCGCCGAGATCTTGTCCGCCACCGACTCGGTCGGATGGTAATGGCCCAGATCGAGGCACGGAACGAGGCCCCGGCTCTGCGCGTAGGACGTGTAGAATTCCTGCGACCCCACGACGTAATCCTCGCTGCCGAGGCCAAAAAGCTTCCCCTCAACGGCGTCAACGCAGAGCCGCGAGTCCACCGACCTGTCGGCAAAAATGGAATCCAGGGACTCCTTTAACCTCGCCCTAGGACCCCAGCGATCGGCGGGCGAATCCTTGGCTCCGTCGGGAACCCAGTGGTTGACGACCGAAGCCTTGCCAAGCTCCTTCGCGAAATGCTGCGCGATCCGGCGGGAGGCCTTGGCGTGGGCGATCCAGAACTTGCGGATGGACTTGTCCTCGTGGGAGAGCGTGTTTCCGGAGGAGGAATTCGGGTGGGCAAAGTAGGTCGGATTGAAATCGAGGCCGATCCGCCGGGACCTTGCCCAGCCGAGCCAACGCCCAAAGTGTTCGGGGCTGATCCGGTCCCGGTCCACTTTTCTTCCGCCGGTTTCGGCGTAAAATGCGTGGAGGTTGAGCCGCTGCCGTCCCGGCAGGAGTCCGAGGACGAAATCGAGGTCGGCGCGCATCTCGTCGCCATTGCGCGCCCGGCCGGGATAGCCCCCGGTCGCCATAATGCCGCCCGAGTCCAGGCCCTCCATGGGTGTCTCAAGCCCGCGGACGTCGTCGGCCTGCCAGCAATGGATCGATATTGGGATGGAGCGGGTCCGCTTGAGTGCGGCCTCGGTGTCGACGCCGTATGCCTGGTACGCCTGGCGCGCGTGACGGTATGCCGTGGAAATCTGTCTCGGAGTGGGCATGTCAGGATTGGGGTTTAAAGATCTTCTGGGAAAGTCCGGTGGAAAGGTGCCGCCGGAAACTGGCAACGTCCTTGACGGCGCCCAGGGCGACCAGCTGGCACGCGATGTTGCCGACCGCGGCGCCTTCAAGGGAGAGGGAGGCAACCGGAAGGCATGCGGCATCGGCGGTCGCCTGGCAGAGGAGCTTGTTCCTTGAGCCGCCACCAACGATCAGGATGCGCCCGAACCTGCGCCCCGCCAGCCTCTCGAACGTGCGGGCGGCCTCGGCATGCCCGCGACCGAGCGAGTCGCAGATCAGGCGCACGTAACCCGCGAGGTCCCTTGGAGGCCGGCTGCCGTTCACCTTCAGCTGCAGGTCGATCGCGGCGCGCATATCCGCGGGCTTGAAGAGCGACGCGTCCGTCACATCGATGAGCACGTGCGGCTTTGGTGCGCCGATGGCTTGCGCGATGAGCCTTTCCCATGCCGCAGGCGTCTTCGGCCTCGAGGCGAACGATGGGAGCGTCTGCTCCAGGAGCCAGAGTCCGAGGCAGCTTCTAAGGGGGCGGTATCGGCCGTCGCCCATGCGTTCGTTAGAAATGCGGGAGGTCAGGGCTTCGGGACCCGACACCGGCAGGTTGCTCTCGAATCCGAGGAGCGACCACGTGCCGGAACTCAGATAAAGGTCCGATCCATCCGCGGCGGCAGGCATCGCTGTGAAGGCGCACGCGGTGTCGTGCCCCGGGACAAGGATGGACAGGATCCCGCTCAACCCGGGAATTCCAGTAACCTTGCCCAGCCTCCTCGGCGAACGGGCCGGGCTCGTAAACCATCGGCGCGGGACGCCAAAGTAAGCCAGAGCCCCGGCTGACCAATCCAATCCATGCAGGTCGAGAAGCTGAGAGTGGCTGCTCACCGATATCTCGTTCTCCATTCGGCCGGATAGGAGAAAATTGAAATAGTCGGGAAGGAAGAGGCAGCGGGAGGCCATCTCGGCGATTTCCGGGCAGGCCTCCAGCGTCTCCTGCAGCTGAAGGCTTGTGTTGTAGGGATAGTTCGGAATCCCCGTGAGCGCGTAAACGCGGCCTATCCCTCGGCGCTCAAGCCTCGAGGAGAGGGCCTGGGTCCGGGCGTCACGGTAGGCGTAGACGGGATGGACAAGACGGCCGCGTGCATCGACGAGGGCATGGTCAACGGCCCAGGTGTCGACTCCGACGGAGGCCAGCCTCGGATAGCGCATTCGGGCCTCCAAAAGGCCCTTTTGCACCTCGGCCCACAGGTAAGGCAGATCCCAGTATTCGTGGCCGCCGAGGGGCCTGAACTGGTTGGAGAAACGGTGCACTTCAACCAACCCAAGCCGGCCCCTGTGCCACGAGCCGACAATGACACGGCCGCTTGTGGCCCCCAGGTCAACGGCAGCGCAGTGCACCGGCTTCGCAGTCATCGCAGGAAGGCCTCCGTGAGGCCGCCGTCGACGGCGACAATCTGCCCGGTTGTCTTCGACAGCCTGCCGGAGACGAGCAGGAAATAGGCCTCGGCCTGGTCGGCGGGGGTTATCGGAGCCTTGGTCAGCGTGCGCTCCGCATAAAACCGCGCGAGCTTTCCGACGAGGGATTCCGTGGGCTCGTCCTCGGCGTACGGGATTGCGTATTTGGCGAGCGAGCCGATGACCCGCTCGCGGGGGAACATCGAGGAACCCTGCACGACCGTGGCCGGGGCGACCCCGTTGACGCGCACGAGCGGCGAAAGCTCGATCGCCAGCTCGCGCACGAGGTGGTTTGCGGCCGCCTTAGAGGTGTCGTAGGCGAGGGAACCTTTTTTCGCGACGGCGGCATTGGCCGAGGTCGTGAGCACGAGGCTCCCCTTGAGGCCCTGCTCCCTCCACGTCCTGGAGGCCTCGTCGCCGACAAGGTAGCTGCCCGTCACGTTGATCGCGAACGTATCGGCCCACTTTGCATCCGGAATATGTCCGGTGGTATCGCTTGGGACGAAGATTCCCGCCGTGACGCAGATATGGTCAAAGCCGCCATAGGCGACCGCGACGTCATCCAACATCCTGCGGATGCTCGCCCTGTCTTTGACATCGGCCGCGAGGCCGATGGCGGGGCCGCAGCTCGAGAGGCCTGAACCTGCAACGCCGATTCCCAGGCCATGCTTGTCGGTGATGCTCTTGGCGGTGGCCTGGGCCGACGCCTCGTTCAAGTCGACACAGGCGATGTGCGCTCCTTCGCGCACAAGGCGGTGCGCGGTTTCCCTGCCAATCCCGGAGCCGGCGCCGATGACGACCACGACCTGGCGGGCGAGCTCCTTCTCGGCGGGCATCCGCTTCAGCTTGGCTTCCTCAAGCAGCCAATACTCGATGTCAAACGCCTCCTGCTGCGGGAGGGCGATATAACGGTCGATCGCCTCGGCTCCTCGCATGACCTCAACGGCGCAGTTGTAGAATTCGGCGGTCACGCGGCTTTCGGACTTGTCCTTGCCCCAGGCGACCATTCCGACGCCGGGAATCAGGACCACGGTGGGATTGGGGTCGCGCATGGCCGGCGAATCCGCCCGTCTGCATTTCTCATAGTAGGCCGCGTAGTCCTTCCGGTAGGCTTCGAGGCCGTCCGCGAGCCTGGCCTTCAGCGCGGCCGCGTCCTCGGTCTGGGGATTCCATTCGACAAAGAGGGGCTTGATCTTGGTCCTCAGGAAATGGTCGGGGCAGCTCGTACCGAGCTCGGCAAGTCGCGCCGCGTCCCTCGAATTCACGAAACGCAGGATTCGGTCGTCGTCCTGCACCGTGCCGATGAGCCTCCTCTCGCGCGATACCTGGCCACGCAGCCAGGGAAGGATTCCCGCGAGAACCTCGCGGCGCCTGGCCGATTCCAGGGTCTTGAATCGAGCTCCGCCAAAGGCGGCGCCATCGCCCCCCCGCGCCTCATACTTCGCCTCGATGAATGCGGCGGCGCATTCGATGAAGTTGAGCGTCTCCGTGTAGCAATGCTTTGGGTCGTCAGCCCATGAAATGAAGCCGTGCTGGCCCATCATGATCGCACGGATCTCCGGGCGCCTCCCGGCGATCTCCTGCATCGCGAGGCCGAGCTCGAATCCCGGGCGCATCCACGGCACGTAGGCCATCCGTCCGCCGAATATCGTCTGCGTCAATGCCTCACAGTTTGCCGTCGCAGCGATGGCAATGACCGCATTGGGGTGCATGTGGTCGACATGCCGACCGGGCAGGAATGAATGCAGAGGCGTGTCGATCGACGCAGCGCGGGGATTCAGGTTGAAAGTGGTGTGGGGAAGCATGCCAACCATGTCGTCCTCGGCGCGCGACTTCAGCCCTTTGTCTGCGCGATTGGCATACACCTGCTGCAACCCGAGGAGCTTTGACTGGTAGAGCGACGAGAAATTTTCGCGGGTGCTCGTCCGAAGGTCTCCGCCCGACCCCTTAACCCATAAAACCTCCGTCGGTTGGCCGGTCAGAGGATCCTTCTGTGTGATCTTGGAGGAGGTGTTGCCACCCCCGGTGTTGGTGATGCGCTGGTCGCTTCCAAGGAGATTGGATCGGTAGACCAGCTGGCCGACGGGATCGAGCGCGGCGGCCTTGGCATCGTCCCAGAGGCAGTTGACATGTCGGTAGGAAGGCATGGGGAAAAAGGAGTAGGGGTTGCCCGGAAATACAAATATTGATTCTCCTGAGCTCGCGGAAGCCTAGCGCATGGACCCAAGGCTTGGGAATCGACAATCTGACCAATAGCATACATGTTTTGAGCCTCCTCCTTCATGCGTCCGCCCGACGACTTCTTCCGCTACGTTGCTGCGACGCCAGAATCGGACGGATGGGGAGCCGTCGTCACCGGGGGCGGCCGGTTCACGGCCCTGCCCCGCAAGGCGTATCCGCCGACAGGCCATCCGCTTGACCACAATTTCACTTGGGAGAGCGGCCGTGTGCTGGGGGCCTTCCAGGTGGTCTACCTAGCCGAGGGACGCGGGGAGTTTGAAAGCCGGGCCACGGGCTGCGTGGATGTCGAGGCAGGCTCGGCAATGCTGCTCTTTCCCGGCACCTGGCACCGCTACCGCCCCTTCGCGGACACCGGTTGGGTTGAGGAGTGGGTTGAGATAGGCGGCCCCCTGCTGGACGGCATGCTCCGGCGCCGAACGTTCAGCCAAGATGAACCCGTGATTTCGGTTTCCCGCCGGCTTGATCTCGAGGCGCGAATCGGGTCGATCCACGGACTGATCACAACCCATTCGGCCGGAGACGCCCCGGAGCTCGCCGCCCACGCCCTGGGCCTTTTGGCGCTTCTGCACGCCTCGCGCCACGGCGTTGGCCCGCCGCGCACGGTGGTGTCGGCCGTCGCGCAGGCCAAGCGCGCCATGGAGGAGGCCGGCAATTCGCCTGTCTCCATGCCGAAGCTCGCCCAATCGCTGGGGGTAGCCTACTCGCATTTCCGCAGGGAGTTCCGCGTCCGCACCGGCATTTCCCCGCGCCAATACCTCCTGCGAATCCGCATGCAGCGCGCCCAGCGCCTTCTCGGCGCGAGCGACGAGTCCCTGAAGCAGATCGCCGACAGGCTGGGCTTCAGCTCGGCCTATCACCTTTCTTCGGCCTTCAAGGCCGAATTCGGCATGGCTCCCAGCCATTGGCGTCGCAGGAAGCTGGAGCGCTAGGCATCCCGCCTTCAGGGCTGTATAGCCCGCTCGCGCCCAATGCTCCCGCGAACCGCCTATGCGGTCGCCTCATTTCTCGGGGACGACCCCAAGATTCTTGAGGTCGCCGATTTCGACCTGACCCTCGGGTAACGGCTTGTGAGTGAGGCCATGGCTGTCCTGGCCAAAGTAGGTCGACGCATATTGCGCCATCTTCTCCAGCTGCTTGTCGAATTCGTTTCCGCGCTGACGTACGCTGAATCGGGTCTCCCAAAGCAGCTTGTGCTTCTTCCCGTTAAGAAGGAGCTGGAAATCATAGGCCATCAGCACGACGAAATAGCGACCCTCCTCCAGCTCATCGATCATCTCCTGTTTGTGCTCGGCAAGCGCCGTGCCGAACACGGCGTGCCCGGAATATTTGTCCCACCATGAATCATAGCCAAGGAGCGCGGCATTCTCCGCGTCGGCCCTGTCTCTGATGTGGTTCTCCAGGTTTACCAACGCCAGGGACGCATCCAGCTCGTTCTGATCGGCGGCAATCCCCCCGCCCGCGGGCATTCCGTGACTGTCCATCTGCGCCGACGAAAGGGCCCCCTGGGCCAGCTGGAGGTTCTGGTACCCTGCCGAATCGGATGAATGGGTGAGCGAGGCGGTGGCCCCCCAGTAGACCATGACCAATAGCCGCGTTGTCTTAGGATCCTTGGTGGGAATATAGCGCTGCGTTGCAAGGGGCCCTGCGATCGTCCGGGCCACGTCGAGGAACTGGATCTTGTCGATCGAGTAGTCCTGCGTGCCACTGCTGCGGTACCCGCCCTTAGCGAAAGCATAGGTCTCCGGTTGGAAGGAGCCATCGGGGAGCTTCGCGCGGACATAGTCCGCGCTCACCCTGGATGAAACGGCTTCGATCTCCTCTGCTTGGGCTGTCGAAAGGAGAGCAGCCCCAACGCTGGTCGACCCTAGCAGGCATAGGCAAAACCTGGAGCAAAATGAGGCAATCATTGATTATGTGGCCGTTGAATATAGCGGTATCCTTCCGCGGAGTTGCGGCGGTTCCCACCAAATTCACGCCCATCAAAGCAAGACGTGTTGAAGCAAAAAATGCTTCTCCCTTTTCACGCAATTCGTGGTTTGAGACCACCGGGCGGCATCCTGATTCACCATGGCCCCCCAATTGCCGACGATCGACTAAGATCCTAAGATTATTTCTCTTAGCTGGTTAGGGATTTCCAGGGTGGGCTATCCCCCGGCCTGGACCGCCCCTTCAATTCTTTGGCTCGTCAGCCTCGCCGAGGGATTTCACCGGACCCACATCGACGCGACCGAAGGGCAGCTCCCTGTGCACCAATCCATGGCTGTCCTGGCCAAAAAATTGCGAAGCATATTTCGCCATCAATGGGAGGTCCTCGTTAAAGGCATGATGGCGCTCACGGACACTGAATCGGGTCTCCCAAAGCAGCCTGTGCTTCTTCATTTTCTGCATCAGCTGAAAATCGTAGGCCATCAAGACGACAAAATACCGGTCCTCTTCAATCTCATCGAGCAGATCCTGGCGGAGGAACCGCATAGGGGTTCCCTCATATTTCTGGGTTCCCTCCCACCACGATTCGTATCCAAGCATGTTCACATTGAGGACATCGGCCTCATCGCGCCTCCTATTCTCCGCCGCAACCGCTGCCATCTCGGTCGTTTCCTGGTCTTGAAGCGACTGCACGTTTGGCGACGTGCGGGGGTCGACGCTCGTGGCGCTTCGCCTCGTGGGAGGAGGCCCCAGGGACATCTGCGCCGTTCTGATCGAGGCCTCTGTGACGTTCAGATTTTCGTAGGCCGCTGATTCGCTCGCGTGCTCCTGACCGTTGCTTGTGCCCCAGTAGACCATGATCAGCAGCTTTGTGGTGTTGGGATTCCTGCTCGGAACGTAATTCTGGCTCGCGAGCGGACCGGCAATCATATGTGCGACGTCGGAGAATTTCAGTTTATCAATGGTGTCATCAACCATGTCTCCACGCCACACCCCGCCGGGCCCGAATACATAAGACTCGGGCAGATAGGAACCGTCCGCCAGCTGAACCCGAACGTAACCCACGCTCTTTCTCGCGGAAACAGCCGTTATATCGTCTTTCCCAAGCGAATCCAGATAGGCGAAAAGGTCGCCCGCGAACGCCCTGCAGACGATGCACGCTCCTAAAGCCACAATTAACGCTATCCTCGATTCGCTGGGACGTGCATTCCTCACGTTTGGGTGGATATGCGTTGAGGGTATGGGCGACCCGGCGAACCCGGCAAGAACCATCACCGGCTAGCCCCGGGTGCCCGATGCCGCTCGGAAATTCCCGGCGAAGCGGCTCCTCACTTTCGCGGTGCCTCGACCTCCCCCAACGACCGGGTTTCTCCGATGTCGACTCTCCCCTCGGGGACCCGCGTTCTCAGAAGCCCATTGCTGGGTTGGCCGAAATATCTTTCGGCGTATTTCGCCATCACGGGCAATGCCTTGTCGAAGGCGTTGCGGCGCTCGCTGATGCTGAAGCGCGTTTCCCAAAGAAGCTTGTGTTTCTTCTCCTTCCAAAGGAGCTGGAAGTCGTAAGCCATCAGCACGACGAAATACCGGTTCTCCTCGATCTCCGTCACCAAATCGGTTCGGTCCAATCCGAATGCAGTTCCCCTGACGTAAAGTCCCTCTTCGGTTCCGATCAGCCCGGGAGCATCATACCCCAGCATCAAGGCGTTCTTGAAATCGATTCCAGCGTTCAATTGATTTTCCATGTTGAGCATGGTGATCGCCTGGGACCACTCAGCGAAATCTCCGTTTTTGCCCCCTGTTCTCGAATTACCACTGCTGATACCGTGGAAGCCGTTCGACGAAGCATCCGCTTTAGCAGTGCTCATTGCGAGGTCCTTTTGCCTGAAATTTTCTAGGATCGCCGAATTTGATGTTGAGCCAGGAACGGCTGTCGTGCCCCAGTAGACCATAATCAGCAGATTTGTCTTGTTCGCGTCCCTTGCCGAAACGTACTTCGCCTCCGCCAGCGGCTCCGCAATGACCCGGGCGACGTCGATGAAACGCAGTTTATCGATCGTAGCATCGCTGATTTCGCCGGCCCATTTGCCGCCCTCCCCAAAAGCGTACGTTTCGGGCCGGAACGAGCCGTCGGGCAGCTTGTTTCGGACGTAATCAGGGCTCACCTTGGCGTTTATGGCGGTGACCCCTTCAACGCCGTCGTCCGCCCGGGCGGTCGGTGGAAAAACCGCCGATGCTATGATGACAACCAGGCCCCAGATGATCAACTGAACCTCTTTGGGCGTTTTCATTTCAATTTCTGGAGGGGCTGCTTGGGTGAGGAGGACGTACGTAAAACCCCGAATGGCCTCAATACCCTTCTGGTCCAACCGACCGCTCCCGAGACTTTGGTCCGATCCCGATCCATGGGCAATTCAGCAATCCCCCCTTGTGCCCCATGGGATCCCGCATTATTGGCAGAGTCCGCCATGAACCCCGGGCGCTCTTCCCTATCGGTCCTTATTGCGGCGTCGCTTCTGCTCCCCATGGAGCCCAGGGTCGCCCGCGGCATCAGCCCTTCTGACGAGGCGCCGCCCGTCGCAGTGTCCGGTCTTTCCGGAATCACCTTTCTGACTGCCGACTTTGCCCCGCTCCGGCAGTTCTACGGACATGGGGCGGGGCTGGCCGAGGTGCCCGTGGCCCCCAATGTAATCCGTTTTGTCGTCGGAGCCCATCAATGGATCGAGTTCCAGAGGGTTCCCGACGCCAGGTGGGCAAGGCGCCTGCAGCACGTGACGCTGGAAGCGGCCGATCTGGATGGGCTTGCGAGCGTCCTTCGCGCCCGTGGCGTTTCCGCAACGCGGATCGGATCGGATCCCCACGGACAGGCGCTTCAATTTTCAGACCCCGCCGGGAACCTCATCCAGGTGACCCATTCGTGGCACCCCGCCGCACTCCCGGCAATTCGGATGGCCCCATTTAGCAACCATCTCCAGCACGTCGGAATGGCGGTGGCCTATCCGCTGGCTGAAGCTATGATTGCGTTTTACCGTGATACGCTGGGTCTTCCGGAAGTGGTCCGCCTAAATGGGGCGGAAGGTAAGCTGTCCTTGGTGAAGTTCAGGCTTCCCGGACCCGGGAACGAATTGATCGAGCTGATCTTCGCCGACCCGCCCCTGAACAAGTGGGCCGCTGGGGCGTTCGATCATTTCAGCCTTGAGGTCAGCAACATAGACGACGCCTATCAGGCGCTCCACTCGGGGGGGATTGCAATCCAGGGAAAACACCTGCCGACAGTTAACGGCGAGCACCTCTGGGCCATCGACATCATCGACCCCGAACTGACCCGCATGGAAATTCAGGACCTCACGCCGGCCAGCGCCCCGATCGGCACGATATCCACGGTAGGAGGCACGTCCGCCAAACCCCTGTTTGACGGTAGGACCCTCACGGGTTGGGAGGGCAACATGAAGGCCTGGCGCGCCGAGGACGGCGCGCTTGTTGGGGGCGCCCTCGACCGACGGCAACCGTATAACGAGTTCCTGGCGACCACGGCAGATTATGGAGATTTTGAGTTGCGACTTCAGTACAAGATCGAGGGCACCGGCGGATTCGTGAACGGAGGCGTACAGTTCTGGTCGCAACGCGTGCCCGGCAGCTTCGAGGTCTCGGGCTATCAGGCCGATCTCGGCGCAGGCAAGGATGGCAATCTTTATGACGAAAGCCGGCGCAACGCGGAATTGGCTGCGCCCTCGCCCGAAGTGAGAGACCGCGTGCTAAAGTTGGGCGCCTGGAATGACTATAGGATCCGTGCGGTAAAGACACATATCGAGATCTGGCTCAATGGCACGAAGACCGTCGACTATACGGAGAGCGCGCAGGGGATTCCGCAGAGGGGGAAATTTGCGCTGCAAATCCACGGCGGCGCCTTCACGAAGGTGTCCTATCGGAACCTTGAGATAGAAACCCTTCCCGATCGACCCCAGGCAGGTAACTGAAAGGACTCCCAACAAGACCAACGGGATTAGATCTGCCCGGCACCGAAGACCTTGTTCTCAACATCCTTCGGTTGGGGTGCCAACGCCGCGCCGTGGGTGGGGATTAAGCCCAATCAACCTTCGTCATAAGCGTTCAACCGTCGCATTCTCGCCGGAATCGACCGCATTCCTGCCGCCCCCACCCAAAAGTCCGCTTATCCCTTGCTCCTTGCTAAGGGACTCTCCTCCTCAAGCGGCACCGTGTAGATCGCAGGTATCCAGGAAAAATGCGCCCCGTTGCCTCGCAGGTGTCCTATGCCAGGAAAGGACAAATGGGCCCCGGCGATCCAGAAACCGCCATCGGCCGCCATCTGAAATACACGCGTTCGCTGGGTTGCCGCCGACACCGGATCCGCATCGGAGCCGAAATGGGCCGACGGGTACAGAAACTGCACCGCGCCCACATGGACGAGGTCGCCCAAGACGATCATTGTCTGCCCGTTGCTCTCGACAACATAGGACGTATGGCCGGGCGTGTGCCCATGGGTTGCAAGCGCACGGATGCCCGGCACAAGCGTACTGTCTTCGTCGAAGGCGGAAAACCTTCCGGCTTTGATATAGGGTTGGAACAGGTCCGCCAAGGCTTGGAGACCGGCCTTCTTCGCCTCTGGCGCCCCCGCCCTACGATCCGGATTCAGAAAGCCGTCCACTTCGCTCGCTGAGGCGCGCAGGGTCGCATTCGGAAACGCGCGCTGTTCCCCGAGCGTGAGTCCGCCCACATGATCGAGATGGGAGTGCGTGATATAGACCTCGTCGACCTGTTCAGGCAGATAGCCGGCCGCACGAAGGTTCGCGATCAAATGACCGCATCCGCGAAACACGGCGTAGTTCGCGCCCTTTCCACCGGTACCGGTGTCGATCAGGACCAGTTTGCTGCCGGTGTTGATGAGAAACGCGTTGTAGGACATGCCGACATGATCGGTCAGGCAATTCGCCGAAAGCCCTTCGGCAATCTCCTTGGGCGTTGCATTGGGCAGAGAGTTCGAAGCCGACGAATACACGACGCCGTCGTTCAACGCCGTGACTTCAAAATCCCCGACCATCATACGGTAAAACCCCGGTTGCGTCTTCGCCATCGGCGCTGCAGCTCGTCCAAGATGTACGCAACAAATGGTGAGCAAGCAGGCAATCAATGTCATGCCCCAACGTTCCACGGGCGGCATCCTGGGACCGCGCTGCATCACCTCATCTTTCGCGGAGGTTTTCATTTGAGAGTAACCGCGCAATTCTTCCTAGGCTGGCGATTGCACAGCTGGGGACAAGGAGAGCATGAGGGGTTCGTACCCCGATAGTAGCGTTACCCGACGATCAAAGCAAGAAAACGAGCCCACGATGGCCCGTGTAAGATGCTAGGGGGTAGCCGATTAGTGAATGTCTATGGATCGCGGATACAATTCTTGAGTCCTGCCAAAGCGGAGCGATGATTGTCGACGACAGAAGTCGGCATCCGAAGAATTGAACAGCCAACGGCCCGCGGAGAAAATACGCCGGATCGGTTCTATTTGGTTCTTCTCCACGCCCATCAGGCGGCTTGAAGCCTTCCGTTGTTCAAGCTTCCATCCCCGTAGACCGCCTCAAATGCCACTGCATAGAAAGAAGATTTTCCGCCTCCCTCCTCCGCCTCCCACCACGATCTACGTGCGGCCGGGCTATAATCGCATATTGGCAGAGGAATTCGAGGCACTCAAGCTCAAGCGGGTCGAGCTGGTTAAAGACAAGGTCGAGGCGCATAGCCAAGGCGATCTGCGCGAGAACTTCGGGTTCAAGGCGGCGAAGGACGCCATCCGGGCTGTCGACCGGAAGATGACCGCGCTTGATCGCTTTGTCGCCCGCAACGCCTTCATCGAAGTCGATCCGGTCACATGGCTCACCAAACCGACGGACAAGCTGCAGCTTGGGCACGTGGCCGCGATCGAAAAGGTAGATGCGTCGACGCAGCGAAAACACCGTTTCACGTTTCTGGTGACCACGCACGGCGACACAGCGAGCGATCCCGAGTCGGGGATTGAATGCCTGCCGCACAATTCCCCGCTCGCCGCCGCGGTGCTGGGCCTCTCGGTCGACACTCCGACCAAGGTTATGCTGCCCGCCGGCGAAGCGATCGTGACCATTCGCTCCATCCGCAACCCGACCCAAGCCGAACTCGATCGCCTGCTCACCGCCATCGAGCCACCTGAGACCGAGAACGACTAGCAAAAAGAGAGGGAGGCCTCGCTGCTAGCCCAGTGATCAACCGGAAGCTGGGCCAAAGGAAAGCGAGGTCTCGACGGGAGTCCTCACCGGATAACCCAACTTCAGGCACGGGAGGAATAGCCATCCATCCAGGGCGCGGCTCAGTTCACGGGACACTTGCGGGTCGAGAGCCGGGTCAAGACTGAGGGAGTCGACCTCCCCGCCCTCCGTGACCATGAACCTTACTTTGATCGAACTCGGCAGGGTGCTGGGATTTACGCCGCTGGGCAATTGGGGGGGCACCCGGAGGTAAGGGACTGCGGGCCGATTCGAGCCCCCGAATTGCAGGAAATACTTTTCCAGCACGGAGCGATGAGAGGCCATCTCCTGGCGTCGAAAGAACGAGGCTACAATTTCGCTCTGATCGGTCCGGATTTCTTGCCCCTTGGTGAAGACCAAGGTGAAAAAGTAGTAATGCTGCCCCGGTGGCGCCACGTAGGAGCAGTTGATCGTCACGTCCTCTTCAGTGCCCGCAGGCAGGGCCCCAACCTCCCGGAACGCAATGGCTGAGGAGCTTAGGTCGGGAGCCCCAGATAAATCCGTGCGGAAGAAGATGACGGCGATAAAAACGTCCTTATGGGGCTCTGAGGCGATCAGCGTGCAATGGTAAATTCCCGTCGCCGAGTAAGTGCCGCCCGGGAGGTTTTCGTTCCTAGCAAAGGACCCGGATTCAGAGAGGTGCCAGGTCAATGTCTTTGTCTGGGAAGATGCACTCTGGCCCTTGAATCGGACAAAGCCTGGTGCAAATCCGACCGCACGAAGGGGTTGGTACTTTTGCTTGCCGTACAATTGCTTGGCATGGCCGTCTATGTAGATTTCCGGGAATTCCCCGTGTACACTAGAGACGGTGTAGGTCTTGCCCTTGTACTCCGTGACAATGACTGTGGGGTGGAGCGGCGGCTCCCTTCCATCTTGGAGCCAGGTCGCTGCGACGGCTTTAGCTTGTATGCTGAGTCCCAGAATTACTGTGAGAAGCGCGATACCGGCTCGGTTAGAACGATCACAATGGCACATGTGGCTGAAAATCCATCCAAGTTATCGATCACCCGACCAAACGCCGCAATGAACCAGATTACATGTTTTCAAGTACGTACGATGGGCCCCAAGAATCGCTCGACCCCTTCGGTGTGCGAAGGGACAGACGCGGCCCGTCTTTGTAGTTCCTAAGGGCGAACGTCACCAGCGGCGACGTGATTTAAATTAACCCGACAGCGGGAAACCGAAAAAGATCTTGCAGAAATCAACCGCGCATGGACAAAAGCGAATTGTTAAACGCCCATCATATGTCGGACGCAGGATTTCGCTCAGAGAGTCGAGAGTGCGACGACAGTATCGAACATCTGTTTAACCTGTTTAACAATAACAAGTCCCTAAGATCCCTCTAACTAAATAAAAGAATGGTGCCCAGGATGGGAATCGAACCCTCACATCTTGCGTCGGCAGATTTTGGGTCACTCTATGCGTCGCGGCGCGATCCGCAGTGACAGGATCCCGTTCTCTATCACTTTGTAGGCGCCCTATTACCCGCGGGTCAATCGCAGCGGTTCGCGGTTAAGGAGCGATAATTGTATCAGGGCGTTAGGACACGTTAGGCGGCGACTCAAGGGGACCATCGGCAATCAGCTTCTGTGAAAGCTTCGGTTGCAGCGCCTGATAGCTTCGTTCGGTAACCACGATCGTCTCGGCAAGACGGTCCTGCGCACAGCGCCGGTAGGGATGAATAAAGAACTGCGCAAACCCGAAACCCAGCTCAAGCGCAGCTGCTCCATATCCCAAAGCTCTCTCTACCGCGTGCCAGAACGTGATATGCCGGTGGGTCAGCGAGACGACCCTTATCTTCATCAGTCGCTTGCCAGGAGTGCGGCCCTTGCCTGCCCAAAGCAAAACACCACAATACAGTACCGGCACAACGACTGTGGCTGCTATATGAACGGCTTCGTTGCCCTCGATATTGATCAATTCGACTTTCATCCCACCTTGGGTCACAGGAACTGAAAGTTCCTTCACGACGGGCAAATGAAAATCGACCGGATCCTTGTGGCCCTGCACCCGGTTGAGCCTTTGCCATCCCCACAACACGAGCGTCGTTAGCACGCTCAAAAGAACAGCCATGAGGAAACAATCGACGAGGAACGCAGCGGCGCGTTGCCAAAACCCAGCGAGTTCCAGTCCGTCAAGCTCGCGTAACAACTGAGTCTCGCGCGCCGAAAACGTGTTCACTTGTCGGAGCTCAATTTCGATCCTGGGACCGCGCAGGGGCGGGTCTGGCAATAAACCAGCTCTAGACCGCAGGAGCTTTCATCATCTGGAGCTTTAGGGGAGAAGGACTGTGAGACCCGAAAATAGCAGGACTCGAGGCGAGGCCTTACCTCACCAATCCAGCTGATCATGAATTCGTTCACCTCGAACATAGAAGTCTCCCGCGCCCCACGACCCAGATCGAACAACGAGTCTCCGCCTTTTCAATTTAAGTCTCGATTCGGCCACAGCCGCCATTCTCCTGCAATAACAAATCGAATCTACAGAATCACATTAGTGTCCCGGCCTTCCCGCCGCCAACCGACATTCGCTAGCCTCGTTGGCCCGGAGCAGACCGAGAGCTGTACGGTGGCTCCAAAACGATGAAAACATAGAGAGTCATCAGGCCCATCACCACCCAGAGACCCCGTTTTGCCGTGCGACCCGCAAAGGCAGAGATGGAGTGCCGACGGCTTGCTGGTCTGGATTCATTAGGGATATCAACGATTGCTTCCCCCATGTTAACGGGTCACTTTGATTCGGCGCCCATTATCAGTGTCAATCTCACGCGAAAGAATATGAGTGCAACATCGATTGGGAGGATCGAAGGAGGGTTCGACGACCAATGACAATTCGTGCCAAGGAGCTGCACTGGAATTGCCCAAGTTGCGGATGCCGTGCCAAAAACTCGTTTTGCTCGGTTTGTGGGGAGAAGAACTGGAGGGCGCATGAGCTAACGCTCAAGCATCTTTTCGAGGAGTCGGCCGAGTTTCTTTTTCACTTCGACAGCCGGCTGCTGCGGACAGCAAAGTGCCTCGTTTTGGCTCCCGGGACGGTAACACGTGATTTCCTTTTCGGGCGCAGGCGACCCTATGTGCCTCCCTTCCAAATGTTCTTTGTCGCGAACATTATCTTTCTGCTGGTCCAGACCTGGTCGGGATTGTCAGTTTTCACGGCACCCTTGTCGGTTCACCTGGATTCGAGCTCTTATAGCGAATTTGCACGCCGGCTGCTGAGCCGCCACTTGGCGGCGAAAGGCCTTACCGTTGCCCAATATGCGCATGACTTTGAACACGTTCAGGCGCTTCACGCAAAATCGCTTATCGTGCTCATGGTGCCCCCTTTTGCCTTGGAGACGGCCTTCCTGGTTTGGGGCAAAGGGAAGGGAGCTGCGGCCCATCTGGTCTTCGCCCTCAACTTTTTCACGTTTTGCATGCTCTTTTTGACGGTGCTTTTCCCGCTCCTGGCGGGATTCTGGCATACCACCAAAATGGGATCGGCCTACTTAGATGTTTTCGCCACGATCATCGAGGCCATCGCGATATTGGTCTACTTGAAAAAGGCGCTGTCCACCGTATACGAGCTAGGCTGGCTGCGGAGTTGGATCACTTCAGGCATCCTCACAGTGAGTTTGCTGTATATCCTGTACGGCTATCGCTTCGTTCTTTTCCTGACGACCCTTTGGTTCACCTAATCGCCGAGAAAGTTGGTGCCCAGGGTGGGGATCGAACCCACACGTATTGCTACGGCAGCTTTTGAGTCACCCTGGAAGTGCCTCTCCACTACATCTTCCTCAGTCGGCCAAATTCGCACGCTTTAGTCCATTAACCCGGTCAAAATCGCCATCTGCGTACACGAGAGTGGCGGAATAATGAAGTGCAGTGGCGGCTATCCAATTGTCATTCTCTCCAAGACGCTGCCCCTTGCTCATCAAATCTTTGTCCAACTGCCCAGCCCTGTAAGCGATTGCTTCTGAAAGCGGAAGCTTCCTTAAGTGTCGGAGAAATACGCGGACCACCGTTTCGTCTTCGCCAGATGCGAGTTCGCCAACCGTCACAGTACTGCAGGCCAATCCATCCCCCAGGTGCTCACCCAAGTAGGCGCGGATGCGCCCCACCTTCCGTTGGGCAAGCTCTCGCTCCAAGCCTATCAACGCACTCGTATCAAGAAGAAGCATCTCGCTTGCTCTTTGCACGAGATCTCCTCGGATGCCTCTGGTCGTTCTTCAGCCTTTCGCGTCCTTCTTCAGTAAAAAGATTCCGTCCCTCAAGGGGTGCAAGAGACTGCATCCACTCACCTACTGTTTTTGCGGGCTGATTATCGAGCAACCTATTAAGCACGTCGCTGTAGCTCTCGCCGGAACTCCGGCTGTTACGGAGCCTCTTAGCGACATCCTGCCTAAGTGTAACGGTCGTGTATGGCATAAATTGAAAATGCATTATGCATTTTTCTTGTCAAGGGTCCTCGTCTGAGAGGATCGACCAAACAAAATGCCAAACCGGAACCAATCCCGAGTATGATTCGAAGAGCCAATCCCACACTCCCCTACCCGCTTATCCTACTTTGTAGTTGGTGCCCGGGGTGGGGATCGAACCCACACGTATTGCTAC
>CAWHOL010000001.1:0-168528 GCA_963830965.1 uncultured Verrucomicrobiae bacterium | reverse complement strand
GCAATGCCCGCAAATGGGAACAAGGGGCCGCGCTGGTGGAATTTTGGCCTTAAGGCAATCCGGTTGTCCTTCCCGAAGGCGGTCTTTTTGCCTGCTATGGGCCTTTCCCTTTTGATTCATGCGCTGGTCCTAGTGGCTGGCTATCTGGCCGCGCAGGCAGTCGGTATCAAAATCTCCTTTTTCGAGGCCGGCGCGGTGCTGGGCCTCACGTTCCTTGCTCTGGCCGTGCCCGTGACTATCGCAGGCCTTGGCGTACGCGAGGGCATGCTAATATGGCTTCTAGCGGTCTTCGGGTACAAGTCGACCTCCGCGGCAATCGGCATGTCAGGCTGCCTATTAAGCATAGCCCTGTTCTGGGCGGCGGTTGGGGGTATGTTTTTTTTCCTCAAGCCAAGATTTGGCTCGCAGGGATGAAGGGGATCATGATCAATAGAACGGATCGCCCATCACGAGAAGCATCCCGGTACTTGACCGGCTAGTAAAGGGAATGATGAGCTCGAGAATTGGACGCTTCTTTGGGTGCTCAACGGCTTGAATATTACCGTCTTCCAATTGCACGATGCGGCATTTCGACAGCAATACGATGCTCTCTTTGAGGATTGTGCCGGTGCTTTCGTCCAACAGTCCACTTGGTGGGCTGAAGTTATAGCCGAGCTCGGTCCGGACACGCCGTTTTTTCTGCTCGCAAGCGATGGTGGTGTGCCTGTCGCCGGTCTCTCGCTTTATCTTTACGAACATAGTTTAGGCAATGCATTGGTTTCCGTGCCCCAGGCCGGTCCGTTGGGCGGAATCTTCTATCGTGATGGGCTTTCGGAAGATGTCATTGACGCTTGTTATGAGGGATTGTTGCAAGAAGCAATAGCACTCGGGCGAGCGCGCGATTGCATTTCTGTTTCGATTATCACCAATCCTTTTCGCGATGATGTCTCACGCTATCACACTTTTTTCGCCCCCGACTACATATTGGAAAACTACACGCAATCCATGAACCTGTGGGAGTACTTTGATCCAAACGGCATCGTTTGTTTCCCGAACTACCACAGCAGGACCAATCTCAGACGTAATTTGGGCAAGGCTCGACAAGCGGCCCTTAAGGTCAGGTTTGGTGTAGCCGATTCAGAATTGGATGGGCTCCTTGCATTACATGTGAAACGCCACGAGGAGATCGCGGCGCCACCGTTGGATGAACGGTTGATCCGCAATATCGCCCGCCGACTCCTGCCGCAGAAAAAGGCGTTTTTCACAGTAGTCGAAGGAGACTCGGGTATCGCGTCATGGGGGATCTATTTACATCATCGCGACGTTGTCGACGTCCTGCGGTTGAACCTGAATTCGGAATATGCTCGTGCCGGTGCAAATTTCCTTAATACCGATGCGTCGCTGGAATATGCCCACCGGCTTGGCGTGAGAACCTATAACTGGCAATCATCGCCAAGCAGGGACAGCGGGGTTTATCGATACAAACAACAATGGGGCGCGCATGAATCGATCTATTATTTCGTCATTCGCCTTTTATGCCCTGTCGAGCGTCTCATCAGTATCGGGGTAGAGACGCTGAAACGGGAATTTCCCTTGCATTTCGTTGTGCCCTACGATGCAGCTCCAAATTGTTTTCGGCCGGGTGTTTACCGAAAACAATAATGCTAACTACCTCGACCGGTGAAGATCTGATCTTATACAGTTATGGACTCAAAACCAACCCTCAGCGTTGTTTCGCCCGTCTATTGCGCCGAGGAAATTGTGGAAAAATTGGTAGAACGGATTATCGAGAATACCCAGTGTGTCACGGATGATTTTGAGGTCATCCTAGTGGACGACGGTAGCATAGACGGCTCATGGGAGCGCATCATCCGGGCCTGCTCATCAGACGCACGGATCAAGGGTGTACGTCTCACTCGCAACTTCGGACAGCAGAATGCGATAACCGCTGGTTTGGCCCATGCTCGTGGGAACTACGTCATCGTAATGGACTGCGACCTGCAGGACGATCCGCAATACATCCCTGCGCTGGTCACCAAAGCCCGCGAAGGTTACGACGTCGTACTGACGCGAAGGCAGACACGCGCCTATGGGTGGTCACGAAATCTTGTAACCGGCATTTTCTACCGCATCCTAAGACTCACCGGAGACCTCCCTGTGGTGGATTCGAATCTTCACGGCTACTCTCTGGTTAACCGCCGTGTTGTGGAGGCTCTCCTGCAGCTGGAGGATTATCAGCGGGATTACCTCATGCTCGTGCGGTGGATGGGCTTCCGGCAGGCGATCCTGCCTGTAGAGCACGCACCTCGGTTCGCCGGAAATAGTTCCTATACCTGGGCGAAACTGATTCGAGATGCTACGGCAGCGATCTCCTGCCATTCCAAATCCTTGCTCAAACTGGCTATTGCCTTTGGCTTTGCCTACATGGCTGCGGCGATCGCTTTTGCCGTCTACTTGGTTGTCAGCTATTTTGTGCACGGTTACCGAGCTGGCTGGGCCTCGACTATGGTGATGATCCTTGCATCGACCGGAGTCATCCTGCTGGCCATAGGAGTAGAGGGAATCTACATCGGTAACATTTTTGACCAAGTACGACGGCGGCCGTTGTTTCTAGTGCAGGAGACGTTGAATCAGTCCTCTCTGCCGCGGGATCCGGAATCGCCTAACCGTGGAAACTGACAAACCGTTCTCATCGCCACAGACGCTGTTCGTCCTTGCGGGGATGCCACGAGCGGGTACGACGTTTGTCTACCATGCCATGTCCCGGCATCCGCATGTGCGAGTGGGGGCACGTAAGGAATTTCGTTTCTTTTCGCTCAATTACAGCCGGGGTGTAGATTGGTATGAACGGCATTTTGCCGGTGCCGGGCCGTCCACAGTGTGGGCGGATTTCAGCCCGGACTATTTCATGTTAGAAGGTGTGGTGGCACGGATGATGCAATTCGACCGGCCGATGCGCGTAGCTTTGGCTGTGCGCGACCCCGCCGAATGGGCGGTGTCCCTACACCGGCACCTGCAGACTATGGAATGGCGGACGCCACCGTTCACACAGTTCCTTAAGACGGGATTGTATCCCAATTTCGGGTTATTCTCGGCTAGCCGCGTCTCCACGACCGCATCGTTTGCGTTGTCGAAGGCGTTCATTTCACGCCGGCTGCGGGAGTTTCGGAACGCCTTTGGCCACAACCTGCTGCTCTATGATTTCGCGCTTTTCCAGAAGGAACCGATGACTGTGATGTCAGCATTGGAGACATTCATTGGGGTTTCGCAATGGTTCACCGTAGATCGCTTGCCGCGCGATAGGATTCACGCGCGCGGGAGTCAGCGTCTTCGTCCTTTGAACTACCTTTTGAGCCGCGAGATCGTTTCCGAAGTGCTCGCACGTTTGTTTCCCCGCAGATTCCTGCTGCACGTCCGTCGATGGAAAGAACAGGGGGTATCCCATCGAGAGAAAAGTACTATACGCTCAGATAGTGAACAAGAGGATATCGCCGTTGCTCGTGAGGTCCTTGCGGTTGACCGCAGCTATTTTGGAACAATGTTCGCTGATGCTCCAATCATCTTAGGGGATGGAAGTTTCGTAATTACGCGGAGACAGTCTGCCGCCGGACCGGGCAATGGCAAATAGGTTGCCATCTTGATTGACTAGGCGATTGAGCTAATAATGATAGCCGATGGCGAAATATTATCGATTCGTGTTATCCAATCGGCAGGCAGTCCGGCTTCTTATGAGTCTACGTTTGTTCAGCTCAAAATTGTCCTTCACCGATCCGAAGTCGGTCCCTGGTGTTTCCGCCGCGATTCGTCTGCTGCCGCTCAGCCTGCTGAAGCATTGGCTGTATCCGCTTTTTGTGAGGGGATCTCGAAGAGACTATGACGCCCGGACGTTCTTTGCGTCGTGGTATCGATCAGGCGTGGAACTGACCGATGGCTTGACGATATCTCATAGTCACGATCCTTTCTGGACACGTTACCATTACGATGCCACGGAATGCAGCATCATTCGCTGGTTCGCTTTCACGGGGATATCCCATGCAGCCCACTGTACTGGATATTGGGAGTGGCGCTGGGCATTGGGTAGATTTCTATCGTGATGTCTTTGCCGCCCGCAGAGTAACCGCGGTGGAGTTTGTTCCAGGGGTCTGTGATGCGCTGCGGCTCCGATATCGCGGGCATCCGGTAGAGGTCCTGAATAACGATGTGTCGGCTCAAGGGTTCAGTCCCGGGCAATTCGATATCATCAACGCCATCGGCGTCATGTTCCATATTGTTGACGATGCCGCTTGGGAGCGGGCAATAAGGAATCTTGCCCGCTCTCTCGCACCCGGCGGCACCATAATCGTAGGTGGGCAATTCGGCTGGTTGACGCGGAGTGTGCAGTTTCACTGCAAAGACCAGTTCGACTCTTGGCAGGAGGCGCAGGCCAGGGGAATGCAGCGTGAGGTCTTGGTGAACAAGAGAATCCGATCGCTGCGAGCATGGAGGACGGCAACAGCGGCCGCGGGATTGCGAGTCGCGGGCGTAGTGCGAACCCCGGCGGTCCGCGGAATTCCAACACCCGAGAACCATATACTTGTAGCCCAAGCAAGCGGAAGTTTATAACGTGGCACGGAATCAGATAGCCAAATGGGATTGGTCTATTTCCTGTTGGGGCACTTCGGCCTTAGAGCGGGATTCCGTATATGGCGGAGTCGTAATATCTCTTGAACAAAGGGGGAGGGATCGTGGCGTCGATTCCGTTTAACCGCCCACATTTTTCCGGTAGCGAATTGACGTACGCGCACGAGGCGCTTGCGCGTGGCCATACCGCCGGCAATGGCGAATTTACGCGACGCTCGCACGCCTTCTTCGCTGCACGTTATGGCATGGCCTCCTGTCTGCTAACCCAGTCGTGCACTGCCGCGCTCGAGATGGCCGCCCTGCTAGCCGACATCGAACCCGGCGACGAGGTGATAATTCCGTCGTTCACGTTTGTTTCCACCGCAAATCCTTTCGTGCTCCGCGGCGCCAAGATCGTTTTCGCTGATAGTGGTCGCCAGCATCCCAACATCGAGATCGATGGGCTCGAATCGCTGGTCACCGCGCGCACAAGGGCCATCGTGCCAGTCCATTACGGCGGGTGCGCCTGCGACATGGACCGCCTGCAGGCGCTAGCCAACCGGTATGGTCTGCTCGTGATCGAGGACGCCGCTCAAGCGGTTGATGCCTACCACCGCGCCCGGCCGCTCGGGAGCCTAGGGCAACTCGCGGCCTTCTCGTTTCACGAGTCCAAAAACATCATCAGCGGCGAAGGCGGAATGCTAGTGGTCAATGACGGCCGCTTTCGCGCGCGCGCCGAGATCATTTGGGAAAAGGGTACCAATAGGTCCGCTTTCTTCCGAGGTGAGATCAGCAAATACGGATGGGTCGATGTCGGGTCATCTTTCTTGCCATCGGAAATTACTGCCGCATTGCTGTACGCCCAACTGCAGAACCTCGATGGCATCCAGCAAAAACGGCATGCGCTTTGGGCAAATTATCTCGCCCAATTGCGCCCATTGGAGATCGCCGGCCGAATCCTGTTACCTCGGATTCCCACTTATGCACAACATAATGCGCACATCTTCTTTATAGTCTGCGAATCGCACGAAGAGCGAACGGGTTTGATCGATTGGCTGAGCGCGCGGGAAATTGAGTCGGTTTTCCACTATCAAGCGCTCCACTGTAGCCCCTATTTTCACAGCCGTCACGACGGCCGCCCCGTACCGGAAGCGGTGCGGTATTCGGATCGCCTGCTTCGGCTGCCGTTGTACTTTGATCTGACCCTTGACGATGTCGACCGGGTTTGCGATGCCATCCGGGCTTTCTATCAGCGCCGTATCTCCTCCTAAGTCGTACGATGCCGAGTTCCTCGTCCCTGCCGCTTGCTCCGATGGTCGTCGATGATATTCCATGCTATTCGCTCGAGCATTCGGGCGTGGGGCAGGACTATCCGCTGGATGCGTTTGGTCGTTTGTTCGCAATAGAAGATCGCAGCTTTTGGTTTCGAGGTCGGAACCGGATTCTTCGGTTGCTGTTGCAGCGGTTTCAGAAAGCACCGTGCTGCCGATTTCTTGAAGTCGGCTGCGGCACCGGCTTTGTTCTCCAAATGGTGGCCAAGGCATTTCCCGCGTGGGAAACCTGCGGGACCGATCTGCATTTGGAAGCGCTGCGATTCGCCCGGATGAGGAACGCCCGGATCAGCCTTTTTCAAGCTGATATTGTCAATTTTCCTCTTAACGAGTGGTGTGATGTGCTGGGACTTTTCGATGTCATCGAGCATATCGACGACGATGTGCGGTTTCTCCAGGCCGCCTGCGCTTTGCTGCGGCCCGGCGGGCTCCTCATCGTCAGCGTTCCTCAACACCCCTGGCTGTGGAGCGATTACGATTCTAAGGGCGGACACAAGCGCCGTTACACCCGCGGGGAACTGCGGGGAAAATTGGAGTCGCTTGGGCTGAAGATCCTGTACAACACTTCCTTCGTTACTTTTCTTCTGCCGGTACTTGCGGCCGCCCGCAGCCTTTGGCACGGGCCAACGAGTGCGCGAGGGTCCACCGGCTTCCAGAACCTCTTCCCAGGAACCCTGCTCAATGCCACCTGCGAAATGGGTCTGGGTTTGGATGAAATATTGATTCGTCTGGGCCTGCCATTGCCATGGGGCGGCTCTCTGCTGGCGGTGGCCCGCAAACAAGGATAGTGCGCCGTTATATTCTATCAACGCCAACACCCCATACTCGGTGGCCAAGTTATCGCCTGTGTGCTGTTAGCCGCTTTGCTGGCTTGTCTGTTGAGGTAGCATCTGCTGGACTTGGCTATGCTGGTGGACTATCAGGAACAACTGCATTAATGGAGTTAAGCGTCACCTCAGTCACCCAGGCGCGGTCCGGCCGCGTCGGCTGCGGGATTGCAGCCATCCGGTTTGGCTCGATGGGCACGTCGTGTCGGATATTCGTCGTAACTACCCGATATCGCCGCATCTGCCGGCTCGCCACAATCTAAGATGACACGGTTTCAGGTAGATTTTCAAGAAAGGCGTAGCCGGAAACAATCGATAACAGAAAGACACGCGATTTTTTGGAGATTCGCTTGTGGAGGCTGTTGATCGCGATCTATAATGAAAACATGGCTTCCTCGGGCGCGAGCATCAGCATCCTAACGCCATGTCGAAATGAGCGCGATAACATACGGACATTATATGAGCAGGTTCGAGACGTAATGGAGCGACTTCCAGAATTATCTTATACTCATCTTTTGATCGACAATGCTTCGGATGATGGAACACAGAATGAACTCCGGAAAATCGCGGCGGAAGATTCGCGAGTTCGGGTAATTTTGAATCAGCGAAATTTTGGCCATGTGCGTTCGCCCTACCATGCGCTCTTGCAAGCCTCGGGCGATGCGGTGATTGCGATGGCTTCGGATCTGCAAGACCCTCCGGCGCTAATTCCAGAATTTGTCCGTTTGTGGCGTGAAGGGAGCTCAGTTGTCTTGGGGCAGAAAAGAGAAAGCGACGAGGCGCCAATTTTTTTCGCCGTTCGAAGTGCGTACTACCGGTTAGTGAGGCGGCTTGCCGACGTTGATTTGCTAGAGAATGTTACTGGTTTCGGCCTTTACGACAGAAAGGTCATAGAATGCTTCCGAGGATTAGATGACCCGTATCCTTACGTCCGAGGTCTAATCAGCGAACTCGGGTACCCCGTTGCCTTGGTTCCATACGATCAACCATTGCGTAAGCGGGGACTCACAAAGAATAACTTCTATACGCTGTACGACGTGGCAATGCTCGGGATCACGAGTCACTCAAAGGTTCCGCTCCGTTTGGCGACAATGCTTGGGTTTGCGACCTCAGCGCTGTCGTTTCTCGTAGGGCTCGGCTATTTGGTCTACAAGCTGGTGTTCTGGGAACGTTTCGCGCTTGGTGTTGCTCCTGTCGTAATCGGCCTATTCTTCTTCGCGTCCGTTCAACTTTTCTTCATCGGCATCATCGGTGAATACATCGGTGCGATTCACACAAAGGTTACTAAACGTCCTCTCGTGGTCGAAAAGGAGCGGATCAATTTCTAGGGCGAAACGCGGCTATGCCCGCAGTTAGAAGGATTGCGGCCCAAGCGCAAATCGCCGACCAGTAAGAGAGTCTGAGAGGCACGGTGCCAACGAACCATAGTGAGGCAGTATGGTCCCCCGGCTGCACCGAAATCGATGCCAATCCCTGTATTGACACAGCGACGGGCGCATCGTGGCCGTCTATCGCTGCAATGTATCCAGGCATGTACACTCGGGGTGTCTCCACGAGAGCGGCTTTTTCGCTCCGGACGTCTGCCGTAAACGGGACAAGCGATTGAACCGATACCGCCTCGGTAGAGGAGCCTAGCTCGGATAGGGCAACCGAACCAAATTGCGCGAAATCCGAGGGCTTGGCTCCGGCCGACATCGGTATGAATCGGACCTGCACATCATCGCCTGATGGATCGCTTGTCCATAAGTCGACGCTTCGGGAGTTTCCCGGGCCGCTGCCAAACGCCAATGCTTCACCCGAGGACGGCAGCGAGTATTCGCGGAAGAGCGAATGGCCGACCAACTGCAGTACTCCCCGAATGTCCTCCTTGGGGAAATTAAACTGCAGCTCATAGCGGAGGCCCGGGGCAATATGTAAAATTGGGCTTAGGTCCAAAATACCTGGATTCGCATCCACGGTTCCGATGAGTGCTCCTGATAGGATGACTTGTCCCGGAGATTGGGGAATGAGTTCTCCCGAATCCTTGGCGAAGAGCCTTACCTGGGACCTCGGATCGACGACTCCGTTTGTGAAATAAGCGGGCACCCTGGCGAAGAGTCCGTAGGCATGGTCCATTAGCAGAATATTCTCGGGGCGTTGAATCATGGCTGTTCTGGCTTCGCTCGCAGTCCGATCGGCCGCAGCACGGATGTACTGGCGCGACTCCCAAAGGCTCCAGGAGCAGCAAAGGAAAAGGGCTACCGCGAATACGACCTGCGCTCTTCCCCTGCCGGGCGTGGGCGTCGTCAATGCAATCTGGCCGGCCGCTGCGAGGAGGGCCGCAACGATCAGATAGAATCGCTGCATCGGCCAATAGTACGTGATTCGAACAACGGCTGCAGGGATGTGATTCCAGAGAAAACTCGTGATCCCTGGAATAGGCAGGAGGAGGATTAGGAGAAGCCCGGCGCTTGCCAGCAGGATGGGTAGCTCGCGGTGTCGGGAGCCGACCGCTACGGCTAAGGCGCCGAAAAAAACGAGCCATAGGCCGTAGCCCAGCTGGAGGTCCGAAAGCTGTCCCGCTCGGTCGGACACGGGCAATAGAACCGCCGGGAACACGCTCCGCACAAAGCCGATCAACTGCTCAGGATGGGCGAGGGCACCCACGACCGCTGTCTTGGCTCCATGGCGGCTGGATTTGGCTGACGGAAACAAAAGGGTATTGGGCTAGGAGAATAAACAGCACGGCACCCAAGGCGGCCCGTTTAAAGGGGGCCAAGCGGTCGCGGACGTGGAATAGCCGCACGATCTGAGAGACGGCAGCGAACGCCGTAAACCAAAGCGCGATCGGCGCATGGGCCCACCATAGGGCGGCGAGAGGCGCAGCAAGCCAGACCTGTGAAGCAAGGTCGTCCTTTCGGAAGGTCCGCACGATGCCGTAGACCGCAAGCGGCGCCAAGGGGACCGTCATCCAGGTCATGTAGAGGTCCTGGGTGTAGATGGTCCCGAGAATCCCCGGGCAGGAAAGGTAAAGGATGGCGAATCCTGCGGCGCTCCAGCGCCTTTCGGGGGCGATCCGAGAGAGCGTAAAGTAGCTCGCATAGATCCCGGTCACTCCGCAGAGAATGACCGTAAGGTGCTGGAGGGTGATAAATCCAAGCGATTGGCCCGCAAGGAGATCGAGCGCTCCGGCCAGATGCTGGTAGAGCGGAGCCACACGCAGGGGATAGACGGCCCCGTTAAATGCGTATTCCGTCTGGCCTGCGAAGATGGGGAATATCCCATGGCGCAGTTGGAGGACATAGTCGGCAAGCATGTTGGCATACCAGAGGGCGTCGCCCGCCCCGTACATGCGCGAGGTGGCAAAGGGGTGGAGTAGCCAGGCTGCGACCGCTGCGAGAAGCCCGATCCGGGTGGCTTCGTTCCGTCTTTTGCCGGACATGGAATTTCAGACGAACTTAAGCTTCCGGGCGGCGAACATCACCATCCGAAGGAGGAGCCATCCGTGCCTCCAGCGCTGGATATTGGTGGTGCCGTAGGTGCGGTCGCGGTAGCGGACGGGCACATCGACAATCTTTAGGTTTAGGCGCGCGGCTCCGAAAAGGAGATCAAAGTCGCCGAAGGGATCAAAGTCGCCAAAGTAGGCCCGGTTTGCCGCGATCCGTTCATAGTCGGCGCGCCTCAGGACCTTGGTGCCGCAGAGCGTGTCCTTGAGCGACTGACCCAGGATCCAGGTGAACAGGATCCCGAATGCCTTGTTGGCGCACATGTTCATGAAGCGCATCGCCGCCTTCTCCATGGGGTACACGAGGCGTGAGCCATTTGCGAATTCGGCGCGCCCCGAGACGATGGCGTCATAGAATTTCGGCATCTCCTCGGGCGGAACCGTGAGGTCCGCGTCCAGGATCATGAAGAGGTCGCCTTCGGCGACCGCGAAGCCGGCGCGGACCGCGTCGCCCTTTCCGCGGCCGGGCTGTTGAAGAACCTTGATCTTTCTTCCGGGTAGGCCCTTGCGACCCGTTGCAATTTCCTCCCATGTATTATCCTTCGAATGCCCCTCGACAAAGATGAGTTCGGTGCCGGCGCCCATTTCGGGCGTGCGAAGA
The DNA here is from genome assembly GCA_963830965.1 of uncultured Verrucomicrobiae bacterium. Lineage (GTDB taxonomy): Bacteria > Verrucomicrobiota > Verrucomicrobiia > Opitutales > Opitutaceae > Palsa-1447. Next base: position 157,707 of record CAWHOL010000001.1, on the reverse strand, counting down.
ACCGCTGCCTCAATATTGCCGGCTTCGTTCCGAGCGGGAATAACTACCGATACCCTAGGGGACCCTCTCTTGTTTCCTTGTGGACCGGGCCACACAGAATACCGAAAGGCAGAACCAGGGGAGAAGGGGAGAGAGCCAGCGGTTGAGGAACGGGCCAACGCCGAGGGCAACGACCGGACAGATTATCCGGGGCTGGATAACGAGAGGGCTCCAGTCGGCAAGCTCCATGAGCCCGATGATATCCGAGGTCGCAAGCCAGTTGCTGGGCGGCTCCTTGGGCTTAAGTCCAACCGAGCGCGCCAGCGCGAGGGCGGGCCTCCAAACGGCCGAAGGGTAGTTGATGATGAGACGGGTCCGTGGGTGGGAGACCGCGTGGACGCGCTCAAGGACCTTCTGGACATCGGCCGAAAAATTGAGCGTGTCGGATATGACGACGACGTCGAAACGCTCCTCAAGGCTCAGTTCCTCGGCGGCCTGGACGTGGAATTCCGCGCCGGGGCAGGCTTCCCTCGCGCGGGATACCTGTTTTTCGGAAAGGTCGATTCCGACCTTCCGCTTGGCCCGGATGCGTTTCAGGAGTTCGCCCGAGCCGCAGCCGATCTCGAGGACCGAGGCTTCGGACGGGATCAGGAGGTTATAATAATGGGCGAGCATCGCCCGGTAGCCGACCGACGCCCAGTTGAGCCTTCCCGGCTGGCCGTCGTGCCATGCCCGCATTTGGTCCAGATGCTGGGCGTTGATCTCGGTGATGGGCCGCGGCATGGGGTGAATTTGGGGCGCTAGGCTTTGTAGTAATCGCGATACCATTCGACGAACCTGCGGACGCCGGTTTCAAGGGGGGTTGTGGGCTCGTAGCCCGTGTCCCGCTCAAGGTCCGAAGTGTCCGCAACGGCGGCGGATACCTCGCAGCCGAGCGCCGGGGAGAAGCTTCGGAGGGCCTTTTTTCCCAGGCAATCCTCGAGGACCTCGATCAAGCGAAGCACCTCGATCGTCGAGCGGTTGCCGATATTGTAGAGACGGTAGGGGGCGGAGCTTGAGGCCGGGTCCGGCTTCGCGCCGCTCCAATCGGGGTTTGGCGAGGAGGGCTTCCAGAGGAGGCGGGTGATCCCCTCGATCACATCGTCCACGTAGGTGTAGTCGCGCCGCATCCGGCCGTCGCCATAGATTTCGATGGGGTTTCCCGCAAGGATGGCGCGGGTGAAGGCAAAGAGCGCCATGTCCGGACGGCCCCACGGTCCATAGACCGTGAAGAGGCGAAGGCCCGTTGTCGGGAGGCCAAAGAGATGGCTGTAGCTGTGCGCCATGAGTTCGTTCGCCCTCTTCGTGGCGGCATAAAAGCTCACGGGATGGTCGTTCGCCTGGTGGACCGAGAAGGGCAGGGCGGAATTGAGCCCATACACGGAACTCGAGGAGGCGTAAACCAGGTGCTTTGGCCCATGGGCGCGGCATCCCTCGAGGACATTCAGGAACCCGATCAGGTTGCTGTCGGCATAGGCCCTCGGGTTCGAGAGCGAATGCCGGACGCCTGCTTGCGCCGCGAAATGCACGACGAGCTTCGGTTTGATCTCGTCAAAGACGGCCTTGGTGGCGACGGCGTCTGCCAGATCAATCCGGTGGAGCTTGAATCCTTTATGGGACTGCAGGATTCGGGTCCGGGCCTCCTTAAGGCCCGGGTCGTAATAGTCGTTCAGGTTGTCTATCCCGTGGACCGCGTGGCCCTCCTTCAGGAGCCTCTGGCTCAGGTGGAAGCCAATGAAACCGGCCGAACCGGTGACGAGGATCATGGCTTTTGCGTCGGGTTATTCACGGGGAGAAGCCTGGTTCTGACGATTGAGGACCTTGAGTGCACGGTGATTTTCCCGGTCAACCTTGAGAAATGAGCTTTTCCATTTTGGAGAAATAGGGTGTCGATGACGATCACGGCTTTCCTCCTTCTTCGCGCATCCGCCCCAGGTCCTTCTGGCTCATGAAATCCTTGAACGTTCCCGCGACCTTCGTCAGTCGGGCCATGCGCTGGCGGCGGTTGAAGTCATCGACGGCCTGCACAATGGCTGCACGCTTTGTCTCCGCCCGCGTGAAGGCCATCAGATCGCGGAGGGCGTCGTCGGGAATATCTAGGGTCATCTTCATGCTTCCTTTGCCAAGTGAAATGGAATCCAAAATTAGAGGAAAAGATTTCGTGCAGCAGTCGAGGGGTTAGCTGATAAGGCGATGACAGTCAATGAGATGGTTTCTTGAGCACCACGAGGAGCCGTGCCGCGAAGAGCCTCGGCCATGGGGAGAGAATCCTATCGAGGCCCTTCCAAAACCTAAACAGGGCGTCTCCGCCGAGCTCCGGGCCAGAAAACCCTCCCGTGGCGAAGTATTCGAACGAGGGGAAAGGCCTGACTTCGGCGAGGTCCCAACCTTTGAGCCGATCGGCGTCCTCGCGCCGCCAAAAGATGCGGGTGGCGGCGCCCTGGGCCGCAAAATAATCGGCATCGGCAGGCTTGAAACCCAGAGGAGCGTCCCAGGTCAAAGGCAGGCGCATGCCGAGGGGCTCGTGGTGGAAGAGCCCGTAAATGATCCGGCCCGTCCAGCTCATGGCGGGATCCAAGATGACGAGCCGACCGCCCGGAGCCAAAACCCTCCTAAACTCCTTTAAAGCCGTTCCCGGATACCGCAGGTGGTGCCACACATCGAACAGAATCAGGTTCGAGACGCTGGCGTCGGCGAAACTCAGATGATAGGCGTTTTCCTGGCGATCGAGCCAGGGATTGGGAAAAAGGTCGGTCGTGACACAGTCGGGAATGACCTCCTTGATCGAGCCCATCCCGGAGCCGAGCTCGACTATATAGCCGGGCACAGAGCGATCCAGGCGGGACGATATAAGCTCATGAAATCGGTGATATACGGCCCGCAAGTGCGGTTTTCGCTGCCAGGATTGTCTATTAGCCTGGATCTCGAGGTCGTGCTGCACGACCGGCAGCGATTCTCCCGCATTCATGTATTCGATTAATGGAAACCAAAGCGTGGGTTACATGTCCATGCAGGCACAAGTAAACTCCCTTTTGCCAGTAGGGATTTATGATTGCCATCCCAATTAAAATCCAGCGGTCTGAGGAACCTATTTGATCCCGCGAATGAGACTGCCCATCACCCTGTTGCTCCTTTTGGCGGTTGCCGCGCCGGTTTGGGCAGAGGCCCCGTCCCTGAACGGCACGCTTCCCGAGGATTACCTCCCGGGGCTGAAACCCTATCTGAAGGCGGCGGTCGAGCGGTCGCCGACCACGATCAATGCGAGCATTGCCCTGGCCCAGGCAGAGGCGGGCCGCTACCTGCAGGCAGCCTCGCTTTGGCCGTCGATGAGCGCCTACTCGCAATACACGAAGACGACCGAGTCGATCTACCAAAATGGAACCCTGAGCAACTCCGGAAAGGGGTTCTTTTATGGCGGCAGCATTAACCAGCCGATTTTCGAGTGGGGCGCCTACAAGAACCAGGCGCAGATCGGAAGCCTTGGAGTCAAGATTGCGCAGCGGCAGTTCGCCGATGCCTATCGGTCCCTGGCCGTGAACGATTCGGGAGCAATACATGGGCCTTGTTTACAAGAAGAAATATCTCCTAAACGCGCGGTTCCAGCAGAAGATCGCCGAGGAGCAGCTGGCGGCCCAGCATGCCCGGTTTGAAGCGGGAAGCGTATCCGAGGCCGAGCTCCAGGGGTTCAACATGAATGTCGATGATGCCACGCTTGCCGCCGACCGCGCCGAGGAGGATTTCCACTATGCCAAGCGGGTCTTCGCGCGGTTGGTCGGGATTGACGATCCGAGCGACGATGCGATCCCCTCGGAACTGCCCCATCCCGAATACTCGGCGAGCCTTGCCGATACGGTCCTCACGGGCTTCGTGGGAGAGGGGATTGAAAGCACGTTCCAGAACGAGGTGTACCACATGATGCTGGAGCAGCAGGACAAGAGTTACTCGATCGCCAAGGTCCGGCTCCTTCCGAAATTGAACGCGGGGGCCAGTTATAACTATTCGCAAAGCACCTCGCTGGGGCCGGGGTATATATCGATAGAAGCCGTAAAAACGGAGTCCTATAACATCGGAGCCAATTGGACGATCTTCGACGGCTTCTCGACCCGCGGAGCCAAGCTTTCCGCCCTCGAAAGCAAGCGCTCGATTGAGCGTCAGCGCCAGACCTACATCGACAACACGATCGACACGATCACCTACATGCGCCACCAGCTCGGATTTTCCCAGCGGGCCATGGCGCTTGCCGAGATCCACAATGCGCTGATCGAGGCCCAGGTGAAGCGCCTCGGCGACGACAAGGCCCTCGGGTATGCCTCCCAGGCGACGATCGACGCCGGCGTCCTGACCCTCGATTCCACGCAGTACAACATGGCCGTGGCGAGGACTGGTTTCCTCAGCCAATGGGTGGAATTCATCTCCCTTGCCGGCCTAGACCCAGCCATTGCCAACGTACCCTCCCGCTATGTCCGATAAACCCAAACGGATCCCGCTCTGGATCAAGCTCGTCGTCATCCTTGCCGTGCTGGCCGCGGTCGCGGTCGGAATCCAGCGTTACCTGAGGCCCGTGGCCAAGGTCGAAACCGTCATCAGCGGGGACGCGGTCGACGCGGAGCCGGGCAGCGTCACCGTGAAGGAAAAGTACTCGATGCAGATGAAGAGCGCCATCGCGGGGCGGGTCCTCAATAAGGACTACAAGCTCGACACGGGGCTCGTGGTCAAGGAAGGCGATGTCCTCGTGCACCTGGACACCTCCGACGTCGAGGTCGCGATCGAGCAGGTCCAGAACATGATCAATGCGGCGAAGCAGCGCATGGCGCTCGGATCCGCCCAGAAGTACGCCCTCGAGTCGGCGCAGTCCGATTTCAGGAACACCGAGCGCCTCTTCAAGATGGGCCAGGTGTCCGACAGCGATTACCAGAAGGCGCGCCGGCTCGTGGAAACCATCAACCAGCAGCTCGCCCTGGAGAAGGTCCGCGACGAGGAGGACCTGGAGACGGATGAAAACACCCTGAAGTCGAGGAAGCTCGAGCTTGCGAAGATGACGATCACGGCCCCCTTCACGGGGGTCGTCTCGGCGGTCAACGCCCATCCGGGCGACCTCATCAATCCCGGCGACCCGATCATCACGATGATCACGACGGACCGGATCGTGGAGGCGAAGATCAGCGAGGAGAATTTCGCCAACATCAAGGAGGGCGAGCGGGCCACGATCCATTTTCTTCCCTACGGCGCCTTCGACTACAATGGCACCGTGGTCAAGGTCCTGCCGACGGCCGACCCCGAGACCCAGCGCCACCTGGTCGATCTCAAGGTGACCGACATCGAGCCCGAGAAGCTGGTCCCCGGAATCACCGGGGAGGTGTCGATCGAGGTGGGGAGGCGTCCGGCGAAGGCCATCATCCCGAGGCGCGCGCTCCTGAACGACAACGTCTATGTCGTGAAGAACGGCACCGTCATCCTCCGGCCGGTCAAGAAGGGCTACCTCTGGCTCACCGGGGCCGAAATCCTCGAGGGCCTCGAGGCCGGCGACCAGGTGATCGTCGAGGATCTGGACAGCTTCCATGACGGCGACAGCGTCAGCGTCCAGGAGCTGCCATCTGACGCCTTCGCAAGGAAGAAATAAGGCGCCCGGATGTCCCAGAACTTCCGCATCGCGCTTCGCTTCCTGACGGCGAAAAAGCGGGCCATGGTGATGAGCCTGTCCTGCATCGTCCTCGGCGTCGGCCTCTTCATCGTGACCCAGGCGGCGACGAGCGGCTTCCGGGAATTCTTCATCAAGACGATCCTCGGGACGAACGGCGCCATCATGATCCAGGACAGGCTGCAGGCGACCATGCGCAGCATCGAGGTGAGCGGCTACAATTCCGGGGTCGAGATCAGGCTGAAGGAGGGGCAGAAGTACATCGAGGGGATCGATTACCCGGCGATCCTCATGGAGGGGGTCAGGAGCTTCCACAACGTGAAGGGGGTCTCGGCGGTGTTGCGCGGGACGGTCACGGTCCGGAGCTCGTTCCGCGAGCAGTCGGCGCAGGCCTACGGGATCGTGATCGCGGACCACCTGAACGTCTCCGACCTGCAGGCGCAGATCGTGCAGGGGTCGCTGAGCGACTTTAGCGCCCAGCCGGGCGGCGCCCTCGTCGGGCGCGTCATCGCCGACAAGCTCCAGCTGGACCCGGGCGACTCGTTCGAGATCGAGAACAAGGGGGACATCCACCACTTCAAGGTGAGCGCCATCTACCAGACCGGCGTGAACGACATCGACAGCGTGCGGGTCTACATCCAGATGGACGACGCCCGGGCGCTCTTCAAGAAGCCGACCGGCGCCAGCTACCTCCAGGTGAGCCTCTTCGACCGGAACCGGGCCCGGGAGGACGCGGCGGAGATGTCGAACGCGCTTTCCCACAAGGCGGACGCCTGGCAGGACCGGGAGAAGTCCTGGCTCGGGGTCTTCCGCGCCTTCGGGGTCGCCACCGCGATCACGGTCTCCGTCTTCACCCTCATCGCGGGGCTCGCGATGTTCAACACCCTCGCCATGATCGTCCTCGAGAAGACGAAGGAGATCGCGATCCTCCGCAGCATGGGGTATTCGCGGAAGGACATCTCGCGGATCTTCCTCTGGCAGGCGGCCATCGTCCTCGGGATCGGAACGGTGATCGGATGCGCGCTCGGCGCCGTGATCACCTACGCGATCTCGCAGTACCCGCTCCCGATCACCGGGATCTTCACGACCCACAAGTTCCTGGTCCAGTGGTCGCGCTGGCACTACGTCGAGGCGATCGCGGTCTCGGTCATCACGGTCATGGTGGCGAGCCTCATCCCGTCGCGGAGGGCCGCGCGCCTCGAGCCGGGCGACATCATCCGGGGCACGGCCCAGTAGCCACTCCATGCCGAGCGAACCCAAACAGGCCATGCGCTGCGAGAAGCTGCACCGCTACCTCGGGCAGGCCGAGGGACGGGTGCATGTGCTAAAGGGCGTGAGTTTCGAGGCCCAGGCGGGCCATGTCTACGCGATCGTGGGGCCGAGCGGCTGCGGGAAGTCGACCCTCCTCTACCTTCTGGGCCTCCTGGACCAGCCCGATGCGGGCGAGATCTGGATCAACGGCCAGCTGATGTCGAACAGCGAGGATGCGATCCGGACCCGGGCCCGGGGCGAGCACATCGGCTTCGTCTTCCAGTTCCACTTCCTCATGCTCGAATTCACGGCGCTTGAGAACGTCATGATGCCGATGAAGAAGCTCGCCCGACTTTCGGCGAAGGAGATGGAGGAGCGGGGCGCCTATCTCCTGGATTCGGTGGGGCTTGGCGACAAGCTCCACCGGCTCGGGACGCACCTCTCGGGGGGCGAGCAGCAGCGGGTCGCCATCGCGCGAGCACTTGCGAACCAGCCAAGCATCATCCTGGCCGACGAACCCACGGGAAACCTGGACGTCAAGAACGCGACGCTCGTCTTCGACATCCTGACCCGGCTCGCCAAGGACAACGGCCAGGCCGTGGTCCTCGTGACGCACAATCCCGACATCGCTTCGCGCTGCGACTTCACCCGCCCGATGCGGGACGGGGTATTCGTTTAGGGCCAAGGGATTTACACAGGGTCGGGCGGTTGGGCAAAGCACAACCCCTTGTTTTTTCACGGAAAAAAACGTTCCGGTGGAAATTAAGGTTTACATCCCAAACCCGGCCCCCTTCTTTCGGGAGCATTTCCAGCCATTAAACGACGTTCCGTGAGCCACGATTCATCGAGAAAAAGATTCCTCTCCCGGGTATTCGGATGGGTCGCCGTGGGCGCGGTCGCCCCGGGCGCAGTGGCTAGGTCGGTTCTTCCTGCTACGTCCAACAAGGCCGGCGGACCCTCCGCCGCCTTCCAGCTCCGCCCGCAGCCCCGCGCTGTCGCCCGGCGTGAGGGAGCGGTCTAGAGCGTAGCGACATGGCGCGGCTTTTCCCGAAGTCCTTCAACAGGCTGCCGCTGCAGCTTTCGATTTACCTGGTCGTCCTGGCCTGCGTCGCGACCGCGGGGGTCACCTACTACATGACCCCGAAGTACACCCGGGTCGGCTATGCGCCGATCCAGCCGGTGCCGTACAGCCATGCGAAGCACGTGGGGGAGCTCGGGCTCGATTGCCGGTACTGCCACAGCACGATCGACACGGCCGGGGCGGCCGTCCCGACGAGCCAGACGTGCATGAACTGCCACAGCCAGATAAAGACGGCGAGCCCCGACCTGGCGATCATCCGGGAGAGCTACCAGACGGGCAAGTCCGTGCCGTGGGTCCACGTCCACGTGATGCCCTCCTTCGTCTACTTTGACCATTCGATCCATGTCAACCGGGGCATCAGCTGCGTCGAATGCCACGGGAGGATCGACCAGATGGACGTCGTCCGCCAGGTGAAGCCGATGAGCATGGGCTTCTGCCTCGACTGCCACCGCGACCCGGCGAGCCACGTGCGGGAGAAGGCGGACATCTTCAACCTCGGCTCGAAGACGATCGCCGAATCCCAGGGGATCGAGGCCGCGCGCAAGTTCGTGCACGACTGGAGGATCAAACCCCCGCAAAGCTGCTCGGGCTGCCACCGATGAAACGCAAGATCGAACATCCTGCCCCGTCCGAAAGGGCGACACGGGGGCCGCGTTACTGGCGGAACCTGGACGAGCTCGCGGCGACGCCGGGATTTAGCGAGGCCATGAAGAAGGAGTTTCCCGAGGGGGCCTCGAGCCTCGAGGGGGTGGACCGGCGCCAGTTCATGAAGATCATGGCGGCCTCCTTCGCGCTCGGCGGGGTGGGGCTCGCCGGTTGCAGGCGGCCCGAGGAGCACATCCTCCCGTTCGGAAAGTCGGTCGAGGGCGCCGTTCCCGGGCTCCCGGTCTATTACGCGACGGCGATGCCGATGCGCGGGTGGGCGATCCCGCTTCTGGCCGAGACCCACCAGGGCCGTCCGACGAAGCTCGAGGGGAACCCGGCCTATGCGCCCCACGGGGGCTCGAGTTCGCTCCTTGCCCAGGCCTCGATCCTGGACCTTTACGACCCGGACCGCGCGACGCAGCACACGAAGGACGGCCAGGCGCTCGACCCCGACGCCGTGAAGGCGCTCCTTTCCGGGGTCGGCAAGGCCCACCTGCCGACCCAGGGGGCCGGCCTTGCCTTCCTCGTCTCGGCGTCGTCTTCGCCGACCCGCTCGCGGATGGCCCGGATGCTCCACGCGCGGTTCCCGAAGTCCCTCTGGGCCGAATACGAGCCCGTGACGGACGAGCCGCCGGTCACGGTGGCCCGCAAGGTCCTCGGGGCGAATGTGAGGCCGATCTACCGGTTCGCGAGGGCGAGAAGGATCGTGAGCCTCGACTGCGACTTCCTCCTGTCGGAAGCGGGGAGCCAGGGCTACGCGAGGGACTTCGCGAAGGGCCGCAGGGTCGCGAAGAAGGACGACACGATGAGCCGCCTCTACATGGCGGAGAGCAACCTCTCGATCACGGGCACGATGGCGGACCACAGGCTGCGGCTGGCATCGAGCCACATGGTCGCCTTTGCGGCCGCGCTCGCCCTCAAGGTGACGGGCGACCGGATGTACGCCAAGGCGGCGGAGGGGCTGGACGTCAAGGCCGAGTGGATCTCGGAATGCGCGGCCGACCTTCTGGCCAACCGGGGGGAATCCCTCGTTCTCGCCGGCTCCCACCTGCCGGAGGCGGTCCATGCGATCGCCTATGCGCTGAACCAGTTCCTGGGAAACATCGGGACGACGGTCGACTTCATCTTCAGCACGCGCTCGAACACGATCGGGATCGGAGGCCTTGCGGCCGCGATCGCGAAGGGGGGCGTCACGACGCTCGTCATTCTCGGCGGAAACCCGGTCTACAACGCCCCGGCCGACCTCGACTGGGCGAAGCTCCAGAAGTCGGTCCCCGAGGTGATCCGCTACGGCTACTATGCCGACGAGACCTCGGAACTGGCCGGCACCCATGTGGCGGCGGCCCACTACCTCGAATCCTGGGGCGATGCCCGGACCTTCGATGGAACCGTGGTCCCGGTCCAGCCGATGATCCTTCCGCTCTTTGGCGGGCTGACGGAGAACGAGGTCCTGGCGGCGATCGCGCAGTTCCCGACGACCGACCCGCACGACCTCGTGTACGGGACGATCACGGCCGGGACCGGGCCCAATGGCCCCGCGCTCTTTACGAAGTTCCTTCACGACGGGCTCTATCCCGGCACGGCCTTTAGGCCCGTCCGGATCCGGTTTAATCCGGTCGCCGTCGCCTCCTACCTGGGCGCACCAGAGGCGCTTCCCGGGGTGTCGGCCCAGGCGCTCGAAGTCCGCTTTGTCGCGGACGCGCGGGTCGACGACGGCCGCTTCACGAACAACGGCTGGCTCCAGGAGTGCCCGGACCCGATCACGAAGATCAGCTGGGACAATGCGATTCTCGTGAGCCCCAGGCTCGCGAAGGAGCTCGGGATCGACAGCCCGGCCGATGGCCTTAAGCAGGTGGCCCGGAAGGACCTCGCGGCCTTCGACAAGGGCCGGGAGAATGCGCACATCGTCGAACTGACCGTGAACGGCAGGAAGCTGGTCGGGCCCGCCCACATCCAGCCGGGGCTCGCCAATTACACCGTCATTGTCCCGCTGGGCTACGGCCGGACGAAGGTCGGCCGGGTGGGCGAGGGGACGGGCTTTAACGCCTATACTGCCCGCGAGTCGGGCGCCCTCCACATTGCGACCGGCGGCAGGATCGCGGTCACCGGGGACAAGATGTTCCTTGCGGATTCGCAGTGGCACTGGTCCATGGAGGGCCGGGACCTGGTCCGCGAGGGGAACCTCGGCGAATACGAGGAGAACCCCGCGTTTGCGAAGGAAGTCGGGCTCGAGGCCGAGAGCCCGCGGCCGCTCCTCGATCCCGGGGCGGCGGCCCTGACCCCGGCCGAGCGCGCGGCCCAGATCCCGCGCGCCAACTCCCTCTACAAGACCCCGAGCTTTGACGGCGTCCACCAGTGGGGGATGAGCATCGACCTCAACACCTGCATCGGCTGCAACGCCTGCGTCGTCGCCTGCCAGGCCGAGAACAACGTTCCGATCGTCGGCAAGGAGCAGGTGCTCCGGGGCCGCATCATGCACTGGATCCGGCTCGACCGGTACTACTCCGACGGCAAGGCCTCCCCGGAGGCGTTCGGCGGGGCGGGCAACAGCGAAATCCCCGAGGACCCGCAGATCACGATGCAGCCGGTCGCCTGCATGCAGTGCGAATTGGCGCCGTGCGAGACGGTCTGCCCGGTGAACGCGACCGTGCACGACGACGAGGGCCTGAACGTCATGGCGTACAACCGCTGCATCGGGACCCGCTACTGCGCGAACAACTGCCCGTACAAGGTGCGCCGGTTCAACTTCTTCGATTGGAACATGCGGCGGCTGGACAGCCTCTACATGGGCCCCCTGGGGCCGGAGGGGATGCCGGAGCTCGTGCAGATGGTGAAGAACCCCGAGGTCACGATCCGCATGCGCGGCGTCATGGAGAAGTGCACGTACTGCGTCCAGAGGATCGAGCGCGGGAAGATCCAGTGGAAGGTGAAGCGCGCCCAGGAGGGCCACCCCGAGGATATCGTCGTCCCCGACGGCACGATCCGGACCGCCTGCCAGGAGGCCTGCCCGGTCGAGTCGATCGTCTTCGGCAACATCCTGGACCCCGAGAGCGCGGTCTCCCGGGCGAAGGCGCTCGGCCAGGACTACGCCCTCCTTGGCTACCTGAACACCCGCCCCCGGACGACGTACCTGGCGCGGATCCGCAATCCGAACCCGAAGATGCCCGACTACACGGAGCTGCCGCTCAGCAGGGTGGAGAACTGGAACAAGAACCATCCCTCCAAGGGCTAAGCATGGCAAACGCACTGGAAAACAACGACGTCCCCGCGATCCTCGACGAGGTGAGGCCCGCGGTTAAGCCGCGCGCGGAGCTGGTCGGCCACGGCCGGAGCTTCTCCTGGATCACGGAGAAGATCTGCGGGATCGCGGAGGAGAAGACGCCGGTCTGGTGGTGGTGGTGCTTCATCACGGCCTGCATCGTGGCGTCCTTCACGGTGGCCGGCATCACCTACCTCGTGGCCACGGGGGTCGGCGTCTGGGGCCACCGGAGCCCGGTCAACTGGGCCTGGGACATCGTGAACTTCGTCTTCTGGATCGGCATCGGCCACGCCGGGACGCTGATTTCGGCGATCTTGTGCCTTCTGCGCCAGAAGTGGCGGACCTCGATCAACCGCTCGGCCGAGGCGATGACCATCTTCGCCGTCGTCTGCGCCGGCATCTTCCCGGTCTTCCACATCGGGCGGGTCTGGTACGCCTGGTTCCTCTTCCCGCTCCCGAATTCGAACTACATCTGGCAGAACTACCGCTCGCCGCTCGAATGGGACGTCTTCGCGGTGTCGACCTACGGGACGGTCTCCGTCCTCTTCTGGTACGTCGGGATGATCCCGGACCTGGCGACCATGCGCGACCGCTTTAACGCCGTCGGAAAGACGATCCGGGCGCGGATCTACGGCCTCTTCGCCATGGGCTGGCGGGGCTCGAGCCGGCACTGGAGCAACTACGAGATGGCCTACCTGATCCTGGCCGGCATCTCGACCCCGCTCGTCCTCTCCGTCCACACGATCGTCTCCTTCGACTTCGCGGTCTCGCTCCTGCCGGGCTGGCACACGACGATCTTCCCGCCGTACTTCGTGGCGGGCGCCATCTTCTCGGGCTTCGGCATGGTGCTGACCCTCATCCTCCCGCTGCGGGCCATCTACCACCTGGAGGACCTGATCACGCAGTACCACATCGACTGCATGTGCAAGGTGATCCTGGCGACGGGGACCATGGTGGGCTACGCCTACGCGATGGAGTTCTTCATCGCCTGGTACGGCGCGAACCCCTACGAGGGCTTCACCTTCATCAACCGCGCCTTCGGGCCCTACTGGTGGGCGTACTTCATCATGGTGACCTGCAACGTCATCACGCCGCAGTTCTTCTGGTTCAAGTCGGTGCGCGCGAACACGACCCTGGTCTTCATCCTGTCCCTCTTCGTGAACGTCGGGATGTGGTTCGAGCGCTTCGTCATCATCGCGACCTCGCTCGCCCGGGACTTCCTGCCGTCGAGCTGGGGCTACTACAGCCCCTCGATTGTCGAGATCTTCACCTTCTTCGGGACCTTCGGCGTCTTCTCGGTCCTCTTCCTCCTCTTCATCCGCTTTCTGCCCATCATGGCGGTCGCGGAACTGAAGGCCGTGACGCCCCAGGCCGACCCCCACGCGGGCCACGAAACATCGGGAGGGCACGGCCATGCCTGAGAAACCCTACGGGCTCATCGCCACGTTCGACACCCCGGGTGCCCTCATGCGCGCGGCGGAGAAGGTGCGCGAGGCCGGCTACATGAAGTGGGACTGCATCACGCCCTTCCCGGTGCACGGCCTCGACAAGGCGATGGGGGTGCGGCGCTCGAAGGTGCCGCGGATCTCGCTCATTGGCGGCATCACCGGCTTCTGCACGGGGATGAGCATGATCTGGTTCATGGACAAGTTCGACTACCCGATCACGGTCGGCGGGAAGCCGTTCTTTAGCCCCCTCTTCGCCTTCCCGGTCTCCTACGAGCTGACGATCCTCTTCACGGCCTTTGCGACGATTGGCGGCATGTTCCTCCTGAACGGGCTCCCGATGCACGACCATCCGGTCCTCAACTACGAGAACATCCGGCGCGGGACGGACGACCTCTTCTTCATCGTGATCGAGAAGGCGGACCCGCGCTATGACCTGGCGAACACGAAGGCCCTCCTCGAGAAGCTGGGCGGCACGGAGGTAAAGGAGATCGAGAGCTGAAGCCATGAGGACCCTCTATCTCATCACCGCCTTTCTCGTGGTCCTCACGGTCTCCCTCCTCGGCTTCCGGGGCAGGACCTTCACCCATCCGCCGATGGACGTCTTTCCCGAGTGGCTCTTCCCGGGCATGAAGTACCAGCCGAAACTGACCCAGCAGACGGAGAGCGCCTTCTTTGCGGACGGCCGCTCCGACCGGGTGGCGCCTCCGGGGACGGTTGCCTCGTCCTTCGGGCCCGCCGGCCAGCCGCTAAAGACCGACCCCTTCCTCTACCAGGGGAAGCTGGCCGACGGCTCCTTTGCCCGCGGGTTCCCGCCGTCCCTTGCGGTCGACCGCCAGCTTCTCCTGCGCGGCCGCGACCGGTTCACGATCTACTGCTCGCCCTGCCACGGGGCCGTGGGCGACGGCAACGGGATCGTGAAGAAATACGGGATGGGCGCCGTCCCGACCTACCAGGACGACCGCCTGCGCGCCATGGCCGAGGGCGAGATCTTCAACACGATCACGAACGGCAAGGGCCAGATGAACCCGTATGCCGACAAGCTGGCTCCCGCCGACCGCTGGGCGGTCATCGCCTACGTGAGGGCGCTCCAGAGGGCGCAGATGGGGACCGTGGCCGACGTGCCGGAGGACCACAAAGCGGAGCTCGGAATCAAATGACGAAACCCGACTCAACGAAGGCTCTCGGGATCGGGCTCGCCGGCATCGCGGTGACGGCGCTCGGCATCCTCGTCTCCGGGGCCCACATCGTGGCGACGGCGTGGCTCGTCGGGCTCGGCTTCTGGACGGCGGTCGCGATCGGGATGCTGATGATGATCCTGATCCACCACATCTTTGACGCCTCGTGGTCGACGGTGCTGCGGCGCCAGTACGAGCACGGGCTCACGATGTTCCCGTGGCTCCTCCTCCTCTTCCTGCCGCTCGTGGCCGCCTCCTTCCTCGGGAAGCACGACCTCGTCTGGCCCTGGATGAACCCGGACCACCAGCTTTCCCCGGGCCACGACGTGAAGGACGACCTCCTCTACGTGAAGAAGAGCGGCTTCCTGAACGTCCCCCTCTTCACGGTCGTGACGGTCGGATTCTTCGCCCTCTGGATCTGGGTGTCGGCCAGGCTCCGGAAGGCCTCGTTCACCCAGGATTCGGACGGCGACGCCCGCTGGACGCGGATGAACGGGAAGACGGCCGGGTTCGGGATCCCGCTCGTGGCGCTGACGCTCACCGCCGGCGCCATCTACTGGTTCAAGAGCCTCGAATACCACTGGTTCTCGACCATGTACGGGGTCTGGTACTTCGCCAACTGCATGCGCGGCGCCCTCTCGATGGGGGTCCTCCTCATGCTCTGGCTCTACAACCGCGGGGACTTCAAGGGGATCCTCAAGACGGACCACCTCTGGGCCATCGGGCAATTGATGCTCACCTTCACGGTCTTCTGGGCCTACATCTCCTTCTCCCAGTACTTCCTCATCTGGAACGCGAACGTGCCCGAGGAGACCTTCTGGTACAATATCCGCGAGTTCGGGGACTGGTGGTACGTGAGCCTGTTCCTGGTCTTCGGGAACTTCCTTCTCCCGTTCCTCCTCCTCCTCTCGTACCGCTACAAGGTGACGCACCGGACGATCCGCCGGATCGCCTACCTGGTCCTCTTCGTCATCTTTGTCGACATCTCGTACAACATCCTCCCGGCGCTGAAGGACGCTGCGGGCAACCCGCAGCCCTTCTTCTCCCTGAACCTCGTCTGGTCCCTCACGTCGGTGGTCGGCGTCGGCGGCATCTGCATCGCCGCCTACCTCCGCGACCTTCCGAAAACGAAGCTGATCCCGATCCGCGACCCGCGGATCGGCGAATGCCTGCACCACAATGACTGAGCCCAAGGCACCCGCTCCGAGGCCCGTCTCCTTCCTGGCCGTGGGGGCCATCCTGGTCCTCCTCTCCCTCTTCGGGCTCCTGACGGTGCGCGTCTACACGCACCACCGCCCGGCGGCCCCGCAGAACGAGGAGCCCCAGAATCTCTCGAAGGACCTGGCGTGGAAGGCCACGCCGGAACTGCGGCGGAGCGCACTCGACAAGCTCCGGGCGAGCCAGGCCTACCAGGCGGAGAACTACGGCTGGGTCGACGAGAAGGCCGGGGTCGTGCGCCTTCCGATCGAGCGCGCGATGGAGCTCGTTGTCCTGGAACACCACGGCAAATGGCCATGAAGAGCGAATACTCACCCACCGACGCGGCTTCGCGCTGGCCGCTCCTCCTGCTCCTCATCAAGGGGCTCTCCTGGCTCGTCATTGCGGGGGCCTTTTCCCTGATCGCCTCCATCCAGGTGCATACGCCCAACTTCATGGCGGTCTGCCCGGTCTTCACCTACGGGCGGACGGCCGAGATGGCTGAGACGGCCTTCGTCTACGGGTGGCTCGGCAACACCGGGCTCGCGCTCGCCCTCTGGGTGCTGCTGCGCCTCTCGGGCGAGCCGCTCCGCGCCCAGAACTGGGCGATCGCGGGGGCGATCTTCTGGAACCTCGGGGTCTTTGGCGCCCTGGTCGGGATCGCGCTTGGCGACCGGACCGGCTTCGCCCTCCTGGGGCTCCCGGGCTACGTGCAGCTCCTCCTCTTCGTCTCCTACGGCGCGATCGCGGTGCCGGGCATCCTCGCCTGGTCGGGACGCCTCCGGAGGATCTCGTTCGCCTCGCATTGGTACGCGGCGGCGGCCCTCTTCCTCTTCCCCTGGATCCTCTCGGTCGCGCACGTCATGCTCTTCTCGTCCCCGGTCCGCGGGGTCCTGCAGCCGATCGTGGCGGGATGGTACGCCCAGTCGGCCTGGACCCTCTGGCTGGCGCCGCTCGCGCTGTCGGTCGCCTATTACGTGGTCCCGAAGGTGACGGGAAGGGTGCTCCCATCCTATGAGTTTGCGGCGCTCGCCTTCTGGTGCCTCGTCCTTGTGGGCGGGCTTACCGGCGGGCGCCACCTGGTCGGCGGCCCGGTCCCGGCCTGGATCCCGTCGGTGGCGGTGGTCTCGTGCGCGCTCCTCCTTTTCCACACCTTTGTCGTCCTCCTCAACCTCCGGGGCGCCTACGGGGCGCCGGGGATCGCGGCAAAATTCATCGCCTTCGGCCTCACCGCCTACGTGGTCGGGGCCCTCTGCGATTCGCTGACGAGCTTCCACGGGATCGCGCTCCACACGCAGTTCACCTTCTTTGACGAGGCCCAGAAGCAGCTGGCGCTCTACGGCGCCGCCTCCGGGATCCTGATGGGCGGGGTGTATTTCGCGGTCCCGAGGATCACCGGCAAGGCCTGGCTCTCGCCGAACCTGGTCCGGGCGCACCTGGGCCTCTATCTCTGCGGGTTTGTCCTCCTAATCGCCATGCTGGCCACGGCGGGCTCCGCGCAGAGTCGCGACCTCCTTGACGCCTCGGTTCCCTTCTCGGCCATCACGGCCCACACGCACCCGGCGCTTGCCGGCGCCACGGCCGCCGAGATCCTCCTCCTCCTCGGCAACATCGCCTTCCTCGTCAATTTCTACGGGACCGCCTGCGAGATCCTGAAGCTCTCGGAACCGGCCCCGTTCGCAGCGGCGCCCGCCGCGGAGACCCACGCGCCGTGAAGAACAACGTCCTCTTTTTCGTGGGCCTCTTCGCCGCGCTCGGGATCTCCTGGGCGGGGATCGTGATCGGCTCGAATGCGCAGCTGGGCTCCCTCGCCCCCTTCTACGACGACAGTGAGGGCGCCGCCTTCCCGCCGTGGATGCCGGGCGCGGCCGCCCGGGGGCAGCTGGTCTACAGGGACCTCGGCTGCGCGGCCTGCCACACCCAGCAGGTGCGCCGTCCGGGCTTCGGCTCGGACAAGGAGCGCGGCTGGGGGGACCGCCAGAGCGTCGCCCGCGACTACATCTACCAGCCCTTCCCGCAGCTCGGGCTTTCGAGGGTGGGGCCGGACCTCGCGAACCTGGGGGACAGGAAGCCCACCGCCCCGGACGCTTCCGACCTGCTCCAGATGCTCTATACAGGCTCCGGCGGCATGCCGTCCTACCGCTTCCTCTTTGAGACCCGCAGGCTGGGCGCCGGCGCCCAGCCGTCCGAGAAGGCGCTTAAGCTCGTGGGGGCCCTGGAGCCCAGGGCCGGCTGGGAGATTGTCCCGACCCCGCGCGCCGAGTCCCTGGTCGCCTATCTCCTGAGCCTAAAGAACCCCTACACGTACCCCGAGGCGGCCCCCGTGCCCCCGGAGAAGCCGGAAGCGGCCGTCGCCAGCACGGGAGGGACCAAATGAGCGCCCCGGGCAAAAACGATCCCCGCCTCGACCAGGCCCGCTCGAGCGACGAGGGCCTCCTCGACGCCCACGAGAAGCTCCTCGGGAGGCGCCCGGACGACGGCGCGCGCTACCGGCTCCTGCCGATCGGGATCCTCTTTACCCTGAGCGGCCTCATCCTCTTCTCGGGAACGTACCTGAACCGCTATGCGGGCCATTACAGTTCGGCGATCTTTGACGAGAATGCGAAGCCCACCTCGGGCCTCCCCGCGGCGGTCAAGGTGGACCCGGTCGCCCAGGGCAAGATCCAGTTTAACGCCGTCTGCATCACCTGCCACCAGGCGACCGGCCTCGGGGTTCCCGGGATCTATCCGCCGCTTGCGGGCTCGGAATGGGTGAACGGGCCCTCCGCCCGCGTGATCCGGATCGTCCTCTACGGGCTCAAGGGCACCGTCCACGTCGGGGGGAAGGAATTTGGGGCGGCTGCGATGCCGGTCTTCGGCCAGGTCGCCGGCTCCGCCTACAATTGGAATGACGAGAAGATTGCGGCCGTCCTGACCTACGTGCGCCAGGAATGGGGAAACAAGGCGGGTGCGGTTTCGGCCGACGAGGTGTCGGCCGTCAGGAAGGCCCTCGGAGACCGCAAGGAGATGAGTGAGGCGGAGCTGAACGACGTGAAGTAGGGGTCCAGGAAAGCGTCCGGGAGGCGGAGTTCGGGGAGGCCTGCGGCCGAATGGAGCTTGCTCTGGAAACGAAACCCGCGGTTTGGCGCGGACAAACCGGGCAGGGTTGTTTGGAGCGCACGTCAACGCGGAACGGCTTCTTGACGTTTTTACCCTTTGGCAAGAGTAGTGCCATGACAATGCTGGAGCTCAAGCAAGAGGTTTCGCGCCTCTCTATTCGCGAGCGGCGAGAGCTAAATGCATTTATGATCCGTTTGCGCCATGAGCGACCCGAGTGGAAACGAATGATTTCAAAACGCTTGCGCGACATGGACGCGGGAAAGAAAGTGTCCGTGGAAGATCTGAAACGCCGGCTTGCGATCCGTGCCTAGAGATCCGAGGCCTACCGGGCTTTTTTCTCGGAAATCGCTGCGGACTTTCTGGTGCAGTTGCCAAGGCGCCAGCAAATCAAGGGAGTCGTTTCCGCGCGGAAGCTCGCCGAACCTCCGTTCGTCAGGAGTGATTACCGCCTACCGGACGGCGCAGGGCGGGAGATCGAACATCTATGGGTCGAGGAATACGTCTTTGCGTATTGGGTAGATCACTCTGTGCGAGGTTCGGATTGTTGACATCGAAGACGCCACCTAGATCGAGCGATCAACCGTCGGCGCGGACTTATGACGTTGTGTGTAACGACGTCCGTCGCGGGCTTTTTGGCGGTCACAGTTGTTTTTGCGCGGCCCGATGGCATCGTTCGCTCATGATGCCTCGAGCCTTGCGCGGCATGAGGGCGCGCAGCATTGCCCTCATGCTCCTCCTCTGCTGCGGGGCGCGGCTTGCGTCGGCGGCCCCGGAGGATGCGCAGCTGGCCGACACCTCCAAACCCGCGCTCCCCATCGGCTCCACGCTCGATCTGCAGGTCGAGCTGCACCGTCGCGGCTTTTCCTGCGGATCGATCGACGGAGTCATGGGCCTGCAGACCGAGGCGGCGCTCCGCGCGTTTCAGAGGGGGGCGGGGATCGCGGAGACGGGCCAGCTGGACGCCGCCACCCGGGAGCACCTGCCGCTGTCGGCTCCGGCGCTCGGCAGCTACACCTTTACGGCGATCGAACTGGCCGGGGTGCATCCGGTGCCGAAGACCTGGCTTGAGAAGTCGCAGGCATCGGCCCTGGGCTATGGGTCGGCCCTTGAGCTGGCGGCCGAAAAGTTCCATGCCCACCCGAACCTGGTCCGGAAATTGAATCCGGAGGTCGACTGGGATAAGGTATTGCCCGGCACAAAGATCGCGGTACCCGCGGTAGATCATGTGGAGGTAAGCGGCACCGCGACGCAGATCGTGATCACGCTCGACACCCATGAACTCGAGGTGTTCGACGCGCTGGGCCGCGTGATCGCGCATTTCCCGGTCAGCATCGCGCGGATGGTCGAGAAAAGGCCCGTGGGCGACCTTCATGTGACGGTCGTGATCCTGAATCCCGACTACACGTTCGATCCCGATTTGTTCCCCGAGTCCGAGGAGGGCAGGGCGCTCGGCCGCCGGCTCACCGTGCCTCCGGGCCCGAATAACCCGGTCGGCCTCGCCTGGATCGGCCTCGACCGGCCGGGCTACGGGATCCACGGGACGCCGGATCCGGAAAACGTCGGCCGGACGGAGTCCCACGGCTGCTTCCGTCTGGCCAACTGGGACGTGCTGACGCTGGTGGGCCTCGTGAGGGACGGAATGCCGGTCACTGTACTCTGAGGCTCGGGGGGGGCGCAGGAGGAGCCGCGCGCGTCCCCGAGACGGCGGCGAAGCGCCCGGTTTGTATGGTGTTGAGAAGCGGCGCAGAGGGGTGCAGGTTGGTCCTCCCCCGATGAAAACGCTTGCTTGGAGCGCCCTCCTCCTGGTCTTCCCCGCAGCCCTACGGGCGGATCTGCCCATCAGGATCACGGTCGATCCCGGCGCGGGCACCGTTCCGATAAGTCCTTTTATCTACGGCACGAACCAGGACCTGCCCGGGGTCGCAACCCCGGGCTCGCGCCGCATCGGGGGCGATCGGCTGACCGGCTACAACTGGGAGACGAACGCGTCGAACGCCGGAAACGACTACATCGATAATAGTGACAACTTCATGGTTTCCGGTCTCCCGGCGTCCCAGCAGGGGATCCCGGCGATTGCGCTGACGAACTTCCACGACCAATCCCTTGCCGAGGGCACCCCCTACACGGTCGTCACGCTCCAGATGGCCGGCTATGTCGCGGCCGACGAGAAAGGCCCGGTCACGGCCGCGCAGGCGGCCCCGTCGTCCCGGTGGAACCAGGTGGTGAACGACAAGCCCGGCGGGGTGTACCTGAACCCGCCGAACCTGACCGACGGGGTCGTCTACATGGACGAGCTCCTGAACGTCCTCATCACGAAGTACGGGCCCGCCTCCGGGAAGACCGGGATCCGCGGCTACAACCTGGACAATGAGCCGTCCCTCTGGCCCTCGACGCATCCCTACCTGCATCCCGCGCAGACCACCTGTGCGGAGGAGACCACCAAGTCCGCGGCGCTCGCGAAGACGATCAAGCGCATGGACCCCTCCGCCGAGGTCCTGGGGGCGGTGCTCTACGGGAGCGAGGCCTACATGACCTTCCAGAATGCCCCCGATTGGCCCGCCGTGCAGGCCAGGACGGGCTACCGCTGGTTCATCGACGACTATCTGGACCAGATGAACCAGGCCTCGGTTTCGGCGGGAATGCGCCTCCTGGACGTCCTGGACCTCCACCGCTACAGCGACGAAAATATCGGGGGGCCCGCCGCGGGAACCTCGATCACGGCCCAGACGGACTTCACCGACACGGCGACCGACAAGGACCGCGTCCAGGCCCCCCGCGTCCTTTGGGACACCACCTACGTCGAGAACAGCTGGGTCCAGGAGTACTATCCCCAGTTCCTGCCGTGGATTCCGAACATTCAGGCCTCAATCAGTGCCCGCTACCCGGGGACGAAGCTCTCGTTCACGGAGTATTGCTACGGCGGGGAGAGCGACATCTCGGGCGGGCTCGCGCAGGCGGACGTGCTCGGGATCTACGGCAAGTACGGGGTGTACCTCGGCTGCTTCTGGCTTCTGCATGGATCGCCCTCGCCCCTGTACGCGGCGGCGGCCTTCAATCTCTATCTCAACTATGACGGCCAGGGGGGAAGGTTCGGAAGCGCCTCCGTTTCCGAGAGCGACTCCGATACGGTCAATTCGTCGGCCTACGCCTCGCTCGATTCGACCGGCGCCCTCCATGTGGTGGTGCTGAACAAGAGTTACACCGAGGCCGCCGACGTCACCTTCCAGATCGCGGGGCAGACGACCTACACGGCGGCGAGCGTCTACGCCTTCAACGCCTCGAGCCCCAATATCGCGGCCCTTGCGTCGGCTTCGGTCGCCAATAACCGGCTCACCTACACGCTCCCGGCCCTGACCGCGGCCCATTTTGTCTTCCGGGCGTCGATGAGCCCGAGCCCGCCGGCATTCATGGTGGAGCCCATTCCCCAGACGCTCCAGAGCGGCTCGACGGTCGTCTTTAACGCCGGCGCCGCAGGCGTCGGCGCCGCGGGCTACCAGTGGTTTCTGAACGGAAGCGCGCTGACGGACGGCGGGGGCGTCTCGGGCTCGGAAACCTCGACCCTCATGATCACGGGGGCCACGGCGGCGAATGCGGGTTCCTACACGTGCACGGCCGGCAACGCCTGGGGCATTGCGACCAGCTCCGCGGCGCTCCTCACCGTCGTGAGCGCCCCAAACCCCGGGCATCTAATCAACGTCTCCTGCCGCGCCCAGGTCGGGACGGGGGCGAGCCAGTTGATCGCCGGGTTTGTGGTGGGCGGCGCCTCGGCCGGACCGGGCGAACCGGTCCTGATCCGCGCCTCGGGACCGGCCCTCTTGGCCTTCGGGGTGGCGGGGATACTCCCGGACCCGAGTCTCGTCCTCAACAACCCCTCGGGCGTCATGGCGAGCGACAGCGGCTGGAACGGGAGCGCCCAGGTGACGTCGACCGCCGCCCAAGTGGGGGCCTTTGCCTGGACGAGTTCCTCGAGCAGGGATTCGGCGCTCGTCGAAACGCTTCCTCCCGCGGCCTACACGGCCGAAATCACCGGCACAAGCGGCGACACGGGAATCGCGCTGGCGGAGGTCTACGACGCCACCCCCGCGGCCTCCTACTCGCCCTCGGCTCCCCACCTCGTCAATATCTCGGCGCGGCTCCAGGTGGGCACCGGCGCCAATATCCTGATCGCCGGATTCGTGGTCGGGGGGACGACCTCGAAGACGGTGCTCCTGCGCGCCTCGGGCCCCGCGCTCGCCCCGTTTGGGGTCTCGGGCACGCTCTCCGATCCGCAGTTAAGCCTCTACCGGAGCAATGCCGACGGCACGTCGACCCTCCTTTCGAGCAACACGGGGTGGGGCGGCAATGCGCAGATTGCTGCAGCCGCCGGCAGCGTGGGGGCCTTCAGCTGGGGGAGCCAGGGAACGCCGGATTCCGCGATCCTCGTCACGCTGCCGCCCGGCGCCTACACGGCCCAGGTTCAGGGTGCGAGCGGCGACACGGGAATTGCGCTCGTCGAAGCCTACGACGTTCCCTGACTGACGGCGCGCCGCCGTGGCTCGAACGGATCGCGCACCGGGGGCCCGCCCCAAGAGGCCGTCAGGCCTCCGGCGGCGCAATGAGCGGGATCACCTGGCGGCGATTTCGCCGGTAGACCCGGAAATGCCGGTCCAAGGTGAAAATCCTGGAATCGGGCCGCAATTCGGACATCCGGACGAGGCATCCGTCCGCAAGGGACATGGGTTGATCCGAATACACCTGCATCAATGCAAGCACCCTTTCCTGCTCAGCCTTTAAGGAAAAATCCAGGATCCATGCACCCGAAGCGAGGTTATCTCGCACCGAGCCAAGCCCTTTGGGAGTGTCAGAAAGAAGGAAGCAGAGTTCGGCCAGCACCGCCTCGCAGGTGACCAACGGTGGCCGAATGGTGCGGATCTGCTCCACCGCCCACGCGTGGAATTTCTCCCGCCGGTCAAGGAGCGCCACTAGCGCGCCCGTGTCGGCCAAGACGACGTTCATTTGAGCCCGAATCCCTTCAGGTGAATGGGGTTGTGGCCAAGATCCCGAATCCCGCTATCTATGGAACCCACGGAAGCCTTCATCAGGTCATACACCGAAGGTTCATCAACGGCCGCCAGAAGTTTCTCCTCCAACGCCTCACGCATTACGGCGGACTTGGTGGTGCGCCGGCGCGCAGCCATGCGCCCCAGTCGAGCGGCCGTGTCGGCGGAGAGCTTGAGTGTAAGTGTCTGCATAATCAGGGGCGTATTACCCAAGGCGACATATGTCAATACCGCTGCATTTTACCCGTGACCTTGAGCTCGTCGCCGGTCTGGTTGACTCGCCAATGCCGATGTCGCGGCATGAGCAAGACTGGGCGGTTTCAAGAAGAAGACGTTCCCTTATCTCGTGCGGTCGCTCCATTGGGCTCGATTGGGTTGGCATTACACAAATTGAAGTAATGTCAGTGATAGCTGCGGCATCAGGGACTATCACAACCACGCGGAGACTCGTCTTCAACGGGCCGCGACGCATCGCGGGGACGGCCAAGGGGCGTCGCCCTGCAGTTTTCCGAAAATCGGTGAAATATTCATCCTGCGAACCGCGTTCATGAATCAGGCATCCAAACCACCATCAAAATGAGCCCCCCTCCATCAAAGGCCAAGCCCTCGGGAACATTGCCCCCGTTCGTCCCTCCAGCAACCATCGGAATGGTCCCACAAGACTATTTGCCCGTCGTTCGCCAAAGCATCCTCGCCACCGGTACCAATCCAAGGGTCGGCATCGAATGGACGACATACGCCAAGTGCGAAAGCGGCGGGTGCCTCGCTTCTCGGCTGCCTTGTTGGTACACCTGCCTCATTCGCAACGATAGCGGAGGATCCGTCAGCTTTCCGCTCTATTCGATCGGCGCTCAATGCCGGGAGGCGAGGGTATTGATGCGTATTTCCGGGGCCACCAGCTATGTGCTGACGCCCCCTTCACCTGTGCCGCCGCCCACGCAACTTGATAATCCCGGCCCTGTTCCAAACGGGTTCATCTTGGTCGAAGGCATCCCTCAGGCGGAGTGCAAGCAGGGAGGGAGGCCTTCGGCGAACGCGGGGCAGAACACCTACGTCCTGTCGTTCGAAGGCGCGATCTGCTTTATCGAATGCTATGTCGACGCGCTATGGCCGACCGACGAAGGCAAGGACCGCGTTAAAGTGCTGCAAATCGAGGACGGTTATCCGCCTGCCGGCTCCCCGGGGGCGTTGAACTAAGCCCGTGCCTATCGCCGCCAAAGGCGTATGAGCCCCGATTCTGTGTAGGCGGCAAGCGTGGAGCCGTCGGCGCTTGCAGCCTCGGTGATGATGGTCCCGGGATTCGTGCCGGGCTCGGCGGCGTTCATCTGGAGAATCTCGCTCCAGTCGGAGGTGGCGAAGACGTGGAGGACCCCGTCCTGGCCGCCGACGAAGAGGCGCGGCTCGGTCGGGTGAAAGCTGAGCCCGTAGGCGGTACCGCTCGCTGTGGTCCGGGATTCCATCAGCGCGAGATTCCTGGTCTTGTGGAACTGCAGGGACCCCGATTTCAAGGTGAGCGCGAGGACGCTGCCGTCCGGGGAGAATTCCCCGTTGGTGACGCGTTGATCGCAGTGCCAAAGGCCGATCCGATTTAGGTCCGGAAGAGACCAAAGGCCCACCTCCTGCCGGGGGCCGCTCGCCGCGACCCGTCTCCCGTTCCCGGAAACGGCGACCCAGAATACTCCATTGGGATCGGAGGTCGCGCTTGCCCGAACGGCCCCTTTGACGGTGTCTACGGCCGTCAGGCGCCCGCTCGCGTCGCTGACGACGATCCATTGGGTGTCGGCCGAACCGCGGGCGACCGCAAGCGGCGCGCCCAGGGCGGCCACCCTGACGGAGGCTATTTGCTTCGGTATGGGCAACACCCGCCACTCTTGAACGGAGCCGTCGAGGCCAAGGAGCCAAAGGCCGCCTTCCGGCGTGAAGACGATGGGGGAGAGGACGCCCTCGATATCCCGGGGCGCCCCGCCGGCGTCGCGGGTGTCGACGACTCGTACGCTTCGGCCGTCGAACGTCCCGGCGAGCAGCTGCCCATCGCGGCTCAGGCACAGCTGGCGCCCGGGCGCCCTCCAGAATCCGGTGAACTGGGTCTGCCAGGGGTGGGTTGATTGCGCCCATACTCGCAACTCCCCGGCATCGCTTGCCGAGGCGATCTGTCCCGTATTCCTGTCGGACGCGAGATCGGATATGGATCCGGCCTGCCCCACCAAGACCCTGAGGGTACGGCCGGAGTCGGCCGCAATCAGCTGCAGCCCTCGTCCGCGCCCCCCGACGCAGAATTCGCCGGGCTCGACGTATCGCACGGCGGAGGGGGCCCCGGAGAGCGAGGTCCGCCAGCCCCAAACTCCTCGTTCGAGGTCCAGGAGACGAACCTCGTCGGGATCAGCAAGGGCGCAGGCAAGGGTGTGTCCGTCCGTCCCGAAGCTCAATGCTGCCAGGCGGCCCGAAAGCGCCTCGTCCCAGAGCGTGCGCCCGCTCTTGAGGTCCAGCACCACCAGGCGCCACTGCGCAAAGGGCGCCTTCCCGATGATCAATGAAACGGCGCACCGCGCCCCGTCGGGCGAGACGGCAGCCGTGTAATACGACCCGGACCTGCCCGCCGTGTGGGGGATCGGAACCGAAACGACCTCGGAACGCGTGGCGAAATCCCAAACCGCTATGCGGTGCGCCCTGCCGTCGCCCGAGAAGACGTAGGACACGACCCGATCGGCGCCAAGCGGCGACAGGGGCGAGTTGACCTCGGCGTTTGCGGTGCCCTCCGGCGTTCCGGTCGCCAGGGACCATCGCTCCAGCGCGTACCTTCTCGTTCACGCCGAGAAGCCATCGGCCGTCCCCCGAGAACCCGGCAAAATAGGCTGAGTGGGGCATCTTCACGTTACGGATCCTTTGCCCTGTCCGCGGCTGCCACACGGTGATTTCGCCGGATATGCTTTGGGACGCGAGCAGGCTGCCATCCGGGGAAAAATTGACCCGGGACAAGGCAGGCCCCGACTCGGATAGAACGGTTGCAGGGTTCCCCTGAGCTTCCTTCCAGAGAGCCTGCCACTCGAAGCTGCGCAGGTCGGGTTGCCCCGGAGCCGGCTTCGCGCTCTCGAGAATGGTCCGCGCAATCCCGTAGTTTCCCTTTTCCAGGTCGCCTTCAGCCCTGGAGATGGTTTCGGCGTAGAAGGCCTTGTGCTCGAGGGCCTCCAGCGCGGCCTCCGCCTGTTGGCGCCGGCCTGTTTCGGCCGCGAGGCGGGCGCGCTCCACGTAGGCGCCTCCCGCGGCGACGCCCGCCACCCCGACCAGCACGGCGATCAGACGCAGGGAATCCCGAAGTCGGCGCTCCACGAACCGAAGGCGCCGCACCGAGCGGCCGGCCTGGAGCAGCAGGAGATCCTCCAGCATGGCCGCCGCATCCGGATATCTCCTGCTTGGCAGGGGATCGCAGGCTCGGATGACGATTTCGTTCAGCTCCAGGTACACCTTGCGGTCGGCGAGGGTGGCAAAGTTTTCCGGAAGGCGGGGGAAGTCCTTGCGGTCGCGGCCGCTCGAGAGCTCGTAGATCAGCTTTCCGAGCCCGTAGACGTCGGCTGTAGGCTCGCCGGGGCCCTCCGGCGGGATGAACCCCTCGGTTCCGACAAAGGTCCTGGCGTCGGTGGCCGATGCGACGAGGCCAATATCGGCGAGTTTCGCGACGCCGCCGACGATCACGATATTCGACGGCTTGATATCGCGGTGGACCAATTTCCGGGAATGAAGGACGGCGAGGGCGCGCGCAACTTCGGCGCCAAGGACGACGCATTGCCCTGTCGAAAGCTGACCGCGCCGGGACCGCATCTCCCTGAGGGTCAGCGGCACGTATTTCTCGGGATCGATCTCCCTGCCGGTTTCGGCGTCGTCGGCCAATTCCATCACGTAATAGAAGAATCCCGCCGCATCGTTCCGCCCAACATGCAGGAGCGCGAGCTGGTGGGCCTCGACGAGCGAGATGGCCGTGAACTCCCGGAGCCCGTTGAACTCCCGTTCGAAAGGATGGGGGTCGTTGAACCGGTGGCGCCATACGACTTTTACGGCGCGAAACGCGCCTGTCACTCCCCGCGCAAGCCAAACGTCGCCGTAGCTGCCGCGACCGATGATCCGCAGCAGGTCGTAGTCGGTGATGGCCGGCCTTTGGGCGTCGTCCGGCAGGGACGGAGGCTGCGTTTCGTTCGCCACGGAGCCATTATCCCCGGGTCGTTTCCCGCGAGCCAGCCGAAATCCCTCGGGATTCGGGCTTCGAACCTAGTGAAGGTGCTCGCTGACCCTTACAACCTCCGCCTTCAGCTGCTTCGCCAACCGGTGGTTGATCAAATAGACCGCCGCCGTGCTGACTCCGAGCTCCCGGGCGATGCGCCCCGCCGGCCACTGCTGCCGGGAGGCGAGTTCAAAGATCTGGAAGTGCTTGGGCTTGGTCCTCCGGGCAATGCGCTTCATGGCGGCCTCCAGAACCGCTCTCTGCCATTCGCGGTCCCAGACTTCCCTTTCCTCGCCAGGGTCCGGAATCCGATCGAGGGTCGCCGTTCCCTCTTGAACACCGTAACGGGGAGGGTTTCGGTCCCGCGGCCGGGTCCGAAACTTGTCCGCGATCCGCCAGCGGGCCTGGGTCATGAGCCACCCGCGAAACGATCCCGAATCCTTATTCGCCCTAAACTCGTGGATCGTCTTGGCGATTCGGACAAACACATCGTTTGTTGCCTCATCCGCCTCCTCGTGGGTGAGGCCGCATTTTCGCGCGAATCCGAAGACGAGATCCCTGTATAGGCGGTAGAATTCCTCCCAGCTCCGCTCGTCGCTCCAGTCCCTGAGGCGGTAGATGAGCGAGGAACGGGTTCTCAACGTGGAGGGAGCGGAGTCCATGGTTGTGCCGGCTAAGGACATAACGCGGCCGTCGACTCCAATCTTTCACGGGTCTGCGGTCCGGGTTGGTGGTGGGAATGCAGAAGGGCCGCCCCGCTGACATTGGTGAAAGATACCCGGGTCCGACCACGATCTAAGCCCCAAGAGCTCCTCGATCACCGAGGGGCGAACAAAACACACCATGGAAAAGACAAAACAACCGCTAAAGCTCGTCAGTCGTTATATCAAGTATTGGGAACAGTGCTGGGATCCTCAGGTTTGCGCCAATATCCCGTTTGTCGGGAACAAGTGCGTCGGCGCCCATATCTGCGTCAGGATCATCGAGGATAACGGCACATTTTACCTCGAGGGCGAGGTTAACGGCCAGACGGCCCGGTACGCCTTGGCCGATTCGTGTATCCCCGCCTTCTCAGTCGGCATCGCCACCCTGGAGATATGCGTGGCCAACATCAACATCGTCGGGGGCGCCCTGAGAGGATTGGACCTGGTCGTCAAGGCCTGCCTCGGCGCCGACATCGGGCCAATCCACGTCGGACAGTGCTGGGATCTTTACGATCAACACATCCCCTTCACGTTGCTTTCAGCAGCCGAACTTCAGGGCGTTGCAGAGCTTCGGGGCGGCGAAGGCCTTCTGCCGCTCGTCGCAACTCAGACCTCCCATCTGAAAACGGCCCACTGCAGCTGTTCCTAACCGGCCATGCCGCGCCACTCCCGCGCGCCGACGCGGGAGTGGCCCGCCGGAGTTTGCCCAAGGCTCTCGTCGGACAAGTCGCTGCCGCTCGGGAGCCATTTCCGCGCGTCCCCTTGGGGCGAGTTCCCTCCGGCGCCTTAGGCCCCAAGCCGCTTGTCGGGAACCAGGTAATTGCGAACGTAGTCGCCCACGGCCTCGGCCAGCGGGGTGATGGGGCGATCGTATCCGCTCGCCCGCAGCTTCGAAATGTCCGCCTTCGTGTAGTACTGGTACTTTGCGCGCAGGGCCTCGGGCATTTCGATGAACTCGATCGAGGGCGGAAGGCCGAGGGCGTCAAAGATGGCGCCGGCCAGCGTGAGCCAGGTGTTCGCCTCGCCCGATCCGATGTTGTAGAGGCCGCCGGCCACGGCGCCCTTCTCGGCAAAATGGAGCGTCATCTCGACCGCGTCCTTCACGTAGAGGAAGTCGCGCATCTGGCCGCCGTCCGGGTATTTGGGGTCGTAGCTCTTGAAGAGCCCGAGCTTCCCCGTTTCCCGAATCTGCCCGTGGGCCTTTGCCACCACGGAGCGCATGTCGGCCTTGTGGGCCTCGTTGGGTCCATAGACGTTGAAGTACTTGAGCCCCACGATCCGGTCGAGCCAGCCGAGCCTGCGGGCATAGAGGTCGAAGAGGTGCTTCGAATACCCGTACATGTTGAGGGGCCGGAGCCGCTCAAGCGCCGGGTCCTTGTCGTCCATCCCCTGGGCGCCGTCGCCGTACGTGGCGGCGGACGAGGCGTAGACGAAGCGCGAGCCGGTGCTGAGCGCCCAGGTGGCAAGCTCGCGGGTGAAGGCCGTGTTGTTGTCGACCAGGTAGGACGCGTCGCGCTCGGTCGTGGCCGAGCAGGCGCCCAGGTGGAAAACGGCCGAAAACTTGCCGAGGGACGCGGCGCTCTGGGCAAGTTTAGCGCGGAGCGCGGGACCCTCGATGTAGTCGGCGTAGCGGAGCGGGACCAGATTCCGCCACTTCTCGTCCGACTGCAGGATGTCGGAGATGACGATGTCGTCGTGGCCGCGGCCGTTCAGGGCCCAGACGAGGGCGCTCCCGATGAAACCGGCGCCGCCGGTGACGAGGATGCGGCCGTTAAGGGGGTTTGCGGGCATCAGACGGAAAGCTCCTCCGAGCGGGCGCGGGCGGCCTCGATGGCCTCGCGGATCATGCCCCGGAAGTCGCGGTCGGCCATCCTACGGAGCCCGGCGGCGGTGACGCCGTTCGGCGAGGTGACCTCGGCGCGAAGCACCTCGGGGTCGGCTCCGCGCCGCTCGAGGAGCTTTGCGGCCCCGAGGAGCGTCTCGACCGCGAGGAGCTTCGCCGTCGCGGCGTCGAAACCCTGGCCAAGCGCCGCATCGCGAAGGGCCGCCGCGAATTCGAAGACGTAGGCCGGGCCGGCGCCGCTCAGCGCCGTGCAGGCGTCCATCTGCGGTTCGGCTATTTCGATCGAGCGCCCGAGGGCGCCGAAGACCGATTCCAGGGTCGCGCGGTCCCTGGGGCCGAGCGGGGTGTCCGAGCACCAGCCGGTGAGCCCGGCGCCGATCTGGCCCGGGGTGTTCGGCATGCTCCGGACGATTCCCCGTGCCTCGGGGAAGGCCTTCCTGAGGGCGGCAAGCTTCTTGCCCGCGAGGACCGAGATGACGAGACGGCCGCGGGTGAGGGCCGCAAGGCGGGGGTCGGCGCCGGCGAGATTCTGGGGCTTGAAGGCCACGACCAGCGTGTCGGTCTTGTCGAGGAGCTCGTCGAGGGAGCCGGCGAGCCCGATGCCGGTCCTTTTTGCGAGGAGGGGAGCGCTCTGGCCCGATCCTCCGATACACCGGATTCTATCGGGAGTGTAGGCCCCCTTCGCCAAGAGGCCCTCGACCATGGCCGCCGCCATGGAGCCCGATCCCAGAAATGCGATCGTATCCATTATGCTAAGGACCTATTCCTCGTCGTCCTGCGACTTGTCCCTGCGGCGGGGGTCGCGGACGGGGTGGACCAGAACGGCGCTCGATCCGCCCTCGGGCCTCGAGGACATGGTGACCTCGCCGCCGACGCTCCGGAGCGAATGCCGCGCAATCGTCAGGCCCATGCCGACGCCGACCGTGCGCTTCGTGCTGACAAAGGGTTCAAACATCCGGTCGCGGATCTCCTCGGCGATTCCCCGGCCGCTGTCGTCGACCCGGATCTCGAGCATCTTCTCGCCGCGGGCCTTGTCGAAGACCCGCGTGTAGATCGAAATCGGGCGCTGCTCTGCCGGACTGTCCTGGTAGGATTCCCAGGCGTTCATGAGCACCTTCGAAAGCACCTCCTCGAAGGTCTCGATGTTGGTGTCGATCTCCAGGTCGGGGGTCGCGTTGGTGACGACCACGCCGGCCGTCAGCTTGTAGTCGTTGTGGAAGCGGCGGATTCCGCCGTCGATCAGGCGCTCGAGCGGGACCCGCGCAAGGTCGGGGCGCGACTTGACGACAAGCGTGCTCAGCTGGCGGATGATCCCGACGATCCGCTGGATCGCATCGTCGACATTCTGGGCGTTCTTCTTGACGACGGGCGGCTTGTCGTAGCCGGCCTTGATGAGGTCCAGGTACCCGATCACGACGCCGAGAAGGTTGTTCAGGTTGTGGGCGATCCCCTGGGCCACGGCGCCGATCGTGGCGGCCCGCCGCGATTCCTCGAGGCGGCGCTGGAGCTCCAGGTTCTCGCGGTTGATGGCGGCGAAGCGAAGCTGGGTCTGGACGCGCGCGACCGTCTCATCGAGATCGATCGGCTTCGTGATGTAGTCGACGGCGCCGACGGCGAGGCCCTCGAGCTTGCTCTCCTTGGTCGTGCGGGCGGTGACAAAGATGACGGGGATCGACCGGGTGTCGCTCCGCTCCTGAAGGCGCTGGCACACCTCGATCCCGTCCATGTCGGGCATCATGAGGTCGAGGAGGATCAGGTCCGGCTTGTGAAGCTTCACCTGCTCCAGGGCCTCGAGTCCGTTGTTGGCCGTCGAAACCGCGAGGCCGCAGCGCTCGAGTTTCCGCTTGAGGAGCTGGACATTGATCGGCTGGTCGTCGACGACGAGTATTCGCTCGCTGGACATGGGGCGGGTTTCGAGGCCGACAATGGGGCGTCGGCGGCCGGGCGCAAGCCCGGGGCGAGCCCCGCTCAGGGGGCGGCCCGCAGCCGGAAGGCCTTGACCGTGTTCTTCATCAGCATGGCGACCGTCATCGGGCCGACCCCGCCCGGCACCGGGGTGATCTTCGAGGCAAGGGGGGAGACGCCGGCGAAATCGACGTCGCCCACGAGGCGGTAGCCCGTCTTCCTCGAGGGATCGGCGACCCGGTTGATGCCGACGTCGATCACGACGACGCCGGGCTTCACCATGTCGGCCTTGACGAATTCGGGCCGGCCGATCGCGGCGATCAGGACATCGGCCTGGCGCGTGATCGACGCGAGGTTCGCGGTCCTCGAGTGGCAGATCGTGACGGTGGCGTTGGCGCCGGCCTTCTTCTGGACGGCGAGGAGCGCCGCGGGCTTGCCGACGATGAGCGAGCGGCCGAGGACCACGACATGCTTGCCCGCGAGGTCGACCGAGCTCCGCGCGAGGATCTCCATGATCCCCGCCGGCGTGCAGGCGGAGAAGCCCGAAGCGTCCTCCTGGGCGAGCTTCCCGAGGTTAATCGGGCTAAATCCGTCGACGTCCTTCTCGGGCGCAATCCGCCCGAACACGGCGCGCTCGTCGAGACCCTCGGGCAGC
Organism: uncultured Verrucomicrobiae bacterium; assembly: GCA_963830965.1. GTDB lineage: Bacteria > Verrucomicrobiota > Verrucomicrobiia > Opitutales > Opitutaceae > Palsa-1447. Next base: position 124,537 of record CAWHOL010000001.1, on the reverse strand, counting down.
GGGGACTGGACCAGGATACCGTCGACCGCGGGATCGGCGTTCAGCTGCTCGACCAGCCGCACAAGCTCCTCCTGGCTGATCGTGACCGGGGGCAGGAGGACGCGGCTTTCAATCCCGATCTCGGCCGCCGTCTGGCCCTTCTTGCGGACATAGGAAACCGAAGCGGGGTCGTCGCCGACCCGGATGAGCGCGATGCACGGCCGCCTGCCATGGATCGCCGACACCTCGACCTTCAGCTCGGCGATCAGGTCGGCCGCGATCCGGTTGCCATCGATGACCTCCATCTATTTGAGGCGCAGTCCCTCGGCCGCGATCACGAGGTCGGTACTGTCCGGCACGGGAGAGAGGGCGCCAAGAACGACGACGGGATGGCCGCTGTAATTCTCGATCTGGTCGGTGAGGAGGAGCTTCGAAAGGTCGACGTAGGCGACGCGGTTGCCGTCGGCGTCGCTGAGCTGCCAATCGTAGGGGGGCTTTGTCCCGAGGAGCTTGTGCGTGGAGGCGAGCGTGCCCTCAAAGAGGCGCGAGGGGGCCGGGTTTGCGCCGGACGAAGGCGGGGCGGAGGCGGCGGGGGCCGTCGCGCCGGCCGGGGCCGCTGCGGGAGCCGGAGCGGCTGCGGCGACGGGCTCCGGCGCGGGGGCGGCGGCACCCTGGGCCTGGACGTAGCCCACAAGCGTCTTTTCCAGGCGAATCTGGGTCCATCCCCCATGGAGGCCGGTGATTTCGGCCTTGTCGCCCTTCTCAAAGGTCGTGAGGACGCCGGCGCCGTCCTTTGGCGCCATGTAGACGGTCGCGCCGGGAACGACGTCGAGCTGCTTCGAGAGGTCCTTGTTCTTCACGTACCCTTCGAAGGGTCCGGCGACTTCGACGGCGGTCCAGCCTGCGGGCGGCGCCGCGACCTTGTCGGTCGGGAGCGGGCGCCTCGGAGCCGGCCTTCAGGACGGCGATCACCGGGGAGGCCGGATCGGGCTGGCTCTGGACCGCGGTCGGGCTCGTGAGGGGGGCGGCGTTGAGCGCGGCGCACCAGGCTAGGGCCGCCGCTGCGGAAGTGAGTTTAATCTTCATGGAAGTGTGGGTCCGTCGGAGCGATCGCCTGCAACTCGGCGTGCGGAGTCTTGGGCGAGCGGAAAAGTTGTTCGATCTCCTTTGAAGCAAGTTGTTTTGCGCCGCGCAACGGGATTCCCTTTAGGCGGATGGCGCCGATCTGGTAGCGCCTCAGGCGCAGCACCGTGTAGCCGAGCGCCGAGAACAGCAGCCGGATCTCGCGCTTCTTTCCGTGGTGCATGTGGATGTCGAGATCGAAGGCTCCGCCGTCGGCCTTGGGATTGATGAGCGCGGCGCGCTCCACCTTGAGTCGTTCGCCCTCAAAGGTGAGGCCCTTCACGAGCCGGGAGAGGCGGCTGGCGGGGTAGGGCTCCTTCAGCGTCACGTGGTAGCGCTTGATCACCTCGCTCGACGGGTGCATCAGCCGGTGGGCGAGGTCGCCGTCCGTGGTCAGGATCACGAGCCCCTCGCTATCCTTGTCGAGCCGGCCGGCGCAGAAAAAGCGGAAGCGGTTGTACTCGCGCGGCAGGAGGCCGAAGATCGTCTCGGGGTTGTGGGGGTCGTCGTTTGAGCAGATGAGGCCCCGGGGCTTGTTCACGGCGAGCGTGATCCGGGGCTGCGGGAGCGTCCGGACGATCTTTCCGCTCACGGTGACCTTGTCCCTTCCGGGGGTCACCTTCATCCCGGTGACGGCCCTGCGGCCGTTGACCCAGACCTCCCCCTGGGCGATCAGGGCCTCGGCCGATCGCCTTGAGCAGATGCCCGCATCGGCGATGAACTTCTGCAGGCGGAGGGTGCCCGCATCCGCTGCGGGCTCGTCGAAGGGAGGGATCACGTTGAACGGTCAACCTTGCGCCGCCCTGCGGGCATGGCAATGGGGAAAGGCCCCGGCGGGGCGGCTCTCAGGTCTTCAGGGGCTTTAGTCCGGCTTCAATCTCCGCGCGGCGCCCCTCGAGAAAGGGCGGCAGCGCGAGGCGCTCACCGAGGCTCTCGGGCTTCTCGTCGGTCGCAAACCCGGGACCGTCGGTGGCGATCTCAAAGAGGATGCCGCCCGGCTCGCGAAAATACAGGCTTCGGAAGTAGAACCGGTCGACCCGGCCGCTCGACTGCATGCCCATCGTGACGAGCCGCTCGGCCCAGAGGTTATAGTCGCGGTCGTTCGGGGTCCGGAACGCGACGTGATGGACGCCGCCGGCCCCCGGCCACGCCGCCGGGCCCCGGGGCTCGACGGCGACATGAAGTTCCGCGCCCGGCCCCTTTCCCGCCATCGAATAGACGTGGACCGTCGCACTCCTCGTGTCGCCAAGCGGGTAGGTCCGCACCTTCGTCATCGAGAGGACCTCCGTCAGGACGCGTTCGGTCGGAGGAAGCTCCGGGACGCTCATGCGGATCGGCCCAAGGCCCCGGATCTGGTAGGCGGCGGGAACCGGGCTTTTGTCCCAGGGATGGGACTCGCCCTCCCGCTTGTCGTCGACAAGCGAAAGGCGCTGGCCCTCCGGATCCTCGAAATCGAGGACCCAGCGCCCGTCGCGTTCAACCGGGCTCTCCATCTTGACGCCGAGCTCCTTGAACCGGGACTCCCACCAGCGCAGGACCGCCTCACCCCCGACCCTTAAGCCCGTCCGGACCACACTGCGGGTGCCGCGCTTCTCGGGCTTCGCGGGCCAGTCGAAAAACGTGATGTCGGTTCCCGGGCTCGCATTTCCGTCGGCATAGAAGAGGTGGTAGGCGGAGACATCGTCCTGGTTCACGGTCTTCTTCACAAGGCGGAGGCCGAGGACCTTCGTGTAGAACGCAAAATTCTCGGCCGCATGGGCCGTCACGGCCGTCAGGTGGTGGACGCCGGTCAGCTGGAGCTCCTGTGATTTCATCGCCGAAACGTGCGTCGACTGAAGCGGCTTGCAAGCGGCGGGTTGCAACCCCTTTACTTTCATCTCCTTTGACGACTGATTCCGCCTCACCCCTGGCCTTCACAAAGGACCGGCCGTATCCGGCTCGGGTGATCGAGAACCGGCTCCTGAGCGGACCGGACTCCGCCAAGGAGACCCGGCATTTCGTGGTGGGGATCGCGGGCAGCGGCCTCGGCTACGAGGCCGGGGATTCGCTCGGAATCTTCCCGTCGAACCGCCCCGAGGAGGTCGAGGCGATCCTGGCGCGCTCTCGGCGCCGCCGGAAACGAGCCGGTCACCCTCCCCAAGGCCCTCCAGGCGGCCCCGCTCCGCGAGGCCCTGGCCACGGCCCTCGCGCTTGCGGGTCCTCCGCGAAGGCTCGTCGAGACCCTCGCCTCCCGCGCGGGAGACCCCGGCGAGCGGAGCCGCCTAGGCGAACTCCTCCTTCCGGAGGCGCGGGAGCGCCTGAACGCCTGGCTCCGCGAGCGCGAATTCATCGACCTTCTCCTCGAATTCCCGAGCGCGCGCCTCGCGCCCCAGGAGCTCGTGGACCACATGCGCAGGCTGGTCCCCAGGCTCTATTCCGTCGCCTCGTCGCCCCGGGTGCATCCCGGGGAGGTGCACCTCATGGTCGCCATCGTGCGGTACCGGACGAACGGCCGAGACCGGGTCGGCGTGTGTTCGACCTTCCTCGCCGACCGTGTGAAGCCCGGCGAGACGCCGGTTCCGGTGTTTGTCTCGCATTCCTACTTCGGCCCGCCCGAGGACCCGTCGGCGGACATGGTCATGGTCGGGCCCGGGACGGGAATCGCCCCTTTCCGCGGGTTCATGCAGGACCGCGAGGCGCAGGGCGCCCGGGGCCGCAACTGGATCTTCTTCGGGGACCAGAGGCGGGCGAGCGACTATGTCTACGGCGACGAACTGGAGCGGTGGAGATCATCGGGCCTCCTGACGCGGCTCGACACCGCCTTCTCGCGGGACCAGCCGCAGAAGATCTACGTCCAGGACAGGATGCGCGAGAACGCGGCCGAACTCTGGCGCTGGATCCAAAAGGGCGCGAATTTCTATGTTTGCGGTGACGCCAAGCGGATGGCAAAGGACGTGGATGCAGCGCTGCACGGCGTGATCGAGGCCCAGGGCGGGATGACCCCGTCCGAGGCCGCCGACTACGTCAGGCTCATGAAAAAAGAAAAAAGATACCAGCGGGACGTTTACTGACCTATGCTCACCTTCAACAACAGGACTGCCCTCGTCACCGGCGCCGGCCGTGGAATAGGCAAAGCAATTGCAGAAACGCTCGCCCGGAATGGGGTGACGGTGATCTGCGTCTCGAAGTCCGCGGACTCGTGCGGCGCGGCCGCGGCCGGGATTACCCAGGCCGGAGGCAAGGCGAAGGCGCTCGCGGTCGATGTCGCCGATGGCAGCGCGGTGGCCAAGGCGGCCGAGGCGCTCCTCGCGGAATTCCCGGCGATCGACATCCTCGTCAACAACGCCGGGATCACCCGCGACGGGCTCCTTTTCCGCATGAGCGACGCGGACTGGAACGACGTCCTTTCGACGAACCTGACGAGCTGCTTCCACTGGACGAAGCACCTGGCAAGGCCCATGACGCGGGCCCGCTGGGGCCGCATCGTCAACATCACCTCCGTCAGCGGGATCATGGGGAACGCGGGCCAGGCCAACTACTCGGCGGCGAAGGCGGGGATGATCGGGCTCACCAAGTCCCTCGCCCGGGAATTCGCGTCCCGGGGGGTCACCGTGAACGCGGTTGCGCCGGGTTTCATCAAGACGGACATGACCACGGAGTTCGTGAATAAGCCCGAACTTGCGGCCAAGATTCTCGAGGTTGTGCCCCTGAAGCGCTTCGGCGAGGCCGCCGATATTGCAAATATGTGCGCTTACCTCTGCTCTGAGGAATCCGGATACGTTACCGGACAAGTTTTTACGGTTGACGGCGGCATGGCAATGTGAAGCCTGCGTTGACTCGGATTATCACCCAATGGCTGAACAAAAAACCATAGACCAGCGCGTTAAGGAGATCATTGTGAATCAGCTCAACGTCAACGAGGAGCAGATCACACCGACCGCTTCCTTTCTTGATGATCTGGGCGCCGACTCGCTCGACACCGTTGAATTGATCATGGCGTTTGAGGAGGAGTTCAAGGACGAGATCAAGGGAGAGATCCCCGAATCCGACGCCGAAAAGCTCCAGACCGTCGGCCAGGTCACCGAGTACATCAAAAGCAAAGCTGGTCAGAGCTGATCCGTCCCCGACGGATATCTGGCGCCCTTAGCTTTTCCAGCATTGGAAATCGGCCATGGGACATCCGGCATGCCCATGAACCCCCCGTTGCACGATCGCAGGGTTGTCGTCACCGGCCTCGGCGCCGTCGCCTCGATCGGGCACAACGTCGATGCGTTCTGGTCCGGGATCATTTCGGGCAAGGTGGGCGTCGACCGGGTGACGCTCTTTGATCCCACGAATTTCGCCTGCCAGATCGGCGCCGAGGTCCGCAACTGGGACGTCAACACCCTGATGGATCCGAAGGAGGCGCGCCGCAACGACCGCTACACGCATTTCGGATTCGTGGCCGCTAGGCAGGCCGTGGCCGACTCGGGCCTCGACATGGCGAAGGAGGACGGCGACCGCGTCGGCGTCGTCATCGGCTCCGGTATCGGCGGAATGTATACATACGAGAACCAGTGCCGGGTGCTCTTCGAGCGGGGGCCGCGCAAGGTGTCGCCCTTCGCGATCCCGTCGCTGATCGGCAACATGTGCGCGGGCCTCGTTGCGATCGAGCTCGGCGCGCGGGGCCCCAACTTCGGGATGGTGTCGGCCTGCGCCACGGGGACCCATTCGCTCGGCGAGGCCGCCCATGCGATCCGCAGGGGCGACGCCGACGTCATGATCGCGGGCGGCAGCGAGGCCGCGATCACGCCCTTCGCCTATGCGACCTTCTGCGCGATGAAGGCCATGAGCACGCGCAACGACAACCCGCGGGGGGCGAGCCGGCCCTTCGACAAGAACCGCGACGGGTTCATCATGGGGGAGGGCGCGGGCATCCTCGTGATCGAGTCGCTGGAGCACGCCCGGGCGCGCGGGGCCCGGATCTACTGCGAGCTTGCGGGCTATGCGGCCACGTGCGACGCCTACCACATCACCCAGCCCGATCCGGAGGGCAAGGGTCTCTCGATGGCCATGCGCCGGGCGCTTGCGAGCGCGGGGACGGGCGTCGAAAGCGTCGACTACATCAACGCCCACGGGACCTCGACCCCGTACAACGACAAGTTCGAGACCTACGCCATCAAGAAGGTGTTTGGGGAGCGCGCGGCCCTGCTTCCGATTAGCTCGACGAAGTCCATGACAGGGCATTTACTGGGCGCTGCGGGTGGAATAGAATCTGTGATATGCGTCAAGACGATCGAGAAGGGGGTCGTGCCACCGACCATGAATCTGGAGGAGCCGGATCCCGACTGCGACCTGGACTATGTCCCGAACGTGGCGCGCGAGAGGAAGGTCCGGACGGCGCTCAGCAACAATCTCGGCTTCGGCGGGCAGAACGCCTCCATTGTCTTCAGGGCGCTCTGACGGCCGGCTTGGCCGCGGCGGCGCTCCTTTTCGGGGGCTGTTCGCCCAGCGCCGGCAACACGGCGGCCGACCAGCCGGGCACCCTTGCCGCACGCCGGCAGATCTGGTCGGCGATTGAGCCCATGGCGACCGCGAGGGGCCTCGACCCCCTCTTCGTCTATGCGCTCGTCCAGGCCGAGTCCCGCTTCAATCCCCGCGCGAAGCACGGGGAAAACTGCGGCCTCCTGCAGATCAAGCCCAGGGCCTGGAAGGCCGTCACCCGGGTCCCCTTTGAGACGGGCGTGTGGGACTGGCGCATGAACCTGGCGGTCGGAATGGACGGGCTAAAGTCCCTGAAGGAGGTGCTCACGCAGCGCGGCGTCTTTTCGTACCCGATGCTCTGGGCGGCGTACCACTACGGCCTCGACTACACGGCAGCGCACGGATTCGACCTGAGCCGGATACCCAGGCCCTCGGACCGGGTCTCCTCCAAGCTCTGGTCGGGCGAGATCCACCCGATTGTTCCCCCTAAATAAATAGGGGAGTAACGACTTAACCTAAATCAAGCCTTTTGGACGAGGCCGGCCTTGAGCGCCTTGACGGACACCCAGACGCGCTTCGTGCCGCCGTTCGCCATCCGGATCCGCACCCGCTGGAGGTTGGGCCGGAACTTGCGCTTGGTGATGCTCGTCACGTGCGTGCCAATGCCTCCGCTCTTCTTGGTCTGGCCTTTACGGTTGATGATGCTCCCTTTGACGGGACGACGACCTGTGATTACGCAGACTTTGGCCATGGTGGGATGAGTTAAAAGGAAGACGTTAGCGGGCGGTTCAATCGGTAGGCAAGGGGATTCTCACGGGAATTGGCGGGTGGGCTCGCGGGAGACGCAGGGCCCAGAGGGCCTGGAACTTCTGGCCCATGTGGGCCGGATGGATCAGCTGGAAAAGCGAGAGCTTGTCGCGGGAGAGCCGGCCGGCCTCGGCCGCCGAAAGCGCCGCCATGAATTCCCCCGCATGGTGGACAAAGAAGGCCTCCTGCGATTCGAGCCGGGGTTCGGCGAATCCGGCGCAAAGGAGCGCGTCGCTGAGCCAATCCCAGCAGAGGTGGCAGGTCAGGTCCTGGTCCCCGGGGTGCGCCAGGAGGTCGTTCGACTGGACGTGGCCGCGGTAGGCCCGCGCCGTCCCCTCGGGCGCGGCGAGGGACAGTTCCTCCCAGGATTTGCCATAGTCAAGGGCGAGGAAGAGGCCCTGCCAGGAGGGGCCGGTCAGGTCCCGCAGGAGCGAGACCGAGGCGAGCGGCGCATCGATCACGTAGCCCTCGGCCGCCCCTCTCGGGCAGCCCCGCGGGGAGCGGAGGGCCGTCCGGGAGCTCCTCCTGGGAGAGCGCCCCCCCGGACACCCGGACGCCCCATTCGCGCCACGCGCCCTCCCGGAAGCGGAAGCGCCGGAAGGGCTGCGCGTCAAAAAGCTCGTTTGAGAAGACGACCGCGGGCCCCAGTCAATCCGCACGGGCTCGCCGACGCCGATCGCGCGGGCCCCGCGAAAGGGGTGGGGAAGGCCGCGCAGGATCCCCCCGCCGGGCTCGGCCCCGATCTCCACAAATTCGTAGCGGCCGGGGGCCTCCGGGCGCCAGGAGGCGCACGCAGGCCTCGAGCACAAGCCGGCCGAAGAGCGGCGCCGAGGCGCTCGCCGTCAGAAAATCGGAGCCCGGGCCGTAGCCGATCCGGCGGCGGTTCCTCCGGTAGTAGCCCGCGCCGGGCTCGTACAGGGCCACCTCCATGAACTCGTCGAACCCGATCACGGCCCGCCCGCCCGCCCGCCCTCGCAGGGCGTCCAGGATCGCTCTATCGGGGCCGGGTTTCTCCGAAGGCTGCATTTACAAACAGGAGCGATTGAACACACTTCCCCCCATGTTCAAACGGATTCTCATCCTCACCGGGGCGGCCGTCCTTGGGTTTGCCGCCTGTGTGGGATCGATGCGGCTGTCCGGGTCCTGGTCCTTCCTTCCCAACCGGGACCTCGACCGCGCGGCGGGCTACATCAAGGAGGTCATGAAGACCGTGAACGAGAACTACGTCGACCCGGGCGCCGCGAGCTATGACGCGCTTGCCCGCCAGTCGATCCACGGGATGGTCGAGTCGCTCGACCCCCATTCGGAATACCTGGAGTCGAAGGACAACGAGGAGCTCGAGGAGGACCTGGACGGCGAATACGGCGGAATCGGGGTCGAGATCGAGAGCCACAAGGGCTCCCTCGTCGTGACGTCCCCGATTCCCGACGGGCCCGGCGCCAGGGCGGGGATCCGGGAGGGGGACGTGATCATCTCCGTCGAGGGGAAGCCCGTCGATCACGGGGTCGCGATGGACAAGGTGGTCGACAGGCTCCGGGGCAAGCCCCACACGCATGTGAGGCTCGGGCTCCTGCGTCCGAGCGACGGGCGCCGCCTGGACCTGGACCTCGTGCGCGAGGTCGTGAAGATCGTCAGCGTGCGCGGCGTCCGCGTCCTCGACGGGACGACGGGCTACATCCAGATCCGGGAGTTCTCGGACCACACGGGCGAGCAGTTTGACGATGCGGTCAACAGCCTCCTGCGAAAGGGGATCGACAGCCTCGTGATCGACCTGCGCAACAACCCGGGCGGCCTCCTCGACGCGGCGGTCGAGGTCGCGGAGCCCTTCTTTAGGAAGGGGAGCCTGGTCGTCTACACGCAGGGGCGGCGTCCCGCGGACAGGGACAACTATTATTCGGAGACCGAGGGGGATCCCCTCACGCTGCCGGTCGCGGTCCTCGTGAACGGCGACACCGCGAGCGCGGCCGAGATTGTCGCCGGGGCGCTGAAGGACGCGGGCCGCGCGGTCATCGTCGGGGAGCGCACGTACGGGAAGGGGTCGGTCCAGACGATCTTCAAGCTGAAGGACGGCGAGGGGCTCCGGCTCACGACCGCGCACTATTTCACGCCGAGCGGCGTCATGATCAACGCCCGCGGCGTCTCGCCCCAGGTCGAGGTCGTCATGACGCCCGGCGAGGACGAGAAGCTCGAGCGGCAGGTGGAGCGCCCCGACATCACCGACCCGGCGCAGTTCAAGGAGCGCTTCGACTTCGCCCCGATCGAGGACCGCCAGCTCGATGTGGCGCTCGACGTCCTGAAGGCCGCCCGGCTCCTAAGCAGGTGATCCTCGCCTTCGAGAGCTCCTGCGACGAGTCGGCGGTCGCCCTCTTCGATCCCGAGAGGGGCATCGAGTGCGAATGGATCCACAGCCAGATCGACCTCCATAGCGAGCACGGCGGCGTCGTGCCCGACATCGCGACCCGCGAGCACCTGCGCCACTTCGGGCCGCTCCTCGCCAGGGCCAAGGAGTCGGCGGCCTGGGCCCGGGTGGACCGCGTGGCGGTGACGCGGGGTCCGGGGCTCGCGGCATGCCTGGCCGTCGGGACGGCGGCGGCGAAGGCCGTGGCCCGGGCGCTCCGCCTGCCGCTTGTCGGCGTGAACCACCTGCGCGCGCACGCCTGGTCCCCGTTCATCCCCGTCCATGCGGAGTCCCCGCGGGAGTTCCCGGAGAGCCTTTCGCGGCTCCTGCCGCACCTGGGGCTCATCGTCTCCGGGGGCAACACGATCCTCTTCTCGCTCGGCGCCGACCGGAGGATCGAGAAGCTCTCCGCCACGAGGGACGACGCCGCCGGCGAGGCCCTCGACAAGGGGGCGAAGCTCCTCGGGATCGGCTACCCCGGCGGACCCGCGATCGAGAGGCTCGCCGCCGGGGGCAGGGCCGACGCCTTCGATTTTCCCAGGGGCCTGGGAAGCGCGGGGACCTGGATTTCAGCTTCTCGGGGCTTAAGACGAGCCTGCGCTACCGGGTGCAGGCGATGCCGGAGGCCGAGGTCCGGTCGTCCCTTTCCGATCTCTGCGCAAGCTACCAGATGGCGGTCATTGACGCCCTTTCGGGCAAGACCGCCGAGGCCCTGACGCGGGCCCGCTACCGGAGCGTGGGGCTTTCCGGAGGGGTCGCCAACAACCGCGCGCTCCGCGAGGCCGTGGGCAGGCTTGCCCGGAAGGCGGGCGCAGCCTTCCTTGCGGCGGAGCCCCGGCACACCGGGGACAATGCGGGCATGGTAGCGTTCGCGGCGTGGAGCGATGCGGCCGACGCCGAGCGCTTCCAGGGAAGCGCGATCCAGGTCGACCCGAGCGCCCAGCTCTGATTTATCCGACGGCATGAAAGGATTGGCCCCGTCCTTTGCCCTCCTCGGCTTGTCGCTTGCGTTCGCCGGAGCGGCGGGCGCCTCGGATCCGGCGGGGCCGCCCGCGGCCCCGGCCGATTTGGCGCAGGCGTTTCAGACGCCGCCCGAGTCGGCGAAGCCGAAGACCTGGTGGCACTGGATGAGCGGCTGCGTCAGCCGCGAGGGGATCACGGCCGACCTGGAATCGATGAAGCGGGTGGGCCTCGGCGGGGCCTTCATCTTCAACGTGGGCCAGCTGCCGGTCGAGGGCCCCGTGAAATTCGAGAGCGAGGAGTGGTGGTCGCTCATGCGGTTTGCCGCGGAGGAGTCCGGCCGGCTGGGCCTCGAGCTCGGCTTCCACAACTGCCCCGGATGGTCCTCGAGCGGCGGGCCCTGGATCCCGGTGGACAAGTCGATGCAGAAGGTCGTCTGGAGCGAGCAGGACTTCGCCGGGCCGGGCGCGTTCAGGGCGGTGCTGGCGCGAGCCCAAGGTCGACCCGCGGTGGAATTTTTACCGGGACATCGCGGTCCTCGCGGTGCCGGACGGCCCCGGGCCGGTGAAGGAGGATGCGATCCTGGACCTGACGGCGAAGCTGTCCGCCGCGGGCGAGCTCGCATGGGAGGCCCCTCCGGGAAAATGGGCGATCCTGCGGTTTGGCAGGACCACCACGGGCTCCATGAACGAGCCGGCGCCGCCCGGCGCCGAGGGCCTCGAATGCGACAAGCTCGACCGGGAGGGGGTCGACGCCCACTTCGACGGCTACGTGGCGAAGGTCCTTGCGAATGCGGGGGCCGCCACCGGCCGGTCGCTCCGGGAGGTCTTCATCGACAGCTATGAGGTCGGCAACCAGACCTGGTCGCCCAGCTTCCGCGCGGAATTCATGCGGCGGCGGGGCTACGACCCGGTGCCGTGGCTCGTGACCGAGACGAAGCGCACGGTCGGCAGCGACGACCTGACGGAGCGCTTCGGCCGGGACTGGAAGCAGACCATCTCGGACCTCTTCGCCGACAACTACTACGGCTACATCACCGAGCGGACCCACCGCTACAGCGGGGTGAGGCTCGCGTGCGAGCCCTACACGGGGCCGTTCGACACGGTGACCTGCGGGACGCGCGTCGACGAGGTGGCCGCCGAATTCTGGGCGAGCCCCTCGAAATGGGGGTGGCCGACGCTCAAGCCCGTGGCCTCGAGCGCCCACCTGACCGGCAAGCGCCTGGTCTGCGCCGAGGCCTTCACGGGCCAGCCGCAGTATGCGCAGTTCCGCCAGGACCCCTATGCCCTGAAGGCCGCGGGGGACCGGGCGTTCACGCTCGGGATCAACCAGTTCATCCTGCACACCTCCGCCCACCAGCCGTGGGAGGGCGTGAAGCCCGGCGTCACGATGGGACCCTGGGGCACCCATTTTGGCCGGAACCAGACCTGGTGGGATGAATCCCCGGCCTGGTTCGCCTACCTGACCCGCTGCCAGGAGCTCCTGCAGGCGGGCCAGTTCGTGGCCGATGTCTGCTTCCTCGAGGACGAGAACGGGTCGGCCCCCGGCTATGACGGCGACAGCTGCAACGAGGAGACGCTGGTCCAGTCGATGGCCGTAAGGGACGGCCGCCTCACGCTCCCGTGCGGGATGAGCTACCGGGTGCTGGCGCTGCCGGCATCGACCCGCATGACGCCCGCCGTCGCCCGCAAGCTCCGGGCGCTCGTGGAGGCGGGGGCCGTCGTGGTGGGACCGAAGCCCGTGGCCTCCCCGAGCCTCGAGGGCTACCCCGCCTGCGACGAGGAGGTGCGCCGCATCGCCGGAGAGCTGTGGGACACGGGCAAGGTCAAATCCGGGGTGCCGGTCGCCCAGGTGCTGGGGGGCCTGGGCGTCGTCCCCGACTTTGGCGCGAACGCGGCCGACATCCTCTGGATCCACCGGAGGATCGGAGAGGCCGACGTCTACTTCGTCTCAAACCAGGAGCCGAACTTCCGGATCGTGAGCTGCTCGTTCCGCGTCCTGGGCCGCGAGCCCGAGCTTTGGGACGCGGCGACCGGCCGTATCCGCGACGCCCGCACGTTCTCGGTCGGGCAGGGCAGGACCGTTCTCCCGATCAAGTTTGACCCCAGCGGCTCGGTCTTCGTCGTTTTCCGCAGGCCCGCCGGCGTCTCGAACGGCGGCGACAACTGGGACGACTATGCTCCCGCAGGGGACATCGTGGGCCCCTGGGACGTGAGCTTCGACCCGAAATGGGGAGGTCCGCGGAGCGCAGTGTTCCCCGCCCTCGGCGACTGGACAAAGCGGAGCGAGCCGGGGATCCGCTACTATTCCGGGACGGCCACCTACACGAAGGAGTTCGACTGGAGCCCGCGTGCGGGACGCATCTTCCTCGACCTGGGCTCGGTCAAGAATCTGGCGGAGGTTTCGGTGAACGGGACAAGGCTCGGCGTCCTCTGGAAGCCTCCGTTCCTCGTCGAGGTGACGGGCGCCCTGCGGCCCGGCCAGAACGCGCTCGAGGTGCGCGTCACCAATCTGTGGCCAAACCGGATGATCGGCGACGAGCAGGAGCCGGACGATTGCGCGTGGGGGGCCGAGGACGTCTGGACGGGGATCGGCGCCACGCCGACCGAGAAGGTCCCGATCGGCCATTCGCTTAAGGAGATCCCGGCCTGGCTCACGGCGGGGACCCCGCGCCCTTCGGGCGGCCGCTGCACGTTCACGACCTGGAAATTCTACACGAAGGATTCGCCGCTCATGGAGTCCGGCCTCCTTGGGCCGGTGAGGCTCATGGCGCTTAGCAACTGACGCGCCGTGTGACGCTCGACCAGGGCCTCCGCGACCCTGACCTCCTACTTGTAGTCGCGCCTTAGGTTGCTCGGCAGGATGCAGAGCTCCTCGCGGTACTTGGCCACCGTGCGCCGGGCGATATTGATCCCCTTCTCCTGGAGCTTGCTCACGAGCTCCTGGTCGCTGTACGGACCGGCCTTGTCCTCCCCGGCGACCAGGTCGGCGATCATCTCCTTCACGCTCGTGTTCGATACCGAGGCGCCGCTGTCGTTCTGGTAGCCCGGGGTGAAGAAGTACTTGAATTCGAAGATGCCGTGCGGCGTGCGGATGAACTTGTTGGCGATGGCGCGGCTCACGGTCGTCTCGTGCACGCCGACGACGTCGGCGATCTGGGTCATCGTGAGCGGGCGAAGCTGCGCGACGCCGTGCTCGAAGAAGGGCATCTGGGCCTTGAGGATCTCGCGCGTGATCCGCTCGATCGTCCGCTGGCGCTGCTCGATCGAGTCGATCAGGAACTTTCCGGACCTCATCCGCTCGCGCAGGTAGTCGCGCTCCCCCTTCGAGAGGGTTCCCTTGGCGATCAAGTCGCGGTAGGTGCTGGAGATCCTGAGCCGGGGGATGTAGTCGTTGTTGAGGTGGATCTTCCACTCGCTCCCGTCCTGCTCGACCGTGACGTCGGGCACCACGACCCGGTTCTGATCCTCGGCGAACTGCCTTCCGGGCGCCGGATCGAGCTTCCCGATCTCCTCGATCGCGCCCTGGACGTCGTCCGAGGCGGCGCCGAGCTTGCGCGAGAGCTCCGGTATCCGCCGGCGCGTCAGGAGCTCGAAATGGTCCCGGATGATCCGCGCCGCGAGCGAGTCGCGGCGGCCCTTGGCCGTCAGCTGCGCAAGGAGGCACTCGGGCAGGCTCTCGGATCCGATCCCCGGGGGCTCGAACGTCTTCAGCGAGGCCACGGCGTTCTGCACGGACTCGAGCGGCAGCCCCGTCTGGAGCGCCACGTCCGAGGCCTTGACCGTCAGGAACCCGCGGTCATCCAGGCTCCCGACCAGGTGCTGCATCGCCGCCATCTCCTTCTCCGAAAGGTCCGTCATCTCGGCCTGGCGCATCAGGTGCTCCTGGAGCGAGGTCTCGGTCGGGACGGAGTCGAAGAAATGCTGGCGGCGCTCGGCGTCCTCGGCCGAGTACGCGGAGGTGCCGCCCGTGTTCGCCATGTGGTCGCGCCAGTCGTCGTCTATCTTGCCGAGGATCTCGAACTCCTTCGAGAAATCCATCTCCTCGCGCTTCGAGTCGGGGGCCTGCTCGGGCGTGCCCTCGGCGCTCGCGGCCGCGTCGTCTCCGTTCGCATCGCTCTCGCCGGAGTCGGGCTCGGGCTTCTCGGTGCTCATGCCCTCCATCGGCAGCTCCTCGAGGGTCGGGTTCGCCTGGAGCTCCTCCTGGATGACGGAGCGCAGATCGAGCGCGGCGACCTGGAGGATCTTGAGCGACTGGCGCAGCTGGGGCGCCAGCACGAGCGACTGCGTCTGGCGCTGGCGCAAATCCTGGCTGAATCCTCCGGAGCTCATCGGCTTTGAGGCGTCGGTTGCCTCATGGTTCCGGAGGGCGGGGTAGGGATGCGGGCCCGGCGTAGGGTTTGGGGTCGCGGACGCCGAAAAGCTCCCGCAGGTAGGTGCCAAGCTTCTCGTTCGTGGGGCCGTAGCCTTCGCTGTAGAGGTAGATCTCCAGCTCGTGGAGCATTTCCGCGGCCGACTGGTAGCGTTGGTCGCGGTCGCGCCTGAGGGCCTTCTGGATGATGGCCTCGAGGCGGTCGTCGATGTCGGCCCGCAGCGTCTGGAAGCGCGGGATCGGCATCGTCAGGATGTTGCGGCGCGACTGGCTCCGGTCGACGTTGCGGAAGAGGTTCCGGCCGAGGAGGAGCTCGGTGAGGACGATTCCCAGGGGGAAGAGGTCCGCCCGCGCGTCGGTCACCGCGTAGCTCGCCTGCTCGGGCGAAAGGTACTCGTCCTTTCCGGCGATCACCTTTCCCTCCTCGTTGTACATGAGGTTCAGCGCCTTCGCTATCCCGAAGTCGGTCAGCTTCACGTCGCCCTCGTATCCCATCAGGATGTTCTTCGGGCCGATGTCCCGGTGGACGATGTTCAGGTGGTTGCCCTGGCGGTCGCGCTTCTGGTGGGCGTAGGTGAGGCCGCGCGCCACCCGGGAGACGATGAAGGCCGCGATGTCGACCGGCACCTGCCGGTTAAGCAGCCGGTGCTTCTCCAGAAACTGGTCGATGTTCTGGCCTCCGACGTACTCCATCACCATGAAGTACTGCCCTCCGATGTGGCCGAGGTGGTAGGTTTGGACGATGTTCGTGTGGATCAGGTCCGCCACGAGCCTCGCCTCGCCGATGAAGTTGCTCTGAAACTCCGGGATCGAGGAATACTCCTCGCGGATCAGCTTAACGGCGACCGTCTTCCGGAAGTTCCCGGCGCCCAGCTGGTGCGCCTCGTACACGACCCCCATGCCTCCCTCGGCGAGCTGGCGAACCAACTCGTAGTTGATTTCGATGAGGAGTTGGCGGATGGGAGGCACCGGGGAGATGGAAACCTCGGGCGCCGACGCTTGCAAGTGAACTTTCCTCAATTCCGGCCCGATATCTGCTGCGTCGCGGGCGAATCCGCCCGGGGCGGCCCATTTGACAAGGGGTTTTCGCCTCCTACGGTACGTCCATGATCCAACTGACGCCGCGGGCCGCAAACCAGGTGAGGACCATGCGGGCGGACGCCGGGACGGCGGCGCCCAAGCTGCGCCTGTTCATAGAGACGGGCGGCTGCTCCGGGCTGCAGTACGGGATGTCGTTCGACGAGGTGAAGTCATGACGACGCGTCCTTCGAGAGCGAGGGCGTCGCGATCGTCGTGGATCCGAAGAGCCTTGCGCACCTGGACGGCACGACGATCGATTTTGACGACGGCCTCCACGGCAAGGGATTTGAGATCCGCAATCCAAACGCGCATTCGACGTGCGGATGCGGCAAGTCGTTCAACTGACGCGGTCTCAGCGGCGCGCGATGTGGAGCGCCACGATCCCCGCCGTCATGGATACGGCCGACACGTCGGCATATCCCGCGCTCCTGATCTCCAGGGATAGGGCTTCCCTGCCGGGAAACGCCCCGATCGAATCCCCCAGGTATTCATAGGCGCCGCGGTCGCCCGTCAGGAGCTGCGCCAGGCGCGGCACGACGTGGCGCAGGTGAAAGGAATAGAGCGCGCGCACGCCGGGCCAGGGCTGCGAGAATTCGAGCACGAAGAGCCGGCCGCCTGGCTTTAGGACGCGCCGCATCTCGGCGAGGCACCTCGGCCGATCCGCCATGTTGCGGAGCCCGAACGCGATCGTCACCGCGTCGAAGCTCGCGTCCGCAAGGGGCAGCGCAAGCGCCATCTCCCTGGCGGAAGGCGAGGCCTTCGCAGGCGGGAGGGCGCCGGCGCGCCTTCTTCGCCTCGGCCTCCGCCAGCATGGGCGCGCAGAAGTCCATTCCCAGAATGCAGACTCCCAGTGGCATTGCCCTGGCGAGCGCAAAGGCCACATCGCCGCTGCCGGTTGCGAGGTCGAGAACGGCGCCCGGACGGATCGCGCGCACGGCGGAAACCAGCCGGATACGCCAGTAAATGTCGATTCCACAGCTAAGAACCCGGTTCGCAAGGTCATAGCGGTGCGCTATCCTCCCGAACATGGAATTTACCGCTTTCGGATCAGGCACGTTTAAGTTGTTGATAAGTATTGACGCAATTCATCCCAGACGAGTAATTTAACACGCTGCAGTAAAGCACATACCCAAAGGAACAATTCATGTCCACGAACCTCACAAAACGCGAGATCGTGTTGGAGATCTACCGCAAGGCTGGATTCCCGCAAAAGCAGATTGTCGACACGGTCCAGCAGACCCTCGACATCGTACAGAAGGCACTGTCAGAGGGACGCAATGTCGAATTGCGCAACTTTGGCGTGCTCGAAGTGCAGGTGCGGAAACAGCGTGTCGGCCGGAACCCCAACAAGCCAGAAGCGGAAGTCATCATCCCCCAGCGGGCCGTCGTTAAGTTCAAGGCAGGCAAGATCCTGAAACAGCAGCTGAAGAAGCTCGACCTGACCACCCTCACCTGAGCTGAGCGTCGCCGAACCACTTTAGGTTCGCCCTATGAGGGGCGGGCGGCAACGTGTCCGTCCCTGATGGCCATGTTCCAGACCCTGCCCGGGTTTCGCGATTTCTACCCTGAAGACTTCGCGAAACGAAACCACATCTTTCGCATCTGGCGGCAGACCGCGGCCGCATTCGGCTTTGTGGAGTACGATACGCCCGTCCTTGAGCCCCTGGATCTTTACCGGGCCAAGTCGGGTGATGAGATTGAGGCGCAGCTCTTTAGCTTCGTCGACAAGGGCAAACGCGAGGTCGCCCTGCGGCCCGAGATGACGCCGAGCGTCTGCCGGCTGGTCGGCGAGCGGGCGGGCTCCCTGAAGCGCCCCATCAAGTGGTTCAGCATCGCCGAATTCTATCGCTACGAGCGGATGCAGAAGGGCAGGGGCCGGTGCTTCTTCCAGTTCAATGCCGACATCTTCGGCGAGGCCGGGCCCGAGGCGGAGATTGAGCTGATCGCCCTCCAGATCCAGTGCATGCGCGCCTTCGGCCTTTCGAAGGATGATGTCTGCGTGAGGCTGAGCGACCGCAACCTCTGGTTCCATTTCCTCGGCTCGCTCGGCCTCGACGATGCCCGGATCCGGGCGCTCCTCGGCGCCGTCGACAAGTACGAGCGGAACGGGGACGCCGCCTTCAAGGGCTATGAGGACGCGTTCGGTGCGCTGGACGCGGGTCTCAAGGCGCGCGTCGTCGCGTTCCTGGCGATCCGCTCCTTCGATGCGCTGGAGCGGGCGCTCGCCGAGGCCGGCGCCTCCGCCGGCGTCGCGGCGCGCCTCGACGATTGGCGCAAGCTCCTCGGCGGCCTTGAGGCGATGGGGCTGGCGGAATTCGTGCAGGTCGATCTCGGCGTCGTCCGGGGCCTCGCCTACTACACGGGATTCGTGTTCGAGGCGTTCGACCGCAAGGGGGAGCTGAGGGCGCTGGCCGGCGGCGGCCGCTATGACGACCTGGTCGGAAAGCTCGGCGGCTCGGAGCTTCCCGCCGTGGGATTTGCGATCGGCGACATGACCTTCGCCCTTCTTCTTGAGGAGAGAGGCCTTGCGCCGGCCGTCTCGCACGCTCCCGACATCTTCTGCGTGATCGGGGGCCCGTCGGAGCGCAGGGCCGCGTTTGCCGACATCCAGGGGCTGCGCTCGCTCGGCTACCGCGTCGAATACCCGATGAAGGAGATCGCCTTCGGCAAGCAGTTCAAGCTCGCCGCGGACTCGGGCGCCAGGATCGCGCTCATCTACGGGGCGGACGAACTCGCGAGGGGGGTCGTGAAGCTGCGCGACCTCGGCGACCGCACCGAGCGCGAATTCCCCGCGAACGAGGTCGCCCCGGCCGTCCGCGGATTCTTCGGCGGGGATTAGGCGAGGTCGCCCGGGCCGAACGCCCCGGGGAGGAGCGCGGAGAGCGTCGTCTCAATCCGCGCCTTCGAGTCGCAGACGCTGATCACCAGGGCCTCGGGCCCGAACTCGTTGATCACCTGCCGGCAGGCGCCGCACGGCGCCGTGGGAAGCGCGGTCGGCGTGTAGAGGGCGACCGCCCTGATCGACGTCTCGCCTGCGGCGACCGCCGAGAAGATCGCCGTCCGCTCGGCGCAGTTGCAGAGGCCGAACGAGGCGTTTTCGACGTTGCAGCCGGAAAACACCCTGCCGGAGCCCCCCGCGACGGCCGCGCCGACGGGGAACTTGGAATAGGGCGAATACGACCTCGCGGCCGCGGCCCGCGCGGACTTCTCAAGGCGCCGCACGGCGGCTTCGGTGAGCTTCGGCATGGCGTTCCTCACATGGGCAAAAAGCGGCCTAGCGGGCGAGCTCTTTGTGCGTTTCCGAGAAGGCGCGGATCGCCGTCCGCAGGTTCTCCTCGGTGTGGGCCGCGCTCACCTGGGTGCGGATCCTGGCCAGGCCCTGGGGGACGACCGGGAAGAAGAAGCCGACCACGTAGACGCCCTTCTCGAGCATCCTGGCGGCGAAGCGCTGGGCGAGCGCGGCGTCGCCGAGCATGACCGGCACGATCGGGTGGGAGCCGGGCTTGATGGAAAGCC
The DNA here is from genome assembly GCA_963830965.1 of uncultured Verrucomicrobiae bacterium. Taxonomy (GTDB): domain Bacteria; phylum Verrucomicrobiota; class Verrucomicrobiia; order Opitutales; family Opitutaceae; genus Palsa-1447. The sequence continues at coordinate 104,862 of CAWHOL010000001.1, read as the reverse complement.
CGGCGTCGGAGAGGCCCTGGCGGAAGAGGCGCGTGTTCGCGTGGAGGCGCAGGCGCAGTTCCGGGCTCCGGGTGATGAGGTCCAGGGAGGCGATCGACGCCGCGGCGACCACCGGGGGGAGCGTGTTCGAGAACAGGTACGGCCTCGAGCGCTGGCGCAGGAGGTCGATGATCTCCTTCCTTCCGCTCACGTAGCCCCCGGCCGCGCCGCCAAGGGCCTTCCCGAGGGTGCCGGTCAGGATGTCGACCCGGTCCATGACGCCGAAGTGCTCGGGCGTGCCGCGGCCCCCGGGGCCCATGAAGCCGACGGCATGGCTGTCGTCGACCATGACGAGCGCCCCGTGGCGCTCGGCCAGTTCGCAGATCTCGCGCAGCGGCGCGATGAAGCCGTCCATCGAGAAGACCCCGTCGGTCACGACGAGCTTGAAGCGCGCCCCCGCGGACGCGGCCTCGGTGAGCCGTGCGTCGAGGTCCGCCATGTCGCGGTTCCGGTACCGCAGGCGCCGCGCCTTGCTCAGGCGGATCCCGTCGATGATCGAGGCGTGGTTCAGCTCGTCGCTGATCACGGCGTCCTCCTCGCCGAGGAGGGTCTCGAAGACGCCGCCGTTTGCGTCGAAGCAGGACGAGTAGAGGATCGTGTCGGCGGTGCCGAGGAAGGCGCTCAGGCGCGCCTCGAGCTCCTTGTGGATCTCGAGCGTGCCGCAGATGAAGCGGACGGAGGCCATGCCGTAGCCCCAGCGCTCGAGCGCGGCGTGCGCGGCGGCGACCACCTCGGGATGGTCCGCGAGCCCGAGGTAGTTGTTGGCGCAGAAATTGAGCACGCTCCGCCCGCCCGCGAGGGCGACCGAGGCGCCCTGGGGGGTCGCGATCACGCGCTCGGCCTTTGAAAGGCCGGCCGCCGAAATCTCGGAGAGGACGCGCTCGAGGTGGGCTTTGTAGTCCGGGCTCATGGGAGGGTGCGGCCGGGGCCTTAGTCCCAGTTGAGGACGATCTTGCCGCTCTTGCCGGAGCGCATGAGGTCGAAGCCGCGCTGGAATTCGGTGAAGGGCATGCGGTGGGTGATGACGGGCGAGATGTCGAGCCCGCTCTGGATCATGGCCGTCATCTTGTACCAGGTGTCGTACATTTCGCGGCCGTAGATGCCGCGGATCGTGAGCATGTTGAAGACGACCTTGTTCCAGTCGACCGCGGCCGCGGACGGGCATGATCCCGAGGAGCGCGATCCGGCCGCCGTGGGCCATGTTGTCGATCATGTCGTTCAGGGCCCTGGGGTTCCCGGACATCTCGAGTCCGACGTCGAAGCCCTCCTTCATCCCGAGTTCGTGCTGCACGTCCTTCAGGTTCTCGCGGGAGACGTCGACGACCCGGGTCGCGCCCATCTTTGACGCAAGCGCCAGGCGGTCGGGGTTCACGTCGGTGACGACGACCTTGCGGGCCCCGCAGTGGATCGCGATCGCGGCCGCCATGCAGCCGATCGGGCCGGCTCCGGTGACAAGGACGTCCTCGCCGACCAGGTCGAACTGGAGGGTCGTGTGGGTCGCGTTCCCGAGCGGATCGAAGCAGGAGAGGACGTCGAGCGGGATGGAGGGGTCGACGGGGACGGCGTTTGTCGCCGGGATGCAGAGGAACTCGGCGAAGGCGCCGTTGCGGTTCACGCCGACCCCCTTCGTGTCCTTGCACAGGTGCCTGCGCCCCGCCAGGCAGTTGCGGCACACGCCGCAGACGATGTGGCCCTCGCCGTCCACGAGGTCGCCCTTCTGGAACCTCTGGACGGAGGAGCCGACCTCCTCGATCACGCCGACAAACTCGTGGCCGATGATCATCGGGGCCTTGATCGTCTTCTGGGCCCAGTCGTCCCAATTGTAAATGTGGACGTCGGTGCCGCAGATGGACGTCTTCTTGATCCGGATCAGGACGTCGTTGGGCCCGGGGAGGGGGACCGGGTTTTCCGTCAGGTCGAGGCCGGGCCCGGCCTTCAGCTTTGAAATCGCACGCATCGTCTTGGCGCTCATATTTGTAGGGCGATTCTTGTCCCGGAATGCGGTCAAAACAACCCCTAACCGAACGCCGCGGGCTTGTCTCGGGGATTGCATCCACGGCCCTTGCCGATTGCCATGGATTCCCTCCCCAAAAATGACCAACCGATTCTACGGAGCCTTCGACAGCGAAACCTACGGGGGGGAGCGGAAGACGGACTACCGGAACGCGTTCCAGATCGACCGCGACCGGATCATCCACGCGCACGCCTTCCGCAAGCTCCAGTCGAAGACCCAGGTCTTCCTCTCGGGGGAATACGACTTCTACCGGACGCGCCTGACGCACTCGATGGAGGTGGCCCAGATCGGGCGCTCGATCTGCCACTACCTGAGGACGCTGAACGAGCACGCTCCGCGACGACTTCCATGTCGACGCCGACCTGGTCGAGGCGGTGTGCCTCGCGCACGACCTGGGCCATCCGCCGTTCGGGCATTCCGGCGAGCGGACGCTCCAGGAGCTCATGAGGCGCTGGGGCGGATTTGAGGGGAACGCCCAGACGCTCCAGCTCCTGATCGCGACCATGTACCAGGGATCCTCCGGGGTCCGCGGCATGCAGCCGACCCGCGCGCTTCTCGACGGCGTCCTCAAGTACAAGACGCGCTTCGGGGAGTTCAGCAGGCCGCCGAAGAACCACTTCCTCTACGACTCCCAGGGGGATGTCCTCGATTTTGTGTTCGGCGGGGCGCGGATCCCGGGGAGCCTGCGCCCGGGCGAGAAGCTGAACGGATTCAAGAGCATCGAGTGCCAGATCATGGACTGGGCCGACGACGCGGCGTATTCGCTCAACGACATCGTCGACGGCGTGAAGACGGGCTTCCTCTCGATAGACCGGATCGAGGGGTGGGCGTCGGGCAACGTCTCGGATGCGGCGGGCCTTCGGCTCATGGACGAGCTCCTGGACGCGATCCGGACGGACCGGCTCGAGGGGATCTTCTCGGCGCGGATCGGCGCCTTCATCACGGCCTGCCGGATCCGCGAGCGCGACAATTTCATGGCGGGGCTGACGAACCGGTACCGCTTCGAGCTCGTCGTCGACCCGGAGGCCCTGCGGCAGGCGCTCTTCTACAAGAAGCTCGCGAACGACCTGATCTTCGAGAGCCCCCAGCTTCAGCAGATGGAGCACAAGGCGCGAAAGGTGCTCTTCGACCTCTGGGACTCGTGCTGGAGGAACTACGTCGAGCCCGGCCCACGGGTCGTCCGCATCCTGCCCCCGGAGGTCGGAAGGCTCCTCGACGGGGCGAAGGGGCGCAGGGCGAAGGCGCGCCAGATCTGCGACTGGCTCTCCGGGCTGACCGACGGAATGATCGTCAGGACCTACCGGCGGCTCTTCGACCCGGAGTTTGGCTCCTTCAGGGACCTGAGCTAGCGCCCGGGGCCGGCTCGAGGTGGCCGGCCCGGACCGCGGCCTGGATCCGCCGCAGCGCCTCCTCCCAGACCGCGGTGGAACCGTCCGCAATGGGGGCGTTCCGCGCGATGACGCGGTCGGCCGAAACCTTGTGGCGCTTCCAGGCCGCCCCCTCGGTGCTCGTGTTCAGGAGGACGGGCTGGAAGCGGTCGATCGCGTTCGCGAACCGGGATTCGGGCGTCGCCTTCTCCTCGAATTCGTCCCAGAGCGCGCGGAATTCGAGCGTCTGGTCCGGGGGCAGGAGGCCGAAGATCCGGTCCGCCGCCCGGGACTCCCGCGCGTGCTGCTCGACCATGCGCGCGGTGTCGTAGGCGAAGGTGTCGCCGGCGTCGATCTCCACGAGGTCGTGGATGAGGAGCATCTTCAGGACGCGCAGCACGTCGAGGCCCGGCGAGTTCGCGTGCTCGGCCAGGACGATGACGGCGAGGCAGAGGTGCCACGAGTGCTCGGCGTCGTTCTCCGGCCTGCGGCTCTGCGTGCAGAGCGTCTGGCGGAAGATCTCCTTTAGCCTGTCGACCTCGAGAATGAAGCCGACCTGTTTTTCCAGCCGTGCGTGATCCATCCGCTCCGACTAGACCGGGGTCCGGGCGGTGGCGAGTTCCGATTGGGCGGCGGGCACGGGCGGGCGGGCGGCGGGAGCGAAGGTCTCCCGCAGGTAGGCCGCGGCAAAGAGGACGCCGACCGTAGCGGCCACGGTGAGGGTCCGCGCGGCCGCGGAGTCGGAGAGCGCGGGGAACTGGAGGAAGGTCATGACCGCGACGCTCTGGACGGCGACGACGGCGAGCGAGTGGCGGCCGAGGAGCGCGAGCGGGCGCGACGTGAGGGCCGACGGGAAGCGGGCGCCGACGGCGGCGAGCAGGTAGGCGACGCACCCGAAGTCGGCCATGCGCAGAAGCCCGAGGGCGGGCTTGTTGAGGAGGACGCCGAAGGTGGGGTCGGGCCAGAGGGAGGGCCACTGTGCGTGCCGGACGCCGAAGCCGTAGAGGGCGATCGCCCCCGCCCCGAGGAGCACCCACCGGTTCGGGCGGGCCACCTGCGCAAATCCGCTCACCCGGGCGTGGCCGACCGCCACGCCGGCGACAAAGAGGAACTGCCACGCGAAGAGGTTGAAGCTGCCGGTATTGATGGGATAGAGCGGAGCCCCGTCGACCGCGGGCGCCCACTGGACCGCAAGCCAGACGGCGGCGCTGATCCCCAGGACCCACCAGCGCCGGCCGGTTTCGAGGGCCCTGATGACGGTCGGCAGCAGCAGCACGAACCCGCAGTACATCGGCAGGAGGTCGAGAAGGCCCGGCTGGTAGAGGAGCGAGAGCCCGAGGCCGACCGATTCAAGCGGGTGCTCAAAAAAGAGCTTCGGAACATTGGGCGAGCAGTAGCCGAGCGCGTGCTCGGTCGCCTGGACGAGCACGAAGGCCGCCAGGAAGGCTCCGATGTGCCAGCGGTAGATCCCCCTCGCGCGGTCCGTGGTTGCCTTCCACAGGCCCTGCAGGCCCCCGGAGCGGTACTTGCGCGTGTACACCCATCCCGCCAGGAGGCCCGAGAGGAAGACGAAGCCCTCGGCGGCGGCGAAGAGCCCCACGGGCTGGTCCGTCACCTCGCGGATTTCCGTCGGCAAGTGGTTTACCGTCATGAGGACGAGGAAGAGTCCCCGCAGGGTGTCGAACCGCAGGTCGCGCGAGCCCGTCAAGAGTTCTGGCTTGGACTTCACTCGTTCGATCCCGGACACTGTGTACCATGAATCGTTCCACATTCGTGCAATCTTTCAGTTTCTCCACTTTGATTTTCGCCACTTTTCCTAACCTCCTCCCGCGGAGCCAATTACCCGGCAGCCTTTCGGGGGCCCCAGGTGGACGACTACTTCGGCACGAAGGTGGCGGATCCCTACCGCTGGATGGAGGATATCGATTCGCCGGAGACGGCCGCGTGGGTGGCTGCCGAGCGGGCCGCGACGGACGCGGCGCTGGCGAAGATGCCCGAGCAGGGCTCCGATCGAGAGGCGGCTGAAGGCCCTCTGGAACTATCCCCGCTACGGACTGCCCCAGAAGGCGGGCGGGCGGCTCTTCTTCACCCGCAATTCCGGGCTCCAGAACCAATCGGTCACCTGCGTGATCGACCGTCCCCTGGCCGCCCCCAGGGTCCTCATCGACCCGAACACGCTCTCGGGCGAAGGGACGGTCGCGGTGAACCAATTCACGCCGACCGACGACGGAAAACTCCTCGGCTACGGGATCGCGGTCGCCGGCTCCGACTGGACCGAATTCCACGTGCGCGACGTGCTGACGGGCAAGGACCTGCCGGATGTCGTGCGCTGGGCCAAGTTCTCGGGGCTCTCCTGGACCCACGACGGCGCGGGCTTCTTCTACAGCCGCTTCCCGGAGGTCGCCCCGTCGAGCAAGCTCTTCGGAAAGCTGCTCGGCGAGCAGCTCTACTATCACCGCCTCGGGACCGAACAGTCCTCGGACCGCCTGATTTTCGAGATCAAGGAGCATCCGGAGTGGTTTTTCGGGGGCGGGGTGACCGACGACGGGCGTTACCTCGTGATCGCGGTGGAGCAGAATGGGAAGACCCAGAACGGCGTCTATTACGCCGATCTCGTCGACCCGTCGGCGCCCCGCCTCGGCGCCCCGATTGTAAGGCTCCTCGATCAGTTCGACGCCGAATACACCTTCATCGGCAACCGGGGGACCGACTTCTACCTCCTGACGACGCTCGGCGCGCCGCGGGGGAGGGTGGTCGCGATCGATGTCGCCTCTCCCGCGAGGGAGAGGTGGGCGACGCCGGTGCCCGAGTCCGAGGATTCGATCGAGGAGGCGGCGGTCGTCGGCGGGAGGCTGGTCGCGCTCACGCAGCACGATGTGCAGAGCCATCTGGCGGTCTACGCGGCCGACGGCTCCTCGCGCCGCGAGGTCGCGCTGCCCGGTATCGGCTCCGTGTCGGGGCTCGCCGGAAGGGCCGACGACCCCGAGCTCTACTACGGGTTCTCATCCTTCCTGATCCCCCCGTCCGTCCGGTGGGAGAACGTCAATTCCGGCCAGGGGGGCGTTTTCCAGAAGCCGCCGACGCCCTTCGACCCGGCCCCTTACGAGACCCGGGAGGTCTTCTACACGTCGCGCGACGGAACCCGTATCCCTCTTTTCATTACATCCCGGATGGGCCTGAAGCTCGACGGAAGCACCCCGGCGTGGCTCTACGGCTACGGCGGCTTCAACATCTCCAATTCGCCGGCGTTCGCCGTGCCGCCGGCCGTCTGGATCGAGATGGGCGGGATCTATGCCGTGGCGAACATCCGCGGCGGCGGCGAATACGGCGAGTCCTGGCACCTGGCCGGGACCAAGGAGCGCAAGCAGAATGTCTTCGACGACTTTATCGCGGCGGCGGACTTCCTCGTGAAGGAGGGATACACGAAGCGCGACCGGCTGCTGATCGAGGGCCGCTCAAACGGCGGGCTCCTGATCGGCGCCGTCCTCAACCAGCGCCCGGATATCTGCGCCGTCGCGCTCCCCGGGGTCGGCGTCATGGACATGCTCCGCTACCACAGGTTCACGATCGGCGCCGCCTGGGCGAGCGACTACGGGACGAGCGAGACCCCGGAGGGGTTCCGCTACCTGCGGGCGTATTCGCCGCTCCACAATATCAGGGCGGGCGCACGCTACCCGGCCGTCCTCATCACGACCGGGGACCACGACGACCGGGTCTTTCCGGCGCACTCCTACAAGTACGCCGCGGCGCTCCAGGAGGCGGCGTCCCGGGTTCCGGGCTCGGGCCCGATCCTGATCCGGATCGAGCGGAACGCCGGACACGGGGGCTCCACGGGAACGTCGCCGGTCTCGAAGGTGATCGAGGAATGGGCGGACAAGATCGCCTTTGCCGCCCATTACGTGGCGCCCGGGACGCTCAGGATGCCGGCCGCGCCCTAGGGAAAGGGCGTGGGCGCCCGTTTCCAAAGTCACGGGGGGCTCCCGGGCGCCGGCGCCTCCGCAGACGGACGCAGCCCGAGGGGCGTCCGGGGGTTCAGGTCCCCGGTGGCGCGGACCAGATCCAGGTAGAAGATCGTGCGGCTGAAAGCCTCGTTCTCGTACTGGAGGCGGGCGTTCTGGAGCGTGTTCTGCGCCGTCAGGACATCGAGGGGAATGGCCAGGCCGTTCTTTTCGAGCTGGACGGCCTGCCGATAGGCGTCCGACGAGGCCTGGACCTCCTGCCGGAGCTCGTCCAGGACGGTTCCGCTCGTGATCAGGTTGTCGTAGGCGCTCCGCACGCCCTGCTCGATCTCGCGGCGCAGGTAGGACTCGAACAGCGCGGCCTGGCGCAGGCGCGACCAGGCGTCGCGCACGTCGGACTTGATGGCGCCGGCCGTGAAGAGGGGCAGGTTGGCCACCAGGATTGCGTTCCACTTGGAGGCGTTTGCGTAGTTTTCGGCGTAAAGGAAGCCGGCGGCGTTGAGGGACGCCGAGGGGTAGTACTCGGCGACGGCGGCCTTGACGGCGTAGCGCGCCGCCTTGACGGCCGCCTGCGCCGCCAGGAGATCCTGGCGCCCGGCGAGCGCCCTCTCGACAAAGGTTTCGACGGGCGCCGTTTCGCCCTGGGGGAGGAACGCCTCCTCCAGGGGTCCGTCGACCCGGGGGGCCCCGATCAGAACCGCCAGCGTGCGGCGGCCGTTTCGCACGTCGTTCAAGGTCTGCGTCAGGAGGACGCGGGTGGCCGCCACGTCGGAGAGCGCCTGCGAAACCTCGAGGTCCAGGGCGAGACGGGCGCTGCGGCGCCCCTCGACATCGCGCAGCCGGGCCTACTGAAGGGCCAGCGAATCCTCGAGCACGGCCGCCTGCCGGGTGGAGGTCAGGACCTGATAGTAGGTCTGGGCGACATTGAGGAGGACGGTGGCCTGGGCGTCGATCAGCAGCTGCCTCTGCTCAATGACGGTCATCTCGGCCCCCTTCAGGTTGGGCACGTTGTTGTAGGAAAGGTTCAGGTTGCCGACGACCGGCGCCTGGAGCCGGCGCAGGGTGTCCCCCCGCTGCACGTAGCCCCCGCCGGTGGCCGCGGCGGACGCCGCGCTCGTGGCGGGCGCGCCGGGGGAGGCGGGGGCGGCGGTGCCGCCCGGCGCCTCTTCAATCGTGTAGTTCGGCTGAAAGCTCACCGTCGGCAGGAACACGGCGACGGCGCGGTTCTTGCTGATCAGCGCCTGGAGGTAGGTCTCCCCCTGGGAGGCGATCTGTTCGTTGTCGGCGTTGGCCAGGGCCAGGGCGCGCGGAAGCGTCAGCTTTTCGCCGGGAGCCAGCGGCTTCGGTTTCGGCTCGTGGGCGTCGAGCACATCGCGGTAGGCCTGGACCTCCTGCGCCTGGTTGACGCAGCCGGCCAAAAAGCCGGCTCCCGGAAGGGAGAGTAGGAGGAACGCCCAGCCGATCCGGCCGCGCCCGAGGGGCCTGTGGGATGCGCTCATCGCGGTTGGGCGGGGCGGGGAGCCGCGGACTCCGGGGAGGCGCCGGGTTGCGGGCCCTCCGCTCCGTCGTGAACGGCCTCGACGGACACGCCCTCGGCCAGCTGCTCATCGGGATTTTCGACGATCCACTCGTCGCCCCGAAGCCCGGAGAGAACCTCGATTTTTGTCCCGAAATCGTTGCCGAGCACGATGCTGCGCATGTGGACCTTGCCGTCCTCCCCGACGACGGCGACCCGCTTTTCGCTCGACTGGAAGAGGAGGGCGCTTGTGGGAACGGTGAGCGCGGGCCTGTCCCGGCTGAAACGGAAGACCGCCTTGCCGAACATGCCCTGGGAAGATCCGCCGGGCCGGGTCCCCGTTCCTGAAATCGAGCTCGGTCCGCAGCGTCCGGGTCACCGGATCGAGGGTGCCGGCCGACCGCGCCACGAGCCCCTGGAACCGGTGGCCCGGATAATTCTGCTCGAGGAGGAGCTCCACCGGCTGGCCGTAGCGGACGAGCGGCGCGTAGTCCTGGGGAACGCTGGCAATAGACCCGGAGCCGGTCGTCCTCCGCCAGGTCGTAGAGCTCCTGCCCCGGAGCCGTGTTGGAGGCCGAGATCAGCGCCCCCGTGTCGTAGTTGCGGGCGGTCACGACGCCGTCAAAGGGGGCCGTGATCCGCTCGAAGCTCACGAGGGTTTTCAACCGGTCGACGATGGCCGAGGACGAGACGACGTTCGCCTTGGCCTGCTCCGCGGCCGAATGAAACTGGTCGAGCTGCTGCTGGGTCACGCCCTGGGTCGGGATCAGCCCCCGGTAGCGCCCGTCGGTGGCCGCGGCCAGCTGATAGTTGACCTCCTGCTGGTTCAGGTTGGCCTCGGCCTCCTTCAGCTGCGCGTCCGTGTCGGGGGCGGAAAGGACGGCCATCAGGTCGCCCTTCTTCACCCGGTCGTTGATGTCGACCGTCCAGGAGGCGAGGTAGCCGTTGGTGCGCGCGTAGAGGGCGGTCGAGGCGTAGGCGCGGATGTCCGCGGGCAGGACCAGTTCGATCGGACGGGTCGTCAGCTCGGGCCGCACGGTCTGGACGATGAGCGGCCTGTCCCGGACGGCCTGGGCCATCGACTCCCGCTCCTTGATCCGCTCGTGGCGCGGCCAGAAGCCGAGGAAGAACAGCGCAACCATCGCGAGCGCGAGGGCGCCGGCGACCGTCGCCACCGTCCGCGTGCTGAATTTCGGCAGGTCTTGGGGGGTGTTTTCGCTGGAGTGTGTCATCGGAGTTCCTCTTCGACTTGGGTCACCGGGGCCTTTGCCCGAAGCTTGCTGTAGACCATGGGGACAAAGAAGAGCGTGGCGAAGGTGGCCAGCAGGAGGCCGCCGATCACGGCCCGGCCGAGGGGGGCGTTCTGCTCGCCGCCCTCCCCGAGGCCGAGCGACATCGGAAGCATGCCGATGATCATCGCCAGCGCCGTCATGATCACGGGCCGCAGGCGGGTCATCCCCGCGGCCAGCGCGGCGTCATGGGCGTTCGCGCCCTCCTTTCTCTGGTCGTTCGCGAAGGTGACCATCAGGATGCTGTTGGCCGTCGCCACGCCGATGCTCATGATCGCGCCCATGAGCGAGGGGACGTTGATCGTCGTCTGCGTCACGAAGAGCATCCACAGGATTCCCGCCAGAGCGCCGGGCAGAGCCATGAGGATAATGAGCGGATCAAGCCAGGACTGAAAATTGACGACCAGGAGCAGGTAGACCAGGATGACGGCGAAGATCAGGCCGTAGCTGAGCCCCCGGAACGAGGCGTCCATGCTCTGCACCTGCCCCCGGATGTTGATCAGCGTGCCGTTCGACAGGTTCTTCCGCTCCCGGGCGACGATGGAGCGGATCCCGTCGGCCACCGAGTTCAGGTCCATTCCGCGGACCCCGGCCAGCACGTCGAAGGTCGGCCTCGGGTTGTAATGGGTGATGTTGGCCGGCGAGAGCCCCCGGTCGAGCGTCGCCACGCTGCCCAGCAGCTGGGCCTGGGGGCTGAACGCCGCGCCCGGGACCAGCGAGGACGTCGGCACGACCGGCTGGTTGCGCAGGGCGTTGATCGAGTCGATGCGGTACTGGGGCGTCTGCACAAGGACGCTGTACTGGACGTCGTGGAGGGGGTCCTCCCAGAAGTTCGGGTTCTGCTGGAGGGTGCCGCTTAGGGAGACCAGCATGTCGGTGGCCACGTTGAACTGGGTGAGGCCCGCGTAATTGGCCTGCGTCCGGTCGACGTTCATGAAGAGGCTAGGCGTGTTCGGCACCTGCTGGAGGTGCACGTCGGCGGCGCCGGTGAGGGCGGCGACCTCGGCCTCGATCTTCCGCGCGAGGGCGTAATTCTTGGCGGCGTCGAGCGGGGAGCCCTCGACCTGCACGTCGATCGGGGCGGCGATCCCGAAATTGAGCACCTGGGTGACGATGTCGGCCGGCGCGAAGTAAAAGGTCAGGCGGGGAAACCGGGCGGACAGGTCGCGGGTGATCAGGTCCATGTAGCGGGCCGTCGGTGCGTGCCCGGGCTTGAGCGCGATCAGGATCTCGCCGTCCGCGGAGGAGATGAGCGAGCCGTCGCTCAGCGACAGGTTGATGCCGCTGTTTGGGATGCCGATGATGTCGAGGAGGGTATTGATCTCCTGCGGAGGGATGTCGCCCTGGATCACCTTTTCGACGCTCGCGAAGACGCGCTCGGTCTCCTCGATTCGGGTGCCCGGCGCGGCCCGGACGTGGAGCCGGATCTGGCCCGCGTCCACGGTCGGGAAGAAGTCCTTGCCGATAAGCCCGAAGCCGACGAGGCAGACCGAGCTTCCGACCAGGGCGGCGAACGCCCAGAAGACCGCCGGCCGGTGCGCGAGGCCCCAAGCCAGAAGCCCGCCGTAGAACCGGCGAAACCTTTCGAACTGCTCGTTGAACCGATCGTGGACCCTCCAGATGAGGCCCCGCTTCGGGGCCTTCTTCGGATCCGCATGGGGGTCGCTCCGGTCCAGCTGGCCCCCGTAGATCTCCACCTCGCTGGCGAGGAGGTAGTGGACCATCGTGGGCACGAGCGTCCGGCTCAGCAGGTAGCTCGTGAGCATGGCGAAGACGACCGCCAGCCCCAGGGGGACGAACAGAAACTTCGCCGCACCGCTTATGAATTCGATCGGAACAAAAACGATGCAGATGCACAAGGTCGACACGAAGGCCGGAACGGCGATCTGGGAGGCGCCGTCCAGGATCGCCTTCACCAGGCGCTTCTTCTGGTGGAGGTTGCGGTGGATGTTCTCGATCTCCACGGTCGCGTCGTCGACCAGGATGCCGACGGCGAGGGCCAGGCCGCCCAGGGTCATCACGTTGAGCGTCTCGCCGAGCCAGCTCAGGATGATGATCGAGACCAGGATCGACAGCGGGATCGAGATCACGACCACCACGGTGCTGCGCCAGCTGCCGAGGAAGATGAGGATCATGAGCGCCGTCAGCCCGGCGGCGATGGCCGCCTCGTGGACGACGCCGTCGATCGAGGCCCGCACGTAGAGCGACTGGTCGAAGAGGGGGGTCACCTTCAGGCCCTTCGGCAGCGTGGCGGCGGCCAGCGCGAGCGCCTTCTTGATGCCGGAGACCACGTCGAGCGTCGACGCCCCGCCGTTCTTCATGATCGAGAGCAGGACGCCGCGCTTGCCGCTCACATGGACCAGGCTCGTCTGGACCTGGAACCCGTCGCGGACGTGGGCCACGTCCCGGATGTAGATCGGCGTCCCGTTCACCGTCTTGATCGGCAGGCCGTTCAGGTCATCGGCCCTGAAGGGGCTGCTGTTGAGGATGACCGGGTATTCCTGGGTTCCGATCTTCGCGTTTCCGGCCGGCAGGATCAGGTTCTGCGCGCCGATGGCCGCCGAAACCTCGGAGGGCGAGATGCCCCAGGCATAGAGCCTTTCGGGGTCCAGGTCGACCATGACCTGCCGCTGCTTGCCGCCGTAGGGGAAGGGGATCTGGACCCCGGGCACGGTGACCAGCCTCGGGCGGACGAAGTTGATCGCCTGGTCGAACATCCCCTGCTCGGGCAGCGTGTCGCTCGAGAAGGAAAGCTGGAGGATGGGGACATTGGAGGCGCTGTACTGGATGACCAGCGGGGGCTGCGTGCCGGGCGGCATCGACCGGATGGCCGTCTGGCAGATGGCGGACACCTGGGCGATCGCGGTCTGGATCTTGGCGTTCGGCTGGAAGTAGATCTTGACCGTCGCGACGCCGTACAGGGACTGGCTTTCGGTGTGCTCGATGTCGTTTACCGTCGTCGTCAGCGTGCGCTCAAAGCCCGTGATGATATGCTTTTCCATGTCGTCGGGCGACATGCCGCTGTAGTTGAAGATGACCGAAATCACCGGAATGTTGATGTCCGGGAAGATGTCCGTCGGCGTGTTGACGATGGTGAAGATCCCGAGGATCAGCACCAGCATCGAGGCGACGACGAAGGTGTAGGGGCGGCGAAGGGCGAGACGGACGATCCACATGTCGGATAAAAGGGGATAAGAGTGAACGGATGGCCCGGTTTGGCAAATCCAGAGCCGGATACCGGCCGATAAAAGGCGGGCTACTGGCGCCTAAAGCCCGGCGCCGGGCGGGGTTGGGCCGGGGCGCTTATCGCGGCATCCAGGCCGCTTTTCCTTGCTAGGAACGGTGGCTCCCATTTCGATCGAATGCATTTTTCCCCCATGAAAGTCCTCGTCGCTGACAAGATATCGGCAAAGGGTGTTGCCTGGCTGCGCAAGCAGCCGGGCCTGGACGTCGTCGAGGCCTACGGCTCGTCCCCGGCGAAGCTCCTTGAGCTCGTCAGGGACGTGCACGCGATCGCCGTCCGCTCGGAGTCGAAGATCACCGCGGAGGTGATCGCGGCCGCCCCGCTCCTGAAGGTCGTCGGCCGCGCCGGCGTCGGCGTCGACAATGTCGACGTGGACGCCGCGACCGAGCGCGGCGTCATCGTCATGAACACCCCGTCCGGCAACACGGTCGCCACGGCGGAGCTCACCTTCACCCACCTGCTCTGCGGCGCCCGCCCCGTGCCGCAGGCCGCCGCCTCCATGCGCGAGGGCAAGTGGGACCGGAAGAGCTTCTCGGGCATCGAGCTCTTCAAGAAGACCCTCGGGATCGTGGGCCTCGGGCGGATCGGCAGCGAGGTCGCCCGCCGCGCCCAGGCCTTCGGCATGAGGGTCCTCGCATTCGACCCCTACCTGTCGCCGAGCCGCGCGAAGGGGATGCAGATCGAGTCGGTCTCGCTGGACGAGCTTCTGGCCCAGTCCGACTACATCACCGTCCACATGCCGCTGACGGACGACACCCATTACATGATCGACGAGGCGGCGCTGGCGAAGTGCAAGAAGGGCGTCCGGCTCTTCAACTGCGCGCGCGGCGGCATCATCAAGGAATCCGCGCTTGTCGGCGCCCTAAGGAGCGGCCAGGTGGCCGCCGCGGGCCTCGACGTCTACGAGGAGGAGCCGCTCTCGGCCTCGAGCGAATTGCGGTCGCTTCCGAACGTGACCCTGACCCCGCACCTGGGCGCCTCGACGGCCGAGGCCCAGGACGCCGTCGGCGTCGAGGTCGCCGAGCAGATCGCCGACGTCCTGAACGGGGGCGTGATCCGCAACGCCGTCAACATGCCGTCCCTCGACGCGGCGACCCTCTCGGTGCTCCGGCCCTACCTCGACCTGGGCTCGAAGCTCGGGGCGCTCGTCCAGCAGATATCCCCCGAGCAGATCCCCTCCCTGAAGATCACGTACTGGGGGAAGATCGTCGACATGGACGCGAACGCCATCACGCGCGCCATCCTGCGCGGCTGGCTCAGGCGCATCAGCGGCGACACCGTCAACTACGTGAACGCCCCCTTCCTCCTCGAGCGCCTCGGCGTCTCCTGCGAGGTCGTCAAGTCGACGGGCGAGGCGGACTACACGGAGCTGATCCAGATCGAGGCGACCGGGGCGGACGGCCTGGTCCGCAGCGCCGCGGGCACCCTGATCGGCAAGGCCAGCAGCCCGAGGATCGTGTCCATCAACGCCCGCGCGGTCGAGGTCGCCGCCACGGGCAAGCTCCTCGTCATCGAAAACAGCGACGAGCCCGGGATGATCGGATACGTGGGGACCCTCCTCGGCAGGGACAAGGTCAACATCGCCAACATGTCGCTCTCGCGCCAGGAGGCCGGGCAGACGGCGCTCATGGTCATCAATCTGGACAGCGAGCCGAGCGAGGCCGCCCGCCGCGAGCTGAAGGCCCACCGGGCGATCAAGATGGCGAAGTTCGTGGTCCTCTGAGGCGCCGATGGCCGTCTTCACCTACCAGCCCGAGATGCTCGCGCCGCTTTCGCTGGCGGCGGCCTTCGGCTATCTGCTGGGCGCGCTGCCCTTCGGCTACGTCGTGGCCCGCGCGCGCGGCGTGAACATCTTCGAGGTCGGCAGCAGGAGCTCGGGCTCGACCAACGTGCGCCGGATCCTCGGGGCGGGGCCGGGGAACGCGGTCCTTGCGCTCGACTTCCTGAAGGGCGCCCTCGCGGCCGGCTGGCCGCTTCTGTGCGCCTGGCAGGCGATCGCCGCCCCGGGCTTCCCCCACCTGCTCGGCTACGTCGGGCTTGCGGCCGCCGTCTTCGGGCACTCGTTCTCGTGCTTCACCCGCTTCAAGGGGGGCAAGGGCGTGGCGGCCGCCGGAGGCGGCCTCATGGTCCTCATGCCCCTGGTCGGGCTCGTCTCCGCGGGCATCTGGGGGGCCGTGTTCTACGCGACCCGCTACGTCTCCCTGGCCTCGATCCTCGCGGCCACGAGCCTGCCGGTCCTTTCGCTGGCGCTGAGGCAGGGGCGGGTCGCCCTGACCGTCACCTCGGTGATCGCCGTCTTTGTCATCGTGCGCCACCGGGCGAACATCTCGCGGCTCCTCGGCGGGACCGAGAAGCGCTTCGAGCGGAAGAAGCCGGAGGGGAAGCCATGAGCCAGGGGCGCACGATCAACATCGGCCTCTGCGGCCTCGGGACGGTGGGGCAGGGCGTCTGGAAGCACTTCAGCCGGATGCGCCGGGATCTCGAGGTGCGCCTCGGCACCCAGGTCGTCCTCGCCCGGGCGGCGGTGCGCGACCCGGGAAAGCCCCGGAATGTCAGGATCGCCCCCTCGCGGCTGACGACCGACCCGATGTCGATCGCGACCGACCCCGAGATCCACATCGTCTGCGAGCTGATGGGCGGAACGACCGCCGCCCGCCAGGTGACGCTTGCGGCGCTCTCCCGCGGGAAGATCGTCATCTCGGCCAACAAGGCCCTCATCTGCGCCCACGGGGCCGAAATCTTCGCCGCCGCCCGCAGGCACGGCGGCCATTTCCTCTTCGAGGCCAGCGTCGCCGGCGGGATCCCGATCATCAAGGCCGTGCGGGAGGGGCTCGTCGCCAACCGCTTCCCGCGCATCTACGGGATCCTGAACGGCACCTGCAACTACATCCTGACCAAGATGGAGGAGCTCGATGCCCCGTATGCCGGCGTCCTCGCCGAGGCGAAGCGCCTCGGCTACGCCGAGGCCCAGGAGTCGCTCGACGTCGAGGGCTGGGACACGGCGCACAAGGCCTCGATCCTCGCGTGGCTCGCGCACGGGGTCTGGGTGCGGCCCGGGCAGATGATTGTCGAGGGGATCGAGCGCATCACGCCCGCGGACTTCAAGAACGCCGCGGCCCTCGGCTACGGAATCAAGCTGCTCGGGATCATCACGCGCGACCTGGCGACCGACGAGATCGTGGTCCGGGTCCACCCGACGCTCCTGCCGGAGGGGACGGTGCTCGCGCAGGTGAGCGGCGTCTTCAACGCCATCTCCGTCACCGGCGACGTGGTGGGGACGACCGTCTACATCGGGCGCGGCGCCGGGCAGGACGCCACGGCGAGCGCCGTCATCAGCGACATCGCCGACGCCGTGGGGCTCATCCTGCACGGGAAGGGGGCGCACCTGATGGGAGAGGAGCGGCCGGCGCTGGAGGCGCGGGCCCGGCTCGCCCCGCCCGAGCGGATCCGCGGGCGCTACTACGTGAGGCTCTCGGTCGCGGACCGCCCGGGCGTCCTCGCGCGGGTGGCGACCATCATGGCCCGGAACAGGATCAGCATCGCGAGCGTCATCCAGGGGCCCTCCGAGAGCTCGGGCCAGGCGTCCCTCGTCCTCACAACCCACGAGAGCGACGAGCGCTCGATGCGCAATGCCCTCCGCTCCCTGAAGAGCCTCGGCAGCGTGCGCGAGGAGCCGCTCCTCCTGCGGATCGGGGACTTCGGCGACTAGCCGGCTCCATTTTTCCACATCCATGCCCCGAATCGTACAGAAATACGGCGGAACCTCGGTCGGTGACGTCGAACGCATCAAGAAGGTCGCCGAGCGCATCAAGATCGCGCGCGCGGAGGGCCACCAGGTCGTCGTCGTCCTGTCGGCGCGCGCCGGGGTCACCAACGAGCTCATCGCCCGGGCCAAGGGCCTGTGCGCGGAGCCGAGCGCCCGCGAGCTCGACCAGCTGCTCGCGATCGGCGAGCAGGAGACCATCGCGCTCATGGCCATGGCGCTCCACGGGATCGGAGTGCCGGCCGTCAGCTACACGGGGGCCCAGGCCGGCATCTTCACCGACAAGGTCCACACGAAGGCGAAGCTGAAGATGGTGAACCCGCGGCTCGTCCTGCGGGAGCTGAAGGAGAACCGGGTCGTCATCGTCGCGGGTTTCCAGGGGATCGACGACGACGGCCAGATCACGACGCTCGGCCGGGGCGGCTCCGACCTGACGGCGATCGCGCTCGCGGCCGCGCTCAAGGCCGATTCCTGCGAGATCTACACCGATGTCGACGGCGTCTACACGGCCGACCCGCGCGTCGTCAAGGCGGCCCGCAAGCTCCCCGAGATCTCGTATGACGAGATGCTGGAACTCGCCTCGGCCGGATCCAAGGTGATGCAGTCCCGCTCCGTCGAATTCGCCAAGAAGTACGGCGTCGTCTTTGAAGTCCGCTCCTCATTCAACCACAATCCAGGAACCACCGTGAAAGAAGAAGTCGCGTATATGGAAACCGTTGTCGTCCGCGGAATCGCCGCCGACAAGGACCAGGCCAAGGTCGTCGTCAGCAACATCCCCGACAAGCCGGGCAGCGCGGCAAAGGTGTTCCGGAGCCTGGCGGACGCCAACATCATCGTCGACATGATCGTGCAGAACGTCGGGCGCGGCGGGGTCGCGAACCTGACCTTCACCGTGCCGCTGACGGACAAGGCCCGGGCCGTGAAGGCGCTGGAGCCCGTGCTGGCGGCGATCGGCGGGGGCGGGCAGGTGGCCGTCCAGGAGCACATCGCGAAACTCAGCGTCGTCGGCGTCGGCATGAAGACGCACAGCGGCGTGGCGGCGACCCTCTTCCAGGCCCTCGCGGAGGTGGGCATCAACATCGACCTCATCAGCACCTCCGAGATCAAGATCTCGGTCGTCGTCGACATCGGCCGCGCGGACGAGGCGGTCCGCGTCGCCCACGCCGCGTTCGGGCTCGACAAGGTGTAGCCCCACCGGGGAATGCGCTACGTCTCGACACGCGGAGGAACCCCGCCGGTCGGATTCTCGGAGGCCGTGGCCGCGGGCCTGGCCCCGGACGGGGGGCTCTTTGTGCCCGAGGCCCTGCCCGACCTCGGGGGCGAGCTGGGCTCCCTTTCCGGGCTCTCCTATCCCGACCTCTGCACGGCCTTCCTGAGCCGCTTCGCCACCGACATCCCCGAGGGCGAACTCCGGGACCTCGTGACCCGCTCCTACGCGGTCTTCGACCGGCCCGAGGTGGCGCCGCTCCGCCCGCTCTCCAGGGACACGCACGTCCTCGAGCTCTTCCACGGCCCGACGCTCGCCTTCAAGGACATCGCCCTCCAGCTCCTCGGGAACCTCTACGAGCGCCAGTGCCTCCTGCGGGGCCAGCGGATCAACGTCCTCGGCGCCACCTCGGGCGACACCGGGGCCGCCGCGATCCACGGCCTCATGGGCCGGCCCGGCGTCGCGATCTTCATCCTCTATCCGGACGGGCGCGTGTCGAGGCTCCAGGAGCGCCAGATGGCCTGCACGGGCGCGCCGAACGTGCACGCGCTCGCGGTCGCCGGTTCGTTCGACGACGCGCAGGCGATCCTGAAGGGGCTCTTCGCCGACGGGCCGTTCCGGACGCGCCACCGGCTCTCGGCCGTCAACTCGATCAACATCGCCAGGGTGCTGGCGCAGTGCGTCTACTACCTCCATGCGTGGCTCCGCCTTCCGGGCGGCCAGCAGCGCGCCGCGACCTTCGTCGTCCCGACGGGCAACTTCGGGAACGTGCTCGCGGGCTGGATGCTCCAGAAGATGGGGGTGCCGATCCGCGGGTTCCGCGTGGCGACGAACCGCAACGACATCCTCCACCGGCTCTTCACGACGGGCGAGTACCGGGTCGCGGGCGTGAGCGCGAGCCTCGCGCCCTCGATGGACATCCAGGTCGCCTCCAACTTCGAGAGGTTCCTCTACTACGGCCTCGGCCGCGACGGCGAGCGGGTGCGCGCGGTGATGCGAGAGATCGCCGAGAAGGGCGCCTACACGTTCCCCGATTTCGACCGCGACACCTTCACGTCGTCGCGCTGCGACGACGGCGAGATCAGCGCCATCATCCGGGATGTCTACCGCTCCCACGGCTACATCGTCGATCCCCACACGGCCTGCGCCTTCAAGAGGGTGGCCGACCCGGGGCCCAGCGTCGTCCTCGCGACGGCGAGCCCCGCCAAGTTCCCGGAGACCATCATGGAGGCGATCGGGATCGCGCCGACCGACCCGTCGCTCGAGGCGCTGAAGGGGCGCCCCCTCGTCCGGCACAAGATTGTGGCTGACGCGGCCCAAATACGTGGCTTCATCGAGTCCCGCGCCGTCTGAAGGCGGCGCAGCACCATGGCCACCGCCGAGATCAAGATCTACGACACCACCCTGCGCGACGGGACGCAGGGGGAGGGGATCAGCTTCTCCGTCGCCGACAAGCTCCTGGTCGCCGAACGGCTGGACCAGTTCGGGGTGGACTACATCGAGGGGGGATTCCCCGGCTCGAACCCGAGGGACATCGCCTTTTTCGCGGAGGCGAAGAACCTGCGCCTGAAGCACGCGAAGCTGGCGGCGTTCGGATCGACCCGGAGGGCCGGCTCCAAGGCCGACAGCGACCCGCAGCTGAAGACCCTCCTCGAGAGCGGGATGCCGGTCCTCACCCTCGTCGGCAAGACCTGGCTCCTCCACGTGACCGAGATCCTGCGCACGACCCCGGAGGAGAACCTCGCCATGATCGAGGACTCGATCCGCTACCTGACCGCCCAGGGCCGCGAGGTGATCTACGACGCGGAGCACTTCTTTGACGGCTACCTCGACAACCCCGAGTACGCGCTCCGGACGCTCGATGCGGCGGCCCGCGGAGGCGCCCGGAACCTGACGCTCTGCGAGACGAACGGCGGGAAGCTCGTTCCGCAGGTGCTGGAGATCACCCGGAGCGTGGTCAAGCGCTTCGGCGCCGACCTGGTCGGGATCCACTGCCACAACGACAGCGGCCTCGGGGTCGCCGTGACGCTTGCGGGCGTCGAGGCCGGCGCCACGCTGGTCCAGGGGACGATCAACGGGTACGGCGAACGGGTCGGCAACGCGAACCTGGTGACCATCCTCCCCAATCTCGCGCTCAAGATGGGCCGCAAGCTCCGCTGCTCGAAGAACCTGCGCCAGCTCCGGGACCTCTCCCTCTTCTTCGACGAGCTCGCGAACCTCCGGCCCGATCCGAAGGCCCCCTATGTCGGCCAGTCGGCCTTCGCGCACAAGGGAGGGCTCCACGCAAACGCCGCGCAGAAGGTGGCGCGCAGCTACGAGCACATCGATCCGGCGCTGGTCGGAAACCGGACGCGGGTGCTCGTCTCGGACATGGCCGGCCGCAGCAGCCTCGCCCTCAAGGCCCGGGAATTCGGGGTGGACCTGGACGAGAAGAGCCCCGAATTGAAGGGGTTGATTGAGGAGCTGAAGGAGCGCGAGTTCCGGGGCTACGAGTACGAGGCGGCCGACGCCTCGTTCAAGCTCCTCGTCGCGCGGAAGCTCGGGCGGAACAAGGAGTTTTTCGAGGTCGAGGGCTACCGCGTGATCGTCGAGCGCCACGGCGCCGAGATCTGGTCGGAGGCGACCGTCCGGGTGAAGGTCGCCGGGGAGTCGGTCCACACGGTCGCGGAATCCACCGGGCCGATCGGGGCGCTCGACAAGGCGCTGCGCCTCGCCCTCGAGAGGACCTATCCCCAGCTCCAGTCGATGGTGCTGCGCGACTACAAGGTGCGCATCATCGACGGCAACGTGAGCAAGGGCACGGGCTCGAAGACCCGCGTCCTCGTCGAAAGCGGCGACGGGCATTCGATCTGGGGCACGGTCGGCGTCAGCGACAACCTGATCGACGCCTCCTGGGAGGCGCTCCGGGAGGCGGTCGAGTACCGGCTCTCGATCGCGCCAAAACCCTAGCCCTTGCGGTCGCCGTAGACGATGCCGCGGCCGAAGGTGCCGAGGTAGACGCGGCCGTAGATCCTCGGGTCCCCCGTCACGACCCCGATCGACCCGTATCCGTGCCGCGGGTCGTTGATCCTCACCCAGGAGGACCCGTAGTCGTCGGAGCGGAAGATGCCCTCGGTCTCGGAGACCTTGCCGACCAGGAAGAGCGCGGGAAAATCCCGGCCGGGAGCCCCCTTGCCGAAGCCGATCTGGGAGGCGGCCACGTTCGGGATCGTCCGGATCGTCAGGCCCCCGTCGTGCGAATTGAGGAGGGCGCCCCCGGCGATGACCCAGATTTCGGCCTCGCGGCCGGGGACGGTGGACAGCTTTCCGGGCGCGGGACCGAAGCGGCCCTTGACGACGGGAAGCCCCGCCAGGGTCGCCTTGAAGCTGCGGGCCCTGTCGGTGCTTTCGACCAGGGTGCCGGCCTCGGTGTCATAGGCGTAGAACCGGGAGGGGTTCACCGTGTCGGCGGCCACCGCCAGGTTGACGGAGCACCCGACGCAGGGAAACCAGGTGGCGCCCCAGTCCTCCGTCAGGTGCGGCGCGACCGCGGTCGGCGACCAGACGACCGTCTTGGCGTCGGCCGAGATGCAGAGGGGGCCCTCGCCGCGCCAGAAGGCGCCCACCGTTCCCGGGGGCTCCGACAGGAAGGGCTTCCAGGTCACCCCGCCGTCCTTCGAATAGCCGGCCGTCAGGAGGTCGTTGCGGTAGGTGTTGCCGGAGCGGACCAGGACCTCGGGATGCTTCCAGGCGAAGGCGAGGCGCGCCGAGTTCTTGAAGGCCGGGGTCCCGAAGCGCCCCGCGGGCGGGGAGGCGCCAAAGTCGTCGTGGCGCATGCCGTCGATGTCGCCGAGGCCGCTGAGGAGGTGGGCGCCGGACGGGGGGCTCACGAGGGAAAGGGGCACCGTCTCCTCGATTCCCCGGTCCTCGAAGCTCCAGAGCGTCGGCCGGCCGCGGTCGGCGTCGCCGAGGTCGTGCGTCACCCAGATGCCGTAGCCCGTCGGGAAGATCGCATGGTCCGAATCGAACGGGTCGATCTCGAGATCGGCCAGCCAGTGGTGCGTCATGGTCCGCGTGTAGGGCGCCGACGCATGGTCCCACCGGGCCGTGCCGAGAAGCGCCGTCCAGGTGCGCCCGCCGTCCGTGCTGCGGAAGATCTCGTCGAAGGGGTTCCCGTGGCTCCAGGTCCCCGCGAGCACGGTCTCGGGACGGCGCGGGTCGACGGCGACGGAGCCGTAGCCGAACGCGCGGCCCGGGCCGGGCTTCTCCGGGGTGATCTCCTCCCAGGCTCCCGAGGACGGGTCGAGTTTCCAGACGGCTCCGTCCGTCATCGTGTTCGGGCCGGCCTCCCTGCCGTAGCTCACATAAAGGACCCCGGTCGCGCTGAAGGCGGCCCGGGTGGGCCGGAGCCCGAGGGGCTGGCCCGCGATCGGGGCCCATGTGGTCCCGCCGTCCGTGCTCCGGAAGAGGCTCGCATTCGGGGTCGAGACCGCGGCATAGACGACCGGGGTCGGCGCGCCGCGCGCGCCGCTGCGCCCGTCGAAGAAAACGATGTTGATTCCGACCCTCTGCGGCGCCCGCCACCGGGGGTTCGTCGGCACCGGCAGGGCCTCGTCGTAGTCGGGGAACGCCGCGACCCGCGCCCAGGTGGCGCCGGAGTCCCCGCTCCGCCAGAGGCCCGAACTACGCGTCCCCAGGAAGAGCACGCGGCCGTCGTTCGGGTCCACGGCGAGGCGCTCGCCGTTGTTGCGGCCGCTCTCATTGCCCCCGAGCTTGAAGGGCAGCGGCGTCCTTTCCCAGGTGTCCCCCCGGTCGGTGGAGCGCAGGATCTCGCCGTTCGGGGTGCCGGGATTCGTATAGGTCCCGGCGGCGATGTAGACCCGGCGCGCGTCCTGCGGGTCGCAGGCGAGGCTCTCGACGCCGTAGAGGTTCCAGTCGGTCTGGCCGGCCCAGTCGAGGAGGGGGACCCATTCGTTCGAGCCCGCTTCCCGGCGGTAGGCGCCCCCGACGTCGGTGCGCAGGTAGACGAGGCCCTTCTCGGCCCGGCTGAAGATGATCCCGGTCACGAACCCGCCGCCGCCGATCGCGACGTTGCGGAACTGGTAGGGGTCGGACGGGGGCTGCGGGGGCTCCGCTCCGGGGCAGGGGGTGCTTCCGAGCGCGAGGGCGGCAGCCAGGAGGAGAAGCGGGGGCCGGGCGTTCACCATCATAGGTCGGGAACATTGGCCCCGGCCTTCGCGCACCGCAAACCGGAAACCGGCCCTCAGAGGATCGGGGCCAGGAGCCGGCAGACGTCCTCGGCGATGCTCGTCAGCAGGTGGCGCTTCGTGAACGTCGGCTCGATGCACTGGGCAACCAGGTCGTCGATCCAGGCCCGGATCCGGGCGATCTCGGGCTCGGTGTAGACCAGGACGCCGATCTCAAAATTGACGAACAGGCTCCTCAGGTCGAAGTTCGGGGAGCCGAACATCGCCACCCGGTCGTCGATGACGATCGCCTTCGCGTGGAGCATGCCGGCGTCGTAGAGGAGCACGTGCCCGCCCGCGGCGCCGAGCTCCCGGGTGAAGTTGCGCCGGGCGAAGTCCGTCACGGGATGGTTCGAGTGCTGCGGCACCACGAGCGTCACGCGGCAGCCCGCGCGGGCCTTGACGATCATCGAGCGCAGGAGGACGTCGTCGGGGATAAAGTAGGGGGTGACGATCCAGATGTTGCGCTCGGCCTGCTGGATCATGGCGACGATGCCCTCGTAAAGGGGGTCGCCGGGCACATCGGGGCCGCTCGCGACCACCTGCAGCTCGCACGATCCCATGATCGGGGCCCCGGACGCCTGGGCGTCGAGGCGGACCTTCTCCGGCGGCTGGCGTACGGCAAAGCACCAGTCCGCGATGAACACCTCGCCCAGGACCACCGTCGCGGGCCCCTCGATCACCGCCCCGAAGTCGCGCCAGCGCTTCGCGTACGGCGTGGGCCCCATGTATTCGCGGGCGATGTTGCGGCCTCCGATGAGGGCGGTCGAGCCGTCGAAAATGGCCATCTTCCTGTGGCATCGAAGGTTAGCCGATGCCCGCGAGGTGAAGGGCATGACCGGCATGAAGCGCCCGACCTCGCCGCCGGCCTTTCGGATCGGGTCGACGAAACCGCGCGAGGAGAGGAAGCAGCCGAGGGCGTCGAGGAGAAGCCGCACCTTCACGCCCTCCCTCGCGCGCCGGGCGAGCAGGTCGACGATCCGCCGCCCGGTCGCGTCGCGGCTCAGGATGAAGGTGGTGATGTGGATCGAATGCTTTGCGGCGAGGATCTGGCGCTCGAGTTCCGCGAAGTCCTCCTCGCCCGTCAGGAGGAACCGCACCCGGTTCCCGCCGACGGGCTCAAACCCGCCGGCCCCGGCCACGGTCTTCGCCACCGGCGCGAAGACGTGGCTCATGTCCGAGACGCAGATCGCCGGGACGACGGGAAGGAGCGCCTGCTTGCCCTTGGCCATCTTGCGCAGCTTGCGGCCGCCGAGGAAGAGGTAGAGCGGGACGCCGAGCCAGGGGATGAAGACGATCACGAGGAGCCACGCGAACGTGTTGGCGGGCGCCCGGCGCTCGGTCATCAGCCGGGCGGCGAGGAAGAAGGCCAGGAGGAAGCCGGCGACCGTGGAGAGGTGCGCCACAAAGCCGCCCGGTACGAAGCGGTCGACGAACTGGCTGAGTTCGCTCATCGGCCGCAAAATGTAGGGTTTCGGCGGGCCGCGGCGAGGCGCAAGTGCCGGCGGCCGCGCCGGCATTGGGACCTTCTTGCCTCCCGGGGGCGTCCGGCTCCAAAATGGACCTTGACGGAAGTCCGCCCTCGTGGATGTTTCGGCGTTTGCGTTGGTGGAGTTGAGCAGTGGCCGCTCCGGAGACTGTAAATCTCCCGTCTTACGACACCGTTGGTTCGAATCCAACCTCCACCACCATATTCCCCCTGCGGCAAAGCCCAGCCGCCCATCCCTTTCCCCATAGATGCCAGCCATTGAGCTTAAGGCGCCCCCGCTCCCCAAAGGCCGCGTGGAGCCGATCGACGAGCTGAAGGGAATCGCGATCCTGCTGGTCATCCTCTACCACGCGGGGGGCGTCCTCGTCTGGCAGAACCTGCTCCACGGCGACGTCGGGGTCGACCTGTTTGTGATCCTGAGCGGCGTGGGGCTTGCGCTCGGCGCGCGGGTGGAGTCGGCGGGGGCCTTTCTGAAGCGCAGGCTCGTGCGGATCTACCCGGTCTACGGGATCGTCCTCACCGCCTATCTCCTGGCGAACACCCACTTCCTGGAGCTCAGGTACACGGCCTTTAATGTCCTCATCCACTACCTCGGCGTCCAGGCCTGGTTCGGCGACTTCTACGGCTTCGGGATCAACGACTCCTTCTGGTTCATCACGCTGATCGGGAGCCTGTACCTCATTTACCTGGCCTTTAAGCCGATCCTCGCCCGTCCCGACCAGGTCGTCTTCTGGGGCTGCCTGCTGTCCACAGGGGTTGCCTATGCGTATTTCCTGGGCGGCCAGCCCGGCTGCTTCGGGCACATCGCGCTCCGTCTTCCCGGATTTTTCCTCGGCCTGCTGGCCGGGGCGCTGCTGCGGGACGGGCGCCTTGAGCTGAAGCTGTCGCCGGCCCTGGCGGCGGGCCTCGTGCTGCTCGCCTACGTGCCCTACACGCACGGCATTGTGTTCTACTCGGAGATCACCGCATTCGCGCTCGCGCTCGGCTACGTCTACCTCTGGCGCGAGAAGGCCCCGGCGGGGCTCGTGGCGTCGACCGGCACGGTCCTTCGATTCTTCGGGAAGTACTCCCTCGAGATTTTCCTGATCCACCAGCCGCTCATCCGCAACTACAACTACTATTTCTGGGGGCGGTTCTACGGCGACGGGCATCCCTCGGTGGAAACCCTGATGATTGGGATGGCCGTCGGTCTCGCCGTGACGCTCGTCCTGAGTGTCGAGCTCCACCGCGCGCTCGGGCGCATCAGGCTTTTGAAGCCCTGAACCCCGTGGGCCCCGCTTGCAGCGCGGTCGGTTGAAACCATGAGCCTCTCCCTCTCTCCCGGCGTGCTCGGGGTCGGCGTTCTCCTCCTCGGCCTGGCGTTGTTTTCGGCCTATTGCGCGGGCCGATGGATCCTGGCCCAGGCCGGCGTCCTGCGTCGGGACGGGAGCCTCATCGTCCTTGGGGCGGCGGGCGTGGGACTCCTTGTGCTCGGCTCCCGCCTTTGGATCGCGGAGGGCCGCGTCTCCTGGGCTCCCTACCTCGACCAGCTGTTCGCGGAGTTCACGGGGCTGCTGCTCCCGCTCTCCCACGGGACGCTTCGCGCGGGCGACCTCTTTGCGGCCAATAACGAGCACCGGGTGGTCCTGACCCGGACGGTTTCACTGGCTCTGGTCTGGGTCGACGGCGAATGGGACAATCGCGCGGAGGTGCTGGTGACGTTCCTTCTGGAGTCCGCGACGGTCGCGTGGATTTGCGCGCTTTGCTGGACCTTCCTCGGCTGGGTTCGCGGCACGTACGTGGGCGCCGCGGCCCTGCTTCCCATGCTGGTCGCCTGCGACTGGGAGAACCTCGTGTCTGGATTCCAGAGCCAGTTCGGATTCTTGGTGCTTGGCTCGGTGGTCGCGGTCTCGCTGATCTCAGGTCCGGCGCCGGGGAGGATGGCAGCCTGGGGGGTGCTCTCCCTCTCGGCGCTCCTCGTGGGGAGCATGGTTTCTGGGCTATTGACGGCGGCGGCGGTGGCCGCGGCGGTCCTCGTCATGGCCTACAGCCGGCGCACCGGCTGGCGTCCGTGCGCCGCCTTCTGCGCCGCATTGCTGGCGATCGCGGCGGCCGGCTGGCTCACCCGCGCCATCATCCCTCCGCAGCCCGGGATGCGGGCCGATGGGGTGGGATCCTTCGTCGCCGCCTTTCTGGCGTATGCCTCGTGGCCTCTCTGGCCGGGGATCCTCGGTTTTCTCTGCCTCTGGCTCCCCTGGACGGCGCTCGCGGGGCGCATTATGCTGCGCCGGGAGACCCCCCGACTCGCACCCTTTGCGCTGGCCCTCGGACTCTGGGTCCTTCTCCAGGCGGCCGCGCTGGCCTGGGGGCGGGCGAGCCTCTCGGGTCTCGTCGGCTCCCGCTACACGGAGGTGCTCGGCCTCGGATTCGTCGCCAACGCGGCTGCGGTCGTCCTTATGGAGGCGGGTCGCGGCGCGTCCAGAGCGGGGCGGGGGGCCTATTGGGTTCTGGCGCTCGTCTGGTTCGCCGGGGTGGGCGGGAGCGAGGTGTGGCGGTCGCAGGCCGTCTACCGCCCCTATTTTCTCCAGTTCCGCCGGCAGACGCTCGAGCACGAGGAGCGCCTCGGCACGTTCATGAGGACGGGCGATGCCCGCGTGATCACGGATGTCGATTTCCCCCGGATCCCCGGCTCGGCCGCGGAGATCCTGTCGCTCCTTGGCGACGGGCGGATTCAGCGCCTGCTGCCGGCGCCCCTCAGGCGGGAGCTCGTGCGCGAGCGCGAACCCGCGCGCCTGGGGCAGATGCAGAGCGGCCCCGTGAGTTTTGCCGCGATCCGCCTCTTGAATCGCGGCGTCTGGCTCGTCGCCGCGGGGGCGGCCCTGCTTGCCGGCGCGCTTGTGACAGCCCTTCGCAGGGAACGGACCGGCCCAAGTCCGCCCTGACTGCGCTCGGCAGGCGGGGGGGGGCGGGGCGTGCGCCAACTTTTGGCTCCGATAAGCGCCGAAAATAACTCGGCCGGCGCCCCCCGGAATCCACGAACCGGCTCGCAAGCATTGCGGCTTGATTTCTAATTGGCCGGCGCGCAGCTTCTCGCTTCACCGCGGCCGGAGCCGGGCGATGGGCCCGCCGAGCCGCACGCGCCAGACCCCAACCCCCCCTCCAGCAATGCAAGTCACGCTCACTTGGCTCGATTACCTCATTCTGCTGACCTACACGGCGTTCGTCATCGGGATCGGGTTTGCCCTGAAAAAATACATGCGGAGCACGTCGGACTTCCTGACGTCCGGCCGCTCGATCCCGACCTGGGTCACCGGGCTCGCCTTCATCTCGGCGAACCTGGGCGCGCTGGAGCTGGTCGGCATGGCCGCCAGCGGCGCAAAATACGGGATCATCACCGCCCATTTCTACTGGGTCGGCGCGATTCCGGCCATGGTGTTCCTGGCCGTCTTCATGATGCCGTTCTACTACGGGTCGAAGGCCAGGTCCGTTCCGGAATACCTGAAGATGCGCTTCGACGAGCGCGTGCGCGCCTTAAACTCGATCTCCTTCGCCGTCATGACGGTCTTCGCCTCCGGCATCTCGATGAACGCCCTGGCGAAGCTCCTGAACCTGCTGCTCGGCTGGAACTACCATGCGAGCCTCTGGATCTGCTCGGCGGTCGTCCTTCTCTACGTCCTGAAGGGCGGGCTCACGTCGGCCATCTACACCGAGGTGCTCCAGTTCTTCATGATTGTCCTCGGTTTTGCGCCGGTCGTCTACCTGGGGCTCAAGGACGTCGGCGGCTACGCGCGCCTGACCGACCTGTTGAAGGGGGTGGCCACCAATCCGTCCTCCCTGAACCTGCGGCCCGAGGGCATCCACTACGGCGCCAACGCCTGGACGAGCGCATGGCACACGCTCCTCGCCGGCCCGCCAACAACCCCATGGGCGTCGACTGGTTCGCGATGATCTTCGGCCTCGGGTTCGTCCTCTCGTTCGGATACTGGTGCACCAATTTTCTGGTCGTCCAGCGCGCCATGGCGGCGCGAAACATGACGGCGGCGCGCAACACGCCGCTCGTGGCCGCGGTTCCGAAGATGCTCTTCCCGGCCCTCGTGATCCTGCCGGGCATGATCGCGGTGGCGCTGATGACGATCCCGTCCAAGGGCTACCGGATCCCCGCGCCGATCCTCGACAACGCCGTGTACGCCCGGGCGACGGCCGTGGTGGCCTCCTCGGCCGCGCTGCCCCCGGCTGAGGCCTTTAGGGACGTGAGCGCGGCGGTTGGCAAGCGGATGGACCCGGTCAAGGTCGCCGAGCTCGTCAAGGATTACGCCGCGGCGCCCATGCCGGCGGACACCTTCAGGGACCGCCTCTGGAATTCCGTGGCGGAGTACGACTACGACGGCGTGATCCTCTCGCTCGTCAAGCGGTACTGCCCCCCGGGCCTCCTCGGCCTCGCGCTGACCGGCCTCCTCGCCTCGTTCATGTCGGGCATGGCCGGCAACGTGACGGCGTTCAACACCGTCTGGACCTACGACCTCTACCAGGCCTACCTCGCCCCGAACCGGAGCGATGAGCACTACATGAAGATGGCCCGCGGGGTGACCCTGGTCGGCATCCTGCTGAGCATCGCCTGCGCGTATTTCGCGGCGCTCTACAACAACGCGATGGACATCATCCAGCTCGTGTTTGCCTTCGTGAACGCGCCGCTCTTCGCGACGTTCCTCCTCGGCATGTTCTGGAAGCGCACCACGGGAACGGGCGCCTTCATCGGCCTCCTGGCGGGCACCTTCACCTCGGGCGTCGTCCACGCGATCACGATCTCCCAGGGGAACGCCCCGGGCATGAAGGGCGGCTACATCGCCATCCTCCACACGTTCCCGAGCGAGATGGCGCAGAACTTCTGGCTGGCCGTCTATGCGTTCATTGTCTGCTTCGGCCTGACGGCGGGCATTTCGCTGTCGACCCGGCGGACGAAGACGGACCAGGAGCTGACCGGCCTCGTCTACTCCCTGACGCCGAAGATCAAGGCGGAGGGTGTCCCGCTCTACGAGCGGCCCGCCGTCATCGGCACCGTGCTGATCCTCGCCTGCGTCGCGCTGAACCTCATCTTCTGGTAACCAAGGAAACACTATGGGACTCGATATCCGCTGGCCAATCGGCCTCATGTTCTCGCTGGTCGGTCTCCTGATGACCGTCTACGGCTTCCTGACCCGGGCCGACGAGCAGTTGTACCACCGCTCCCTCGGCATCAATATCAACCTGGTCTGGGGCGTCGTGCTCCTGGTCTTCGGAGCCTGCATGCTTTTCTTCGCCAACCGCGGCAAGGCCAAGCCGCCTGCGGCCGGAGGCGGCTGACGCCGCGGCGGGGCGGCTACCGGAGCACGGCCTCGGTCGCCGCGTCGAAGAGGTGGGCGTGGGTCAGGTCGAAGGTGACCTGGACCCGCTGGCCCGCGTGGAACCGGTCCGTCGGGTTGACCCTCGCGACAAACGAGGTCGCCCCGGTGTCGAGATAGAGGAGCGTCTCCGACCCCATCGGCTCGGAGACCTCGACCTTCACGTCGGCCGTGCGGGAGGGGTCCGGTGAGGCCACGGTCAGGAGGTCGTGGATCGCCTCCGGTCGGATCCCGAAGACGACGGGCCGGTCGAGGTGCGCCGACGAACGGCCGGCGAGCGTCTCGTCGAGCGCGATCGTGAGCGGGGGGCCGGCCGGGTTGTCCTCGACAAAGGACACGCGGCCGCCCGCGGCGCGGAGCGCGCCCCTGAAGAAATTCATGGGGGGCGAGCCGATGAATCCGGCGACGAACATGTTCTCCGGCCGGTTGTAGAGTTCGAGCGGCTCGGCCACCTGCATGATGTTTCCGTCCTTCATGACGCAGATCCGGTCCCCCATGGTCATCGCCTCGACCTGGTCGTGCGTCACGTAGATCATCGTCGCCCCGAGGCGCGCGTGCAATTTGGAGATCTCCGTGCGGGTCGAGACCCGCATCTTCGCGTCCAGGTTCGAAAGGGGCTCGTCGAAAAGGAAGACCTTCGGCTTGCGCACGATCGCGCGCCCCAGGGCGACGCGCTGGCGCTGGCCGCCGGAGAGGGCCTTGGGCTTGCGCTGGAGGAGGGAGGCGAGGCCGAGCATGGAGGCGGCCTCTCCGACGCGCGCCTCGATGTCGGCCTTCGGGAATTTCCGGAGCTTGAGGCCGAACGCCATGTTCTCAAAGACCGACATGTGCGGGTAGAGGGCGTAGTTCTGGAAAACCATGGCGATGTCGCGGTCCTTCGGCAGCACCTCGTTGACGACGTGCCCCCCGATCCGGACCGTGCCCGAGGTGATCTCCTCCAGGCCCGCGATCATGCGAAGGGTGGTCGATTTTCCGCATCCCGAGGGACCCACGAGCACCATGAACTCGCGGTCCTCGATCTCGAGGTTGATGGCCTTCACTGCCGTGATCCCGGGTCCGCTTTTCTCAGGATATACCTTGGTGAGGTTTTCGAGCAGGACCGTGGCCATAAGGTATTGGAAAATATTGCGTTATGGCAGCGCGCATTTTCACCCGAAAATGAGCTTTGCAAGCAATTTCAAAGGTAAACAGAACGATTGGCTGACACAGGCAATAATAAAGATAGGCTGCGCCAACTCCTTATTCTTTCGCTGGCGCGCCCAGCGCCGACGCGGCGCCCGAACGGGTGTGCGTCGACCGCAAGATGACCTCTAGAAAACCTGCAAACTCCGCGTTCCCGAACGGCTTCGTCTGGGGGGCCGCCACGGCCGCTCCCCAGATCGAGGGGGCGGCGTTCGAGGGGGGCAAGGGAGAGTCGGTCTGGGACCGTTTCTCGCGGATACCCGGAAAGATCCTGAACGGGGACACGCTCGACGTCGCCTGCGACCACTACCACCGGTTTGCGGGGGATTTCGCCCTCATGCGGGAGCTCGGGATCCGCAACTACCGGCTCTCGATCTCGTGGCCGAGGATCTTTCCGAAGGGCGACGGCGCCGTCAACCCGGAGGGCCTCGACTTCTACCACCGCCTGTTCGATTCGCTCGCCGAGAACGGGATCACCCCGTGGGTCACCATGTTCCACTGGGACCTGCCGCAGGCGCTCGAGGACCGAGGCGGATGGACCGAGCGGGCGACCGTCGACGCCTTCGCCCATTACGCGGAGACGATCGTGAGGGAGTTCTCGGGCAGGGTTAAGCACTGGTTCACGCTGAACGAGATCCGGTGCTTCACGTTCCTGGCCTACGGCCCGTGGGGGATTTCGGCGCCGGGCCGCCTGGTGTCTCCCGCAGCAGTTGAACCAGACCTATCACCACGCGCTTGTCTGCCACGGCCACGGCGTGCGCGCCGTGCGCATGTTCGGGGGCGAGGGCGCGCAGGTGGGCCTCACCGACAATTGCGACACCCCGATTCCGGTGACGGAGACCGAGGCGGACATCGCGGCCGCCAACGCCTGGTTCGTCGAGCGCAACCTCCACATCCTCGATGCGATCCACCGCGGGCGCTATTCGGAGTCCTATCTCGTCCGGGTCGGGACCGACGCGCCGGTCGTCGCGCCGGGCGACTTCGAGCTGATCAGCGCCCCGACGGACTTCCTCGGGATCAACATCTACACGGGCTACTTCGTTCGCGCCACGCCGGGCGGCGGCCACGAGGTGGTCGATGTCCCGCACAGCTACCCCCGGGCCGACAGCAAGTGGCTCAAGTTCACGCCGCAGGCCATCTACTGGGGCTTGCGCCTGGCCCACGAGAACTACGGCCTGAAGCGGATCTTCGTCACGGAGAACGGATGCGGCTACGACGACGAGCCCGTGATCAACGGCGAGGTCCACGACCTGCACCGCCGCGAGTTCCTCCGCTCCTACCTGCGGGAGCTCCACCGCGCTATCGAGGATGGCGTCCCCGTCGGCGGCTACTTCGTCTGGTCGCTCCTGGACAACTACGAGTGGGCGGACGGCTACGTGAGGCGCTTCGGGCTCGTCCACGTCGACTACGCGACCCAGGTGCGGACGCCGAAGCTTTCCTCGCGCTATTATTCCGACATCATCCGCCTAAACACCATCATCTGAAATATGAGCCGCTTCGGCATCGACCTAGGGGGCACGAAGATCGAGGGGGCCGTCGTCGACCCCGCGAGGCCCGATCACGCGCTTTGCCGGCTCAGGGTCCCGACCGAGGGCGCGCGGGGCTACGAGCACGTGCTCGGCCAGATCGTGCGGCTGGTCGGCATGCTCGAGCGCGAATCCGGCTCGAAGCGGCCCGCCTGCATCGGATTCGGGACGCCCGGAGTCATCGATCCCCTGACCGGCGTCCTGAAGAACTCGAACACCGTCTGCTTCAACGGCCGGCCGCTGAGGGAGGACCTGGCAAAGGCGCTCGGCGTGGAGCCGCGGATCGCCAACGATGCGAACTGTTTTGCGCTGGCCGAGGCGACGTTTGGGGCGGGCCGCAACCGGAAGGTCGTCGTCGGGCTCATCCTCGGGACGGGCTGCGGCGGGGGGATCGTGGTCAACGGCCAGGTCCTCGACGGCCTCCACGGGATCGCCGGGGAGTGGGGCCACAACCCCATCCGCGGGGAGCGCACGCCCTGCTACTGCGGGCGGTTCGGCTGCGTCGAGACCGCGATCTCCGGGCCCGGCCTCGAACGGTACTACCGGGAGCAGTCGGGGAAATCGCTTCGCATGCCCGAGATCGTGGCGCGCGCCGCCGCGGGCGAGCGGCATGCCCGCGCGACGCTGCGGAGGCTGCAGGCAAAGTTCGGCGAGGCGATCGCCGCCGTGATCAATATCCTCGATCCCGACGCGGTCGTGATCGGGGGCGGTGTCGGCAACATCGACCTCCTCTACGAGGAGTCCACGCGGACGGCGGTCCTTAGGCACCTCTTTAACCCCTACCTCAGGACCGAGTTTCTCCGGCCCACGCTGGGCGACAGCGCCGGCGTCTTCGGCGCGGCGATGCTCAGCGCCTCGTCCAGATCCTGAGCGACGCGAGCAGGAAGTCCTCGAGGGCCGCGGATTCGTTCAGATTGACGCGCAGGAGCCCCGCCGCGCGCTCGAGGCCGTCGATGGCCGAGATGAGGGGCCTGCGGGCCCCTTCGTCCCCGGAATTGAGGAGCTCCAGGGCGTGCGCCCGGGTGGCGGCCTCGATTCCCGCAAACATCCTGTGGCGAAGGCCGACCACGATCTCCGCCTCGATGGCCGAGAGTTCGTCATCCTCAAGGCCCTCGGGCAGGAGCGCCTTCCGGCGCGCGGTCTCGAGGGAGGAGGCCCTCTCGAGCATGAACCCGAAGCGCGCCAATAGGCCGTAGAGGGAAAGGATCCCGTCGGCGGCCGCTCGGCCCGGGGCCATCCCGCGCCCGAGGCTCCCCAGCCATGCGCGGTAGTCGCCAAGCCAGGCCTCCCATCCCTCGGCGGGCACCGAGGTCGCCATGCCGGGAAAGCGGAAGTGGAGGACGCGGCTCCTGATGGTCGGCAGGAGCGCGTGGGGCCTGCCCGTCAGCAGAAGGAGGGTCGTGTTGGCCGGCGGCTCCTCGAGGGTCTTCAGCAGAATGTTCGCCGCGGACGCATTCATCCGGTCGGCGTCGTGGAGGATCACGACCTTGTACTGGGAGACGCTGGGAGACACGTTGATGCGGCCGATCAGGTCGCGGATCGCGGCGGCCGTGATCGAGCGCGACCTTCCGGCCGGCCGGATCTGGAAGCAGTCCGGATGGCGGTCGGGCGGGTAGGGGGCCGGGGAGGGGCCGCGGTTGAGGAGCCTGTCCGCCAGCGCGAGGCCCGCGGCGGAAAGGACCTCGGGATCATCGCCCGCCAGGAGCAGGCTGTGGGAGAGGCGCTTTCGGCCGATGGCGCCCTCGATCACCGACACGGCCGGCGTGCCCGCAAGCTCGGGCGGCCAGGGAAGTGCGCCGGCCGTCATCGGCCTATGCGCGGCTTCACCGCCGCCCAGATCTCCTTCTCCGTCGCGGATTCGTCCTTGCGCCCGTCGACGACGACAAACCGCCCCGGCAGGCCCTTCGCGAGCACGAGGTAGCCCTCCCGGATCTTGTTGTAGAAATCGATGTTCTCGCGCTCCATGCGGTCGGGCAGGTCGGAGGCCCTCTGGCGGATCCGGGCAAGGCCCATCTTGGTCGGCACGTCGATCACGAGCGTCAGGTCCGGCATCACGTTGCCGACCGCAAAGCGGTTGATCTGCGCGACCGGATCGGCGGCGAGGTTGCGTCCGATGCCCTGGTAAACGGTCGAGGAGTCGAGGTAGCGGTCGCTCAGGACGATCGCGCCGCGCATGAGCGCGGGGGCGATGACCTCGCGAACGAGCTGGGCGCGGGCGGCCGCAAACAGGAGCAGCTCGGTCTCCGGGCACATCTCGTCGCCCTTGGAATTGTGGACGATGATGTTGCGGATCTGCTCGCCGATTTCGGTGCCGCCCGGCTCCCGGACGGTCACGACGTCGTATTTGAGCTTCTGAAGACGATCGGCCAGGCGCGCGATCTGGGAGGTCTTCCCGCTTCCCTCTGAACCCTCGAATGAGATGAGTTTGCCGCTGTGTTTGGACTTCAGGACCATGTGGCGGCCAGCTTGCGCAAATTCGCCGCATTTGGCGAGGACGCTTTGAAATCCAATGGACGAACACGGAAAAACGTCCAACTCTGGGTCCATGTCCGTGAATTTAGTCCCCCTCCTCGCGTCCGCCAACGTTATCGATGTCTTCCAGCACTGCGATCCGGTAGGCCAGGTGATCACGTGCTGCCTGGCCGTGGGAAGCATCGTCGCCTGGGCGGTGATGTTCGGCAAACGCAGCGAGCTGAACACCCTGCGCAGCCTCAACCACCAGTTTGAGCGGCACCTGCGCGACCAGAAGAACCTGCTCGACCTCCCCGAGTCCCTGAAGGAGCGCCGCGACATCCCCTACGCAGACCTCTTCAGCGACGCCATCGAGGCGTACTGGAGGGCGGCTGCGATCGGCAAGGAGAAGGGGATGGACACCTCCCACTTCCGGCTCGAGCACGCCGAGACCGCGCTCCAGAGGGCCCTCGCCCGCCAGACGCTCCGCTACGAGTCGAACATGATCTTCCTGGCGTCGGTCGTCTCCGGCGCCCCGTTCCTCGGGCTCCTCGGAACCGTCTGGGGCGTCATGGACGCCTTTGCCGCCGTTTCGGTCCAGCAGACGGCCAGCATCCAGACGCTCGCCCCCGGCGTCTCGGCGGCCCTTCTGACCACGATCTCGGGCCTCCTGGTCGCCATCCCGAGCCTCTTCGGCTACAACATGCTCTTCGCCTCGACGAAGAGGCTCATCACGGAGCTCGAGAACTACGCGAGCTCGCTCGCCGACCGCATCGAGCTCGAGTCCAAGTGAACCGCGAGGGCTGAACCCACACCATGGCCAGGACCTTCAGGCGACCCAGGCAGTCCCATCCGATCGCGGAACTGAACGTGACGAACCTCATCGACCTGGGGTTCACCCTCCTGATCATCTTCATGATCACGACGCAGGCCACCCAGGAGCAGACGATCCCGGTCAACCTGCCGTCGGAATCGAAGAGCGCGCAGCAGAACGTCGACAAGAGCGCGCATTTTGTGGCGATCTCGATCGACGCGCGCGGGAACACGTACATCGACGAGAACACGCGGCCCGTGGGAATGGCGGAGCTCAGGAGCCGGCTCCACGTGTACGCGCTCGAATCCAAGCCGCCGGTGATACGGATCCGCGGCGACGCCCGGGTGCCCTACGAGAAGATCGTCGCCCTGATGGACGAGCTGAAGAAGGCGAACCTCCTTAAATTTACGTTCGACACCCAGGCGGCGTCCAAATGAGCGCGACCTCCCCAGGAGCCTACGGCATGTCCGTGCTGATCCATGGCGCGGTGGTCGGGCTCGTGATGTTCTTCAGCTACGCGGCGACGAACATCGTTCAGGACAATCCCAAGGTGTTCGAGTTGGTGGCGGGCGCGGGCGACAACTACGGCGCGACCGAGGCCCCGGCGCTCGGCAGCAGCGGCGGGGTGAAACTCCTTACCCCGCCCGTGGCCCGGGAGGCGCCCGCGCCGGCCCCGGCGCCGCAGCCGTCCCCGATCCAGTCGGCGCCGCTCGAGGCGGTCCCCGCCAAGACCGCTCCGCCGAAGCCGGCCAAGCCCGTCGACTTGGTCGCGGAACTGAAGCGGGTGGAGGCCCGGCGCGAGCGGAGGCTGGAAGCGAAGTATCAGAAGGAGAAGGAGGCCGAGGAGAAGCGGATCTCCCAGGAGCAATTCCAGAAGGCGCAGGCGGCGGCGAAGGCGGGGCAAGGGTGTCGCACATCGATGCGGAGGGGATCAAGGAGGGGGTGATCGGCGGCTCGACCAACAACAAGACCGGGGGAGCCGGCGGCAGGGCGCTCACGAGGGAGGAGGGCAGCCTCCTCGACGCCTACTTCGCGCTGCTCAA
This sequence comes from uncultured Verrucomicrobiae bacterium, assembly GCA_963830965.1. GTDB lineage: Bacteria > Verrucomicrobiota > Verrucomicrobiia > Opitutales > Opitutaceae > Palsa-1447. The sequence goes on along the minus strand of CAWHOL010000001.1, from coordinate 67,377 downwards.
GGCCCGGATCAAGGAGAACCACACGCCGCCCGAGGGCGTCAGCGACAGCCTGACGGCGCGCCTCGAGTTCCTCGTGGCCGTCGACGGCTCGATTTCCCATGTCGAGATCCTGAAGTCGTCGGGAAATCCCCAGTTCGACCTCTCGGTCGTCGAGGCCTGCGAGCGCACGCATTCGATCGGCCCCCGGCCCGACGGCCGGAGCGAGACCGTGCAGATGACTTTCAAGATGCGCGAGGACGAGTCGCCCTAGCGGCAGCCCCCGCCAAGCCCCGCCGAACCCCAAAACCAAGACCCCATGCCCCTCCGAAGCCGGTTTCCCTCCATCGCATTGTTTTTCCTCGCGGCCACGCTCGCCGCGCAGGACAGGCCGACGGCGCCCTACAAGGACCCTTCGCTCCCGGTCGACGCCCGGGTGAAGGACCTCCTCGGGCGGATGACCCTGGACGAGAAGGTGGCGCAGCTTCAGAACTACCGCACGCTGGACCCGCACGCGGTCGACGAGCAGGGCAATTTCCTCGGGGGCACGGATGCGGCGGCGCTCGCCAACGGCGCCGGCTCCGTTTGGGCCGGGGGCGAGCGCCTTTTTCGCGCGGGTCCGGCCGAGCGGATCCACATGCTCAATTCGATCCAGAAGTACCTGCGCGAGAAGACCCGGCTCGGCATCCCGAGCTTCGTGTTCTCGGAGGCCGTGCACGGCTACATGGCGCAGGGGGCCACGAGCTTCCCGGCGGCCATCGCCCTCGGCAGCACTTGGGACACGGCGCTTGTCGAGCGGGTGTTCACCGCCGCGGCCCAGGAGGCGAGCGCCCACGGGGTGCGCCAGGTGCTCTCCCCCGTCCTCGACCTTGCGCGCGATCCGCGCTGGGGCCGCTTTGACGAGTGCTATGGGGAGGATCCGTACCTGGTCTCGCGGATGGCGATGGCCGCGGTCTTCGGCCTCCAGGGAAGGGGGGAGGCCATCGATTCGGAGCATGTCGCGGTGTCGCTCAAGCACTTCGCCGGGCACGGACAGTCGGAAGGCGGGCGCAACATCGCCCCCCTCAGCTTCGGGGACCGCGAGATGCGGACAAACCACCTCTATCCCTTCGAGATGGCGGTCAAGGTCGCGCATGCCCACTCGATCATGGCCTCGTACAACGAGTGGGACGGCGTCCCGAACCACGCGAGCCACAAGCTGCTGACCGACATCCTGCGCAACGAGTGGGGCTTCAAGGGCTTCGTGATGAGCGACGGCGGCGGCCTCGACGTGGTCTATGAGGACCACCACGCCGCGGCAAGCTACGCCGATGCCGGCATCCTCTGCCTCGAGGCCGGCGTCGACTACGACCTGGGCGGCAAGGGCCGCTGCTTCTCGACCCTTGCGGCCGAGGCCAGGGCGGGAAAGGTCTCCATGGCGGCGATCGACCGCGCAGCCTCGGGCGTCCTTTGGGTCAAGTTCCTGTGCGGTCTCTTCGATCACCCCTATGTCGATGCCGACAGGGCCGCGAAGGTCACGAATTCCCCCGAGCACCGGGCGCTCGCCCGCGAGGCGGCCGACGAGGCGATGATTCTCCTGAAGAACGACCGGCACGTCCTTCCGTTTGACGCCTCGAAGATAAAGACGCTCGCCGTCATCGGCCCCAATGCGGCGGAGATCCACCTCGGGGGCTATTCGGCGGTGCCGATGGAGGGGGTCAGCGTCCTCCAGGGCCTGAAGGATTTCGGCGGGAATTCGATGAAGGTCCTCTACGCGGAGGGCTGCAAGCTGACCGTCAACCACGCCTCGGGCTGGCGCGTGAACGAGAACCCGGTCCTGAACGACGCGGCCGACGACTCCCGGCTGACGGACGAGGCCGTCGCCGTGGCGCTTCGCAGCGACGCGGTCGTCCTCGTCCTCGGCGAGAACGAGCTCCTGCGCCGGGAGGCGTGGAGCGAGGATCACCGCGGGGACAGGGACACGCTGGAACTCGTGGGCCGCCAGCATGAGCTTGCGACCGCGATCCTGGCGACGGGCAAGCCGGTCGCCGTCCTCCTCATCAACGGCGGCCCGCTCTCCATCAATGACCTCGAGGAGCGCGCCCCGGCTCGATCGTCGAATGCTGGTACCTGGGCGAGGAGACCGGCAACGCCGTGGCCGATGTCCTCTTCGGCAAGGTGAGCCCGAGCGGCAAACTCACGGCCACCTTCCCGCGCTCGGTCGGCCAGGTTCCGGACTATTACGACCGAAAGCCCTCGCGCATGCGCAGCTACGTCATCGACGATTCCACGCCCCTCTATCCCTTCGGCTTCGGCCTCAGCTATTCGGAATTCAGCTACAAGAACCTCCGGGTTTCCCCGGCGAAGATCGCCCCCGCGGGGAAGGCCAAGGTGTCGGTCGACGTCACCAACACGGGGAGCGTGAAGGCCGATGAGGTCGTCGAGCTCTACCTCCACGAGGTCGTCAGCCTTCCGGTCCGCCCCGTCGAGGAGCTCAAGGACTTCGCCCGGGTTTCGCTCAACCCCGGCGAGACCCGCACCGTCACCTTTGAGGTGACGCCCGACAAGCTCGAGGCCTACGACCTCAACATGAAGCGCACGGTGGCGCCGGGTGATTACGAGATCCTCGTGGGACGGTCCTCCGCGGATGTCGTCAGGTCCACCCTGGGCGTCGACTAGGCGCGCGGATGGGAATGCGGCCGGCGGGGCCCGGGTCCCGCCCGTGCGGCGCTCCAAATTCCGCCGGATGCGGCGCTAGGCCCGCGTCCTCAGGGCGTCGCGGCCGGGGAGGACGCAGCGGTAGCCGTGCTCGGACAGGTGCCGGAGCAGGAGCTCAAGATACCTGACTCTCTTCTCGGCGCTGGGGCCGGCCTCGTGCGCAAGCAGGATGGCCCCCGGGCGAATCTGGCGGGCGATCCGGGCCAGCGCGGCCTCCGGGCTTCGCGGGCCCCCGTCGAGGCCGCGGGCGTTCCAAAGCACCAGCAGCATCGCGCGGGAGTTGAGCTGCGGCTCAAGGAGCGGGTTGCGGACGCCGGCGGGCGGCCGGAAATACCGCTCAAAGGCAACGTCAGCCAGCAGGAGGGCCGCGACGCAGCCGTCGATCTCGGCGGCGGTCCGTTCCGGGCCGGCGCACCAGAAGGTTCCCGAGGGGTGCGTCTGGCTGTGGTTTCCGATCGTGTGTCCCGCGGCGGCAATCAGGCGCGCAAGCTCCGGATGTCGGGTGACGCGCTCGCCGACAAGGAAGAACGTGGCCTTTGCGTCGTGCTCGCGAAGGAGTTCGAGGGCGCGGGGGGTGCTCGCGGGGTCCGGTCCGTCGTCGATCGTGAGCCAGACCTCGCGCCGGTCGGTTTCAAAGGCGGTCGCTGCGGGGCCGAAGGCCTGCTGGGTCGGCAGGACAAACTGCAGGAAGACCCACGGATCCGGGGCGAAAAAGACGACGATCGCGGCATGCGGATGGTGCAGGAGGGCGAGCACGGCCGCGCCCGCCTTGAAACCGAGGAAGACCGGTATCCAGGGCCTCACGGGCAGGGGAGGTCGAGGCGGCGCTTGAGCATGGGGCCCGACGGTATTGCCCCGCGAAGGAATACACCAAGCCGGAAATTGCTTGTAGGCTCCCTTGCGGTGCGCGTAGGTCGATCCGCATGACGCTCGAATTCGCCTTCGGAGGTCCCGACGGGCCCGCGGACGGGCTGCTTGGGGCGGGCCTCCCGCTGCTGGGCGGCGCGGCGCGCGAAACCCTCCTCGAAAACGCGAGGCCCCTGGGAGGGGAGCCCGGGCTATTGCTCTGGGGAGATGGGGACCGCCTGGCGGGGATCGGGCGCTCGAATGAGGGCGAACCCCTGGAGGCCGCCACCGCAAGGATCTACGGGGATCTTCTCGGCGCGACCCGGGCCCTCAACCTCTACCGGATCTGGAATTTCGTCCCCGATATCAACGGAGTGGCGCCGGAAGGCATCGAGAACTACCAGGCCTTCTGCCGCGCCCGCTCGCTCTCCTTCGAGAGAGCGCGCGGCCCCGCCTTTCGCGGCGGCGCTCCCCGCCGCGTCGGCCGTCGGGACCGGCCTGCCGCGGCTTACGGTCGTCTTTCTTGCGGGATCCGCGGTAGCGCACCATCGCGAGAACCCGGTGCAGGTCCCCGCCTACCGCTATCCCCCGAGGCACGGTCCCCGCCCGCCGAGCTTCGCGCGGGCGACGGTCGTCGGGGAGAGCGGCCCCGTCGAGGCCTATGTGTCGGGGACCTCGTCGGTCGTCGGGCACGAGACCGTCTCGCCGCGCGACACCGCCGCCCAGCTTTCGTGCACCTTCGAAAACCTCCGGAGGATTTCGGCCGCATGCGGGCTGGGGGATCGGCTGGGCGACGGGGAAGCCTGCAGGCGCCATTTCAAGGTGTACCTCCGCCACCCGGAGGACCTCGCCCTGGCCGCCCGCGAGCTCGGCGAAAGCGGACTCCTTCGTCCCGGCGACCGCGTGAGCTATCTCGGGGCCGAGATCTGCCGCGCCGAGCTCAATGTGGAGATCGAGGTCGCCGTGAGCGGGGCCGAAAGAAGCTGAATCAGGCGGCGGGCATCGGCCTTGCCCCGCGCGGTGGCCGGCAGCCGCGCAAGCGCAAGGATGCGGCGGGGCATTTTCCACGGGGCGAGCCGACGACGCAGAAGGCGCCGCAGTTCCGGCAACCGGCAGCCTCGAGGCGACGGCGGCGGCGAGCGCGGGCTCCCCTCCGGCCAGCGCGTGCACAAACGCATCCTTGACGCCGGGAAGCGACCTGAGCGCCTGCTCGACCTCGGCCAGGTCGACGCGCCGGCCCGCCACCTTGACCACGCGGTCCGTCCGGCCGAGAAGAACGAGTTCCCCCAGGGCATTGAGTTCGCCCCGGTCGGCCGGCGAGAACCGGCCCTTCCCAAGGACGGCGGGGCTCGAGACGGAAAACCCCCCGTCGCGGCGTAGGCTCAGCCGGACACCGCCGAGCGGGGGGCCGACGCTCCGCCCCGAGAGCGTCGCCTCTCCCGTCCTGTCGAAGGCGATCCCGCCGGTTTCGCTCGTCCCGTAGAAGCCGTGGATGCGGATCCCGTGGCGCCGCAGGAAGAGGCGGGCGACCTCCGGGTCCAGGGGGGAGCCTGCGGAAACGACCAGGCGCAGGCTCGAGAGGGAGCCCGGGGCCAGCTCGCACGTGGCAAGCGCCCTCAAGATCGGGGGGACGGCGGGCATGACCGAAGGCCGGTGCCTTTTTGCGTCGGAGGCGACCGCATGGGGAAGAGCGCTTGCCGAGCAGATCACACGGGTCCCCTGGAGGACCAGCGGGAGAACCAGGTTCCCGAGGCCGTAGGAATAGCCGAGCGGAATGAGGGCGAGGTTCGCGTCGTCCGGTCCGATCCCCATCGTGGCGCAAATCTGGCGGCCGTCGGCCTCCATCTGGGCGTCGGTTGCGCCGAGCGCCTTCGGGGAGCCGCTGGTGCCGCTCGTCACCTTGACGAGGCACTCCCCGCGGGGGGCCCGCCGCGCCCCCATGCCAGGGACCCGTTGAAGCCGGCCGCCCCGCCAGAGGAGCGCGGCCCCGATGGCGCGCGCGGCGCCGATTTGGGCCTCCTCCGGCTCCGACGGGTCGATCGGGGCGGGAACCGCACCCGCCGACAGGATGCCGAGGAAGACCTGGAACCACTCGGCGCCGTTTGGAACCGACATGACGACCCGGGAACGCGCGGACGCCGCGGCATCCGCAAAATGCTCCTTCGCCCACCGCTCGGCCGCCCCTGCAAGCTCGGCGCGCGTCCACCGCCGCCCGCTTGCGCTGTCGAGGAGGGCCGGCGCAGACGGGGCCTCCTCGACTGTCGCCTTCCACAACCTGAACAGGGTTCCGCTCATCCGGCCACTCTAGCGTGGTTTGGGACGGGCGCCGCGCGAGGAAAATTGCGGTTGTCGGGTGGCGCGGATCCGCGATACGCTCCCCGCGGGATGGGCGTCCACGACCAATTGCATCAAGGGAGGGGAGTCGCGCGTGGGGCCTTGCCCGCGAAATTCCTTGCGGGCGCCGATTTACAGAGGCTGCCTTCCCCTCGGGCGAGAGCCTGAAGCCGATGCCGACCGAACCCACTCCTCCCAATGCCGCACTCGCCCGGTTTCCGGCAGAGGTCCTCGCGGCCTATGAGCGCTTCCGCACGAAGGGCGACGCGGGAGCCGTCGAGAGCGTGGTGATCGCCGCCGCCATCGACTACCGGCCGCTGGGCGCCGGGGCTGCGCCCGCGGTCTCCGACGCCACGAGGCTCTTCGAGGATTTGGCCTACGATTCGGTCGCCGTCGCCGAGCTGGTTTTCTTCCTCGAGGATCTTTTCGACCTGACGATTGTGAACGACGACATCCTTGAGGTCCGTACGATCGGGGACCTTCGCGCCTGCGTGGTCCGAAAGCTTGCGCAGCGCGAAGGCGCCAAGGGCGCGCCGGAGGGGCGGATTCCGGGTTGAAAGCCCGGCGAAGGCTCGCCCAGTATCAGGAAGCGCCCATGCCCGACCCCCTCATCGCCAAGCTGAAGCAAATCATTGTGGAAACGCTTCGGCTGGATGACGTTGCCCCGGAGGGGATTCCCGAGGACGAACCCCTGATCGGGGGGAGCCTCTCGCTCGATTCGATCGACGCGCTCGAGCTGGTGGTGCGTCTTGAAAAGGAGTTCGGAATAAAGATCGCGAGCAGCGAGGAAGCGCGCCGGGCCCTCGGAAGCGTGGCGGCGCTTGCCCGCTTCGTCCGCGAACGGGCCGAACCGTCGCGGCTTCCCTCCTGAGCGGCCCGCCCCGATGGCCGGCACCCCCGCACCCATTCGGCTGACGGCCTGCGGCTGCGAGACGGCGTTTGGCGACGCCGGGAGAACCCACGCCGCGCTCCTGCGCGGGGAGATCGCGCTTCGATCGGTGCCCGTCCTCGGCCTCGGGGGCGGCGACGCGGTGCCGCTCGCGCTCCTCCAGGGACGCGCGCTCGACGAGGTGGAGCCCCCGGTCTGGCTCGAGGCGCTCAAGCGCCTGAGCGGATCCATTCCCGGGGACGGATGGGGATTCGGGAGGAGGCCGGTCTTTGTGACCGGCAGCAATTTCGGCGTGGGCGGCCTCTATGCGCTTCGCAGGTCCGGCGACGCGCGGTTTGCGCCGTGGGGCGCTCCGGCGCCCTGCACGGAGAAGCTCCGGCGCGAACTCGGCTGGGGCCCGGATGTGGCCATCCTATCCCACGCCTGCGTGTCGGCCCACCTCGGCCTCCTGCAGGCGACCCGAGCCGTGGAGTCGGGTCTGGCCGACGAGGCGCTCGTCCTTTCGTTCGATTTTCTAAGCCCCTTTGTCGCCGGGGGGTTCCACGCGCTGAAGATCCTCAACCTCGGTTTTCCCGCCCCCTTCAGGGAGGCGGGGGCGGGTGCGATCGGCCTCGGCGACGGGGCCGGGTTTGCGGTCCTCTCCGCCTCGGGGGGCGACTGGGAGATCGCAGGCCAGAGCGTCTTCAACGAGATGCACCACTTCACCGCGAACCGGAGCGACGGCTCGGGATTCGCGCGCTGCCTCGGGCCCGTTGCGGCGGCCCTGCGGGGGCGGCGGGTCTGGTACAAGGGACACGGCACCGGGACGCTGGACGCGGGGCGGATGGAGGTCGCCGAGGCCTGCCGCGCCTTTCCGGGGGCCCCCATTGTCGGATGGAAGGGGAGCCTCGGGCACACGCTCGGAAGCTGCGGCCTCGTGGAGCTGGCGATCGCGGTCGAGGCCTGGAAGCGGGGACGCGCCCCCGGGACGCCCGGCGGCCCGGGCGAGCCGATGGCCCGGGACGTCGCGACCGAAGGATTCGGGCTCGGCTCCTTTGAGGGCGCGGTGTGCGCAAGCAATGCTTTCGGCGGCGCCCATGCGGCCTTCCTTCTCTGCCATGGATGAACTCTTCATAGGCCGCCTTTCCACGGACGAAGCGGGCGACGAGACGCCGGCCGCCATCCGCGAGCGCCTCAAGGCCCATTTCCCGCCGGGCGCGACCCGCAGGATGACGACGCTTGGGATGCTTGTGGGAGGGGCGCTCGCGCGCCTGGAGCCGGCCGAGGACGATGCGGTCGTCTACGCGACCGGCTATTCGGAGAGCCGCACCCTCGAGGCCTACCTGGACAGCTTCCCGACGCCGAGCCCGACCCTATTTCAGACCTCCATCCACCCGAGCGCCGTCCAGCAGCTCATGATCGCCCGCCAGCAGCCCGTGCGCGAATTCATGCCGCTTTCGGGGGGGCCGTTCCTTGCGTTCCACGCGCTTCGGACGTGCCTCCTTGCGCCGGCGGGAAGGATCCTTCTCTGCGGGGGCGAGGAGCGGGGGACGTGGCTTGTCGAGCACGGCCTCGCGAGCGAGCGCACGTTCGGGTTCGCGGCCGCCCTGACGCGGGAGCCGCCCAGGGCGGCCCTCGGCTCGATCCGCCTCGAGGCGGCCCCGGGGGAGGGCAGGCTCGGCCTCGCGGCGCTCTTCGACCTCCTGCACGGGAGGGAAGGGTTCGACGGCCTGATCGCGCCGGGCTGGCGCATGAACTTAACCTGGCGATGAATCCCCCGTCCCATCCGAAGGCCCGCAACCCCGGGCCGCCGTGGGGCTACCGCTTCCTCGGGTTGTGCGACCGGCTGCTCCCGGAGCCCGTGTACAGGCCCCTGCGGGCCGCGGGGACCTGGATCGCCCTCCCCATGATGCCGCTCCAGAGGCAGCGCTCGCGCGCCTATCTCCGCGCGGCTCTTGGCCGCGAGCCCCGCATTGCGGACGTGTTCCGGCATTTTTTTGCGGTCTGCGAGTCGCTGGTGCTGCGCCTTCGGGTGGCGAACGGGCGGCCGCATCGCTGCGTCCTCGCGCCGGGGACGGAGGATTTCGGGCGGTGGCTTTCGTCCGACAGGCCCGCCCTCCTCGGGACCTTCCACATCGGCAATTCGGATCTCGCCGGCTACCTCCTGGCCGAGCAGGGGCGCCGGACGATGCACCTGATCCGGATGCGGGTCGGCAACTCCCATGACACCGACGTCCTCGCCGCGAGATTCGGGGACAGGCTCCGCTTTGTCTGGGTCAACGAGCCTTCGGAGATGCTCTTCGCCCTGAAGGAGGCCGGCGGCGGCGCCGGCACGCTTGCGCTGCAGTGCGACCGCCCGCAGCACAGCTCCCGGAGCGAGTATTTTGAGTTTCTCGGCGCCAGGCGCAGTTTCCCGTTCACGATCTACCACCTTTCGCGCATCTTCGAGCGCCCCGTCTTCCTCGCATTCGGCGCACCCTCCGGGCACGATCAGTCGACCATTTTTGCTTCACCCGCGTTTGAGCCGGCCCCCGGGGAGCCGGTCGATGCCGCGCTCGCGCGGGCCCGCGGGCATTTCCAGTCCTTCCTTTTCGCCGTCGAGTCCTATCTTCGTTCCCATCCGTACCAGTGGCTCAATTTTCTACCGCTGTGATGCGCCGACTCTCACGCGCGCGCTGGGTGTTCCTCTACTACCTCTCCTGGGTGGTGTTCGGGCTGGTGGGCCTCCTGCTGAACCTCGGCTGCTCCCTCCTCCTCGTCCTTCCCTCGAGGGAAACGTACGGCCCGGCGGTGCGCTCGACGATCCGGCGGCTCTTCCAGGGCTGGCTTGCCTGGCATCATGCGAGCGGCGTCATTGCCGTCGACTGGGTCGGATTCGAGGAGGGCGCGCTCGCTCCGGGCGCCGTCTACATCGCGAACCATCCCACGCTGATCGACGCCACCTTCATTCTCGCCCGCCTGCCCGACGCGCTCTGCATCTTCAAGCCTTCGCTCATGCGCAATCCCGCGATCGGGCCCGCGGCGCTCATGGCGGGCTATGTTCGCGGGGACACGGGGCTCGACCTGATCAAGGCGGCGGCTGCGAAAGTAGCGGCGGGCCAGTCGCTCCTTGTTTTCCCGGAGGGGACGCGCACCGCGGAAGGCACCGCACTCGGGAAGATGAAGCCGGGCTTTGCCCTGATCGCCGACCGGGCCCGGGCGCCGGTGACGCTCATCGTCATCACGGCGACCCCGGAAATCGGAGCCCGCGGGCGGCCCTGGTGGCCTGCCCCGAGGGTCCTTCCCGCCCGGCTGACGATTCGCTCGACCGGACATGGCCGTACCTGCCGGGCCGTTCGGCGGCGGAGTTGACCCAGTCGGTCGAACGGAGAATCTGCGAGGTGCTGACCCGCGCCAAGCGAGGATGAACCGAGAAAAAACCCACCTGGTCCTGATTCCCGCGTTCAACCCGGGGCGCCTCCTCGGGGCCGACCGTCGAGGGGGCGCTTGCGCATTGGAGCGACGTCTGGGTCGTGGTCGACGGAAGCACCGACGGGAGCCATGACGCGCTGGCCGCAATCGGGAAAGCCGGGTCTAAGGGTCATCGTGCTGCCCCGAAACGGCGGCAAGGGCGCCGCGGTCCTCGCCGGCGCCCGCGAGGCCCTCGCCGCGGGATTCACGCACGCGCTCGTCATGGACGCCGACGGGCAGCATCCCGAGGAAAGGATCGGCGCCTTCATGGCCGCGTCCATGGCGTCACCGGAGTCGGTCGTCTGCGGAAAGCCGGTCTTTGGCCCCGAAGCGCCCCTCGTCAGGCGCCTGGGGCGCCTGCTCTCCGTGGGGATCGTCCGTTTGGAGACCGCCGGACGGGGGGCGGCCGATCCCCTGTTTGGTTTTCGGGTCTATCCTCTTGCGCCGCTTGTCCGGGCGCTCGGGAGCGGCCGGCGCGGGCGGCGCTACGACTTCGATCCCGAGGCCGCCGTCCAGCTCGCCTGGGCCGGCGCGCCCGCGATCAATCTGGAGGCCCCCTGCCGCTATCTGGACCGCGCGAATGGAGGCGTCTCCCACTACCGGTATCTGGGCGACAACCTGCGGATGGTCGCGATGCATGCGCGCCTCCTTTTGGAGCTTTTGGCGGGTCGCCGGGGGGCTCCCAACCCATGAGGCGCCTCGTCACCCTTCTCGCGGCGATCGCGGGCCTGGCGGCCCCGAGCGGCGCGCATGCGGAGGATTCCGTCGACTGGAGGCCGCTGATTCGGGCCCTGGCCTCCAAGGGCGCCGTCGAGGCCTCGTTCACCGAACGCCGCTTTTTTTCGATCCGCCGGGAGCCCGCCATTCTAAGGGGAGTCCTCCGGATCTCGCCCGTTCGCGGCCTGAGCCTCCAGTACACCTTTCCTGAGGCCTCGGTGCTGATCATCGATTCGCCTGGGTTTGGTCCAGCGCGACAAAGACGGAAGGGAGCGGTCGATGGCCCCAGGCGAACGGGAATCGGGCGCGATGGCGGCCCTGCTTTCCGTGATGCGGTTCGATGCCGCGGCCCTCGCGCCGCTTTTCGATATCCGCGCCGAAACCCGGGGCGGCGAGTGGACGCTTTAGTTCACGCCGCGCAACCCGGAGAGCAGCCCGGCCTTCGGCGCCATCACCGTGCGCGGCCGCGGGACCGAGGTGGCGCACCTAGAGATCAGTCGGTCCGCGGCGCTCAGGATCGAGATCGACATCGGGGAGGCGCGCTCCGGGGTCGTGTTCACATCCTCGGAATTGAGGGCATATTTCCGGAGAACGGGCGCACCCTGATGGAGCCCCCCCGCCAGAAGGCCGCCGCACGCATTGCGCTCCTCGTCGGGGCGCTGGCCGGCCTCGCCTGGCTCGGGAGCCTGAATTTCAGGCTGAAGATATCGACGGACGTCCTGGACCTTGTGCCGAGGGACGAGCGCTCGCCGGAATTGTCCATGGTCCGCGGTCTCGCCGCCGAGGACGAGGCCCGGATCCTCCTGCTCGCGCTCAAAGTGCCGGCCATCCCCGGCGAGCCGGCGGCAGTCCGGGCCGGGCGCGCCGGCCGCGCGGCGGAGCTCTTCGCCCGCGCCCTCGCCTCGGCGCCCCCAATCGCCGCGGCGATGCCGCTAGCGGACACGGGGCCCCGCGACGCGCTCGCGGCGTTCATCTTCTCGCGCCGCATGGACCTCCTGCTTCCCGGCTGGCTCGCGGAGCGCCGGCGCGGCTATGCGGCTTCGGGCCCGCCCGTCCCGTGGAGCGCATGGCTCGCGGAACGCACCGCCTCCGACTTGGAGGCCTACCTTTCAAAGCCGGAGGCCTCGGCAACCCAGGAGATCCTTTCCGCGGATCCGCTCCTCCTTGTCCCGAGCCTGATAGGAAGGATGGGCGAATTTTCGGGCGCAGGCCTTTCCGGGGGCCCCTCCGGCGACGATGCGCTCGTTTGGGCGAAGAGCCGGGCGTCGCCCCTCACGCCGGAAGGGCAGGGGCCCGTGTTCGAGGCGGTGGACCGAGCCCTTGCCCAGCTGCGCGCCACCGAACCGGGCGCGGAGCTCCGTGGACCGGGATCGGCCGCTTTGCCGCCGCAAGCCGCGAACGGATCGAGCGCGAGGTCACGATCCTGAACCTCCTGTCGCTCGCGCTCGTGATTGCCGTCGCCTCGCTCTGCGTTCGGCGGGTGCACCGGGCGATCCATCTCGTGCCGGTCGTTCTCGGCTCGCTTCTCGGCGCCTGGGTGCTCACCACCGCTTCGTGGGACCGCGTCCATATCCTCGTCTTCGTCGTCGGCTCGCTTCTGGCCGGCGTTGCGGTCGATTACGGATTCTACATCTACCTCCAGCCCCTCAGGCGGCCGGGCGAACCCTACCGGGAGCGGATGCGGCGCCTGATCCGTCCGCTCCTTGCGAGCGCCCTGACGACCGTGATCGGGTTCTCGTTCCTGCTTTGGTCGGAACTGCCGCTCATCCGGCAGGTGGGCGTGTTTGTCAGCGCGGGGCTCGTCTGCGCGCTGGCCACCGCGCTGCTTTGGTTTGCCCAGCTGGACGATTCGCATCTGGAGGTGCGCGCGTTCGTCCTGCGCCGTCCTTCGCGCGTGGGCGGGGCGGTCCGCCGGGCCGCGCGGGCGGCGCTCATTCTGGGCGCGGCGGTGGCGCTCGTGGGGCCATGGCGGCTCCACTGGAAGGACGACATCCGGGAGCTTGAAATACCCTCGCCCGGGCTGAAGGCGAACGACGCGCGCGTCCGGTCGCTTTTTGGCGAGACGGATTCCCGCACGGTTTACCTCACGCGCGGGCCGACGCCCGAGGCCGCCCGGGTTGCCCTGGACGCGTTTCTCAAGTGGCATGAAAAGGCCTATCCGGGCGCCCCGCTGGCCACGCTCGGATTCGTCCTCCCGACCCCGGAGGAACTTCACAAGGCGGGGGAGTCGATACGCTCCCTCGGGGGCTTCGAGGAGGACCTGCGCCGCGCCCTTGAGCGGCACGGCTTCAAGGCCGGGGCTTTTTCGCCCTTCTTCGAGGTATGGCGGGCGAAGGTGGAGCGCCCGGAGGGCCCTGACTACGGCCAGCTTTCCTCCCAGTTTATCGCCGCCCTGCGGGGCCCGCTCGCGTCCCTGATCCATGTGGGACCCGGCGCCTGCTGGTTCGTGACCCTCGCGGACCGGGATCCGGGAGCCGAGCCCCCGGCCGACCTCGGCACGGTCACGGACAGCCAGCTCCAGAACCTGAACCGCCTTTTCGCGCGCTATCGGATCTCGGCGCTCGAGCTCAGCTCGGCCGGGCTCGCGTTTGTCGGGGCGAGCGTCCTCGTCCTTTATGGGCTGCGAAGGGGAGTCCGGATCTTCGCCGTGCCGCTCGGCGCCTGCCTCTTCGCCTTCGGCCTCTTCGGCCTGGCCGGCGAAACCCTGAACCTCTTCCACCTGCTCGGGGCCTTCCTCGGGGTCTGCCTGAGCCACAACTACGCGATCTTTTCCGCCGAAAGCCGCTACAGCGCCGAGCCGCCTCCGCCTTCGATCCGCATGTCGGCCGTGGCGACCGCGTCGTCCTTCGGCGTCCTTGCGCTCAGCCGGATCCCGGTCGTGTCCGCATTGGGCCTCACGGTCGCGATCATCGTCCTCGCCGCCCTGGCGATAACCGAATTGTCGCCGCTTGCGTCGGCCGCGGAAAGCGGCAAGGATGCGCGCCCGTGATTACCCCCATCTTTTTCATCGGCCTGGCGGCGGGCATCGCGCTCGCGGCCGTGATGACGCTCCTCTTCGGCGTCTACACCATCGGACCCACCGAGCGCGGCGTCCTCACGACCTTCGGCCGGGCTCCCCGGCTCAATTCGAGCGTGGGCGACGACCCGGAACTCGGGCCGCTCCTGACGCCCGAGGAGCTTCCGCGCTACAATTTCCCGCTGATCCACGTCGTGAAGCCGGGCGGGCCGTATTTCAAGTGGCCCTGGCAGCGCCTCTACCGGATCGACATGACGATACAGACGACCGACATCATCTGGGACCCGGACGTGGAGCAGTCGTCGATCGAGGCCGTCACGAAGGACAACCTGACGATTTCGCTCACCGGGCAGATCCGCTGGAAGCCCTGCGAGCGGAACCTGTACGGATACCTGTTCGGGGTCTCGCGCCCCCGGGCCCACGTCATGGGCTATTTCATCTCGGTGCTGCGCGACAGGATCGCCACGTTCCACAGCCAGGCGGGGGATGTCTCCGTCGATGGGATCTCGATCAACGACCTCAGGAAAAACCTGTCGAGCATCAACCAGTTCATGGAGGTCTCCTGCAAGAAGACGGCGGCGAGGTACGGGATCGAGCTCGAGGCGGCGCTCATCACCACCATCGACCCTCCCGCCGACGTCGACGATGCGCTGGCCTCGATCAACACGACCCAGAACCAGGTTGCGGCCGCGATAAGCCAGGCGCGGGCCGATGCGGACCAAAAGCTGACGATGGCCGAGCAGGCGGTGCAGATCGCCCGCAACATGGCCGACGCCGACGCCGCGCCGATCCTGGAGCTCGGGCGTACGCTGGAGCAGATCTACTCCCAGGGAGGGCAGGCCGCCCTCGATTCCTACATTCGCAATGCGCTCCTTCCCCTAAGGGAAAAGGCCTCGCAGACGGTCATAACCCCCTGAACCCCATGATCGCCTTCCTCGCATCCACCGCGTTTGGATTCATCGCCACCTTTATCGCCGTCGGCATCTTCATCGCCCTCGGCCGGGTGTTCCAGTTCTGGCGGACGCTTCCCGAGCGGACCGTCGTCGTGTACACGTACTTCGGCAAGGTCATAGGCGAGGTGAGCGAGCCCGGCATGTTCTTCCCCGTGTTTCACTTCGGCCTGAAGGCGGTCCTGCTCCCGTTCTTCGGGAAGGCCTACACGGTCACGACGGCACTCCAGCAGTCCTATTTGCGCAACCAGCTCGTCAATTCCGAGGAGGGCGCGCCGATGGGAGTCGGCGTCTGGTACGAGATGTACGTGCAGAACAGCGCGGCGTTCCTTTTCCAGAACTCCGACCCGGTGGGGTCGCTGCGGGCCAACGTGGCGACCGCGGTCTCGCGCCAGCTTTCGAATCTGAAGCTCGAGACGCTGCTCGAGGATCGCGACGCGCTCTCCTCGAAGGTGCGCGAGGAGGTTTCGCCGACGTCCCTCAAGTGGGGCTTTCAGCTTGGATCGACCTACATCCGGAAGGTGGCGTTCCGCGACAAGGGTATGATCGCGCAGATCGAGCTAAAGGTCGTGAACCGACTGCGCCAGGTTACGGCCGCCATGCGCCAGAACGGGGATAACCAGGTCGCGCTCATCCACTCGGACGCCGACAAGCGCGCCTCCGAGAAGCTGGGTCAGGCGCAGGCCGTCCGGCCTCACGTCGTGGGCGCGGCGCTCGCCGAGGTTCAGAAGAGTCCCGCCGTGGCCGACGCGCTCTTCAGGCTTCTCGATATCAAGGCGACGATGAAGAGCACCGGCAAGGTGCTGATCGCGCCCTCGAGCTCCGTCGGCCTTCTTCTCCAGGGCTAAGAGGGGCCGGGAGTCCGGCGGATCGCGGATGGGAACCCCCTGTAGCGCAGGAAGTTCCGCGGACAAGCTTTAGCCGGGGGAGTTCGTTGGCCGCCTTCCACGAAGGCGGTCAACGATGACATCCTCCCGAAGTCATGCGGCGCCAAGTGCGCCGCGGACTGTCGTGCATCAGACAAGGGCCGATGCGAGGAGATACATGACGGGGGCGCTTACTCCGGCCTGCTTGCTACCGATATTCGATAGGCAGGACCGGTGCGCTAGAAAAAGTCGGCATGCGTCGCCTGTCCGACTTTCCCCGTCTTTGTGGCGACGACGCTGATTACTTCTTTTTCTTCGACTTCGACTTCGCCTGTTTCTTTTTCGCCGTCTTCTTTACCGCTTTTTTCTTGGCCATGGTGGATTTTCCTTCGCTTAGGGTTGTTGAAATTCGGGATGAACTCATCCCGAGACTGTGCGTTAGTGTCGGACAGGTTACGCACATTGTAAACAACTGTCGTATCTTCGGGTTGAAAATCTTGCGGCGCCTGTTTAGCGGCGTTTTCGGCAAAGTCGGGCCATTTCCGATCCGAAAGTGTATCCAGTAATTGGATCGGACGTCGCCGCGCCGAAAGGCTCGCTCAATTCTTTGGCGCAGGGGCAGGCGCCGCGGCGGGCGCCGGCTCGGTCGCGGCGCTGGCCGGCGAAGGAGAGGCTTCCGGGATCGGGCGCTTTCTATAGTAGGAGTAGTCGGGAACGATGCGCTGGTAGGTCTTGTCCATCAGCGGGGACGAGATGATGAAGTCGGCGGACGCCCGGTCGCAGGCAATGGGGATGTTCCATACGACGGCCATGCGCAGAAGCGCCTTCACGTCCGGGTCGTGCGGCTGGGGCTCGAGCGGATCCCAGAAAAAGATCAGAAAATCGATGTCGCCGTCGACGATCTTGGCTCCGATCTGCTGGTCGCCGCCGAGGGGCCCGCTCTCGAGCCTGTGGATCGGGAATTTCAGCTCCTTTTCGAGCATGGCCCCGGTGGTGCCGGTCCCGTAGACCTTGTGGTGGGCCAGCAGGTCGCGGTTGAACTTGGCCCATTCTACCAGATCGCGCTTCTTGTTGTCGTGAGCCACGAGCGCGATCTTCTTGTTGAGCTCCATTTCGATCGTCTTGTATTTCATAGGTCTCTTTCCGGGCTGCCAGGAGGCCCCGCCTGATCAAGACAGGCGCCATCCGCGCCTTGGGTCAAGGGATCTGAATTCGGGCCGCGGGCGCCGCATGAGCTCCGTCCCCTTGCGAATTGGAGAAATCGGATTTCGTTTCCCCACCCATGAAAAGAAACGCATCGGCTATCTGGCACGGTAATCTGAAGTCGGGAAAGGGGACCCTTTCCACGGACAGCACGGTACTAAAGGACACCCAGTATTCGTTCGGCTCGCGCTTTGAGAGCGGGGTGGGGACCAACCCCGAGGAGCTGATCGCCGCGGCCCACGCGGGCTGCTTCACGATGGCTCTCTCGGCGGCCCTCGAGCAGGCCGGCTTCACGGCGGACACCCTAAAGACAACCGCCGCGCTCACGCTCGAAAACCTGCCGCAGAGCAGCTGGACGATCTCGGCGGTTCATCTCGCCACGACGGCGAAGATCCCGGGCATCTCGCCCGAGAAGTTTGCCGAGGTCGCCGCCGGCGCAAAGGCGAACTGCCCGGTCTCGCGGCTCCTCAAGGCCGCCATCACGCTCGACGCGAAGCTCGTGTAAGGGCTCCCTTTTCTTCAGGAATCCTGGAACTGCAGCGCGTGGAGGCGGGCGTAGAGGCCGCCGAGCGCAAGGAGTTCCGCGTGGGTGCCGCGCTCGGCGAGCCGGCCGTGGTCCATGACGAGGATGAGGTCGGCCTTCTGGATCGTGGAAAGCCTGTGGGCGATGACGAAGGTTGTCCGGCCCCGCATGACCCGCTCCATGGCCTCCTGGATCAGGCGCTCGGAGGCGAGGTCGAGCGCGCTCGTGGCCTCGTCGAAAATGAGGATCCGGGGGTCCTTCAGGATGGCGCGCGCGATGGCGACCCGCTGGCGTTGGCCCCCCGACATTTGCGCACCCCGCTCGCCGACGACGGTGCTGTAGCCGTCCGGCAGCGCCACGATGAAGTCATGCGCGTTCGCGGTCTTCGCCGCGGAGATGATCTCCTCCCTCGTCGCCTCCGGTTTTCCGTACTTCAGGTTATCCTCCAGCGTGCCGGAAAAGAGGACGTTCTCCTGCAGCACGATCCCGATCTGGCGCCGGAACGAATCGGCGCTCGCCTTCCGCAGGTCATAGCCGTCGACAAGCACCTCTCCGCAGGCGGGGTCGTAGAACCGGGCGAGGAGGTTTATGATGGTGGTCTTTCCCGAGCCGCTGGGACCGACGATCGCGGCCACCCGGCCGGCGGGGACAAGGAACGAGACGTCCCTGAGCGTGCGGGGCCCGCCGGGCCTGGCCGCCTGCATGTCGTAGTCGAAGCTCACGTTTCGGAATTCCACCTCGCCGCGCAGGACGGGCAGGGCGGGCGCGGACACGAGGTCGGCGACCTCGGGCTTCGTGTCCAGGAGCTTAAACACGTTCTCGAGCCCCGTGATCGCCCTCTGAAAAATGGTGGCCAGGTCGACGAAGCGGACGATCGGCGGGAAGACATAGGCGATATAGGCGTTGAAGGCCACCAGGGTGCCGACGCCCATTTGTCCCCGGATCACCAGCAAGCCCCCGTAGCCAAGGACGATCAGCGCCCCGACGGATCCCAGAAGGTCGGCGATCACGGCGAGCTTGGTGTTGCGCATCACAATGCGCGAATAATTGAAGAAGTCGGCGTTGATTCCGCCTGCGAAGGTGGTGATTTCGCCCTGCTCCCGGACAAACGACTTGATGACCCGCGCGCTCGAGACCTTCTCATGGAGAAATCCCATGACACGGTCCCAGTTTTTCCGGTGCGTCCGGCTCTCCTCCCTCATCTTCCTCCGGTTGTAGAGGTAGTTGATGACGAAGAGCGGCATCACCGCGCAGGTCGCCGCCGCGAGGCGCCAATTTACATAGAAGAGAAATCCCACGACGACGACGACGGTGACCGAGTCGGCGATGAGGTTGATCAGGAAGCCGTTCGTGAGGGTGTACACCTCGCCCGTGTCCTGGCTGACGCGCGAGACGGTCTCGCCTGTCTGGTTGTCGTCAAAATAGCGCAGGGAGAGCGTCTGCAGGTGGGCGAAGAGCCGGATTCGCAGGTCGCAGACCAGCCGCATCGCCGCGTGCTGCAGGACGCGGTTTCGCACCATGGTCAGCCATGCCCTCAGGAGAAACAGGGCGGTGAAGACGCCGAGAAGCTCCGTGAGGAGGCGGATATCCTTATTAGGCAGGGCCTTGTCGATGATGAGTTTCAGGATCCACGGTGCCGGCAAGGTGAGGAACGTCGCCAGAAGGATGAGCGCAATGCCAAGCGCGATCTTTGCGGCGTGGGGCCGGCATAGGCCAAGAAACCTCCAAAAGGGCGATCGGTTCACGCGGTGACTTTACCACTCCGGGGGCCGCCGCCAACCAAATGAGGGGCTTTGCCCCGAGTCGACGGGGTCAGGCCGACGCCAGCACCTGTTTGTCTCTGAAAGCCGAGGGGGATTCGCCGGTCAGCCTGAGGAACACGCGATTGAACTGCGAAAGCGACTGGAAACCGGCTTCGAAGGCGGCCTCGCTCACGCGCTTGTGCGGATTCAACAGGAGCTGCTTCACCTTCTCAACCCGCAGGCGAGCGAGGTATTCGGTGAAGGTCATGCCGATCGACTTGCGGAACACCCGGCTGAAGTAGTACGCGCTGATGTTCACCTGACGGGCGACCTCCTCGAGAGAAAGCGGCTCGGAGTGCTTCGCCTCGATGAAGCTCCGGGCCCGGCCGATCACGGGCGACTCGGCGGACTCATTGCGGGTGAGGAGCTGGCTGCTCAGAAGCGACAGGTGTTTCGCGAAGACCTGCAGCAGGCCCACAATCGATTCATACTGCTTCTCCGTGAGGACCCGGCTCTGGAAGTAAGCCTCCTCCAGGCGCTTGAGGTCGACCTGGGCTCCGTACCTCAGGAGCGTCCTGGCCGTTTCGGAAAACTGCTGGGAGCTGGGCTCGCTCGTGAGGATCTGGCCGGTCCGAAGAAAGGCGACGACATTGTCGCCGACGCGCACGGGAACGGCCGAATCACAAAAGCCGGCGAAGCACCGCAGCGTCTTTGGATCGGAGTGCGCCTCCTTCTCGAGTTCCTGTTGAAGTTGGATGCACGCCGAGCAACTGTGGTTGGTCTGCGCCATGATAACGCAGAACGGGTTCTTCTTCGGGTCGTCGTGGTGCGGAAGATTGAAGGATTCCGGGGGACGAAGGGCGAGGGGCATGCCCGTGGTGTCGCGAAAGGCGCGCTCGTAATGGCGGTAAATCTGCGATCGTTTGAGGTGCTCAACCAGCTCGCGCGAACGGGGTTTGCGAGACTCTCCTGTCATACAACTCTGTTATCGGACCCCCGAGGGCCGAGCCAGCGCAAAGCCGGTCTCCGGGCACTTGCGTAACTACTATTAGGGCCGGTGATTATGCGCGGGCACAGCTACAGAGAATCTGCAGGCCCTTGGGCGCGGCGGAGCGCAAAAAGGGGGTGATCCCCGGTCCCAATTCCCTTCGATGCGGGCCCGCGGGTCCGCCGTCTCCTTCGGAGGCGCCTAGCGTTCTTGGACGCTAATCGTTCGCGCGCGGTCCGCGCTGCTCTTCGATGTCCTTCTTGCTCTCGTAGACTCCGATCGAACGGGCGCTGTCGCTCCAGGGGGGCAGGTCGCCGCCCTTTTCGCGGATCGCCTGACCGACCCGCCCGATGCAGTAGGATTCCATGCAGTGGCTCATCATGCAGTTCAGAGCGCCGTATGCGAGGTCCGGCACCTTGATCCCATGCGCGTCGGCGCGCCTTTGGATGGCGGCCATTTCCTCATGATCGACGTGTATTTTGATGGTTGGCATTGCTGCCCTCCTTTCTTTGCAGCCACTGTACGGCGGCTGGGCCCCGGCTGCTCCGCATCGTTTGCCAATCCCCCCGCATCCCTTGTCAGAGGGTCCGGGATCGGAGCGGTCAGGCGTTCCCGGCGGCGCCCGAACGCCACCTGGCCGCGGGGAGCAGAACGAGGCCGATCAGCACGAGCTGGGTGGCCACGAACGTGAGCAGGCCGTAGAATGCCGCGTCGGTGAACCCGTAGCTGTGGAGGCCGATTCCAAGCATATTGGTGCCGAACCAGCTCCAGGAGGTGACGATGTTTCCGAAGACGGCGAGGGCCATGAGGCCGCGCTGGCGGATGAGGCCGGCCCAGCGGCAGTGGAGGATCACGGCATTCCAAAGGACGATTATCAGGGCGCCATTCTCCTTCGGGTCCCAGCCCCAGAAGCGTCCCCAGGATTGATCCGCCCAGATGCCCCCGAGGACCGTCCCGATGAAGCTGAAGAAGGTGGCGAAGCAGACGATCCCGTAAACCATGCGGGCCAGGGAGTCGGCGGTGCGCCGGTCAAGCGAGCGGGTCAGGACGCCGCGGAGTATATAGATGATCGCCAGAAAGCCGGCCAGGAAGGTGGAGGCATAGCCGGTCGTCACCGTGACGACATGGGTGGAGAGCCAGAAGTTTGAGTCGAGCACGGCGCGCATCATCTCCATCGTGTCGCCGCTCAGGGAGAGATGGTGGGCGATGATGAGCGTTCCGAAGCCGATCAGGCCGCCCGCGGCGCTGGCCACGGCGTTGCGGTTGATCCGCTCGAGCACGAGGCACAGGCCGACGGATCCCCAACCGATGAACAGCGCCGAGGAGTAGAGGTTGGTGACGGGCGGACGGTCCTCGAGCCACATCCGGGCGAGGATCCCGGCCGTAGCCAGGAGAAATCCAAAGTCCATGAGACGCAGCGCGCTCCGCCCGAGCGGATCCTGCCAGCGGAGCCACGAGGCCGCGGCAAGAAGGAAGGCAAGCAGGTAGAGCACCATGCTGGTCGTGAAGGGATCCACGGCGTTGAAATAGGCCTCCCACGAGCATTTCCGGACGACGCCGCCAAATTGGGCCGAAATATCGGCGCGGTAGAGCCCGAGCTGGGCATTGAACGAATCGGAGTCCTGGTCGCGCCACGCCTTTCCGATCCCGGCAAGGAGGCGAATCCGCTGCAGCGAAGGGCCGGGGCCGGAGGAGGCGAGCAGCGCATGGCCGGTGCTCTGCCACTGTTCGGGGCCGCCGGGCGCCTCGTCCGGGGGCAGGATCCGCAGAAGGCTGTAATTGCGCATCGCCTCTATCGATGCCTGGTCCGCCGCCAGCTGGCTTGCGTCATTGACGATGGCGCTGAAATCCGCGGCGTCGGGGGGCTCCAGCGAGAACTTAAGCCGCGCATAGTAGGCGACGTGATCGCGCAATTCGACCACGGCGCGCTGGAAGGGTGTGCGAACGGCCGCCTCCACCGGGGTTGCCAGGTCCGCCTGCCGGTCCAGTTCCGCGAGCTTGGGCGCAAGCTTTGAGAAGGGGAACCGCACGCCTGCGTCCCCGTCCCCGGAACCGAGGCCGAATAGGGACAGGACGTCGGGGTGGTCGATCCGGAAGACCGGGTAGGTGTCGGCGAGCGAGGGCCGGTAGAAGACATCGAGGAGCCAGGCCACAGGGGGCACCGGCTGGCCGGCCGGATCCCGCACGAGCTGGCGGCCCTGGAGCATGAGGAGCCCCGTGCGGGCGACCGTGTCGAGGGGCTTCAGGCGTCCGTCCATGAGGACGGGCAGGCGCCCGAAGCCGTCGAGATCGAACCGCGCGGGATTTCCCCGCGGCACAAAGGTGGAGCCCACCCAGATCAGGGCCAGGAGAGAGACGGCAAGCGGAAGGTCCTTTCTCATGGGGTCGGGCGGGCCGTGGCCGCGGCCGGGGCGGCACCGCGCGCCTCCGGAAGAAGCCGAAGAGATGGATGCCGAACTCGATCGCGAGCCCGAGCGCAATCAGGGCGCAGGACAGGTAGGGAATCTGCCAGCTGGGGTTCCGCACGACCTGAAGGACCGAGGTGCGGTCGTTGTTGGCATAGCCCGCCTGGTAAAAGGCCCGGCCCCCGTAGCGAAGGGGGTTGTTCATGAAGATCCGGATCTTCCCGGTCGTCGCGCCCGTCGTCGCTCTTCAGCTGGATCGTGCTGGCAAAGTCCTTCGGGATATCGGTGCCGGGATAGATGTCGTGCGTGAATTTCCGAAGCGTGAGGGAGAACGGCAGGTAGTCGCGCTCAGCCCGCAGGACGAGGTGGAAGGTCCTGCCTTGGTAGGTGACGCTCTGGGGCTCGAGAATCATCGTCGAGACGAGGAAGGTCCCGAGGCTCCCGTCGGTGCCGACGAGCTCCACGTAGCCGGTGGGGAAGTTCGTCTCGTCCGGCTTGTAGGTGATCGGCGCCGGTTCCACCGCCAGCTCCGGCCCAAAACCCGCGGTCGCAAGGCTCGGAAGCGGAGACGGCATCTGCGAGCGCGGGCGCAGCAGCGCATTCGGATAATAATCGACGGCCTTGACGACGAAGGGCAGGAGCGGGTGCTGGACGCTCGCCTTCTTTTCCAAGAAGGAGACGGGAATGGACACGACCTGGTCGTAGTCCGGCCGCGTCACGTCGATCACCGCGAGTTCCGTCTCCCGGAAGCTCTCGCTGTAGCGCCTCGTTTGGCCGACATCGATCCGCATCTGGTTGTCCTGCTGGAGGATCCCGGAAAGCCCCTGTCCGATTAGGAGGAGGATGAGCCCGAGATGCGTCAGCCAGATGCCGCTCTTTTTCCAGGACAGCCGGAAGCGAAGGAAATGGGCGACGAGGAGGTTCGGCAGGAGGAGCGCCCCCAGCAGGTAACCACCCGGGAATATCGGGATCGACAGGCCGGTGCCGCCGATCTTCGAGAAGATGAAAAATGAGCGGAAGTATTTCTCCTGCACCCCCCAGACCCCGAGGTGGACCTGATCCAGTGTGGCGGCAAAAATGAGGAGGATCGCCAGGATCAGCAGCGCCACCGTCAGGCGCAGCGAGTTGAAGAATGCGACGATCTGTTTTCCGAGCGCGATCATGGGTTTCAGGGCGCGTGGACCGTCTGGAGGAACTCGAGGAAGCCGGGCTTTTCGCGGCCGACCTGCTCGGCGGGCCCCGTCATCTTGAAGAACCAGCTGTTGCCCTGCCAGAAGACGACGCCCGCGACGATGCGCTGGGGGTGGGTCGGATCCTTGGCCCCGGTGTCCGCGATGAAGAATTCGAGGCCGTTGGCCGCCATATGGGTCGTGTAGTCGCCGAGCGCGGCCTCCTCAATCGGGGGCAGACCGACCTGTCCGAGCCACCGGTTTACGTTCGCCAGCGGCCCGCCGACGTCGCCGGGAAAGGCGGTGATGGCGAGGTCGACGGAACCCTCGGGCCCCAGTGCGTAGCTGCCCTTTCGCATGGAGCTCGCCTTGCGAACGGTCCAGGAATCGGGCGCATGCCATACCAGCAATGAGCCCTCGGCCGCCTTCACGGGCCCCACTCCGGGCACGGAAGGACTCGGGGCTTGGAGGCTCAGGTCGGGGGCGGCGGGGGCCGTTTGGGGCAGGTCGTTCGTGTTGGCGATCCCCTGGCTGCGGGGACCGGCGGAGACCGGCCCCCCTTGGGGCGCCGCGGCAAACGCGACCGACTTCAGGAACCCGAGGAAAGCCGGCTTCTGGCTCCCCACCAGCTCGGCCGGCCCCATCATCTTGAAAAACCAAACCTTCCCGCCCCGCTGAAGCCACGCGCCTAGAATCCGGGCGGGGGGTTTACCGGGTTCGGCCTGCTCCGCCGTGAGATCGGCGACCGAAAAATCGCCGGCGGCCGTGCCAAGGCTTTCCACCTGGGAAGCGAGCGCTTCGGCGCCGACGGGAGCCAGCTTGAGCTGGCCCCTCCACCGGTTGATGTTTGCCAGTTCGTCGCCCCCGGTCCCGCCAAAATTGACGACCGAGACATCGGCCGTGCCGCCCTTGCCTATCCGTGACGGTGAAGCTCGCGAGCCTCATGCCCGAGACGGGCTGCGCCTGCCAGTCGGCGGGCGCCAGCCACTGCGGCGCGCCAGACTCGGTCACGACGGGCGGCACCGCCTCGGAAGCGGGCGCCGTGGCGGAACTGTCGTCCGCCTCCTTGGGCGTTTGATAGCTCCGTATCTGACGGTCCCGACAGCCCCCGAATGCGGAGGCAATGCTGATGAGGCAGAGGAGGGCGATCGTGCGCCGGAATGGCTCAGGGTGGGGCATGCAGGGTGCGAAAATGACGAGACCGACCCCATAAGGGATCGGTCTCAGCCGTTCTGCAATGTTTTGCGCCAATTAGAGGGCGTAGGTCAGGGCCACGTACGCCAGGGGGCCGTCGTAGTTCGTGAACCCGCCGGTTGTCTGGTCGAAGCTCTTCATGTAACCCACTTTGAGCTCGCCCATCAGGCTCTTAGAGAACTTGTGCTTAACGCCGACGGTCAGGCTCTCGATCTGAAAGCCGGCGCCGTAGGGTATGCCGCCAAGCTCGACCTGGGGATTATAATTGTCCGCCCGCTCCCAGAAGCCCTGGAGCTGCACATCCGTCGTCTTGTTGGCCGCGAACCCGCAGATCGCGCTGCTGGTCGTGTAGTTGTTGTCGGAGTTCACAAAGGGAACGGCGATCGTGTTGGCGGCGTTTATGGTGACCGCGGGATAGGCGGTCTGGATCGTGTTATAGACGACGTTCGCATTGGCTTGGAAGTAGAGCTGCTTGTAGGGCGACCAGTCGATCGTCTCGCTGATCATCTGGATCGTCGCCTTGCCGGACGGACTCTCCGTGCCGAGTCCGCCGTTCACCGTCGCGGCCGTGACGGCCATCTGGCCATCCTGATTCTGGTAGCGGGTGTTGAAGGACAGTTCCGGAATCGGCCTGTAGATGGCGCTCAAGGTGACACCGGTGAAGGTGTAGCCGGTCGCGAACAGGGTGCCGTAGCTCGCCGTACCCACGTAGTCGTTCGAGCCGATGAACCGGTTCTGGTGGTCCTTGCGGAACAATTCCGCCCGGAAGGTCAGCTGCTGGGTGGGATTCCAGTTGGCGCCGAGTTTCGCGTCCCGATTGTCCTGGTTCGCGTCCTGGTAGAAGACGCTGGTGATCGGAATGGGGATGGTCGTGACGACCCCGGTTCCGCTCGTGCTTGTGGCGGCGAAGGGGTTCACCCAATGCTGATTGCCCTTGTTCGTGCGGTCGTTGAACTCCGCGTAGATCGTGAGGTTCTTGATGCCGAGATAGTCGATGTTGATTTCCGGAGTGTCGACATGGTCGACCTCATGGGAATAGGTCTGGTCCTGGGCGGTCGTGACATAGGTGCTCGCCGTGGATTTTGCCGTGCTCGCCAGGCTCTCCGTCGTGAATCCGCCCGAATCCTGGATGACATTGTACTCGTCGCGGAACCCGACGTCCGCCCGCCAGTCCTTGGTCGGCGTGAACTTCAGGAAGACATTCCCGACAAAGTCGTCCACTTCGGGCGTGGCGAAGATGCTGCCGGCGGTCACCGTATTAAAGATGGCCTTGGCTCCCGTGTTATAGGAGGGCGTGATCCAGTTGCCGCCGTCCTCGCCCGTCAGATGGAAGTAGCTCAGGCCCGTCTCTAGGGTGACGTATTGGTTTATCGTCGATTCGGTCTGGTTGATGAGGCGGAAGGTCCGGGACTGGACCGTCTCCTCGTCGTCGACAACATTGACCTGCGGATCGGCGATGACCGTCGAATTCGGGTACTTCACGTAGTTTCGCACGTCGTCATTGTTCACCCAGTCGAGCGTGGCCTTGAAGGTCTCGGTCGTGTCGCCCACCGTGTCCTTGAACGTGCCTTCGACAATATTGTGGTGCTCGTTCAGGGTCTCCACATTGGGGGCGATGTACGGGGTGTTGGTCGGATCCGCCGTCCCGACGAGCGCACCCTTGGTGATCGTCGCGTCGGGATTGATGATCGTGGCCCATTCGGACGAATCCTTCATCCCGGTGCGGATCTCATCGTGGTAGCTGAGGGTGAAGGAGGGACCGTCGTCGGACTTGGCGATCTTGGCCTGGAACCAGAACGCGCTTCGGTCGACGTGGAGGTCCTCATTGGCCATCCGCTCGAACGTGTCCGTCAGCGGAAAGAATCCGCCGACCCCGTCGTAGAAGATCCGGTAGCGCTTGTAGCCCACCTCGAGGGAGCCGAGGTCGTCCTTCGAGAGGTCGAGGACGCCGAGATAGTCGTCGCTGCCGTCCATCGCATGGCCGCTCACCTTCAGGGAGGTATTGTCCGGAAGGTCCTTGGTCAGGAGGAAATCCTCGATTCCGTAGGTGCCGTAGCTCGGAAGGTCGGTGCGGGCCGCAAACGCCGCCGCGTCGCCCGTGATGAACGGGGACTCGCCCGAGATCTTGATGTAGCTTTCGTAGGTCGGGAATGCGTCCGCTTCCGCGGGGGCTCCAGCCGCGAAGGTGCGGGAGGCCGGAAGGACCAGGGCTGCGCCGAGGCAAAGGAGGCTCGAGCAGCGAAGTAGGGAGGAGGTCGTATGCATGGGTTGGGTCTCCTTGGAAGGGTTAGGGTCTTAGGGAGGCGTTCACATTCGAACCGTGTACGTCCTCGTGGCATCCGGCCGACCAGCAGGTGCCTTCCGACAGGCGGGCGCCGAGCGCATTGGCGTGCGCGCCCCCGCTTGAGTAGCCGGCGATATTGAATCCAGGGTTTAGATCGGCCAGGTGGCAGCGCAGGCAGAGGTTGGCGTCGCGGGCGACCAGCATCTTGTCGTTGACGGACCCGTGCGGGTTGTGGCAGGCGGTGCAGCCTTCCTCGCGGATCGCGCCGTGCTGATAGACGAATGGGCCGGCCTGCTGCGTGTGGCAGCGGATGCAGGTCTCGGTCGAGGCCGCCAGGGCCGCGCCGCCGCCGCGGATCGAGTTGCCGTTGTGGACGTCGTGGCAGTCCACGCAGCTCACCTTGCCCGCGAGGACCGGATGGGTGTGCGGAAGGCTCATCTCGCCGCGCTTCTCAAGGTGGCACTGGAAGCAGGTCTCGGGGGACTTGCGGGGATTGATGATGCTGCCCGCCCCGCCGCCCGCGGCGACGTGGATGCTTCCGGGGCCGTGGCAGCTCTCGCAGCCCGTGTCACCCACCTTGGGATCGGCGCCGGTCAGCGCGAGCCGGCTGTGGGTCGAGCCCGCGAAGTGGTCGGTCACGTTGGAGTGGCACTGGGCGCACTGCTTTGAGCCGACGTACTTGGCGCCCGGGATGTGCGGCGGGACCACGACGGTGCGGTCGACCGAGATGCAGGAGACGAGGAGGAGGCCCCATACAGCGAGGCCGCTGAACAAAAGGGTGGTCTTGGACCAATGGAGTTTCGGGCTCATGTTTTGTAGTATCGGTACTTTTATTACGATTGGCTCCGCAAATTCTGTTCAAATCTGCGCAGATCTTTGCAATTTGCGTGGGTGGGTAATGGGTTCGGGAGGGCGGACAAGGGGGTTTCCGCGGTCTCGATTGCGAACGTCGTGATGGGGCTAGCGGGCGTGTGAGGGTGCGGGTCTATCGTGACATTATGGCAAATTCGCTCGGCCGGGGCTCCTCACTTATTGCCGAAGCCTGTGCAGGTCTTGCCGAAAGGGGCCAAAAGATCGATAATTCCCGGCCTCCGTAAGGGTGGTTAACGTCGTGTATTACGCCAGCTACTCCTCTTGCCGTCGGCGTCGGAGCCGCTTCCGGGCCCGGGCCCGCGACTTCCCCTCTGATATCCCCGGAAAATGTCCGCGCCAGGCACCCTCCCGCGCCTTTCCCACCCCCGGATCCCCGGGCTGGTCCCCTCCGGGGCCGATAGGCCGCCAGAGCAATATTTGCGGAGAAGTGGGCAAGCGATGAAGCGACAGAAGCGCGCCGCATCCGGTAGGCTGAATACCTAATAGGCGCCATTGAGCCATTTGCAGTATCCTGCCCGCGGAGCTTGCGCTCATCCGGGAAGGCAGCGAACATCACACAAAGGAAGTCCAAATCCCCAAAATGAATACCACCACGAAGATCACAGCCGCCGCGATCGCGCTGGCGTTTGCCTCAGGCGCGGCCTACGCCGCATCCGCCTCCGACAACTGGGACAGCAGCTGCGCCTCCTGCCACGGCTCGGACGGCAAGGGGCAGACGAAGATCGGAAAGAAACTCAAGATCAAGGATTACACCGATGCCGCCGTGCAGGCCGCCCTCAAGGACGACGATATGACCAAGGCCATCGCGGAGGGCATCAAGGGCGACAACGGCAAGGACAAGATGAAGGCCTTCAAGGACGATCTCACGGCCGATGAGATCAAGGATCTCGTCGCCTACGTGCGGAAGTTCAAGTCCTGACCCAATACACAGAGAGCATTTCAAGGCCGGCGGGAGCTTCGTCGTTCGCGTCGGCCTTTTTATTCTCCGTTAGCACCTCCTCTTAAATCCCTCCATGGCCGATCCCGATCCAGCCCCCGCGCCGCGCCCGGCTGCAAGGCGCTCGCACTTCAACAACTGGATCACGGCCATCGGCGCCGTCGTCGCCGTGGGCGCGCTCTTCTCCTTCGCGCTCCTCGTCTGGATGGATTTCACGCAGGGCGACCGCAATCCGTACCTCGGCATATTCACCTACATCGTCGCCCCCGCGTTTCTGATCACGGGCCTCGTGCTGGTGTTCTTCGGAGCCTGGGCGCAGCGCCGCTGGGCGATCAAGCATGCGGCAACGACCCCCGACCGGTGGCGCCTGGACCTGAAAAATCGCGCGCAGCGCGTCTACTTCGGCGTCTTCGGGCTCGGCGCCCTCGGATTCATCATGCTGTCGGCTTTTGGCAGCTACCAGACCTACCTCTACTCGGAGTCCACCACGTTCTGCGGCGCAGTCTGCCACAGCGCGATGAATCCGGAGTTCACGACCTACCAGCGCGGAGCCCACGCGCGGGTCGCCTGTGTCGAGTGCCATGTGGGCCCGGGCGCCTCGGCCTTCATAAACGCCAAGATCAACGGGACGCACCAGTTGATCGCTTTCACGCTCAATAACTACCACCGGCCTATCGACACGCCGGTGAAGAACCTGCGGCCGGCCCGGGACACGTGCGAAAAATGCCACTGGCCGCAAAAATTCGACGGGAATGTCGACGTCGCCTTCGACCACTACCTGTCCGACAAGAAGAATACCGCCTACACGGTCCGGCTCCTCCTCCACGTCAATTCCGGCCATCCCGGCAGTCCGATCGGCGGCATCCACTGGCACGTGAGCCCCGACAGCAAGGTCGAGTACTACGCCACCGACGAGAAGCGCCAGCAGATCGCCTGGATGCGGGTGACGAACCGAAAGGACGGGAGCGTCCGCGAGTACCGCACCGATGCCTTCAAGGGCGAGCCGCCCGCCGCCGCGATCCGGGAGATGGACTGCATCGACTGCCACAATCGGCCGGCGCACAAGTTTCCCACCGCCAACGAGGCCGTTGAACGCTCGATGGCCTTGGGAACACTCAGCACCAATCTCCCCTTCATCAAGCGCAACGCCGTGGCCGCCATGCTCCAGAAGGACATCACCACCTCCGCAGCCGCGCCGCAGAAGATCGCCGATTTTCTCACGTCCAAGTACAAGGGCAGGCCGGAGCTCGCCGGTGCGATCACCGAGGTGCAGCTCATCTATTCGCAGAGCATTTTCCCCGAGCGAAAGGCCGATTGGCGCGTCTATCCGAGCAATATTGGGCACAAGGACTGGCCCGGCTGCTTCCGTTGCCACGACAACCAGCACAAGACCGCCTCCGGCGAGACGGTGCGGTCGAGCGACTGCACCTCGTGCCACGCAATCATAGCTCAGGGCAAGGGCGTCGATCTGGCCTCCATGAGCCCGACGGGCCTCGAATTCAAGCACCCGGGCGGTGATTACGACGCCGACCTGACCTGCAGCGACTGCCACAACGGCGGCGTCCAGGGGAAATAGGCCCATACCCGGGCTCGGGCCCCGCTGCGCCCGCGGCCTCGGGCACGTCAGGACACGGCGCCTGCAGCGAATTCGATGCCGATACCGCCACTATACGCACACGATTGCGCAAAAGCTGCGTAGCCTTCGCCGCCGGAGAAACCCATACTCGCCTGACAGGGCCAAATGAACGCGGAAGAACCCCCTCCGTCCTCGTCCGTGCGCTCCGAACACCCCGACGTTTCCCCCGTCGGGGCGGACGGCAAGGCTGCCGCCGAGCGCGGATCCGCGGAAAGGGCCGAGCGGATACTCGAGGCGCGGCTCCAGCGCATGGAGACCTATCTTGGATTCAAGCCGCTGACGGAAGCCGACGCCGAGCTCATCCTCGGCGGTCGCGGCTCCCGTCGGCGGGGCCGCCGCCTGAGGCTCCCGCAGAGGAAGGCGGCATCGAGATGCAGATCGGCGAGTTCTGGCTCGCGCGGGTGGGGGTGCTGGCCCTGAGCGTCGGGCTCGCCTTTCTCGTCGCTTTCCCCTTCGGCGGCATGCCCGCCCTTGTCTCATGCCTGATTGGCTACGCCGCGGCGGCCGCCTTCTTCGCGGCGTCGGGCCGCTGGGCAAAAGCCTCCCCCGATGCCTCGCAGATCCTGTACGGCGGAGCCCTCTTCCTCGTCTATTTCGCGACGCTGCGGCTCCATTTCTTCTCCGCGAGCCCGGTCGTCCCGGGGGCCGTCACCGGACTTCTTCTCGTCGTGCTCGTAGTCGCCACCGAGCTCTATTTCGCTGCGAAGCGGCGAAGCGAGCTGATGACGGGGCTCGTGTTCGGTATCGCCATGGCGACCGTCGTCATTGCGGACATGCCGTGGTTTCAGCTCGGCTTTCTGACCGTTCTCGCAGCCGTTGCCTACGCGCTCGTCCGCCTCCGCGGCTGGCCGGCCCTCGGTCTCGTCGTCGCGGCGCTCATTCTGCTGCTGCACCTGGATTTCCTGCTGAACAACCCGCTCCTCGGTCATCCATTCGGTGGGATCGCGGCGCCGCATGGAAACCTATTGGCGCTCGCCCTCTATTTTGTCCCGTTGGTCGCAATCGGGTGCCGGCCCGGGGCGCCGGACGACCATGTCGCCCTGCGAATCGGCCGGGCGCTGCTGGTCAGCGCAGGCTCGATGCTGGTCGCGCTCATCAACATCCAGCTGTTCTATGTCACCGCGCCCCCCTGGGTTGAAACCGCCGTGGCAGGGGGGCTTCTGCTCGCGGCGGTCGCCTACTGGCGGCACCACGAAAGCGTCTACGCAACGTCGATCTATGCCTGTGCCGGCAACATGATGCTGAGCTTGGCGGTCTACCGCTTCTTCCCGGCTCCCGATTTCTACGCATGGCTGGCTTGGCAAAGCCTTCTTGTCGCGGCGATGGCCGTGTGGTTCCGGTCAAAGATCGTGATCGTCTCTAACCTCTTCATATTCGCCGGGATCTATCTGGCCTACCTCCTCGTGGGCGAAGGCACGGGTCCGGTGAACCTCAGTTTCGCGGTGGTGGCACTCCTTACCGCCCGAATCCTCAACTGGCAGAAGGACCGACTTGCGATCCGCACGGAGCTCATGCGGAACATCTATCTAGGTGCGGCCACGATCGTGATCCCCTACGGACTCTTCCACACGGTGCCCAAGGCCTGGGTGAGCGCTTCATGGCTTGCGGCCGCGGTCCTTTATTTTGGCGCCAGCGCCGTCCTAAAGAGCCGGAAATACCGGGTCATGGGCATCAGCACGATTTTAGCGACGATCATCTATGTGTTCGTCGTCGACCTTGCGCGCCTCGAGCCGGCCTATCGGATCATTTCGTTCCTCGTGCTCGGAGTCGTGCTGATTGGAGTGTCGGTCGCCTATGCGAGGCAGCGACGTCGGAACCGCGAATCGAATCCAAGCGTGGGCAACTGAGCCGAGGCGGGCGGCGGCGGGATCGGCCGGAATCCGCCCGGGTCCAATGGCTCGGCAAAAGCCGCCGATTCGTGGGGCCACGGGCCGACTGCGGCGAGGGCGGCCGGCGCCGAATATGCATCCCGGAAGAATTAACACCTTGACAGCCAGCACGATAAACAGGGCTTTCCAAGCCGGGCCTTACCTGCCCCCTTTCCTCTTTTTCCGATCGGCGCCGGAGACCCGCAGGGATCTCCGCTAGTGGCTAAGTCGCGATACCATCGCGTAAACGATCAGTCCCAGAAGCACGAGGCCGAGGCCGAAGAACATGAAGCCAAAGACGCGGGCTATGCGTTGGCGGCCCTCCCAGTCGTCCTTGACCCGATGGTCCTCAAGTCGGTTTTCCGCGACGAGCCGGTCATACCAGCGCTTTCTCTCGTGGAGGAGCTCGGTCTTTGAGATGCGGCCGGAGAAGATCACGGTGTCCATGGGGAACTTCTCTATCCGGAAATGTGTGTTGAAGAAATGGAAGGTGAAGATGAATCCCGCGGCCAGAAGCGCCTCGTCCGAGTGGATCAGGAGAGCGATATTGATGATCCATCCTCCCACAAATCGAGTGAAGAAACCTGGGAACCACATCACCAGGCCGGAGGCCCCGATGATGGCGATGCCCCAGAATACCGCAAAATAGTCGAAGCGCTCCCAGTACGTCCAGCGATCGAACTGGGGACGCGGGCCCTTCCCGAAGAACCATTTCTGATGGGCGATGAAGTCGCGCCCGTCCTGGAGGGAGGGGACCATGGAATCGGGTCCGAACATCGCCGTCCAGAGGCGCTTGAAGGAGAAACGCCCGGTCGCCGGGTCGCGCACCGTGCCGCGGTTCCTCCAGAGGGAGTTCACAAGATCGCAGAGGTGGAGGCCAAAATAGGTGAACGTGATGATGGCGCCGAAGCGGTGCAGCGCCCTTGCGACATCGGCCCCGCCCAGGAGGCTGAAGATGATCTTTGCCCAGCCCGTGTAGTAGAACTTGAGCGGCATGCCGGTCAGCACCAGCAGGAGGAAGCTCGTCACGACCAGCAGGTGCAGGAATCGCTCAAACGGGGTAAAGCGGGTGA
The DNA here is from genome assembly GCA_963830965.1 of uncultured Verrucomicrobiae bacterium. Taxonomy (GTDB): domain Bacteria; phylum Verrucomicrobiota; class Verrucomicrobiia; order Opitutales; family Opitutaceae; genus Palsa-1447. The sequence goes on along the minus strand of CAWHOL010000001.1, from coordinate 33,762 downwards.
ACACCTCGTCGTCCTTGATGGCCTTGCCCTTCGCCTCGCGGAACGTCTTTGAGTCGTTGAGGAACAGATAGACGGAGCGGACTATCCAGAGGACGGTGTGCAGCCCGAAGAACGCGAATACACCGATAAGAAGCGCCGTCATCCCGAGGTACACAAGGTGCAGGCTGGGGGAATGCACCGCGTCCCGCGGATCCGCGTGCGGCTGGTACTCCGTGAACTTGGGGCCGACCCCGGGATGGCACTGCTGGCACGTCGCAAGGATATGTCCCTTTGACAGGCGCGATCTCGGGTCGGAGATAGGAAAGACGTCGTGGTGCCCGTGACAGTCGTAGCACGCGGCGACATCGGAGGCGATGTTCGGGCGCCCGAGCGCCATGGCCTTGCCGTGGTAGGTCTCACGGTAGTGCGCCAGGCGGTCCTGGTGACACTTTCCGCAGACCTCGTCGCTGGCCGCCTTGAAGGACTCGCCCGTCGGCTCCGCTATCTGGTGCGCGCTATGGCAGTCCGTGCAGACCGGGGCCCGGGGGTCGCCCTTCGCCAGGAGCACCCCGTGGACGCTTTGGTTATAGGTGGCCTCGATGCCCAGATGGCACGTGCCGCAGGTCTTGGCGATGTTCGCATGGTTCGTACGCGCGCTCTGATCGACGTTGCGCTTGATGTCGTGGACGCCGTGGCAGTCGTCGCACGACGGGGCGACGATCAACCTCATCTTTAGGAGCGCCTGGCCGTGGATGCTGTCCTTGTAGTAATCCGCCGTGTGGGCGTTCATGCGGTAGGCTGCGATCAGCTTCGGGTCGCTGTGGCAGGTCGCGCACGTTTGCGGAAGGTTGAGCTTGAACACGGGCGAATCGAGCTGCTTGACGGGAACGATTTCATGGGCGTTGCCGTGGCAGCTCACGCAGGTGGCGGCGGACGAGGCTCCCATCGCGTGGCTCATTCCGTGGATGCTATGGGAGTAGGCGTCGCTTTCCTTGGCGTGGCACGCGGCGCACTGGGCGGGCGGCAGCTTCTCGTCGTGGGGCACGTCGGTGACCGAGACATGGCAATCGACGCAGAGAAGCTTTCCGTGGACCGAGTCCGTGAAATGGCCGGGCTTGATGATCCGAACGTCGACCTGGGATGCGCCGCTTTTGGCCTTGTGGAGATTCGGCTTCGCCTCATGGCAGTCCATGCAGACGTCGTTCGTCAGGCGTTCCGGCGTGTCGGGCGCCGCGGCCGGCGCGGTCGTAGCCGCCGTGAGCCAGCGCGCGGTTCCCAACGCGAGAACCAGGGGCGCGAAACGGAGCAGTTTTGGAAGGCTCATACGGGGAGCTGGGCCTGCGCCCACCTCGGTCCACCAGCATCCCTGTTTTGCGGCCGGCGGTCGCCGCATTATTTGATTATTGCTGTGCGAATTTTGCGGAGATAAACGCCCGTCCGCCGGCCCCAGCGCGCCGCGGAGCCGGGGCGCCGCGACCGACCCGCCCGAGGGGGCCTGATGCGACGCAGAAGCCGGGATCAACGGGTCCCGCGGGGGGACATTCCGGACGTCGCTTGCGCCGCGAAATCGCGGCCTAGACCCGCCAGCTCAATGGCTTTGGCCGCAGCTGCAGGCGTGCCCGGAGGTCTCATCGGGAACCGCGCTTGCGCTGCCGCCGAGCTCATCGGCCAGGCTGCACAGGGTCTGATAGTACAGTTCGCGGTCGAGCCCTAGCGCCGAGGCGGCAAATGTCTCCGCGTCCTCGGACGAGGCGAACTCGCCGTAATTGACCCTCACGAGCTGGTAAAGGACGAGGTAGGGCACCATCGGAAGCTTCGTCAGGAAATGGGGATGGATGTAGAGCGTGAATCCCTCCTCGGGAGCCTCCCCTTTGGGTTCGGGGTACGCAAATTCTCCGGGCTGGAGCCATGACGCGTCAAAATCGAGCGTGCAGGGGTACCGGACGCAGGATCGGTCGTTCAAGATGGCCTGCATCTCACTCCAGCCAATCTGCGGGCCGTACTTGGCGAAGATCTCGCACCCCTTGGCTTCGACGTGCGAATTGAGCGACTGCTTTGCGCCCTCGGTGGTCAGCTGGGTGGACATGGAGGGCGCTCCTAGTGGGGGGACGGAGCCGGGGCGGCCGGCGCCCCCGCATCGGGCTCCGGCAGGTTCTCGTTGGCCTTGCTGAGCACGCCCTGGAGGATGGGCACCGACATGCGCAGGAAGATCGTGTAGCAGAGGAGCCCGAAGGCCCAGATTCCCAGGCAGACGAGCGTTTCGTTCAGGCTCGGCGTGTACTCTATGAGCGCGCCGAGGGGCGTCGGGATGAACCCGGGTATGACCAGCCCCATGCCTTTCTCGATCCAGATTCCGACGATGCAAAGCGCGCAGGCGACATCGAGCCATTTGAGGCTCCGGCTGAGCGGCAATATCAGCAGGAACATGCTGATCAGGTTGAAGGCGACGGCCGTCCATATCCACGGCACGAGGGCGTGATGCCCGTCCAGGCCGAGGAAAAGGTACCGCGAAGAGGCGACGTGGAGATTGCCGCTGTAGAACTCCTTGAAGACCTCGTTGATCAGGAGGAACACGTTTATGATCATCGAGACCTGGACGATGCTGCGCAGCGTGAGGAGCGCCTTGTCCGTGATGTGGTAATGGGTCACCCGCCGGATCACCTGGAGCGCCAGAATGATGATCGCGGGCCCCGCGGAGAATGCCGAAGCCAGGAATCTGGGGCCGACGATCGACGAATTCCAGAAGGGCCGGCCGCCCAGGCCGACGTAGAGGAACGCCGTCACGGTGTGGATCGACACCGCCCAGAAGATGGCGACGAACACGAAGGGGATGTAGAACCACTTTGACGGTTTTCGGTCCTGATACCGGCAGTACAGCAGGTAGCCGCAGATGTGCACGTTCAGCAGCAGGTATCCGTTCAGAACGATGACGTCCCAGCTGAGCATGGACCGGGGGAAGTTCAGCTGGCCGAGACCCGGGATCAGGTGCCAGAACCGGTCCGGCCGGCCGAGGTCAACGGTGACGAAGGCAAGGCACATGATGATTGCGGCGACGGCGAGCAGTTCGCCGAAAATGACCAGGTCGTGCAGCTCCTCGTTGTCGTAGATGTAGACGGGGATAACCATCATCACAGCGGCCGCCGCGACACCGACCAAGAACGTGAAATTCGCGATGTAGACGCCCCAGGACACCTCGTCGCTCATGCCGGTCACGATGAGCCCGTGGACGAACTGGATGCAGTAGGCGTGCAGCCCCAGGAGGCAGAACACGGTTAGGCCCGCCATCCAGGCGTAGTAGCGCCAGTCGCCCACGAACGCGATGCGGGCGCAGCGCCATAGGAACGTGAGGTAATCGCGGGTGCCTTTGATCATTTCTCGAAGTAGTAGAAGAACCGGGGATTCGTCCCCATCTCCTCCTTCAGCTGGATGAAGATCCGCTTCTCCCGCAGGATGTAGGAGACCTCGCTGTCGGGATCGAGGATGTTGCCGAACTTTCGCGCCCCGACGGGGCAGACCTCGAGGCACGCGGGATAGCGCCCGACACGCGTGCGCTGCACGCAGAAGTGGCATTTCTCCATGACCCCTTGCTTGCGGGGGCGATTGCCGAGGTAGGCCATGTTCGGGTTCAGGCGCTCCTTCGGAATGTCGGGCTTGGTGAAGTTGAAGCGGCGCGCCCAGTAGGGGCACGCGGCCTCGCAGTAGCGGCAGCCGATACACCAGTCATAGTCGATGACGGTTATGCCATCCTTCTCCTGCCAGGTGGCGTGCACGGGGCACACCTTCACGCAGGGGGGGTTGTGGCACTGCTGGCACTGGACGGGCATGTAGAAGAAGCCCTTTTCCGGCACAGCTTCGGGATTGTAGAGGTGGTCGGCCTTGTCGACGTCCATCGAGCCGTGCGGCAGCTTCAGCACCCGGATGTACTGGATCTCGGGATTTCGCGACTGGTTGTTCTCGGCGACGCAGGCGTGCACGCACTTTCGGCAGCCGATGCAGCGGGTGAGATTGAGGCAGTAGACAAACTCGACGCCGTCCATCGGCCTGAGATCGCGCACGTGAGGCCGGATACCGTACTGGCGCTGCACCTCGTTCTCGATCCTCTTGATGGCCCTGGCCATGTCATCCGGCGTCATCTCCTTGTAGTACTTCTGCATGAACTCCTCGACGGAGGAGTAGTCATGAAGCTCCCTGAGCGGGGAAAGGCTCGCCGCGAGCGCGCTGAGCCCGGCAAAGGCGGCGGAGGAACGCAGGAAGTTGCGCCGGTTCAACAGTCGCTCCGTCTCGTCGGAAACCGCGGGGGAGGATTTTTCAGTCGAGGCCATGGTCAGTGCGAGAGGGCCAGCGGCGCCGGGGCTTCGGGCGAGAGCGGCAGGCGAAGCGGGTGGGGTGGCGGGGCCGGTTTGCGGGTGGGAATCCGGGGCGAATGAGGGTTGTGGCAGTTTACGCAGTCGAGCCTGCGGAAGTCGCCCAATTGGTGGTTCCAATAGCCGTTCATGCGGCCGTGGACCCCCGCCTCCCAATCGCGGAAGTTCGGGCCGTGGCAGCTGCCGCACAGGCGCGAACTCTCGGCGAATTTCAGCTCGTTGCCGTCCCGCGTGGAGAAGGTCAGCAGGTTGCCCTCATTGTGGCAGTTGTAGCAGAGATTGTTCCGGTTGTGGGTCCCGTGCCCCATCTTGATGTCGGAATGCTCGTCCGGGACCAGAAGCACATGCTCGGCATTGTAGCGGAGCGGCGGAGGGTTTTTCTGCTCGTGGCAGGTATAGCAGTCGTAGTCGGAAAGGTCGGCCTTCTCGCGCACGAGGTCCGCGTAGGACTTGCGCCACGCGGTCTGCTCGAGGAACGACGGGTCCACCAGCGGTATGCGAGCCTGGGCCTTCGGCTCCCCCCAAGTGCCGGTCAGCATCGCCGCTCCGAGGGCAAGAAAGAGACACGTGACGCCGGCGAGAACCCAGTTTGTCAGCCTCAGGCCTCGGTCCTGCGGCCGCTGGGGATCGGGGCGCATCGTTTCGATCGAAGGGGCCTACTTCTTCAGGGACCGCACGTGGGCGACCAGTGCGGTGATCTCGTCATCCGTGAAGCCATCGATCGGCTTCATCCGCACCTTGCCGCTAGCCGGATCCTTGATGCCCTCTTTCATCGCCTTGATCGCATCGGCATCCGTAAATGACGCCTGGAAGTCCGCGTCGGCCATGCTCCTGATCTTGAGCTTCTTACCCATCTTTGTGTCGCCCAGGCCGTCGGCCCCGTGGCAGCTCATGCATTTGTCTTTCCAGTTTGAGTCGGCGTCGGCCGCGATCGCGAGAGTGGCGATCGTGAGGCTGGCGAGGAGGGCGGAGAGGCGGAGGGGATTCATAGGGATAAGTGTCTGGGTTTAGCGGCACTATCGGACTTTTTCCGGAAGATGACTCCCGACTGTTTGTTCAACGCTGTGCATTTCTTGCCTTTATTGACCCTATTAGCCCGTCCGATGATCTGGGCACACAAGAGATGCCTAGGTCTGCGCAAGCGCTGCGTAGCCTCCAAACCTGCTTGGGTCGATACTCAGGCCAGCAAACGGGATCATGAGCGCGGACCTTGGACAGGTGTTACGTACGGCAATCGTTGCAATGCTCGCCGCACTGCTGTCGCCGACCATGCTCGCCTTGGAGGACACTTCGGCAGGGGCCAGGGCACCCGCACCGGCCAAGAAGGCGGATCCGGCCCCCGCGACGGCCACGGCCGGTCCTGCGGTTGCAAACAGCGACTGCATGGATTGCCACGAGGCCGAGTTCAAGCCGCGCAAGAAGGGCCTGCCCCCGGAGTGGATTGGGGTGAGGCCCGAAATCTTTGCGCATTCGGCCCACGGAAAGCTCAACTGCGTCGACTGCCACTCCTCGGTGACCGAGGTGCCGCATGCGAATAAGCTGCCTCCGGTCCAGTGCGTCGCCTGCCACCAGAAGGCGCTCGAGAAGCACGCCTTTCATCCGCGTCTCCTGGCCAATCCAGTGCCCCCGGGAAGGGATACGTCCTGCATCGAATGCCACGGCAACCACGACACGGTTCCCGTGAAGCAGAAGGATTTCGCCTTTGCCGACGGCCGGCAGACCGAATCCTGCGGGCGCTGTCACGAGGCGGCCCGCAAGGACTTTGTCGCGTCGGCGCACGGGATGCACCCCGCGGGCGCCAAGCGCCTCACGCCCGACTGCCTCACCTGCCACAGCAGGGCGATCACGTCGTCGGCGGCGGGCGGCTCAAGCGTTGAGCTGAAGCTCGCGCAGGCCGCGCTGTGCGAGTCCTGCCACGTAGAACGCGCCGATGTCGCCGACAAGTCCCTTCGAGGCGCCAAGTTCGTCGCCTCGTTCAACCTTTCAGTTCACGGCGCGGCCCTCGCGGGAGGGCGGGCAGATTCCGCCACCTGCGTCGACTGCCACGGGGCGCACGCGGCGAACAACGCATCGGTGGCCAGCGCGCACGTCAGCCGCCTACGGATCTCCGGGACATGCGCCGCCTGTCACGCGAAGCAGGCGCAGGAGTACTCGACCAGCGTGCACGCCAGCGCCCTCGCCAAGGGCAACCTCGACTCGCCCGTGTGCACCGACTGCCACGGCGAGCACGACATCCGCAAGCACACCGACCCGACGGCCCCCGTGCACAACACGAACCTGGCCCAGCAGGTCTGCGCCGAGTGCCATGCTTCGGTGCGGCTGACGAGCAAGTACGGGCTTCGCAGCGACTCGTTCAGGACCTTTGCCGACAGCTACCACGGCCTCGCGGACCGAGGCGGATCGGTCGAAGTCGTCAATTGCGCCAGCTGCCACGGCGTTCATGCGATCAAGTCCCAGGATGACCCCACGTCGAGCGTGTACAAGGGGAACCTCGCAAAGACATGCGGCGAGTGCCACCGGGGCGCAAACACCCGATTCGCCATCGGAGCGGTCCATGCCAGCTCATCCCGCCGGGACACCTCGTCGCTGCTTTACTGGATAGCGACCGCCTACCTGTGGCTGATCATCGTCGTCGTGGGGGGCATGTTTCTGCACAACTTTCTGGATTTCCTCAAGAAGACCCGCCGCAAGCTCGCCATCCAGAAGGGTGAGATCCAGGAGAACCCCGTTGCGCACCGCCTCTATCTCAGGATGTCTGCGCACGAGCGGATGCAGCACGGACTCCTTGTGATCAGCTTTGTGACGCTCGTGGTCACCGGCTTCATGCTGCGCTATCCCGAGGCGTGGTGGGTCGTCGGGATCCGCCAGATCAGCAACCGGGCCTTTGAGCTGCGCGGCCTTTCTCACAGGATCGCCGGCGTGGTGATGCTGGCCGGCGGAGCCTGGCACATCTGGTACCTGGCCTTCACGAAGCCGGGCCGAAAACTCTTCATGGACCTGCTGCCCCGCTGGCGGGATGTGACCGATCCGTGGCGCGTGCTCAGGTACAACCTGGGCCTGGCGCCCGAGAAGCCCGCCTTTGGGCGGTTCTGCTACATGGAAAAGGTCGAATACTGGGCGCTCGTCTGGGGGACGCTACTCATGGGGGCGACGGGCGCCATACTCTGGTTTGAGAACACTTCGATGGACTGGATCACGAAGCTTGGCTTCGACGCGGCGCGCACGATCCATTTCTATGAGGCCATTCTGGCGACGCTGGCCATCATCGTCTGGCATTTCTATTTCGTTATCTTCAACCCCGACGTCTATCCCATGAACCTGGCCTGGCTCACCGGGCGCATGTCGGAAGAGGAGATGCTTGAGGAGCACCCCCTGCAGCTTGAGGAGATGAAGGCGGCCGAGCGCGCCGCGGGAAACACGCCGACCTCGGGCGATCCTGGCGTGCCGCCGGAAGACCCCGCCGGCGGACCCTCGATTCAGCTCCCGGGCGACCCCGCGGACGAGGACGGCTAGGCTGGAGGGGCCGCGCGACCCGCCTTCAGGCCCGCGGGCGCGCGAAGCTCCTCCATCGTCCCGGTGGAAGGAGCGCCAGGGCCATGACCCCCAACTGGCTGACCACAAAACCTATCAGCCAGTAGAACGCGGCCTCCATGAAGCCATAGCTGTGGAGGCCGACCCCCAGCATATTGACGCCAAACCAGCTCCAGCTTGTGACGATGTTGCCAAACACGGCCATGACCATGAGGCCGCGCTCACCGATCAGGGCGCCGCGCCGCGCATGCAGGATCACCGCGTTCCAGATGACGATTAGAAGCGCGCCGTTCTCCTTGGGGTCCCAGCCCCAAAACCGCCCCCATGACTGGTCCGCCCAGATACCTCCGAGGATCGTGCCGACCAGGCTGAAAAGTGTCGCGAAGCAGACGACGCCATAGACCATCCGCGCGAGCGCGCCCGCCGTCGCCGGGTCGAGCGAGCGGGTGAATAGGCCCCGAAGGATGTAGATCAGCGCGAGGAACCCCGCGAGGAAGGTAGATGCGTAGCCCAACGTCACCACGACCACATGGGTCGCCAACCAGAAGTTGGAGTCCAGGACGGCCCTCATCATTTCGAGGGTGTCCCCGCCGAGCGCCAGATGATGGGCGATTAGGAGCGTGGCAAACCCGACAACGCCCGCCGCAACCGAGCCCACGGCGTTTCGGTAGACCCGCTCAAGGGCCAGGCAGAGCGCCACGGCGCCCCAGCCGACGAACAGGGCTGATGAATATAGATTCGTCACGGGAGGGCGCCCCTCGATCCACATGCGCGAAACGATTCCGGCCGTGGCCACAATCCACGCCAAGGCCACCAGCCAAAATGCGGAGCGGCCAAGCTCGCTCGGCCATCTGAGCCAGGACATCACGGCCAGGAGGAAGGCGAGCGCATACAACACCATGCTTGTATAGAACGGCTCCGCATAATTGAACCGCAGCTCTAGGTTCGCCTTGCCCGTTTCCGACGGAAAACCTCCCGAGATCCGGCGCTGCAGGTCTCCCAAGGTCCGGTTGAATGCCGCCGAATCGCGCGCCCGCCAGGCCCGCCCAAGCCGGGCGTAGTCCATGGCGACGGGATTTACCTTTCCCGAACCAAAGGACTCCATGAGCGCCGTGCCTGCCGCCCTCCAGTGGTTCTGATCCCGGTCGCCGGCGTCGGGCGGAATGGAGCGAAGGTAGCCCATCTGCTCCATATAGCCGAAGCGGTCGGCCATCCGCTTCATTTCCGAGACCGCAGCCGCGTCGTGGGGCAGCCCGCGCTCCGCCGCGCGGACGGCCGACGCGCCCGGCGCAAGCTCGGATTCGAACCTCTCAAGCTCGGATGCGAAGTCCGCCACATCCGACGTCTGCACGCTGGCCTTTAGCTCGAGGTAAAGCGCAATGTGGTCTCGCGTGCTCAGAAGCTGCCGCTGGAACGGCGACCTCATCTGCGACTCCACCGCGTCGGCCATCCGCGCCTGCCGGTCGAGGTCGTCAAGCCGGGGCTTCAGCTGGTCATAGGAGAACCTCGAGGTGCTCGCCGGCAAAAAGCCGAGTACCGAAAGGAAGCGTCCGGCAGCGCTGGCGTAGGTCACCCGGGTGTCGGCCTCGGAAATCCCGAGAAGCATCCTCACCTCGGGCGAGTCGATCCGGAATGTGGGGAAGGCGTCCGCCTTGGAGGGTTCGAAAAGGACGTCCGCCAGCCATTCGGAGGGCGACTCGACAAGCGGAGTTCTGTCGCCGGGATAGCCGACGCGCTGGCGACCCTGGATCGTGAGGAGCGAGGTGCGGGCAACCGAATCGAGGGGCTTGATCCGGCCGTTCGCCAGGACGGGTAGGCCGCCGAAGCCCACGATATGGAGGGCCTGGCCGCTCGCGGGAGGCAGAAGCGTCAGCGCCACATAGGCGCCGCCCAGCGAAAGGGTGGCGGCAGGCAGAAGCCGGGTCCAAGGGCTGCCCGTGGAAGGGCCCGTCTGCACCCCCGTGGGCCCGTCAGCCCTTCGCCGGAGAAACCCCAAAAGGCTCAGGCCAAATTGAAAGACGAGGCCGGCGGCCATCATGGCGCACGAGGCGTACGGCAGGAGCCAGCTCGGATTCTGGACGACCTCGAGCACGGAGGTGTGGCTCGCGGCGTTCATCTGGTATTGGTAAAAGGTCCGCCCGCCGTACCTGAGCGGGTTGTTCATGAAAATGTCCACCTCCCGGTCCTGCTTGCCGTCGGCATCCCTAACCCGAACGCGGCTCGAGAAGTTCTTGGGAATGCTGGTGCCGGGATAGACATCGTTCGTCACCTTCAGGAGCGTGATGGAAAATGGCTCGTAGTAGCGCGTCGGGCGCAGGACGAGCTCCCAGGTGCGCCCTTCGAATTCGAGAGTCTGGGGTTCGGCGAGCAGCGGGGACACCAGCCAGGTCCCGAGCGTGCCGCCGGGACCGTCGATTTGAACATACGCAGCCGGGCTGTTGTCGTCCCCCGGCCTCGACGCCGGTGGCAGGGGCTGCAGGATCAGGCCCGTGCCGAGGCCGTGGTCGGCTGGATTCGGCGGCCCCTCCCCCTGAAGGGGCGGCGGCCTGGAGCAAGGCGTTCGGATAATAGCCCCTTACCCTGATCACGAAGGGCAGCTTCGGATGGCCAATGACCGCCTGCCGCTCGAGCGCGGATGCGGGAACGGCGACGACGTCATCGTATCGGGCGTGAGACCGGTCGACCAAGGCGAGCTCGTAGTCCCTGAAGCTTTCGGAGTAGCTCTTTGTCTGGCCCTCCTCGAGCTGCATGGTGCTGTCCCTCCGGAAAATTCCGGAAAGCAGCTCGCCGACAAGGAGCAGGATGAGCCCGGCATGAATGAGCAGGATGCCCGCCTTTCGCCAGGAGAGCCGGAAGCGATAGGCATGCGCGAAGAGGAGGTTGATGAGCAGGGCGCTCCCGATGAGATACCCCCCCGGGAAAACGGGCACCGACAGGCCCGTTCCGGCCACGGGCCACATCACGAGGAAGCTCCGAAAATACTTCTCCTGAACCTCCCAAATGCCGACGTTAACCTGGTCAAGCGTCGCCGCAAAAACGAGCACCATCGTGGTGATGAGCAGGGCCGCCGTGAGGCGCAGCGAGACAAAGAAGTCGCGGAATCGAATTAGGGAGCTGTGCATCTACCGTAGATCAAGTGGCGTTCGAACAGATTGCCGCGGTCCAACGTTCTCGGGCGGCACTGTCGGGGCAAGGCGCCCGTTGGGGGAGCGAGGTCCTTGGAAGCGCGGTTGCATTTGGCGGTCGTCGAAGGGGTCTCAGCGTATGAACGGCAAAAGGTCAGGGGTGACGGGTATTCGAGAATTGGGCGGTAGTCGAGCGGGGCCTGGAGTCGCCCCGCTTCCGATAAATCGCTGCGTGCAAAATCAGGGGATTCTGCTTTCTTCCTCCGGATGAAAATCGGCCCCATGGCTCGAGCGGTATTGTTCGCGGCGGCGGTTTCCTCGGCGGATGCGGCAAGTCCCGCCTGGGTTGATCGGAGCGATGCCTTCGCCGCAGACCTCCTGAAGGCCATCGGCAGGTATTCCCCCGAAGAGGCGGGGCGATTTGGCCTGTCCGAATATGACTCCAAGAATAACGGACCTTCGAAGCGGCTTTGTGAAACGTGCCACGGCGGAACTCGTCCGGGCGGAGGACGGCCTGCGCGCCGATCTCGCTACCGAGAAGGACCCCTTGGTTAGGGAGGACCTTGAGATCATGATTCATGCCTGTGGCATCAGGATCGAGGGCCTCGCTCTCGACGAGCGCTACCTGGCCACCTATGTGGACGCAGGCGAGCTGATTTTCGGCGGCGAATTCGCGTTGCTGAGCGATGAGGTCGACCCTGCCCGCCGACCGATGGCGCTGGCGCGACTGCGCAAATACACGGGGCTGGAGGCCGGGACCGAGCCCATCACCCGTCTCGCCGAATCGCTTTTTGAAGATTCAGCCAGGGACCCGAACCGCATTTGGCCGTACCGCGCTGAGGTCGAGCAGAACCTATCGAATACGGCCCGCTACGTTGCGGGCATCCGGAAGCTGTATGCGAAGTACGCCGTAGCGGACGCGGGCCCCGCCCTGGACGCGCTCGAGGCGCAGCTCAAGGAGTACGATGCCTGGGTGCGCCGAGCGGTCCTTCCCCATGCCCGAGATGATTTCCGGCTTCCGCCCGAACTTTACGCCCACAACCTGAAGAGAATCGGGCTCGGCATCTCTCCGGAGGAGCTGATCCGCAAGGCCCTGCTTGAATACGCGGAGGTGCAGAACGAGCTCCAGACACTCGCTCCGCTTGTCGCCCGCGAACGGGGTTATCCCGAGACGGATTACCGCGAGGTCGTCCGCCGTCTGAAAAAGGAGCAGCTGGGCCCCTCGGAAATCGAGCCGTATTACCACGAGGTCATCGCGAAAATCGAGGAGACGATCCGCCGGGAGCGGATCGCCACGCTGCCGGACCGTCCTATGGTCATGCGGCTTGCCTCGGAGGCGGAATCCGCCGCCGAGCCCGCCCCGCACATGCAGCCTCCGCAGCTCATCAACAACAAGGGCGAGCGGGGCGAATTCGTCCTTCCGCTCGGCAATCCGCAGGCCGGGGCCAACGCCAGCGACGCCTACGACGATTTCACGTTCAAGGCGGCCGCATGGACATTGACGGCCCATGAGGGCCGGCCCGGGCACGAGCTGCAATTCTCGGCGATGGTCGAACGCGGAGTGTCGCAGGCTCGCAGCATCTTCGCATTCAACAGCGTCAACGTTGAGGGATGGGCCCTTTATTCCGAGTCGGAATTTAAACCCTACGAGCCCCTCGACGGCCAGTTGATCGCGCTACAGCTGCGCCTCCTCAGGGCGGCGCGTGCGATCCTAGATCCCATGCTCAACACGGGTCAGATCTCGCTCGAGCGCGCCCACTACGTCTTGACCCAGGATGTGGTGCTTTCCGAAGCATTTGCACGCGAAGAACTTGATCGTTTCACATTCCGTGCCCCGGGGCAGGCCACGTCCTATTTTTACGGCTATTCCAGGCTGATGGAGCTGAAAGCGGGGGCCGAAGTCGCCCTCGGAGCCCGCTTTGACCGGCTGGCGTTCAACAACTTTGTCGTCGGGCAGGGGCTTCTGCCCCCCGACCTCCTGGCCAAGGCAGTCACAGAGGACTTCATCCCGTCCCAGCTCAAGTGAGGCGGCGGTCCCTTAAGGGACCCATTCGGGATGGGGTAGGGCGGACGGGGGCGCAACCGCAAGTCGTTGGTCCCGCAAGCCCGTTAATCCGCGCAGCTAAAATGGCAATATCTGCGCAGCAGGCCGGCGGCGCGCGTGGCACAATGGCAGCGGCACGTATTTCGTGCCATCCCTTCATGTCAAACGCTGGCCCCGCAAAATCTCCCGTCTTCGTCACTTGCGACGCAAACGAGGCTGTGTCCTCGGTTGCTTACCGCCTAAATGAGTTGATCGCGATTTATCCGATCACTCCGTCCTCGTCGATGGCCGAGACCTGCGATGAGTGGGCTGCCGCTGGCCGGTTGAATCTCTGGGGGCAGGTGCCGCGCATTGTCGAGATGCAGTCAGAGGGCGGAGTTGCGGGCGCCGTCCACGGAGGCCTTCTCGGCGGCGCCTTGACGACGACCTTCACAGCATCGCAGGGACTGCTGTTGATGATCCCTAACCTCTACAAGATCGCGGGCGAGCTGCTGCCGTTCACGATGCACGTGAGCGCTCGGGCCCTGGCGGCCCAGGGGCTCTCCATCTTCGGCGATCATCAGGATGTCATGGCATGCAGGGCGACCGGCAGCGCGCTCCTTTGCAGCAATTCGGGGCAGGAGGCGCACGACCTCGCGTTGGTCGCCCATGCGGCAAGCTACCGATCGCGCATTCCGTTTATCCATTTTTTTGATGGCTTTCGGACGTCGCACGAGGTTTCAAAGCTCGCGCTTCTTTCGGACGATGACCTCCGCAAGGTTATCGACGAGAACGATATAGCATCATTCCGCTCGCGCGCGATGACCCCGGACAAACCGACCCTGCGAGGGACCGCCCAGAATCCGGATGTCTATTTCCAGGGGCGCGAGGCCGTGAACCGCTTCTACGACGCGCTTCCTGAGATTGTCCAGTCGACCATGGACCGCCTGGCCGAAGCCACCGGCCGACACTACCACCTGTTCGACTACCACGGGCACCCAAAGGCCGAAAGGGTCATCGTTGCGATGGGCAGCAGCGTTGAAACGATCTGCCAGACGGTCGACTGGATGGTCTCCAAGGGTGAAAAGGTCGGCGTCGTCGCCGTCCGCCTTTTCCAGCCCTTTCATGTCCCATCGTTCATCGCGGCGCTGCCTCCGAGCGTGAAGTCGATCGCGGTTCTCGATCGCACGAAGGAGCCGGGCTCCATTGGGGAGCCGCTCTATCAGAACGTGGTCGTATCGCTCGCCAAGGCTTCACCCGCCCTTTCTCCGGCGCCCAGCGTTATCGGGGGCCGTTACGGCCTCGGCTCTAAGGAATTCACCCCTGGAATGGCGCGGGCAGTGTTTGAGCAACTCTCGGCCGCCAAGCCGAGGAATCAGTTCACGGTGGGCATCGTTGACGACGTCACGGGCACGTCGCTCGAGTACGATCCCGACTTCAACCCGGACGGATCCGGGGTCCGCCAGTGCGTGTTCGTAGGCCTCGGCGCTGACGGCACGGTCGGAGCAAATAAGAATTCGATCAAGATCATCGGCGAGCAGACCGACAACTTCGCGCAGGGATATTTCGTCTATGACTCGAAGAAATCGGGCTCGATGACGATTTCACACCTGCGTTTCGGCCCGAAGCCGATTCGGGCGCCTTATCTGATACGGCAGGCCGATTTTGTCGCCTGCAGCCAGTTTAGCTTCATAGGCCGGACGGACGTCCTAAAGTACGCGTCAGTTGGAGCGACTGTCCTCCTAAATTCGCCGTACGGCCCGCAGGAGACCTGGGAGAAGCTCCCTCGCGAATGGCAGCGGGGACTGATCGAAAAGAAGCTTCGGCTCTACGTCATCGATGCCACGCAGGTGGCCCAAGCCAGCGGCATGGGCCGGCGCACCAACACCGTGCTCCAAACATGCTTCTTCGCGCTTTCCGGAGTCCTTTCGCAGGAGGAGGCGATCAAGCACATAAAGAAATCAATCGACAAGACCTACGGCAAAAAGGGCGAGCAGATCGTCAAGATGAACTACGCCGCGGTCGATGCGGCCCTCGCCGGCCTGAATGAAGTGAAGGTTCCCGCCTCGGTCGACGCCGGGTCCCTTGCAACCGTTCCGCCGGCTTACAGCGGCGCGCCGGACTTCGTGCGCCAGGTCACCGCCCGCCTACTCGCGGAGGAAGGGGATCTCATGCCCGTCAGCGCCATACCTCAGGACGGCTGCTGGCCCACAGGCACCGCCCGATTCGAGAAGCGCAACATCGCGCTGGAGATTCCGGTCTGGGACGCAGCGATCTGCATCCAATGCAACAAGTGCGCCATGGTTTGCCCCCACGCGGCGATTCGAGCCAAGTTTTACAGCCCGTCAGCACTCGCAGGCGCGCCCGCCGAATTCCTTTCGACGCCTTTCCGCTCCAACGAATTTCCCGGCCAGCGGTACACCATCCAGGTTGCCCCGGAGGACTGCACAGGCTGCTCCATCTGCGTCCAGGTCTGCCCGGCGAAGGACAAGAGCAATCCGCGGCACAAGGCGATCGACATGGCCCCGCAGCCGCCCCGCCTCGCGAGCGAGCGGTTGAACTGGGACTTCTTCATGAAGCTGCCCGACCCAGACCGGGCGAAGCTCGACATGGGTTCGGTCAAGGGCACTCAGTTCGCAGCGCCTCTCTTTGAGTTCTCAGGGGCATGCTCGGGATGCGGCGAGACGCCCTACGTGAAGCTGCTCTCCCAGATGTTTGGCGACCGGCTGATGATCGCAAATGCGACGGGATGCTCCTCGATCTACGGCGGCAATCTGCCGACGACCCCCTATTGCTCCAACAAGGACGGACGCGGACCCACCTGGGCCAACTCGCTCTTTGAGGACAACGCCGAATTCGGCTTGGGCCTGCGCCTCGCCGCCGAGCAGCGCTCCAAGACTGCCCGCGAATTGCTCGCGGCCCTCTCGGACCGCGTGGGATCGGAACTCGCCAAGGCCATCGCTGAAGCCGACCAGTCGAGCGAGGCCGGGATCGCCGCACAGCGTGCGCGTGTCCTCGCGCTTCGGATAGCCCTGGGACGCCTAGACGCGCCCGAAGCCGTCCGCCTCTCGACGCTCGCCGATGACCTCGTCAACAAATCGGTGTGGATTCTCGGCGGGGACGGTTGGGCCTACGACATCGGCTATGGAGGCCTCGACCATGTGCTGGCGTCGGGGGCCAACGTGAAAGTGCTCGTGCTCGACACCGAGGTCTACTCCAACACGGGCGGGCAGGCCTCGAAGTCGACCCCCATGGGCGCCGTCGCCAAGTTTGCCGCAGGCGGCAAGGCGGTCGCCAAGAAGGACCTCGCACTTATCGCCATGCAATACGGACACGTCTACGTCGCGCGCGTTGCCTTTGGCGCGAAGGACAGTCAGACCATCGCGGCATTTCGCGAGGCGGAGAGTTACAATGGCCCGGCGTTGATTATCGCGTATTCACACTGCATCGCGCACGGATTCCCGCTCCATCTAGGGCTTGAGCAGCAGAAGCTCGCCGTCGACTCCGGCTATTGGCCTCTCTTCCGCTATGACCCGCGCCTCGTTGAAAAAGGCGAGACTGGGCTCAAGCTCGACTCGCCGGCGCCCAAGATCGAACTCTCCAAGTTCACTGCCAACGAAACGCGGTTCGGCATCCTAAAGAACATAAACCCTGAGCGAGCCACCGAGCTCGGGATCCTCGCGCAGGCTGATGTTAAGGCTCATTATTCTCTCTATCAACGCCTTGCGGCTCCAGCCACAGGCAGCAATAACGGCCGCACGGCGCCTGCAGCCGCGCCGGCAGCCCCAGCAACGACGCAACCCGCCGCCCCCCGGACATGAAACTCGACACCACCTATCTTGGACTGAAGCTCAACAACCCCCTTGTCGTCGGCGCCTCCCCCTTTTCCGAGGAGGTTCATGTGGCGTGCCAGCTTCAGGATGCCGGCGCATCCGCCTTGGTCATGAGGTCGCTCTTTGAGGAGCAAATCGACGCCGAGCAACGCGCGCTCATCCATGCGATTGAGACGCCCGCGGAGAGCAATGCCGAAGCCACTTCCTACTTCCCGAGCTTTTCGGAGTACCAGCTCACCCCGGACCGGTACTTGCGTCAGATAGAGCACCTTAGGGCCGCGCTCACGATTCCGGTCATTGCGTCGCTGAACGGCTGCAGGCCTGGCGGCTGGACCGACTACGCATCGCGCATGGAGGCGGCCGGCGCCAGCGCGATTGAGCTCAATCTCTATCAACTGGCGACAGACCCCTCGATGGACGCCGAACAGATCGAAAACGCAATGCTTGAGACGGTCAGCCTCGTGACCGCTGCGGTAAATATTCCGGTTTCTGTCAAACTATCCCCGTTCCATACCTCGCCTGCCAACTTCGCCCTTGCGCTTGAACGGGTAGGGGCAGCGGGTGTGGTCCTCTTCAATCGCTTCTACCAGCCGGACTTTGACACCGAACAGCTTGAGGCAAAGTCGCAATTGAAGCTGTCGGATCCCAGCGAGTTGCTTCTGCGCCTGCGCTGGCTGGCGATCATTTCGCCGCACATGCGCGGGTCCCTATCGGCCACAGGCGGCATTCACGGTTCGGATGACATCGTGAAGGCGATCCTCGCCGGGGCGCACACCGTCCAACTGGTGTCCGTGCTGCTAAAGCATGGTCCCCGGGTCCTTTTCTCCCTCCAGGAGGGCCTTGAGAATTGGATGAAGGAGCATGATTACTCGAACATCGACGAATTCCGGGGAGCCATGAACCTGCGCCGTTGCGCCGATCCCGCGGCATTTGAGCGGGCGAACTACATGCGGATCCTCCAGAGCTGGCGCGTCTAGGCGCCTCCAAAACGACGTCAAACGCAGGCGGCCGGATCAGAAAAGATCCAGCAGCAACGATGGGCGGACTCCGAAGAGGAGGATCAGCGCCGCGGCGGCAACGAGCGTGACCCCGGCGGCCACCGGCACCGCGATCGGCTTTGCGTCGCCTGCGGGGGCCGTCACCAGCGCCTGCTTGAGGACGATCAAATAGTAATAAAGGGCCAGCGCGCTCAGGCCGATCGCCATCATCGCAAGCCAGCCGGCCGGACCCGAAAGCCCGCCAAGCTGCAATGCCGCGGCAAAGACCGCGAACTTGCCGTAGAAGCCAGCCAGGGGAGGAATGCCGGCAAGCGAGAGAATGAATACGGCGAGGCATCCGCCCAGAAGCGGGGAGCGCCGGTAGAGGCCCGCCAGATCCGAAATTCGTTGGCACGGGCCCGAACGTTCGGCCACGGCAATAACCCCAAAGGCGCCCACCGTGGCGATCCCGTAGGTGGCCGCATAGTAGAAGACGGGAGCGGCCCCGACCCGTGCGGCCGCCATAACGCCAAGAAGGAGCGCGCCGGAGTGAGCGATCGCGGAATAAGCGAGGAGGCGGCGGACGCTTTGTTGCGCCAGAGCCCCAAAGTTGCCTATCAGCATGGAAAGTGCGGCTATCGCCGCCAGTCCGGGAAGCCAGCCCGACGCGGCCGAAAAGGACGATACGTCGCCTGCTGCGCCCCGGAATCCCACCCATAGCAGGCGCGTGAAAAACGTTATCCCTGCAAGCTTCGACGCCGAGGCTACAAGGGCTGCGGATGCCGTCGGCGCCCCCTCATAGACGTCGGGTGCCCAGAGGTGAAACGGTGCCGCCGCGAGCTTGAAGCCCAAAGCGACCAGGATCATCGCGAGAGCCACTGCGAGCAGTGGGCTGCGGGGCAGCATCGAAATGCGCATTCCAATCTCCGGCAGGTCGATCGAACCCGCGAGTCCGTAGACCAGGCTGAAGCCAAACAGGAGGAACGCCGCCGCCATCCCGCCGAAGAGGAAGTACTTCAGCCCGGCTTCGGAGGACTCGGGCCGCCCCTTATCGAAGCCCGCCAGCACATAGAGCGACAGG
Source organism: uncultured Verrucomicrobiae bacterium (assembly GCA_963830965.1). Lineage (GTDB taxonomy): Bacteria > Verrucomicrobiota > Verrucomicrobiia > Opitutales > Opitutaceae > Palsa-1447. Next base: position 14,849 of record CAWHOL010000001.1, on the reverse strand, counting down.
CTCGCCAATTCGAGCGCCAGAAACGAAAGCAGCAGCTGCTGCACGGCCGCCATGAGGGTAAAGCCGGTCGCGGCAAAGAGAATGACGGCGACAAATTCGGCGCAATTGCGCGGACTGCGCGCGGCGCTTGCGACCCCGAGCACCAGCAGAGTGAGGACGAGGACGCCCAGTCGAGTGGCGATCGCGAAGCGGTCGAACATGAGCGCTCCCCCGAACACGGCGCCCCGCGGACCCGCCCAGGCCAGCGCGCACGCGCAGAGCACCGAGAAAGCACCAACAGCCAGGGCCTGCGTGAGGCGCTGCGCATCGGCCAGGCGCCGTCCGACCGAAAGGTCCAAGCCGAGCACCGCAAGGGCCCCGGCGACCAGGAAGGCCTCGGGCCGCAGCGCGAAAAAGAGTTCGGTGTAGTGGGTGTTCACGGGGTGCCTCCATTGAAGACTGCCTGGAACACCGGCGATTGAAGCGCGGGTCGGATCAAATCCAGGAGGAGGTCCGGCCTTAGTCCGATGAGCACAGTAGCGCCGATCAGGAGCACCGCGCCGCTTTTCTCGGCTAGCGTGATAGGGGGCAGGGGTCCGGAATCTCCGGCGACGGGCGCTTCGCTCGGAGCTCCGAAGAAGGCGACCTGAATCGCGCGCAGGGTGAAGGCTGCGGCAACGAGCACACCCAGGGCCGCAACGACCGTGCACCACGGCGAGGTCTGCCAGACGCCGATCAGGATCGTCAGCTCGGCGGGGAATCCGCTGAAGCCGGGCATTCCCATGGAGGCGAGGCCGGCGATGACGAAAACGACGGCCGCAAACGGCAATCGCCGGTACAGGGACATCAGGCGGAGGTCGGCGAATTTTCGCGTGTGCGTCCGCTCATAAACCATACGCCCGACAACCGCGAACAACAGGCCCGCAATGACGCCATGGGAGAACATTTGAAGGACGGCCCCGCTCACGGCGCGCGCATTGGCGGCGGCCAGGCCGAGAAGCACGAATCCCATGTGGCTTACGCTCGAATAGCCGATGACAAACTTGAAATCATCCTGCACGAGCGCAACGAGGCCGGCGTAGACGATCCCGATCACGGCGAGCCAGAGGATGACGGGCTGCCAGAAGGCGAGGCCGACTGGAAAAAGCGGAAGCGCAACCCGCAGGCACCCATAGGCTCCCAGCTTCATCACGACGCCTGCAAGGAGCATCGACGCGGCGGTGGGCGCCGCCACATGCCCCGTCGGGGCCCAGGTGTGGAACGGAAACATGCCGGCCAGAACCGCGAAGCCGAGAAAAACGAGCGTGAACATTCCGATCTGCTGGGCGTGGGTAAAATGCGATGCCGCCGCGGCCAAGTCCCCCAATGCGAAGGATTGGCCGCCCCCCGAGACATACGCCCAGAGGATGCCCGCCAAAACCAGGGAGCTTCCCGCAAAGGAATAGAGCGCGAGCTTCATGGCGCCGTACTCACGGTTCGTGGAGCCCCATATCGCGATCAGGAAATATTTCGGGACGATGGCTATCTCATAGAAGACGAAGAAAAGGAAGGCGTCGGCGCTCAGAAACACGCCGTACACGCCCCCGATCAGGGTGAGGTAGAACGCGAAAAATTCACCCGCGCGTTCCTCGATGTTCCATGAAAACAGGATGCCAGCGGTTGCCGCGAGGCCGGTGAGGATGACGAGCGTCAGACTGATTCCGTCTGCTGCGAGGCAATATCGGATTCCCATCTGGGGGATCCAGGGCACGTCGACCAGCGTCTGCAGCCCCGCGGGGTTGGGGACGAACCTAAAGGCGGCAACGAGCGCAATGCCCCAGGCGGCAGCGGCGCTAACGAGCGCGACAACCCGGGCCGCAGCCGGCGATCGCCGTCCCGCAAGGAGCGCCAGGAGGGCGCCCGCAAACGATACGTAGATGGTCCACGGTAGGGCGTTCATGGCAGCGGAAGATGGCCGACCCAGGCGGCCACAAGGGGATTGAAGAGGCCGGTGAGAAGCTGAGGCAGCACACCGAAGAGGAACATGAGCGCGACGAGGGGCACGAGCGTTGCGATTTCGAGGCGTGACAGGTCGGAGAAGGCGCCGGCCGCAGCGCCGGCCCTTGGACCGTGGAAGACGCGCTGCCAGAAGGTGAGGAGGAAGAACGCCGTTGCGAACAAGCCGAGACAGGCGACCGCGGTGCACCATGGCGCAAGGCCCCACACGCCGCGGAAGATCAGGAATTCACCGACAAATCCATTCAGCCCGGGAAGCCCGAGGGAGGAGAACAGCGAGATGCCGCAAAAGCCCGCAAAAATCGGCGCAGCCGTGCGGACGCCACCGAAGTCACCGAGGCCCCTGCGTCCCCCCGAGCGCGATTCGAGGACGCCGACGCAAAAGAAAAGAGCCGCCGCCGAAACCCCGTGGTTGAACATCTGAAGCAGCGCCCCCGCGAGCGCCGAAGTCGCCGCGGAGCCGCCGGGCCTCGTAACCAGGCTCACCGCGAATAGCGCGAGCAGGCAGTAACTCACGTGGTTTATCGAGGAATACGCCACCATCCGCTTGAGATCGGATTGCTTCATCGCGGCAAAGGCCCCGAACACGACCCCGGCAACGGCCAGCCAAATCAGACACGGCGAAGCGGCGTGGAGCGGCGCCGGGAACAGGGGCCAAAGGATTCTAAGGAATCCATAGACGCCCATTTTCGACATAACACCCGTCAGAAACATCGAGGCCCCGACGGGCGCCTCGGCATAGGCCGACGGCAGCCACGAGTGGAACGGGAAGAGCGGCACCTTTACGGCGAGGCCCAGGAAGACGCCGAGAAACACCGCATGGGGCCAGAATCCGCCGAGGGTCGCTAGCTTTGATGCCAATGTTCCATCGGCCGCAAGCCTCGAAAGCTCCGGGAAATCGAGCGTCCCCGTCGTCAGAAAGATGGCCGCGAAACCCATGAGCATGAACGCGCTGCCCCCAATCGTGTAGACCACGAACTGATAGGCGGCCCTCGGGGCGCCCGGCCCGCCCCAGAGTTTGATCAGGAAATAGGCCGGGACGAGGCTGAGCTCCCAGAACATGAACCAGGGGACAAAGTCGAGGGCCAGGAAGACGCCCAGTGCGGAGCCCTGGAGGACAAGGAAGAATATCCCCATGAGACGCGGGTCCCGTTCCTGCCGCCAAGACGCCAATAACCCCGCCGGTCCGATGATAGCGGTAAGCAGCACAAGGATCAGGCTGAGCCCGTCGAGCCCGAGGCTGAAATGGACATTCAGCGATGGGATCCAATCGTGGAGCTCCGCAAGCTGATAGCCGGCCGTCGCCGGATTGAATGATCCGAGCACGACGGCGGACAGCGCCAAGGTCGACAGGCTGAAGGCCAGCGCCGTCGCCCGGCTCCCGCGGGCCCCAAGTCTTGGCATCAGGGCGAGAAGGAGCGCGCCCGCCCAAGGCAGAAAGACGATCAGGGAGAGGGTGGGAAGCGCGCTCATGCGAGGCCTCCTTTGGTACGGCCGACACTCCGAAGATGAGGCGCCGCCTTCATCGGCTCCCTCCCAACAAGGAGGCGATCGCCAGAAGCACGAAGCCGATCGCGAGAACGCGCAGATAGCCGTGCGCCTCGCCGGACTGCGCGCGCGAATAGCGCCTTCCCACGCCGCGGAGCTCGTCGCTCGTCGCATCAAAGCCCGTGTTTAGCCCATCCTCGTCAGCCTCGCGGTTAAACTTGCCGGCCAATTCCCCGAACTGGGCGAGAACGTCCACCGTCCCCCCCAGACCCTCCGTTCCATCCACTCGGAGAACGTCGCGAACCCGGTATTGAGCCTGCCGGCCGTGGCCGCGTAGAGCTCGTCAAACTTCATGCGCGCGCCGAGGAAGGCGAACACCGCCGGAAACGCCGCCGCGAGCGGGTCGGGAGCCTCCTGGGTGGCCCGCAGCCTACGGGCATAAAGCGCCCAGCCGCAGCCCAGCCCCGTCGCGACCAGAACAATGGAGAGAAGGGTGAGGCCCCCTCCCTCCAGGAGTGAATGCGCCTCGACGGGCGCACCCGCGAGCGCCGATTGCAGCCAGGGCCACGCCGGAGTGCCGAGGAACCCCACGCCGACGGCGCATAGGGCGAGGACCGCTAGCGGAACCGTCATGGTGCCGGGGCTCTCGTGGGCATGCTCGGCGCTCGGCGAGCGGGGCCGGCCCAAGAAGACCTCGGCGACAAGCCGCATCATGTAGAACGCGGTTAGCACCACGGCCGCGAGGCCCATCAGAAGCGGAAGGCTGGAAACGTCCCATTCGTGCGCCGCATGGAGAATCGCCTCCTTGCTCCAATATCCGGAGAAGAGGAACGGGACGCCGGACAGCGCCATCATGCCGACCGCAAACGTGGCAAAGGTCACCCGCATCCGTTTGCCGAGGCCGCCAAGGCTTCGCATATCCTGCTCATGGTGGGCCGCATGAATGACCGAGCCCGCGCCCAGGAACAGCAGGGCCTTGAAGAACGCGTGCGTGAGCAGATGGAAAATAGCCGCCACCCACGAACCGACGCCGAGCGCAATCATCATGTAGCCGAGCTGCGAGACCGTGGAAAAGGCCAGGACGCGCTTGATGTCGTTCTGGCCGACCGCAATGCACGCGCCGAGGAGCGCCGTGATCGCGCCTATGAATGCGACGACGGTAAGCGCATGGATGCCGGACCCGGCGATCGCCTGGTCCGCGGTCATGAGCGGATAGACTCGGGCGATCAGGAAGACACCGGCGGCCACCATGGTGGCCGCATGGATGAGCGCGGAAACGGGGGTGGGGCCCTCCATCGCGTCGGGCAGCCAGACGTGCAGCGGAAACTGCCCGGATTTTCCAACGGCACCCATGAAGATGAGGAGGCCTATGGCGGTCGAGACCGCGAGGCCCCCGATCGTGGCGTGAGCCGCCAACCCTCCGAGCGCCGCGCCCTCCAGAATGCCGTGGCCGCCGTCGAAGAAGAGAAGGGTGCCCGCGGCGTTGCTTAGCCAGAGGATGCCGAGGAAGAAGCCCAGGTCGCCGATCCTGGTCACGATGAACGCCTTTTTCGCCGCGGCGGCCGCGGCGGGCTTGTGAAACCAGAAGCCAATGAGGAGGTATGAGGAGAGGCCGACCAGCTCCCATGAGACGAAGAGGAGCAGAAGGCTATTTGCGACAACGATTCCAAGCATCGCCGCGGCAAACAGGCTAAGGAAGCAGAAGAACTGCTTGAATCCCGGATCCTCCCTTCATGTAGCCGAGGCTGAAAATGAAGATGAGCGTGCTCACAAAGCTCACCATGACGCACATGATCGCGTTCAGGGGATCGAGGAGCCAGCCGAGGCGGACCCCTTCGTTGCCAAATTCGAACCAGCAGAAGTTGCAGACCTGGTGCGTCGACGGCGACGCAAGTGCCGCGCGAAGGGCGAGGCAGGAGAGGAGAAACGATCCCGCGATCGCAAGAATGGCGACGCCCGACGCAAAAGCACCCCCGCGCCTGGGGGTCAGCGCAGCGACGGCCGCCGCGAGCAGCGGCAGCGCGGGAATTAGCCAGAGAAGCTGGACCGGGAGGCTCATTCGAGTTGAGGTCGGGGCGGGATCAGCCTTTTAGGCGCCTGGCCTCCTGGAGCCGTATGTTATTTTGGTGCCGATAGATAGATATCACGAGGGCGAGTCCAACCGCAGCCTCCGCGGCTGCCACGGCCACCGCAAAGGCGACGAAAAGGACTCCGGAGGCCGCTGCGGGAGCGGGCCCAAAGCGCCAGAACGCGACAAAGTTCAGGTTGGCGGCGTTGAGCATCAGCTCGATTCCCAAGAGGACGAGGATCGTGTTGCTGCGCGAGAGCGCGCCCGCCAATCCGATGCAAAAAAGGACGCTCGAGAACAGGAGGCAGAGTTGGAGGGGGCCCCCGCTCATGGCGCGTCCTCCTTCCTGCTAGGCGCGTCGGTTGCGGCGATCACGACCCCTCCGAGCATCGCCACCGTGAGGATCAGTCCGATCACGACAAGCGCCGCAGCATGCGGGCCCATGAGGAGGTTTCCAAGGTCGCGCACCGTCACCTTGGCCGACGGCGCCGCGCCTGTCGGCAGGTTGGTCTTAAGGACCCCGTAGGCGAGGACGCAGAGCACCGCAGCGGCGGCGAGCACGGCCCAGAACGCGCGGCCGAGCGAGTCGGGCGCAACGGCGACATCGGTCCTCGAGCGGCGCGTCAGCAGAACCGCGAAAAGGACGACCATCGAGACCGCGCCCACATAGACTAGGAGCTGAGCAAAAGCCACGAATTCGGCCCCGGCCCACAGGTAGAACGCCGCGACGCCGAGCCAGCTCCCAATCAGCAACAGGACGCTGTGTATGAGATTTCGCAGCGACATGGCTGCGGCCGCTGCCGTCAGAGTCGCGAGGGAGATGAGGATGAGGAGCGCGGTCATCATGGGGCGTAGGCGTACGTGCGGGGGGCCAGTCCCGCGCTAAGCCGCCTGCCCAAAAGGACAAAGGGGCCCGCGACGAGAAGGACGGCGACGGCAAGCCGCACAAGCTGGAGGGGTCCCGGCCAGGCCGCGCTCAGGGACCAGAATGCGGCGGTGCCGAGGTTCACCAACGCAAGGGGCACCAGGAATTTCCAGGCAAAGCGGGTGAGCTGGTCGATCCGAAGCCGCGGAAACGTGGCGCGTATCCAGATGAATCCGAGCAGGAGGGCGATCAGCTTCACGCCAAACCAGGCGTAGGAAGGGATAAATTCGAGGCTCGGCAGCGGCGCCTGCCAGCCGCCGAGAAACAGGGTGACGGCCATCCCGCTCAATGCCGTCATCCCGAAGTACTCCGCCATGAAAAAGAGCACATACTTGCATCCGCTGTATTCGGTGAGGTGCCCCGCGATGAGCTCGCTCTCGGCTTCCGGCAGGTCGAAGGGCGACCGGTTGGACTCCGCGAGGGCCGCAACCATGAAGATAACGAACCCTGCAAAGCCCCAGGGGGTGAAAACGTTCCAGGAGGGGAACCACCCCGCCTTCCAGCTCCCTTGGGCGGCGACGACTCCGGTGGCCGACAGCGTGCCGGAGAGCATCACGACTGGCAGCCAGGAGAGCAACAGAGGGAGCTCGTAGCTGATGAGCTGCGCCAGGGCGCGCATCGCCGCGAGGAGCGAGTATTTGTTGTGGCTCGACCAGCCCGCCATGAAAATCGCCAGTTCCGTCGTCGCTCCAACCGCGAAGAAATATAGGATTGAGGCATCCATGTCCACCGCCACGAGATGGCGCCCGTAGGGGATGACGGCGAACGCCAGGATGGCCGACGCCAGCAGGATGACCGGAGCGAGGAAATGGAGCAGATGGTCGGCGTCGCGCGGGACAATATCCTCCTTCGTCAGCGTCTTGATCCCGTCGGCAATCGGCTGAAGCAGGCCCAAGGGCCCCGTCCGGTTCGGCCCGGGGCGGTTCTGCACCCGGCCAAGGATCTTCCGCTCGGCGAGGGTCAGGGCCGCGAATAGCAGGCCGAAGACGGCCAGGATGAGCACCATCGCGATGACGGCGTTGACAAGCCAGCGCCACGGCTCGGGCAGAAAGCCCGTAAGGGCGTCCCTAAGCATCTGGGGCGCTCTCTCGAGAAGCCGATCCGGAATTGGGGTGGCGCCGTTCATGCGGTTGGCGGCTTGGGCTCCCCTGGGGGTTTTGGCGCCCCGGGTGCGCCGGCAGGGGGCGCAGGCTTTGCGGCAGCCTTCGCAAGGGCGGCGGCCTTCGCCTTCTCCTCAGCGGCCTTGCGGTCGGCGGCGAGACGGGCGTCCACCTCGGCGGCCTCGTTCGGGCGTATCGAATGGAAATAGCTGTTTGGCTTTGCCAGCTGCTCGCGGTTGAGCAGGAGCTCCAGGAACCGGTCGCCGGTGGCGATTTCAAAGACATGATCCATCTTGATTGCGTCAAACGGGCAGACCTCGACGCAGATCTGGCAATTCATGCAGACCGAGGTGTCGATGGCGAACACCGCCGGATAGATCTGGAGCTTGCCGTTGGCGTCCGGCTTCTTGTCCTTGCTCTTCTCAATGTAGATGCACTGCGGAGGGCATTCCTTTTCGCAGATCTGGCAGGCGACGCAGCGCAGCGTGCCCATGGGGTCGTCTGCGTTCTCCGAGACGAGGAACGGGAAGTTGCGGAAGGCTTCCGGAAGAGCGGCCTTGACCTCGGGATACTCCACCGTCGTGTAGCGCGCATCGTCATGAAAAGACCCCACGAGATTTCGCGCGGTGACGGCCAGGCCTTTGAGTAATCCGGTGCCGAGCATGGGTCAGGTTTTTCGCGCCGCCGGCGATCGCCGCGGGGGTTTGTTGGGCGCATGCCCCTGGGAGGCGCGCGCGCTCACCGGTCGACCTCCCCGAGGACGATGTCGATGCTGCCGAGGATCACGACGGAGTCGGCGACGGTGTGGCCGAGGCACAGGTCCTCGAGCACGGTGAGGTTTATGAAGGAGGGTGGGCGAACGCGGTACCGGTAGGGGTTCGGCGTGCCGTCGCTTATGAGATAGAATCCAATCTCCCCCTTCGGGCCTTCGATGCGGCCATAGGCCTCGCCCGGCTTCGGGCGGAAGCCGCGGATCTTCGCCTTCGGATCCATGACCGGGCCCTCGGGGATGTCTTTGAGGGCCTGTTGGAGGATCGAAATCGATTCGCGCATTTCGAGGATGCGGATCATGTAGCGGTCGTACGTGTCGCCGTGGGCCCCGACCGGGACCCGGAAGCTGAAGCGCGGATAGAGGCCGTAGCCGTCGACCTTGCGGATGTCGTAGCCGACCCCGGCGGCGCGGAGCATCGGGCCGGTGATGCCGGCGCCCACCGCCGCGGGCGCCGTGAGTACGCCGATCCCCTGGGTGCGCGCCATGAGGATCTCGTTGCCGGTCACGAGCTCCTCGAACTCGTCGAGGAAGGCCCCAAACCCGTTCACGAGGTCTCGGGCGCGGGCGAGCCAATCGGGCGGTGCGTCGACGCGGCAGCCGCCGAATCGCTGATAGTTGCACATCATCCGCGAGCCGCTCAGCGACTCGAACAGTCCAAGAATCTTCTCCCGCTCGCGGAAGGCGTACATGAGCGGCGTGCCGCTTGCGCCTGAATCCTGCAGGAGAAAGCCGGCCAGGCAGATGTGGTTCTGCAGCCGCGTCAGTTCGGCCAGGATGATGCGAAGGAATTCGGCCCGCTCGGGAACCGGCACCCCTGCGAGCTTCTCGACGGCGAGGGCGTAGGCCCAGTTGTTCGTCATCGAATTGAGGTAGTCCAGCCGGTCGGTATAGGGCATCGACGAGAGATAGGTCGTGCTCTCCCCGATCTTCTCGTGGTTGCGGTGAAGGTAGCCGAAAACCGGCTTCAGCCTCACGATCCTCTCGCCGTCGAGCGTGACCATCATGCGGAAGACGCCGTGCGTCGAGGGGTGATGGGGCCCCATGGATACCTCGAGCAGATCCCCGTGAAACTCATCGGTCACCGCGCGGACATGGGCTCCGCCGGCCGGCAGCAGCGGGGATTCGCCGATTGAGCTCAAGATTTGGTCCCTCCTGCCGCGCCCGAGGGGGCGGCGGCGGCCGGGGCTGCTTGCTGCAGCTTCACCTTTGCAAGGAGGTCGCCGTGCGGGGTGGGCTCCCATTCGTTATCCTCCGGCTCCACGTAGTCCTTCCTCATCGGGTGATCCTTGAATCCATCCCACATGAGGATCCGGCGAAGGTCGGGGTGCCCCTGGAAGACAACCCCGTAAAGGTCGAAGACCTCGCGCTCCTGGAATTCGGCGGCGCGCCATACCGGGGTGAGCGACGGAAGCGAAACCCGGTCGGTGCGGTTCTCCGTGCGCATGCGGACAACGAGCGGGCCGTGCCTGAGCTTCACCGAATAGAGGTGGTAGACAACCTCAAGATAGCCCGGCTCAAGCCGCTCTTTCTTTTGCTCGGTGACCTTGGCGGGGCCGCCGGCAGGATCGGGCACGGACGTCTTCGTCACCTCGACAACCGTCTTATCGGGCCAGTCAACGCCCGTGACATTCGAGCAAAAATCCAGAGCAAGCGCCTCGTCATCGCGGAGGAACTCAGCAATCGCCCTGGCGTGAGCGGGGTCCAAGAGTACGGAATGCTGGGCCGCCGCCCCCGGGTTCGGGACGACGCTGACCTGGGCGCCGGGGAACCGGGCGAGGAGTCGACAACAAAGTTGTTCGAGGGATTCCATCGTGCTATTGGCCGAGCGAGTCAGCCCTTCCGCACAGCCTCCGGCGGCTGCCAGACGGCGGGGTTCTTTGGCGGCACGAGGTCATGCTCGCCAAATTCGGGTACGGGAAAATCACAGTTGATGTCGGACCGGAGGTGCCGCGGCGCATCGGGGCCGGAGATCTTCTGCCCGCGGATTTTCTTCTGGAGCTCGATCAGGCCGTGGAGAAGGGCCTCGGGACGCGGCGGGCATCCGGGTATGTAGATGTCGACGGGCACGAAACGGTCGATGCCCTTAAGAACGTTGTAGCCCCTCTTGAAGGGCCCCCCGGAGATGGCGCAGGCACCCATGGCGATGCAGTACTTCGGCTCGGCCATCTGGTTCCAGAGCCGGACGACCTGCGGCGCCATTTTCTTGGTGACCGTGCCGGAGACGATGAGCAGGTCAGCCTGGCGTGGCGAGGGGCGAAATACCTCCGAACCGAAGCGCGCGATGTCGAAGCGCGCCATGGATGCGGCGATCATCTCGATTGCGCAGCAGGCCAGACCGAACTGGAGCGGCCACACCGAGTTGCTGCGCCCCCAATTGTAAAGCTCCTCCACGCTGGTCAGGAGAATGCCGTGTCGGCGCAATTCGGCGCGCTCTTCGTCGGTGATTTCTGGCGCCGCGCTCATCGCCATTCAAGGTGTCCCCGCTGCCAGGCCCAGACTAGGCCCTCGGCCAGCAAGAGGATGAAAACAAGCACCGCGAACAGGGCCCCCGCGGGAAGCGTGGTGAAAGTGACTGCGCACGGGAGGAGAAACAGGATCTCGACGTCGAAAATCAGGAACAGTATGGCATACAGGTAATAATGCGCCCTAAACTGGATCCATGAATCGCCGGTGGGGACGACACCGCATTCATAGATGCTATTCTTCTCGGCGTTGGGCTTAAGCGGCTGAAAAAAGCGAAACCAGAGGCGAACGGCAGCGAGCATGACCAAAGGCAACGCAATTGCAAATGCGAGGTATAGCCCAAGGAAAGCATAGGGGTGAGCGCGCATGGTCGGCAGACCCAAGCATTACCGAAACCAAGGCTCTGTGCTTATTGCTTTTTGCCACATGCTAATCATTAATTGTCATAGAAGACGCGCGGCCGTGGTCCAACCAAATTGCAGAAGATTAATCTGCAGGATTCAGGGAGCGGCGACCCGTTTCGACTGACTTTGGCGATCGGGGCGGCCCGCGAAAACACATTCCTTGGGGCCGGCGATAAAGCCCGCTTGGCCGTGTCGTGGTAGCGGGCGCAGGCGGTGTCCGAGCCGCTTCACGGAGGCGGGCGGGAGTGAATGCCAATAAATGCGCAAATTAATCGTGTGTATGCGCAGAATGGCTGCGGCCGATGCAATAACGTATGGGCACCATGGCTACCTTAAGCGATAGACTTCCCGAAAACGTCCCAGGCCGATACTACGTCGATGCAAGCTGCATCGACTGTGACCAGTGCCGCGTCACCGCCCCGGAGTTCTTCTCACGCAACGCCGACACGAGCCTGTCCTTCGTCGTGCGCCAGCCCGTTTCCCCTGACGAGATCGCTCAGGTGGAGGAGGCCCTCTCCGGCTGCGCCACCGATTCCATCGGCAAGGATGGGGCCTAGCCTCATGCAAGGACTGGTCATAGGCCTGGTCGGTGCAGAGGGTGGCGGCATAAGAGCCACCGGGCAATCGCTGATCGGCGCGCTTGCCCGCGAGGGATATTTCGGCCTCCTGAGCACGCGAAACGGGGCGAGACCCATGGGGGGCGAGTCGTCCTGCCGACTCAGGGCGGCCACAACCGCCGTGTTGAATCCCGGAGGAGCGCCCGACCTCGTTTTGGTGCACAACTGGGACGCCTACAGGAGTCTCGCGGGCGAACTGCCGATCACGGCCGGGACGGTTGTGATCCACGAGGAGCGGGCCGGGAACCCGCCCGCAACAGGGCCGTTCTGGGAGGTGAAGCCTGCCGCCGCGGTGCCGGCGCCGTTTGAGGAGCTGGCCGAGAAATCATCGGGCGTCCAGGATGCAAGAGTGGAGATCGTTCTAGGCATGCTCTCCGTGTGGCTCGGATTGTCCGTAAAGCGGGTCAGCGGAGGCATCGCTTCAAGGTTTCCCGGGTTGGGCGCCGCAGCCCTGAAAGGCAAACAGCGCGCGTTCTCGCTGGGCGCCACCTACGCCGAGAACAACCCCTTGCCCCGCGATTTGAAGCTCGACCCCTTGGCTGCGCCCGCAGGCGAAAGACGGGTCGCCGACGGCAATGAAATGTGTGCGCGCGCGGCCTTATTTTCCGGCTGCAAATTCTTCAGCGGCCATCCGATCACGCCCGCCACCGAGGCCATGCTTTACCTGCAGCGCGAAATCGGCAGCTACGGCGGGTCGTTCCTCGAGGCCGAGGACGCGACGGCCGGCGCGGCGGCGGCGCTCGGCGCCTCCTACGCAGGCATCAAATCCATGACGGCCACGTCAGGTCCGGGATTCTCCCTGCAGACGGAGGTGCTGGGACTGGCCAGTGTCGCGGAGCTACCTCTCGTCTGCCTCAACGTCCAGCGGGGCGGTCCCGCTACGGGAATGCCCACGAGGCAGGAGCAGGCCGACCTCTTTGCGGCGGCATTCTCGTCGCACGGGGACACCGTCCGGCCCATCCTCGCCCCCACCAGCGCCGCCGATTCATTCGATGTGACGGTCGAGGCGTTCAACATCGCGGAGCATTATCAGACCCCCGTCGTCGTGCTCTCGGACCAGGAGATCGCCCAAACCAAGGCGATCATCGAGCCCATCGACCCAGACCGTTTTGACGTCGTTGATCGCCTGGAACCCACGCGGGCCGAGCTAAAGGACTATGTGCGCTTTGAGGCAAACGAGTCCGGGATCAGCCCGATCAGCCACCCCGGGGTCAAGGGAGGCAATTACCTGGCGGCCGGTTTCGAGCACGACGAGAGGGGTACGCCCACGCTGAACGGGGAAATCCACGCACGGATGAATCGCAAGCGCCTGAGCAAGCTCGATCCGCTAAAGGAACGCACGCGACCTTTTCGTGTCGGAGGGGGACCCCGACGCCCAAATAGGGCTGATAAGCTGGGGAAACGTTGCCGGGATCGCCCTTGAGGCCGCCCGAACCGCGCTTTCACAGGGCGTCAAAGTGAAGATCCTGGTCCCGAAGCTCCTCTATCCGGTCGCGGATGCGGTATATGCCGACTTTTTCAAGTCCCTGCGTCGCTGCGTCGTGGTTGAGCAATCCCACCAGGGCCAGCTCCACAAGATCCTGAGAATGTGGATGAACGTCCCGCGCGAATTCACTTCGGTATCGAAGAGTGCATCCAACCGGATCTCGCCGCTTGAGATCGTGCAGCTGATACGCGCCATGGAGCAACCTGCCAACGACAGCTTCAAGTCCCACTACTGCGACCTCCTGAACGTCCTATGATCTCCACAGATTCAGAGCATCGGGGCGGACCGAAGTCGGGCCACTGCCCCGCGAGAGCCTACCGCGGCGAGCTGAAGCCCACCTGGTGCGCGGGCTGCGGGGACTTTGGCGTGATGACCGCACTCTTCCGGGCGGTTGGCGCTGTCGGCCGTCCGGCGCATGAGATCGCATTTGTCTCGGGCATCGGCTGCTCGGGGCAGATTCCCGGGTACTCTGCGGCGTACGGATTCAATTCCCTTCAGGGCCGGGCACTGCCGATCGCCCAGGGCATCAAGATTGCCCGGCCCGAACTCCTGGTCCTTGTCGTCGGAGGTGATGCGGACGGAGCCTCGATCGGCGGCGGATATCTGCCCCACGCGATCCGCCGAAATCCGGACCTCACCTACCTGGTGGTGGACAGCGGGGGCAACGGAAAGACCGACGGCCAATTCGCGGCGACGGACCCTGCCGCGAGGGGCGGGGAACTGCAGAGAGGCGCTCTAGAGGCGCTGGAAAACCCAATCCTCTTCGCGCTGACGTACGGGGCCAATTTCGTCGCCCAGGGACTCACGGCCGACCTCGACGGGCTCGCCAAGATGATCGAGGACGGGATCCGTTACCCGGGATTCGCGTTCATCAACGTAAAATCGCCGTGCCTGGGTTGCGGCGACCTCGAGATGCAGGTCCTCCTTCAGAAGGCGAAGATGCGGAAGCTCTCCTCAATGGGGCACGATTCCAGTGATCTGGAGCGTGCGATCAAGATCGCGCGGGAAGACGGCGACTCGCTCCACACGGGCGTCTTTTACCGCAACCCAAACCCTCCGGCCACGTTCGGCAGCAAGGTCAAGGAGTTGAAGCAAAGGCCGGCGAAAGCCGCCGCAGAGGCGGTCGGCTAGGGCTCCCCATTGCGTGGTGCGGACGTTCGCGCACGCCGCGTCGCGAGTGAGCGACTGTGAAACGGCCGGCGACGGCCCTAGGCTCGCGCCTGGCTCCCGACGGCTAGCCGGTAGGCCAGGCTTTGCACCCCGTGAACCACCGCCGGAACCGCCGCCTCCACGGAGGGCGACAGCTCCAGGCACATCGGCTGGACCGTCTCCACGGAAACCGTGAACAGGTGGATCTCCGGGAACTGCCCCAGGAGCGCCGCAGCCGCAAACAGGTCCCGAAGCCCGAAATCATGGGCCGAAAGGCCGCGTGGGAGGTCCGCAACGCAATCGGGCTGCAGCTCGGTGATGGTGCCGGCGGGTTTTCCGTCGCGGGTCGCATCGATCATCAGCAATACGTACTCTCTGAACGAAGCAGACGTACATAACAAGA